>JAFQQD010000013.1 GCA_017411435.1 Clostridia bacterium
AGCATTATTTTCTGTGTGCGCGGTTGTCAATGTTGCCTAAATGTTGCCTAAATGTTGCCTATCAAACAGTATTCAAAGCATAACCACCGTTATAAGTTCGTTATAGTTTGGTGCTCTCAAATGGCTATATAATGGGGTTTGTAGGTGTTTTTGAGTAAAAGAAAAGCACGACTGAAAAAGTCGTGCTTATGGTGCGGATAACAGGACTTGAACCTGCATGAAATTGCTCTCATACGGACCTGAACCGTACGCGTCTGCCAATTCCGCCATATCCGCATATTTTGTATTAAATTGAATTAGTAATGTAGGCGATATTGGCAAGACGCGCTCGCGAGACAGTTTGCGGTGCCCGAAATCCAAGATTTCGACCGCTGCACCTTCTCACCCTCGTGGCATCTGCCACTGGCAGCACTCGGGTTCGAAGCTACCAATTCCGCCATATCCGCAGATATTTGTTTTGATACTTGACTATTATACAACAATACATCTCTAAAATCAAGTGTTTTTTGTGTCAAATAACTCATAAAAATAATTGACACTTATATGTTAATATGTTATAATACTTTAGAAATAAAACATAGGAGGACAACATGCAGTACGCTATCAAAAATGCAACAGTTTTAACTGAAAATGGTTTTCAAAAAACTGATTTATATATTGACAACGGGATAGTTGTTTCTGCAGGCAGTGGCGATTTCGTTACAGCTGAGGTTTTTGATTTTAATAATTGTTATATTTTCCCCGGTTTTGCTGATGTTCATGTACATTTGCGAGAACCGGGTTTTTCATATAAAGAAACAATTAAGTCCGGAACCCTTGCCTGTGCGCACGGTGGATTTACAGATGTTTGCACCATGCCAAACCTTAATCCTGTTCCTGACTGTGTAGAGAATATCAAGGCTCAGCTTGACATAATAGAGCGAGATGCTTTGATAGGGGTTCATCCTTTTGGTGCCCTTACCGTAGGGGAAAATGGAGAGGTGCTTTCTGATATAGCTGCGCTTTCTCCGATTGCAGTCGGCTTTTCCGATGACGGACACGGTGTACAAAGCGATGCTATGATAGAAGAGGCGATGAACCTTGTGAAAAAGTATGGACAGATCATTTCGGCTCATTGCGAGGTGAATGAGCTTCTTAACAGCGGATATATCCGTGAAGGAGAATACAGCCGTGCTCACGGACACCGCGGAATAGTTCCTGAAAGCGAATGGAAAATGGTTGAGCGTGATATTAAACTTGCTGAAAAAACGGGGTGTAAATATCACATCTGCCATGTATCAACAAAGGAAAGCGTAAATCTTATCCGTGAGGCGAAATCACGCGGAGTGGATGTTACAGCGGAAACTGCACCTCATTATCTTATATTTACCGAAAATGATTTGCAGGAAGATGGCAGATTTAAGATGAATCCTCCACTCGGAAGCATCGAGGACAGAGAGGCTCTTATCAAAGCAGTACTTGACGGAACAATCGAAATGATTGCCACCGACCATGCACCGCACAGTGCGGAGGAAAAGGGAAAAGGCCTTGAAAAAAGCATGATGGGTGTGGTTGGTATCGAAACTGCGTTTTCACTTATGTATACACACTTTGTAAAAACAGGTAAGATGACACTTATGCATCTTATTAATCTTATGAGCAAAAACCCGAGAAATCGCTTTGCGCTTGGCAAAGGAGAAATTAAGGTGGGCGAGAAGGCGGATTTTACTGTCTTTAATCTTGATGAAGAATATAAAATCAATCCGGATGAATTTTTGTCGATGGGAAGAAGCACACCGTTTAAGGGTGAAAAGGTTTTTGCAAAATGCAAAATGACATTTGCAAACGGCAATTTAGTTTGGAAGGAATGATACTGTGAAACAAAGTATTTTCAAGATAGTTTCAAATAAAAAACTTGCAGACATCACATACGAAATGGTTCTACAAGGTGACTGCACGGATATTACCCGTCCCGGACAATTTGTAAATATCAAGCTTGACGGATTTTTCCTGCGCAGACCTATTTCTGTATGTAACAGCAAGGATGATATACTTACAATCATTTACAAGGTTGTTGGCAAGGGTACAGAGGTTATGGCAAATATGACAGAGGGTGAGGAGCTTGACATCCTTACAGGACTCGGCAACGGCTATGAGCTTTCTAAAAGTGGGGACAAGCCACTTCTTATCGGCGGCGGAGCAGGTGTTCCTCCGATGTATATGCTTGCAATAGAACTTATTAAGAAGGGCGTAACACCTACAGTTGTGCTCGGCTTTAATAAAAAAAGCGAAGTTTTCTATGAAGAAGAATTCAAGGCTCTTGGGATTAAAACAATCGTTGCTACTGCAGATGGCAGTTATGGAATAAAGGGATTTGTAACAGATGCAATCAAAGGTCTTGATTATACATATTTTTACACATGCGGACCTGAAATGATGCTCAAAGCACTTTATGACAACACCACTACAAGCGGACAACTCAGCTTTGAAGCGCGTATGGGTTGCGGATTCGGTGCGTGTATGGGATGTACCTGTGAAACGCTTTACGGAAACAAGCGTATCTGCAAAGACGGTCCCGTGCTTGAAAAGGAGGAAGTAAAATGGGCAGATTAAGTGTAAATTTAAGCGGACTTGTGCTTGATAACCCTATCATTCCTGCCAGCGGCACATTTGGTTTCGGGTATGAATTTGCGGAATATTACGACATAAATATACTTGGAAGTATTTCGCTCAAGGGAACTACGAAGGACCCCCGTTACGGAAACCCACTTCCTAGAATTGCAGAATGTTCAAGCGGAATGCTTAATGCCGTGGGACTTCAGAATCCCGGTGTTGACAAAGTTATTTCCGAGGAACTTCCCAAACTCCGTAAATGCTTTAGCAAAAAGGCGGTTGCAAATGTCAGCGGATTTTCTCTTGAGGACTATGTCTACACCTGCGAAAAAATGGACAAGCAGGAAGAGGTCGGAATACTCGAAGTAAATATCAGCTGCCCCAATGTAAAACACGGCGGTATGAGCTTTGGTACAAGCGCTGAAAGTGCAGCAGAAATCACACGCGCAGTAAAAAGTGTTACCAAAAAACCTGTTTATATGAAGCTTTCACCCAATGTTACTGATATCGTTTCAATTGCAAAGGCTTGCGAAGAAGCAGGTGCGGACGGTATCGCGATGATAAACACACTTTTGGGTATGAGAATAAATTTAAGGGACAAAAAACCGATTCTGTTTAATAAATCAGGCGGTTTTTCAGGCAGTGCAATTTTTCCCGTAGCCGTTTCCATGGTTTACAGGGTATATGAAGCAATTAACATCCCAATCATCGGTATGGGTGGTGTAACAACTGCTGAAGATGTTATTGAAATGATGCTTGCAGGCGCAACAGCTGTTGAGGTTGGTGCGGCAAATCTTATCGAGCCTTATGCATGTAAGAATATTATTGAGGGGCTTCCTGCAGCCATGGATAAATATAAAATTGATAGTTTAGAAAGTATTATCGGAGGTGCACATTAATGGGTAAAGATGTAATCGTAGCATGCGACTTTTCTTCAAAGGCGGCTCTTGTGGAGTTTTTGGACAAGTTCAAAAATGCAAGCAGAAAACCGTTTGTAAAAATAGGTATGGAGCTTTTCTATGCAGAAGGTCCGTCAATTGTTAAGCTGGTAAAGGAAAGGGGACACAAGATTTTCCTTGACCTCAAGCTCTGCGACATTCCTAACACAGTTAAAAAATCAATGAAGGTTCTCTCAAATCTTGATGTAGATATGACAAACCTTCACGCATTCGGCACAAAGGAAATGATGACTGCCGCAATCGAGGGACTTACGCGCGAAGACGGAACTCGCCCTATCTTGATTGCAGTAACACAGCTTACTTCTACAAGCGAAGAAAGAATGAAAAACGACCTTCTTATAAACGAGCCTCTTGCAAGGGTTGTTGAGCACTACGGAAAGTGCGCAGCAGAAAGCGGACTTGACGGTGTAGTATGCTCACCTCACGAGGCAGCTCGCGTTAAAGAAGTCTGCGGCAAGGATTTCGTGACAGTAACACCGGGTATTCGTTTCGCAGACAGCGTAGCAGACGATCAGGTAAGAATTATGACACCTGAAAAGGCAAAGAATGCAGGCTCTGACTATATTGTTGTAGGCAGACCAATTACTGCCGCTGAAGACCCCGTAGCAGCATACGAAAGATGCGTAGCAGAATTTGTTGATTAATCAGGAAAGGATAAATAGATATGAAAGAATTAATTGCAAAAGACTTACTTAAAATCAAAGCAGTATTTTTAAGCCCTGACGAGCCTTTCACATGGGCAAGCGGTATAAAAAGCCCTATCTACTGTGATAACCGTCTTACTCTTACAGCACCCGAGGTAAGAAACGATGTTGAAAAATCACTTGCAGAGGTTGTGAAAACTCACTACCCCGAGGCAGAAGTACTTATGGGTACTTCTACCGCAGGTATTGCACACGCGGCAATAACTGCGCACCTTCTTGATATGCCTATGGGCTATGTTCGCAGCGGTGCAAAAGACCACGGCAGACAGAATCAGATTGAAGGTAAGCTTGAAAAAGGCGATAAGGTTGTTGTTATCGAAGACCTTATCTCAACAGGCGGCAGCGTAATTGAGGTTGTCGAAGCACTCCGCGAAGCAGGTGCTGAGGTTTTAGGTGTTGCTTCAATCTTTACATATGGAATGAAGAAAGGCCTTGAAAGACTTGCAGCAGCAGATGTAAAGAACATAAGCCTTACAGATTTTGACACAATTGTTGAAGTTGCTGCAAACGAAAATTATATCAAGGCAGAGGATAAGGAGCGTCTTATAAAGTTCCGCAACAATCCTTCAGATGAAAGCTGGATAAAAGGCTGATTTGTAAAAAATACAAATTTTTAAGAAAGGATGATAGATGTGAAAGACCTTATAGACATTCTCGACCTCACGACAGATGAAATTGATGCACTTATTGAAAAGGCAAATGACATCATTGCAAATCCTGATAATTACAGAGAAAAATGCAGATATAAGAAGCTTGCAACACTCTTCTTTGAGCCCTCAACGAGAACAAGACTCAGCTTTGAAGCAGCTATGTATGAGCTCGGCGGAAATGTTTTAGGATTTTCCGATGCAGGTTCCTCTTCTGCAACAAAGGGCGAAAGCGTTTCTGACACTATTAAGGTTGTTGAAGGATACGCTGATATCGTTGCTATGCGTCATCCCAAAGAAGGCGCACCAACAATTGCTTCAATGAAGACCAGAATCCCCGTAATCAATGCAGGTGACGGCGGACATAACCATCCTACACAGACGCTTACTGACCTTCTTACAATCAAGCGTGAACTTGGTAAACTTGACAACCTTACAATCGGCCTTTGCGGGGACCTTAAGTTCGGCAGAACAGTTCATTCGCTCATACAGGCTATGGTAAGATACGAAAATGTAAAATTTATCATGATTTCTCCCAAGGAGCTCAAACTTCCTGACTATCTTGTTGAAGAAGTTCTTAAGAAAAAGAATGTTGATTTTATTGAGACAGAAAGTCTTGAAGAAGTAATGCCCCAGCTTGATGTCCTCTATATGACACGCGTTCAGAGAGAGCGTTTCTTCAATGAGGCAGACTATATCAGACTTAAAGATACTTATGTCGTTACTCCTTCAAAACTTGAAAATGCAAAGAAATCAATGCGTATACTCCATCCGCTTCCCCGTGTTAATGAGATTTCCGTTGAAGTGGACGAAGACGCACGCGCTTGCTATTTCAGACAGGCAGCTAACGGAAAATTTATCCGTATGGCGCTTATATTGAAGCTTTTGGGAATAGAGTAAGGGGGAAAATATATGCATATTGATGAAATAATTAACGGTATAGTAATTGACCATATCGCCGCAGGCAAAAGTATGGAAATTTACAAGCTTCTTAACCTTGATGCACTTGAGTGCTCCGTTGCTATCATTAAAAATGTACCCAGTAAAAAGATGGGGAAGAAGGATATAATAAAAATTGATGAAGCGCTCGATGTTAATCTTGACGCTCTTGGCTACATCGATAACGGTATTACAATAAATACTATCGAGAATGGTGTAAAGACCAATAAGCGTCATTGTGAACTCCCTGAAAGAATAAAAAATGTTGTTAAGTGTAAAAACCCCAGATGTATCACTTCTACAGAACAGGAGATAGACCATATCTTCAAACTCACAGACCGCGAAAATAAGGTTTACAGATGCATCTACTGTGAAATGAAGGCAAAATAAAGGAGATTCTTTATGGATTATACATTTCGTTTTATGAGATTCAAGGACGGAAAGGCGAAGGCTCTTACACTCAGCTATGATGACGGTGTTGATCAGGATATCCGTCTTATGAAAATTCTTGATGATAACGGGATAAAATGTACATTCAATATATCTGCAGGCCGTTTTGCAAAGGAAGGAACAACCTATCCGGACGATAAAATCTGCGGACGACTTATGTCAAAATCGCAGGCAATAAATCTCTATAAAAATTCAGGTCACGAAGTTGCAATTCACGGATATACACATCCGCATCTTACTAATATTCCAACAAATCACGCTATGTATGAGATAATTGAGGACCGCAAGGAACTCGAAAAAACTTTTGATACACTTGTCAGAGGATGTGCATATCCTTTCGGTGCGTTTAATGACGATGTTGTAAAAATTTTGGAGCTTGCACAGATAAAGTATGCAAGAACAACTATTTCTACAAATAAATTCACAATGCCATCAGATTGGTTAAGACTTGATCCTACCTGTCATCACAAGAGTGCGCAGCTTATGGAACTGGCAGAAAAATTCGTAGAGCTTGATCCTAAAGGAGCAAATCTTTTCTATGTTTGGGGTCACAGTTACGAGTTTGACCAGGATAACAACTGGGATGTAATTGAAAACTTTGCGCAGTACATAGGTGGCAGAGAAGATATATGGTATGCGACAAATATTGAAATATATGATTATGTTGAAGCCTATAAGAATTTGCAGATAACTGCAAACGGTAAAAAGGTATACAATCCTTCAGTTATTGATGTATGGATGTATGCAGAGGGTGAAGTATATAAAATCCCCTCAGGCGAAACCGTAAAATTATAAACTAAAATCCCGTATCCAAGCGGATACGGGATTTATTATTTGATAATCAATGTAAAAAGAGAATACATTACAGGGATTGACAAAAGGCACAACAGATTTGAAATCATAAGCATCGAAGCACCTGTCTTTGTTTCTCCGCCATATGCGGCAGGGAACACGATTGTATTCATTCCCATCGGTGTTGCATAGGCAAAAAGTGCAAGCATCATAATAAGCCCTGAAGCGCCTGCAAAATATAAAAGTGAAAGTAATACTGTCGGAATAATAAACAGTCTTAACATTGCAGCGACATATACTCTCTTTTTCGAAAAGAGCTCTTTGAGTGAATATCCGCCAATTACGAAGCCCGTAAGAATCATAGCAACGGGGGACATACACTCCGCAAGAGCAGAAAGTGCCTTTGTAATAAATTCAGGAATTAACGCTCTTGTTCCCGTTATGCCGATTATTATACCAAGCAGGATTGCGTAAACTATGGGATTATTAAGCTTTGAAAGGGGAGATGATTTCCCCTCTTTTTCAGGGATAAGAATTGAAATACCCCAAGTGTACACGACCACCTGCATGGGAAGGTTGAAAAACATATATTGATACAGCATTTCCGATGCATTGTCGGGGAAAAGAAGCGGTATCAGTGCATTTCCGACAAACCCGAAGTTTGCAAATACGAAAGTGTATTTATAAATATTCTGCTGATAGGTACCTCTTTCTGCAAAAAACCTTGAGATAATCATTGATATTACAAATGCGCAGAAAAGAGCGAGTGTGCTGTACAGAAGGAATGGATAGTTGGTTTTCAGTGAATCAATTGTGCATTGCGATGAAAATGTATTAAGTACAAGCGCAGGCAGAAAAACATAGTTTTCAAGGCGCGATAAAACTCTGTCCGTATTTTCGGGGACGATTTTTTTCTTGTTAAGAATATATCCTATAATAATATAAGTGAAAATTACAAGCATTGATGAAAATGTAAAAGAAAATACACCTGACATAAGGGACACCTCATTGGAATTTTTGAACATATATGCATTATACTACACATATAAAAGAGTGTCAAAGATAAAAAAACAAAAAAAATTAAAATTATGCTTTAATAATACAAAAAACTGTGATATACTATCTTTTGTATTACTGAAACGAGGTGAGAAGGTATGAGTAAAATAGGCTTTGACAATCAAAAATATCTTGTAACACAGTCCGAGCAGATAAGAAAGCGCATAGCTCAGTTTGGCGGTAAGCTTTATCTTGAATTCGGAGGAAAGCTGTTTGACGATTACCATGCATCCCGTGTTCTTCCGGGCTTTGCACCTGACAGTAAGATGAAAATGCTTCAGCAGCTCAAGGATGAGGTTGAGATTGTAATTACAATCAATGCTGCAGATATAGAAGCAAATAAGAGACGCGGCGATCTCGGTATTACTTATGATGAGGATGTTCTCCGCCTTATAGATACATTCCGCGAACTCGACCTTTATGTAGGTAGCGTAGTTCTTACCCGTTATGACGGACAGGCAAGTGCAAACGCCTTTTTTAATCAGCTTTCAGAACTTGGTATTAAATGCTATAAGCATTATTCAATAGCAGGATATCCCTCAGATGTGAAACATATAGTAAGCGATGACGGACTTGGTAAAAATGATTATATCGAAACTACCCGTTCGCTCGTTGTCGTAACCGCACCCGGTCCGGGAAGCGGGAAAATGGCAACATGCCTTAGCCAACTTTATCATGAACATAAGCGTGGAGTTACTGCAGGTTACGCCAAGTTTGAAACATTCCCGATATGGAATCTTTCTCTTAAGCATCCCGTAAACCTCGCGTATGAGGCGGCAACTGCCGACCTTAACGATGTGAATATGATAGACCCGTTCCATCTGGAGGCTTATGGCGAAACGGCTGTAAACTATAACCGTGATGTTGAAATTTTCCCTGTTCTTAATGCTATGTTTGAACTTATTCAGGGAACTTCTCCGTATCAGTCGCCTACGGATATGGGTGTAAATATGGCAGGAAACTGTATAATAGACGATAAGATTTGCTGCGATGCTTCAAGAATGGAAATTCTCCGCAGATATTATAGTGCGAAAGTTAATAAACTTCGTCTTTTAAGTGATGGGTCTGACATAATGAAGCTTGAACTTCTTATGAATCAGGCAGGACTTACGCCTGATAAGTGTCCGCTTGTAAAAGCAGCACTTAAAAAGGAAAAGGAAACAGGAGCACCTGCAGGTGCGCTCCAGCTTCCTGATGGAAGAATTATAACAGGAAAAACCTCAAGCACACTTGGAGCTGCTTCGGCCCTCCTTCTCAATGCGCTTAAAACACTCGGCGGACTTGATGACGAAATACTGCTTATTTCTGCAGAGGTATTAGAGCCTATCTGTGAACTTAAAACAAATTACCTTAAGCACAAAAATCCAAGACTTCATACTGATGAGGTTTTGATGTCGCTTACGGTTTCAGCACTTACTAACCCGATTGCAAACAAGGCCAAAGAACAGCTTGCAAACCTCAGGGGAAGTAATGCGCATTTCTCCGTAATAATAAGTGAGGAAGACGAAAAGATATTAAAGCGCCTTGGAATCAATGTAAGCTGCGAAGCAAAATATGAAATAAAAAAACTCTATCATAAATAATAAAAATCCCGAAGAATTTTCTTCGGGATTTTTATTACTGTATAGGAAATTGCATCCCTATACAGCAATAAATCTTTGATTTTATGCCGTGCCAGAATTTCCTCGCTGTGCTCGGAAAACGCACATGGCACAACAAAGTGATTATCTCCGCACCACAGGTGCAGTGACGGAGTCACTTTGTTTTCACAAGAGAAATCTCTTATGATTACTTCATAGACTGCTCGTATGCAGAAATCATTTTCTTAACCATCTGGCCGCCTACGCTACCGTTTTCACGGCTTGTTTTGTCACCGTTGTAACCCTGGTTAAGTGTTACACCAACTTCGTTGGCAGCTTCCATCTTGAAACGGTTAAGTGCTTCTCTTGCTTCGGGTACAAGAACTCTTGATCTTCTACTCATTTTCATTTTCTCCTTTTAATTTCATATCTATATTTTCATAAGCTCAAGGCTTACGATAGTATTGTTTGAGGATGAGAGGGTTTATATTCAGCCAATTATTTACAAGGTACAAGAAAAAACTTGAAAAATTTTCAAAAAAAAGTATTGACACCGAACAAATGTTCTGTTATATTATAATCAGAAAGCGAACAAATGTTTGGGGGGTGTTCCTATGAGAACAAGTTATAAACTTAAAAAATTACAGAGAGCAAGAAAACTTCGCCGTCAGCGCAGCGCTTTCTTTATGGTATTAATACTGGTTCTTGTTATGGTAGCGCACAGTGCTTTTTCAAAGCCTGAAAATATCTCTGATGAGTACGATGTTATATCAGTGACCGTACAAGAGGGCGATACACTCTGGTCAATTGCAAGCGAATACAAACCCGAAGGGGCAGACCTTCGTCAGTTTGTTTATGACATAGCTGCAAATAACGGTATTGAGGATTGCCAGATAGTTTCCGGACAGACACTTTTTATTCCTGTTGTATAATTTTCTTGAAAATAATGATT
Source organism: Clostridia bacterium (assembly GCA_017411435.1). Taxonomy (GTDB): domain Bacteria; phylum Bacillota; class Clostridia; order UMGS1883; family UMGS1883; genus UMGS1883. The sequence continues at coordinate 10,672 of JAFQQD010000013.1, forward strand.
TTCCGAGATATAATACAGATATAGTATTTTATAAAGGATGATTTTTTATGAAAGAAAATTGTATCTTGGATGAAAACAAAGTCTGCACAGATTGCGGTGAATGTGACAGGTGTGATATGGATTCTTCTAAATTGTGCGACAACTGCGGCAAATGTATTGGACTTGATGCCGACAGCCGTGCAATTGAAATAGAGGATGTTATATTAAAAAATTGATTGATGAACGAGCAGACAATATTTTGTGTTTTCTGCTCGTTTTTTTATTGCAAAAACGCAATTTGTATGCTAAAATATACTATGTGGTATTATAATTTTTCATAAGGAAGTGTAAATATGGAAACGGTAAATATTTTAGGCGTTAATGTAAATAAATATACAATGGATGAAGCTGTTAAGAAAGCAACCGAATTTCTGGAAACTGACAAGCTCAGTATGATTTTTACTCCGAATTCGGAAATACTTCTTTATGCGTCCAACAACCCGAACTTTGCCGAGCTTCTTAATCAGGCAGATATGATTATTCCTGACGGAATCGGCGTTGTTTACGGTGCAAAAATTCTTGGAGAGCCGATTCCCGAAAGAGTGGCAGGATTTGACCTTGTTTGTAATCTTCTTCCAATTCTGGCTGAAAAGAAAAAATCAATTTATCTTCTGGGTGCAAAGCCTGGTGTAGCGGAAATGGCGGCAGAAAACCTCAAGGAGAAATATCCTGACCTTGTTATTGCAGGTACTCATGACGGATATTTCAAGGATGACGAAGAAGTAATTGCAGATATAAATACGGCAAATCCCGATTTTCTTATGGTGTGTCTTGGATTCCCGAAACAGGAAATGTGGATATACAATAACGCACATCGTATTAATGCAAAGGCTGCAATAGGTGCAGGCGGTTGTCTTGATGTTTTCGCAGGAACGGTTCAGCGTGCTCCGCAGTTTTATTGCGACCACGGTATTGAGTGGCTTTACCGTCTTATAAAGCAGCCCTCAAGGTTTGGCCGTATGATGGCGCTTCCGAAATTTGGCCTTAAGGTACTTTTTAAGGGCAGAAAATATAAGTAATTAATGAAGGTGTTTTAATGCTTGAATTTACGCGCATCTCACCATGCGATTTTGAGCGATACAATAAATACAGAGCGCAGGATCCTACCAATGCGTCAGAGGGTGTATTTATGACTATGTTCATATGGAATGAATACTACAATCTCTCTCTTGCTGAAAACGGGGAATTCCTGTTTATAAGGTTTGATATAAAAGGGAAGGAGCCGTCATATTTCTTCCCAATAGGAAAAGGCGACATTAAAAAAGCGCTGGACGAGCTTTCCGCCTATGCAAAAATGCGCGGCGAAAGGCTTAATCTGAGACTTGTAAGCCGTGAAAACATGCAAAAACTTAAAGAAGTGTATGCAGACAGATTTTCATATAAGGAGTCGCGCGATTCTTACGATTACATTTACCTTACCGAAAAGATGATTTCACTTTCCGGAAAAAAACTTCACGCAAAGAGAAACCATCTTAATTATTTCCTTGAAAATTACGAGTATGAATATATGAATGTTTCCGATGAATCTCTTTTGAAGGAGTGCGCGCAAAAGGCGGACGAATGGGTAAATGCAAAGGAAAAAAACAAAAACTCTTTCGAGACTGGTGCAATGCAAACTTATTTTAGGCATTTCTTCAGTTTTAATCAGACCGGCGCAGTTATAAAGATTAATGGCGAGATAGTTGCAATGTCTTTTGGGGAAAGACTTAATGAAGATACAGCGCTTATTCAGATAGAACTTGCGAATGAAAATTATCGCGGCGCCTATCAGGCAATAAATAAACTGTTTTGTGAAAATGAATGGAAAAATTTCAAATATGTGAACCGCGAGGAAGATATGGGTATCGAAGGACTCAGGCGCGCAAAAGAAAGCTACCAGCCTGAATTTCTGGTTGAAAAATACTTTATCAGGGAGGAAAAATAAATGGTATATATGTTTTTAGCAGACGGATTTGAAGAAGTGGAGGCACTTGCTCCGCTTGATATATTAAGACGCGCCGGTGTTAAAATTTATACAGTAGGTGTGACTGGCGTATATGTAAAAGGTGCACACGATATCGTTGTAAAGGCGGATATAGAGCTTCCTGATATAGAAAAAGAAAAGATTGATGCTGTAATTCTCCCGGGAGGACTTGGCGGAACAAATAATATGGATGCAAGCGCAGAAGTTAAGGAAATAGTGAAGTATACAGCAGATAATAACGGCCTTGTATGTGCAATCTGTGCAGCACCATCAATACTTGGCAAAATGGGGCTTCTTGAAGGGAAAGAGGCTACCTGCTATCCGGGTTTTGAAGATACATTCAAAGGTGGCAAATATCTGAAACAATCGGTTGTAAAGTGCAATAACTTTATAACCTCTGACGGCATGGGAAGTGCATATAAATTCGGTTTTGAAATAACAAAGGCTCTTTGCGGAAAAGAGACTGCTGATAAGATTAAGGAACAGATTCAGTATGGAGAATAATTATTTGGATGAACTCATACCAAAACGAGATGAGTTTTTAGAAAATTTAAGATACAAATCCTCGCTTGAGGAAAGCTATGCACCTATTGTACAGAAATCTACAGAGCAGCTTATTGTAACTCTCCTAAAACTTATAAAGCCGCACCGCGTGCTCGAAGTAGGTACCGCAGTGGGTTACAGTGCAATTCTTATGGCGCAGAATCTCCCTGATGACAGTAGCATAGTAACAATCGAACGATACAAAAAACACGCCGATATTGCAGTAGACAATGTCTTCGCATCGGGCTTTGAGAAAAAAATCAAGGTTATTGAAGGTGAGGCAGCGGAGGTACTGCATTGGCTTGACGGAAGATTTGATTTTATCTTCCTTGATGCTGCCAAGGGACAGTACATAGAATTTCTGCCAGATATTATGAGGCTCTTAAACAGCGGAGGAGTTCTGCTTTCAGATAACATTCTCTATCACGGAATGATTGAGGACGAGGAAAAAGTTGAACGCAGAAAAATCACAATCGTAAAAAGGCTTCATATGTACCTGGAGGAAATAATGAATAACGAAAATCTTACAACATCTATAATCCCAATTGGTGACGGTGTTGCATTATCAGTAAAAAAGTGAAGTGAAAATGATGCAGAAAGTTGAACTGTTGGCTCCTGCCGGCAATCTCTACAAACTTAAGATAGCTCTTAAATACGGTGCCGATGCAGTCTATATCGGAGGGGAATGTTTTTCTCTGCGTACTGCTGCGGACAACTTTACTCCCGAGGAAATGAAAGAGGGAATGGAGTACGCACACGCAATGGGGAAAAAGGTATACATTACCGCAAACATCATTCCCCATAACCGCGACCTTGCCGAAATGGAGAGGTATTTTAAGGAAATTTACGAGCTTGGTGCCGATGCGGTAATTATTTCTGACCTCGGTGCGTTTAATATTTGCAGGAGAGTTGCCCCGGACCTTGAAATACACATCAGCACTCAGGCAAATAATACAAACTACGCAACAGTTCAGTCGTGGTACGAAATGGGCGCAAAGAGAGTTGTTCTTGCCCGTGAAATGACACTTTCCGAGGTGCGGGAGATAAAGGATAATATAAGTTCTGACTGCGAGCTTGAGGTCTTCATGCACGGAGCAATGTGCGTTTCATATTCAGGCAGATGCCTTTTAAGTAACTATATGACGGCGCGCGACAGTAACTACGGTGCGTGTTCACATCCCTGCAGATGGAACTACGCTCTTATGGAAGAAAAGCGTCCCGGAGAATATCTTCCCGTCTTTGAAAACGAGCGTGGCACATTCATAATGAATTCAAAGGATTTGTGTATGATTGAGCATTTGCCAAAGCTTATCGGAAGCGGTGTTCTCTCTCTTAAAATAGAAGGCAGAGTAAAAAGCGAATATTATGTTGCTACCGTAATCGGTGCATACAGAAAAGCTATTGATGCCTACTATGAAAATCCGCAGGAATATAAGTTTAACCCCACTTGGCTTGATGAGGTAAAGAAGGTCAGCCACCGCGATTACTATACTGGATTTTTCTTCGGTATTCCCGATACGGGTGCACAGATATACGGCTCAAGCTCTTATATAAGAGAATACGATATAGTCGGTATTGTTCTTGACTACGATAAGGAAACGGGTCTTGCAAAGGTGACTCAGAGAAATCGCTTTTTCAAGGGAGATGAAGTGGAAATAATCCAACCTCTTTCTGACTATACTACCCAGAAGGTAGAGGTTCTGAAGGATGAAAATAAAGAAGATATTGATGTGGCAAATCATGCCGCTATGACTCTTTATATAAAAACCGATGTTCCTGTGGTAAAGGATGCAATGATAAGAAAGAAAGCAGAGTGATTCGATGAGAATTCTCGGTATTGACCCGGGTATTGCGATTGTGGGCTATGGAGTTGTTGATAAAGAGGGAAATTCCTATAAAACCATAGGATACGATGCAGTTACAACCCGTGCTCATACACCTCTTCCTGAAAGACTTGAGAAGGTCTATCAGGGAGTTGACGAAATAATTAAAACATACAAACCCGATGCAATGAGTATTGAAGAACTCTTTTTCAATAACAATGCAAAAACCGCCCTCACAGTAGGTCAGGCGAGAGGCGTTATAATACTTGCGGCGGTACAGAATAATCTGCCCGTGTATGAGTACACACCGCTTCAGGTAAAGCAGGCGCTTACCGGATACGGACGGGCAAGCAAAACACAGATTCAGCAGATGATGAAATCAATGCTTGGACTAAATGAAATCCCAAAACCTGACGATGTTGCCGATGCACTTGCGATTGCAGTTTGTCACGGCAACTCGATGCGGTTTAACTCGATTAAACAATTTGGAGGTATTATGTTATGATATCTTTCCTTCGCGGAATAATCGCGTCAAAAAACGAAAACGGACTTGTGATTGATGTAAACGGAGTAGGGTTTTCGGTTAATATGCCAACAAGCGATATCGCTAAATCAGGCGCAGTTGGAGAAGAGATAACCGTTCATACATATTTTCATGTGAGCGAGATGGCAATGCAGCTTTATGGCTTTCTTACGGCAGAGGAGATTGATTATTTCAATAAGCTTATCTCGATTTCAGGAATAGGACCGAAAGCCGCGCTTGCAGTACTGGGAACACTTTCTGTACAGGATCTGGCATTTGCAATAATTGCAGAGGATGTAAAAGCAATCACGCGTGCTCCGGGAGTAGGCCCCAAAGCGGCACAGCGCATTATACTTGAGCTTAAAGGAAAAATAGACACTCAGGCAGCGGTTGCTACATCGCAGACTAACAGTGTAAAAACTGTTGTGCGTGCAGATACAGGTGCGGTCAATGCTCTTATAGCACTTGGAGCATCGCCATCCGAGGCTCAGAAAACAGTTATGCAGATTGATGCAACAGGATTAACCACAGAAGATGTCATAAAAGAGGCTTTAAGGAGAATGTCAAATGGAATTTGATGAACGCATTATTTCAACAAGACAGCTTGAAGGTGACACGGATGCCGAGTATTCCATCCGTCCAAAAACAATGGATGAATATATAGGCCAGGAAAAAGTAAAGGAAAGTCTTAAAATTTATATCGATGCTGCACTTGGACGGCATGAGGCTCTCGATCACTGTCTTCTTTACGGACCCCCAGGTCTTGGTAAAACTACTCTTGCGTCTATTATTGCAAATGAGATGGGTGTGAATATCCGAGTTACGAGTGGCCCTGCAATAGAAAAGCCTATGGACCTTGCAGCGATTCTTACAAATCTTGGTCCGCACGATGTTCTTTTCATCGATGAAATACACCGTCTTTCCCGTGCAGTTGAGGAAATTTTGTACCCTGCAATGGAGGATTACTCACTTGATATTATCATCGGTAAAGGTCCGAGTGCTCAGTCTGTAAGACTCAGTCTTCCACCGTTTACACTTGTGGGAGCAACTACGAGGGCAGGCCTCCTTTCAGCACCGCTTCGTGACAGATTTGGTGTTATTTCAAGGCTTGAGCTTTACACGAAAGAGGATTTGACTACGATTGTAACACGCAGTGCCCAGATAATGAATGTTGACATAGCAGAAGAGGGTGCAGCGGAAATTGCATCGCGTTCACGCGGTACGCCGCGTATTGCAAACCGTCTTCTTCGCCGCGTGCGAGATTTTGCTCAGGTTTGTGCAGATGGACAGATTACAAAAGATGTTGCGGATAAGGCTCTTAAAATGCTTGAAATAGATAATCTTGGCCTTGATGCAACCGATAAAAAAATGATTACATCTATCATAAAAACTTTTGGAGGCGGTCCTGTAGGCCTTGACACCCTTGCCGCAACAATAGGCGAGGACTCATCGACAATTGAGGATGTTTATGAGCCATATCTTCTTCAGCTTGGTTTCATCAACCGTACTCCAAGGGGAAGATGTGTTACAAAACTTGCATATGACCACTATAAAATTCCTATGAACAAGACAGCGCCAGAACAAATAAGCTGGGAGTAATGTTACAAATTTGTTACAAATGAGCGTTTCGTGAAGGATATAGGCAATCAATGTCGAATGTTGTCACGAAAAGAGGTGCGACCGTGAAGAAACTACTTTTTACAAGTTTAATTATGATGATACTGCTCTTCACATTTATCAATGCAAGTGCAGATCAGCTTTACTATAATGACGAATACCACTATTACGATGCAGGAGAAATAGGTCTTAAAGTAAATGGACAAGCAGTAACAAATCTTCCGATGCACCCCGTAATAATTAACGACTATACAATGGTGCCTGCCCGCGAAGTTTTTGAAAAAATGGGCTGCAAAGTAGTCTGGCACGATGATATCTGCAGTGTTGAGATTATAGATAACGGTGTTTCTGTTTTCGTAAAAATCGGTGACCGTAATGTTATTATCGGTGGAAAGAAAACTGCTATTGAAGAGCCTCAGCCGCTCCCTATGCTGATAGGAAAAACACCTGACGGACTAAAAACAATGGTTCCTGTCAGATTTATTGCAGAAAAACTTGGATTTTTAGTTGAATGGGATAACAAAACGCGTACAGTTTCCATCAACAGAAAAGAAGCAGCTCCTCCGGAAGAAGAAATAATTTTTCCCGAGGATAATTCCACATTCGGTAAAGTCTGGGGAAAAACAGACGACAAATACGATTACATCTACATTACGGCAAATGAAGGAGTTTCCCCGAAAATTTCAAGGTATACAGACCCTGAAAGAATAGCAATTGACTTTCCTGGCAAAAAGTTCCCGGTTCTCACAGGTGGTATCAATCTTAACGGAAATTGCGTTGATACTGTGCGCTTTGCAAACCATGAGGATTTTGCAAGAGTTGTGCTTGATGTATCTTCCGATGCCCAGGTAATGATTCTCTCGGATGAAAACGGAATCGTTATCAGAGTTGAAGAATCTTTGAACAAACAAATTATATATGACGCATTTTCTAAGCGCGTATATTTCGACAAAAATTATGTTGGAAACGGTAAGAAAGTCAATAATGGCTACAGCGTTACATTTACAAATCTGAAACTTGAAAATCAGAAAATTAAAATAGATGACGGTATTATTTATGAGATAATAATCTCGAACTCAATAAGCGGATGCACCGTAACAGTAGACGGAAGCAACAAGCTCAGCTATACCGCGGAAAAAGGCTTTTACAGAGGGGATTCTGTTATACCTGACGAAAAACCTGATACCGGAAACGGAAAACCGATAGTGGTAATTGATGCCGGACACGGTGGGGAAGACCCGGGTGCAATTGGATATAAGGATGGAAAAATTGTTGCGCGTGAAAGCCGTATAAATCTTGCAATTGCTCTTCTGGTTGGAGAAAAACTGAAAAACGGCGGTGTAGATGTTGTTTATACCCGTGACAAGGACAAATACATTTCACTTAAGGAACGAAGCGACCTCTCAAACAAAGTCAATTGTGATTTGTTTGTAAGCATACACTGTAACTCGATTGAAAACAGTGAAATAAAGGGTACGCAGGTATATTATCATCCCGCTAGTGAAATTGGGGCGGTGCTTGCAGATAATATTTACAAAAATATGGTGAATCAGACACCTCTTACACCAATGGGAAAACAGAACGGTGCGCATCTTTATGTAATACGCACAACTGTTGCTCCTGCTGTGCTCGTTGAAACGGCTTTTATAAGTAATGAAAGCGACCGTGAATACCTCACAAATCAGGAAAATCAGGAGAAAATGGCAGAAGCAATATATCAGGGTATAATGAAAACTCTGGAGAAAAAATGATAAAATTACCCTTCGTAAAGCGCGAAGGGTAATTTTGCCTTAAAATACAAACCTATAACTCGATTTTCTGTGGAACGGACTTTTCGCCCTAATTTTAAAAAGAATTTAAGATTAATATTTGGCTATTTGCAAAAAGTTGATTGTGTTGACTAAAAACATTAGAAATGATAATATAATCTACAAGAAAGCACTATCAAAACGCCTCCCTTGTGTAAAGGGAGGTGGGTTGCGTAGCAACTCGGAGGGATTGTAATGGACTATAAACACAATAAAGAAATTGTACCACTTGCAAAAACGCTACGAAAGAATATGACAAAAGAAGAAAAACACCTTTGGTATGATTACTTGAGAGAATATCCTATAAGGTTTATAAGACAGAAAGTTATAGGGAAATATATTGTTGATTTTTATTGTGCCAAAGCAAAGCTTGTTATAGAATTAGATGGCTCACAGCATTATGATGATAAAGGGATGGAAAAGGATACTTTGAGAACAAAGTTTTTAGAACAATATGGATTTAAAGTTATAAGAATATCAAATCTTGATATAAACAAAAACTTTAAGGGAGTATGTATATTTATTGATAATGCAGTTAAACAATCCCTCAGTCAACTCCGTTGACAGCTCCCTTTACACAAGGGAGCCTTTTTTATAAGTGTCATTTGTATGTGTTGGAAAAATTCAGAAAATTTTCCGACCCCATATTTTTTATTGATTTTACCTCATAAAAACATAGATTTTTTAAAAATTAATCGGTAAATATATAAAAGTGTCGGTTTAAAAAATAATTCACTTGATATTTTGTGAAATTAGTGTTATAATAATTATGCTAAACAATAAATTCAACAAAATAAAGGGTGAACTCTATATTTTTATATAGGGATTTTTTCCTATACTTTCATAATCACAGATTGAGTTTGTTAAAAACGCAAATCCGTCTCTGTGATTGTGGGAGTTTATCCGCTTTTGTTGAGTATTGTTTAGCGACTATCGGAGTTTGCGTTTTTTATGCGTCTACTTCGGTAGGCGCATTTTTTATTTACATATAAGATTATAGAAAGGAGAAATTAATATGTCTTCAATGTCATTGGTTTCATCAATGGGCGCACTTTTTGGAATTGTGTTTGGAATGGTTTTTTTAGCTTTAGGAATATTTGTATACTTTATTCCTTCGTTTATTGCCAACAAAAAACAACATACTCAAAAGACTGGTATTTTATTGCTGAACATATTTCTTGGATGGACATTTATTGGGTGGGTAGTTGCGCTTATATGGGCAAATTTAAAAGACATGAATGTGTCTGAAAAAGAAAACTGAATAATAAGTATAGATAATGCAGACAAAAATAGTCTGCATTATCTATATCTAATCTTTTTTTGATACTATAAAATTAATTTATACCCATAATCTCAACAAAAAAATTATTCTACAGAAAATAAAGGTATATGAATACAAATTTTGTAGGTTTACAATTGATATGTTACACTTTTAAAAAATAAATAGCGAATAGAAACTTTTTGTGTTAAAGTTTAAGTACCACCAAAAACCACACAGAAAGGAAATCTATTCGCTATGAATACAATAACACAAACTATGAAGTTTAGGCAAGCAATAATTGAATATTCTTTTAAAAATGGTGTAACTAAAGCTGCTATTCGTTACAAAGTAAACAGGCAGTATATTTATCGTTGGCGTAAAAGGTATGATGGAACTCTGCAATCATTAGCAGATAAATCACACAGACCACATCATCATCCGAACCAACACACTCCTGAAGAGTTGAAATTAATTGCAGATATGCGTAAACGCAATACCAATGCAGGTTTAGTTGTCTTTTGGGTAAAACTTCGTCAAAGGGGTTATTCTCGCTCTGTAACAGGTCTTTATCGTGTTTTGCGCAGACAAGGGCAAATGGCGGTTAAACCGCCTAATCCAAAGTATATACCAAAACCTTATGAGAAAATGCTTTATCCGGGGCAAAGAGTTCAAATTGATGTTAAGGTTGTTCCCACCGCTTGTATTGTTGGTGATGCACAAGGCAAGAAATTTTATCAATATACCGCTATCGATGAATATTCAAGATTTCGTTATCTTGAGGCTTTTGAAGAACAAAGTTCTTACAGTTCTGCCGTATTTGTAGAGCATCTTCTCAAAAAGTTCCCTTTTAAAATCGAATGTATTCAGACTGACAACGGTCAAGAGTTCACCAAAACATATGGAAACGCCAAAAGTCCAAAGCCTACAATGTTTGAAAACAAACTTATGCAACTTGGTATTCATCACAAATTAATTAAAGTATATACACCAAGGCACAATGGAAAGGTTGAACGCTCCCATCGTAAAGATAATGAATACTTTTATGCTACACATAAATTTTATTCGTTTGATGATTTTGCAAAACAATTAAAAGTACACAACTATAACTACAATAAGTTTCCTATGCGTCCTCTTAACTGGAAAGCTCCTATCGATTATATTAAGGCTTTTCTTGAAGACGGTGAAATTTTTTAATTAATTTTGTAACACATCATTGACAAACCTACA
>JAFQQD010000014.1 GCA_017411435.1 Clostridia bacterium
AAATCAAATAGTTCGTAAAACAACGAGCTTTATTTTGTGTACCAAGAATTAATGAAATTTCTAAAACTTATCCACATTTTGGGCAGAAAAAGAGGGCGTTGCCTCAATTGAGTGAAAAATCACTTATTGAGACACGCCCTTTTCTTTGTGCTTGTTTACCCCCCGTTGTCCTCTTACCTCCGCCACTTGTTAACAACCGTGTACTTTACCGACTGAGCGTGGCGAAGTTGGTAGTCTGCAAACCCTTCGCTGCCGGTGGCAGATGAAGAAGGAGTTGCAGAAACGCAGTAGCCACAGTTTGCAGATGGCGATTTATTCGCCACGCACAAACTGTGCTGCTACAAGGTGTCGACTGAACACGGTTGCAGTCTAAATAAAAGTAACGGAGTCTATATTATTTCGTTGGTTCGACAACTAATGCAACAAAAACTGCCCCGTCCCCAAACTGTTCCAGTGAACTGTCAGAGCCGAATCGTGACCGAACCGCAGTGAGATTGTAGCGGTCGATAGATAGAGAGGGTGCTTGTCGCCCGAAGACAGATGTCGGGAACAACAAAAGAGGAGTTGGTTGAGTTATCTGTAACTTATTATTATTCTTGAAAAAAAGAAAAAATATGATATAATATTTTATGTAATATTTGTTAGGTGGAGATAAAAAATGAAGGCGGATAGAAATAAAACAATAGATATAACAGTAGAAGAGGGAAAAGTTTTTTTGGATAAATGTATTTCTGTAGAACGAAAAATCAGTTTGGAAGATATAATTAACAAAACGATTTGTGGAAACACCTTTGAAGTTCTAAATTATTTGCCCGAAAGGTTTATTGATTTGTTGATAGTAGACCCTCCCTATAATTTGGACAAAGAATTTGGTCAAAATAAATTCAAAAAAATGCGAGACGAAGATTATTGCGATTATACGGAAAAATGGGTAAATAAGGTAATTCCTTTGTTGAAAGAAACCGCGTCTATTTATGTGTGTTGCGATTGGAACTCTAGTATGATTATAGGTCAGGTATTAAAAAAATACTTCTATATACAAAATAGAATCACTTGGCAAAGAGAAAAGGGAAGAGGAGCGTTGTCAAATTGGAAGAATGGAATGGAAGATATTTGGTTTGCTACAATGTCAAAAAACTATACTTTTAATGTTGATGATGTTAAAATCAGAAAGAAAGTTATAGCTCCTTATAAAATTGATGGAAAACCGAAGGATTGGGAAGAAACTGAAAACGGTAATTTTCGCAATACCTACCCTTCGAATTTTTGGGACGATATTTCAGTTCCATATTGGTCTATGCCAGAGAATACAGCGCATCCAACCCAAAAACCCGAAAAATTACTTGCTAAAATTATATTAGCAAGCTCCAACCAAGGAGATGTAGTATTTGACCCGTTCTTGGGATCAGGAACTACTTCTGTAACAGCAAAAAAACTAGCGCGTAACTATGTAGGAATAGAAAAAAATGAGCAGTATTGTGTTTGGGCGGAAAAAAGGCTGGAAAAGGCTGATACCGATGCTACTATACAAGGATATACTGATGGAGTTTTCTGGGAGAGAAATACATTAAGCGAACAAAAAAAACATAAAAAGTGATGTGGGGAAAATGTATAATAGAGAAATCATTAACGAATTAATAACATATGTTGAGAGTTTAAACGGGCTTGGAAATAAGGAGAAAGTGAAAACTCTTGTGCAAAATAGATTTTCATTGATAAAAGACAGGTCAGTTTTTTATAATGAAAGTTTTGCCATTAGGTTTGGATATAATGGCAAGAATGATAAAAAACGAATTTCAAACACAGTGCTGAGTTTGTCTGCGATAAAGAATTATGATGACAGACCTTTGATTTTTTGTATTGTGACACATTCAATTAATCATTTACTGCTTATAAACACAACTTTTTTGAGAAAGGTAAGCCATTCCTCAAAAGAGCTACGAGTTAATAATATTCGTGGAAGTATAAATTGTAGTGATATAATTATGGAATATGATGATATTCCAAATTTTCCGTCAAATTTTGAAAGTTTATATGCGTATCATTCGGAGATTTCTTTTGAAGATAATTTAGAGAGATTGGTGGAAAGCACCAACAATATTGTGGGGCGTATACCGAAATTTACTGTTACTCCTGAAATTGAAAGAAAAATATTCAGTTCTGTTGATTTAGCGGCAACTTTTGTTACATCAAACGAATATTTTGATTTGCAACATGATTTAGAGGAAAGAGTTAAGAAAGTTCAAGGAGAAATAGCGATAGCCGCATTTATAGACAATGTAAATTTGCGTGGTCGTATTATAGAATATCTAATTACGGACAACGGCTCTAATCTGAAAAATCAAATAATTAATGCATTAAGAACAAAGTCTTCTTTGCCCAATTTTACGACCCCAGATAGATTAGGGGATTATACTAAAAATTATCCTTTATACAATACTGAAACGGATATAAAAACAAAAGTTTTGTTTTTAGAAGGAAATCCTAAAGGATATAATATCGATAAATTGTTAGAGTTTTTGTCTACAGAAAAGGCGGTTTATATGATATATTTGTTAGGAGTTGACAACAAAGGAGAGATTGTTGCTTCATTATGTTCTGCTTTTGATAAAAGATTAGTAAAAGCCACTAGTGTACAGCATCACTGGGCGGGCAGAAACACTAGAGGTGTTACCCAATTTATAGGTAGTAGTTTAAGGGAGATTCTTAATAATCAAAAAAACACATTCGTTGATAGAGATAAGGCAAAAGAGTTTTTGAGAGATATGATATCTAGGTGAAAACTCAAAATCTTTCTGTGTGCGAGTAGGGATATTTCTAATTCTTACTATGCGTTGAAAGGTTGATATTTTACTGAAATCTATGATAAGCACAAAAAGAACCCAGCGTACTAAAGTACACTGGGTTTGTTTACTTCTTCACAAATTCCTTTCCATTTATCAAAAAATCAATAGAAACATTAAAATAACTTGATAACTTATTCAGCATATCAAGGCTCGGCTCTCGTTTACCGTTTTCGTAGTGGGAAAGGGCTTCGCGCGATATATTAAGGTCCATCGCAACTTTGAGTTGATTAAGATTTCGTTCTTTTCGTATCATTTTTAACCCTTTCATAGAATCCCCCCTTGACATTATTGTAACAATTTGTTACAATAAATATGTTACATAATGTAACATATAAAAGACAGCAAAGGAGAGAATGTAAATTATGAAAAGGGTAGTAGCATTGATTTTGATATGTGCATTGACATTAATATCAACCTGCATAAATGTATTTGCAGAGGACATGTCCAAACATATCACAGAGCTTACAAAGTACAACATTATAAAAGGCGACCCTGACGGAAATATGCGCCTTGCGGACCACCTTACACGAGCAGAGGCAGTTACTTTGATAGTAAGAATGTACGGATTCAGCCCTGAAACAAGTATGGCGGCTCCTGCCAATGAATTTTCCGATATGGAGGGGCATTGGGCGTGTAATGCCGCTATGATTGCTAAGGGACTTCGAGTAATTGAAGAAAACGAAAAGATTTTCGCACCTGAAGAAAATATAAAATCAGAAGAATTTATAAAAATGATAGTAACTCTTTTGGGCTATAAAGAGGTAGCTGAGCAAAAAGGCGGAAATCCGGTGGGGTATTTAATGACCGCATCTCAAATAGGTGTCACAAAAGGCGTGTCCATAGCAACGGGACGCTACATAACCCGTGACAATGCCGCAAAAATGCTTTTTAACAGCTTTGATGTTCCGCTTATGGTACAGACTGTTTACGGAGAAAATAACGAATATGCAATTATGGACGGTAAAGACGGAAGGGCTTACCAAACTTTAAGAACAATGTTTGAAACAGGAGAATAATACACAAAGCAGTGTACCAAAGGTACACTGCTTTTCTTTTCGTTTCACTCTTGAAACAAACTGCAACGGTTAACACTCACATAGCAGCGTTAAATGTTTCTGGGATATGGAGTTTTTTCCTTAGTCAAACCAAGTATATAATCAGTTGATGTATTGAAATACTGAGATAATTTGATAAGAGCATCAAGAGGAATTTGGCGTTGGCCGTTTTCATACTGAGAATAGGTGTTTTGTTTTATGTTAAGAAACTCCGCCAGTTGTTTTTGTGTAATATCAGCATCTTCTCTTAGATCTTTTATGCGCATTTTGTTCACCCCACACATATTATATGTAATCTCAAAACGAGATATTGACATATATCTCAAAATGTGATATACTCTTGAGCGTGAAGGAGTATACATTTATGGTAAGCCAAGCACGAACACTATTTGAACGAAGGGTAAAATATTTTTTACTTGGTTTAATAGCAATTTTTATTGGTTTTTTTATTTATTTAATTTTTAGACCCAATACCCATATTTCAAAATTGGTCTCGCAATTTTTGGGATTTGATATGTCAGGCAGATTTAAGAATATTGATGCCTTTTTCATAAAATTCTACTTTGCAGACTACCTGTGGGCATTTGCTTTTTCTTGTTGGCTTCGTTGTGTTTTTATTGATGCGTCCGAAAGAAGATTATGTGTTCTGATAGTGAGCCTCGCAGGAATATCATATGAAATTATTCAGTTTTTCGGTGTTGTTTCCGGAACGGGGGATATTTGGGATTGTTTGTTGTACATATTAGCAGCTTGGACTGTTAATATATTAAATATTAATGATATACAAAAGGAGAATTTAGTATGAGAAGAAACAAAATTTTCAGTTTCATTATGGTGGCGCTACTGCTGGTAGTTTTTTGCGTGTTTGCAATAGGCAGTGGGGAGAGCTCAACAAAAGAGCAGGGGAAAGGAAAAACAGAGAACGCAGCTGAATCTGCCACAGAACTGGGAGACTACAATGTAGAGATTAAGTCTTGCAGACTGGCAAAAGATTATGAGGGAAAAGCTGTTGCAATCATTACATATGGTTTTACTAATAATGCCGATGATCCGGCATCGTTTATGTTTGCATTTGAACACCAGGTATATCAGAATGGAGTAGGTCTTAATGAGGCATATGTATTGGCAGAAAATGCAAATTATGCCGAAGAAAATCAGACAAAAGAAATAAAAAAAGGCGCCACCTTAGATGTGGAAGTTGCATATGAACTGAATGATACAACAACTGACTTGGAAGTAGAAGTAAAAGAATTGATAAGCTTTAGTGACGATATGGTTAAAAAGACATTTAGTATTATAGAATAAATTGAAGGAGCACTCGACAGTGAGTGCTCCTTTTAACATTTAATTCGAATATAAGAGAAACCAATAGCAAAGATTTCCCAATATGAATAATTAACCTAATTGTTCATATCAATTGCTGAAAGATGGTGCTTTAACCTCATTATTGGCAAATGCGTCAGGTCCGGGCATCGACATTGAAAAATACATCTTTGCGGCTTTTGTTGTGCCGAAATCTCGGTTAGAACCGCTGTTTTGCACTTTGTTGAATGCATCTCGGAACATCTGGTTATGCGCTTCTTCACGGTTAAGAAGAAAGTCAATAGTTTCTTTTACCTTCTTGTCATCAATCTGACGGTACAAATATTCATAAACCACTTTTGCGCGCTGTTCGGATGCTATATTACTCAGTAGGTCAGCACACAAGTCGCCTGTTACAGTAACATAATCTGCCGTCCAGGAGTATCCCGAAGCATTTATAAGACCGGGATTAAGTCCCAAAATGACATGAGACTGAACCTCGCCTGCCTGTACTTTTGTAGCATCTACATCATGCCCGTTAAGCAAGTTAATGGTCTGGGCAACCATTTCCATATGCCCAAGCTCCTCAGCCGCTATATCAAGGAATAAATCCTTGATTTCGGGGTCTTTGATACGGAAGCTCTGCGACATATACTGCATAGCCGCCTTAAGTTCTCCGTTTCCGCCGCCTAGTTGCTCCTGAAGAAGTACCGCATATTGCGGATTTGGTCTTTCTACTTCCACGGGATGAAAAAGCATTTTTTCGTGTTTGAACATTTTATTTTACCTCCAATTGCAGTTTTACTTATTTTTAGCAATTAAAAGGGTTTTATCCCAAAAACACCTATTTAGAAAAAAATCTAAATAGATGTTGACAACCCGAAGGCTTTGTCGTATAATCTATTTAGATAATTATCTAAATTATATCAAGGAGGATGATTTTATGGGAATGAACGAAACCTTAAAAGCAATCTCCGACCCCGTAAGGCGCGATATACTCTCTATGCTTAAAAAGGGAAAAAAGTCAGCAGGGGAAATCGGGGAGCGCTTTAACCTGACGGGTGCAACAGTTTCGTATCATCTGTCAAAATTAAAACAGGCAGACCTGGTTACGGAGCAAAAATATAAAAACTTTATTTACTACGAGCTTAATACATCCGTTTTTGAAGATGTATTAAGATGGATTTATATGCTGGGAGGGAATAAATAATGAAATTCTTCAAGTGGAAATTTTTCGCTGTTACAAGTGCCGTTTGCTTGTTGCCCATACTTCTGGGTCTTGCACTGTGGAGCAAATTGCCCGATGAAATGGCGATACATTTTGATATTTACGGTACTCCCGATAATTTTGCGTCAAAGGAATTTGTAGTTTTCGGACTACCTTTTTTAATGGTGCTGCTTCAGGGGTTTTGCTGCTTTGTAAATGACATAAATTCTTACCATCACGGCGAAAGAGTAAAGTTTGAAACAGTTACAAAATGGATTATTCCGTGCCTTTCAATTGCTCTTCAGATATTGACTCTGGGAGTAGGTCTCGGCTGGAAGATTGATGTTCATAGGGCAGTCTCTTTTATCGTGGGTGTTATGTTCATCGTGATAGGCAACTATCTTCCCAAGTTTGACAGAGTTAAAAATATCAGAATGGATGCCGAAAAAGCGAAAAAAGCTAACAGATTCATCGGTTATGAAACGGTTGTTATGGGGCTTTTGTTCCTGATAAGCAGTTTTCTTCCGCCTGTTTACACAGTGGCGTGCATATTTCTTCTGATACCTTATGCGATTATAAGTATCATCTACTCAGTAATAATAGCGAAAAGACCTTGATTCAAGGTCTTTTCGCTATTGATTTTTGCTTCATGCTGTTTTATAATAAAGGTATAATTTGATGCAGACATAAAATGAAAGGAACTATCGATATGCTTAAAGAAATTTTAGCACAAAGAGACTACCTTCCTATACTTAAAATGAATGACGGAAGCGATGTTACTCCCGAAAACTGGGAAGAGCGCAGAAAAGAACTCCGCGCATTACTTGAAAAATATTCCTACGGACACACTCCTGATGTAGAAGTGAAAGTTACAGGTAAGCTTATAAACGAAGGTTTATACCACTGTGCAGGAAAATGTAAAGAAGAAAAAATACAGCTTACATACGAAACCAAGCATGGCAAGGGCTCATATCCTATTCAGATTTTTGCCCCTACCAAAATTGAGAAAGCACCTGTGTTTTTACATATTTGTTTTGGCCTTGCTCCGCACAGATACTGCCCCGTTGAGGAGATCATTGACGGAGGATATGCTCTTGTTGTTGTGGATTATCGCGATATGGTAAACGATGCTCATTTCGGCGATTTCAGTGGCGGTATTGCCGAGCATTTCGGCACCACTATGGAGCGTGGAGAAGAAGAATGGGGCAAAATAGGTATGTGGGCATGGGGCGCAAGCCGTGTGCTTGACTATCTCATTGAAAACAGACCTGACCTTGACACTAAAAAAGTAGTTGTTGCCGGACATTCGCGCCTTGGTAAAACTGCGCTCTGGTGCGCAGCTCTTGACGGGCGATTCATTGGCGCAATATCAAATAACTCGGGCTATGGCGGTGCTGCTTCTTCCAAGCATGGCACGGGCGAGAGAGTTACAAGCTTTATGAAGTCAGGCTCCTGGGATTGGTACTGTGAAAACTTCAAGAAATTCTCAGGCGAACTTGAAGACCAGAAACCCTATGACCAGAGCTTTATGACGGCACTTATCGCGCCTCGTCTTGTAATGGTTGGCTCTGCGAAAGAGGATTCTCCTGCCGACCCGCAGAGTGAATTTTTGACAACGCTTCACGCATCTTCGGCGTGGGAACTCCTCGGTAAAAAAGGTCTTGTCCCAGAAGAAGACAGAATGCCCGAAACAGGCGATTTCTGGGGAGAGGGAAATATCCTCTACCACTACCGTGAGGGAAGACACTACTTCTCACGCGAGGACTGGAATGCATATATGAGGTTTTTAGATAAGAAGATAAAATAAAGGGAAAAGTCCGCGCATTTTTATTGCGCGGACTTGTTTTTCTTTAATTTCAGCGGTGTTACGCCCATATATTTTTTGAAAGTTTTTGAGAAATAATCATAATTTTCAAAGCCTAAATAATCGGAAATATCGGAAAGTGCCATTTCTCCGCTTAAGATAATGTTCTTCGCAAGTAACGACTTTTGCTCGTTTATATATGACACAAGAGGGAGCCCCATTTCGCGCTTGAAAATATATGAAGTATGTTCTTTTGAAAGATGAAAATGCTCTGCTATATCGCAAAGCGACATTCTCTCAGTTATGTGCTCGTCAATATACTTTATGATATTTATAACATGCTCGTTTGTACTTCTGAGTTTATGCAGGTCATAAAGCTCAAGAAGAATGTAATTTAGTATGTTCTGACACTTTTCCTTTGAATGAAACCTCTCTACAAGGTGGCTTGGAGGATAGACGGAAATAAGCCTCCTTATTTCTTCGTTGATACATTTTTTCAGAAATTTGTCGAATGGGAGCATCTTTCCGCTCTCTGACTGAAAATTGAAGCTCACATAATGAGCAGGTGCTTTTCCTTCTTCGCGCCGTCTTAAATCCCCCGGGCGCAGAAAAATTGCATCACCGTTTTCAATTACAATTTTCTCGCCATTAATGAAATAAGTCAGACTTCCGCTCAGTACAAAAGTGAAATCATAGTAATCAAGTTCTTTTTCCTCAAGCGGTAATGAGTGAATAACCGAACGGTTGCAATAGTAACTGACATTACTTACAATATATGAATTCATAAATTCAACCCCCATGTGCTTAAAATCGTGCGAAAATTAATATATACGGATAATATAGACCATTCCATAAAAAACTATAGTTTTATATAATTATAATATAATAAATATTTTTTGTAAATATTAAATTTATGCGACAGGCGGTGCTTTGTAGTGATTAAATTAAGCGGCTTTGCTGACGAGATATCAAGCGAGGTTAAAGTTCAATTCGAAGTGTTTAACAAACTGGGTATTTCTTATTTTGAACCCAGAGGTATCAACGGCAAAAACATTTCTCTCCTGAATGATGAAGAAATTGAAGACCTGAAGTGTATGATGGCAAAATATAATATCAAGGTATCTTCAATCGGGTCGCCGGTGGGTAAGATGAAGATAAGCGATGACTTTTCAGAACATTTTGAAATGTACAAGCATGTTGTAAAGATTGCAAAAGAACTCGGAACAAAGTATATCAGAATGTTCAGCTTCTATAACGACGGCGGAGAATGGACCCAAGATGAAGTGGCTGAGGTTAAAGTCCGCCTTAAAAAACTTATTGACTATGCAAAGGAGCAGGATGTAGTTCTTCTCCACGAAAACGAAAAAGACATCTACGGAGAAAGCGTAAAGAGGGTGCTTTCCCTTATGCAGGAACTTTCCTGCGACAATTTCAAGGCGGTATTCGACCCCGCAAACTTCGTTCAGGTGCAGGAAAATACTGTTGAAGCGTTAAAGACACTCCGCCCTTATGTTGAGTATTTTCACATCAAGGATGCGCGTATGGAAGACGGCTTTATCGTTCCTGCAGGCGCAGGTGACGGACATATTGAAGAAATCGTGCGCGAACTTGTGAAAGAGGGTTATGACGGATTCTTAAGCCTTGAACCGCATCTGGGCACCTTCGAAGGGCTTGCAGATTTAGAGCTTGACGACAAAATGCTCAGCCTTCCCAAAGCGGGTGAGGGCACATTCACACTTGCTTATAATGAACTTAGTAAAATAATAAAGAAAGTACAGGAGGAACAAAAATGAAAAAGGTAAAACTTGGCGTAGTAGGTTACGGAAACATGGGTGCATCTCATTGTAAAAGCATTATGAGAGAGGGTAAGGTACCCAATATGGAGGTTACAGCAATCTGCGACATCGACCCCGAAAGACTTGAACTTGCAAAGGAAAGATTCCCTGAAATAGCTCGTTTTGATAATGCAACAGACCTCTTTAAGAGTGGCCTTTGCGACAGTGTTATCATTGCAGTTCCCCATTACGACCATCCAAGACTTGTTATAGAGGCTTTTGAAAATGACCTTAATGTAATCACAGAGAAGCCTGCAGGCGTTTATACAAAGCAGGTTCTTGAGATGAATGAAGCAGCGGCAAAGAGCGATAAGCTTTTTGGTATCATGTATAATCAGAGAACTAATCCCATGTATCAGAAGGTTCGTCAGATGGTTCAGAGCGGCGAACTTGGTCATATCAAGAGAATTTCCTGGATTATCACAACCTGGTACCGTCCTCAGGCATATCACGACAGCGGCAGCTGGCGTTCAACATGGAAGACAGAGGGTGGCGGTGCGCTCATCAACCAGAACCCCCACCAGCTTGACCTCTGGCAGTGGATGTTCGGTATGCCCGACAAGATTACATCATTCGTATCATTTGGTAAGTACTACGATATCGAAGTAGAAGACGATGTTACTGCATTTTTTGAATATGAGAATGGTACAACGGGAACATACATCACATCAACAGGCGAAGTCCCCGGTTCAAACCGTCTCGAAATCGCTTGTGACATGGGTAAAATCGTTATTGAAAACGATGTAATGGTATTTCATCGCAATGTTATTTCCGAGCGTGAACATAATAAGCAGAATACACTTCCCTTCGGAAGACCTGAATGCTGGAAGTGCGAAATACCTGTTCAGGGACAGGGCGAACAGCATGTTGGCATATTCAAGGATTTCGCAAATGCAGTTCTTAATGGAAGTAAGCTTCTTGCACCCGGCGAAGAGGGTATCCGTGGTCTTACAATTTCAAACT
This sequence comes from Clostridia bacterium, assembly GCA_017411435.1. Lineage (GTDB taxonomy): Bacteria > Bacillota > Clostridia > UMGS1883 > UMGS1883 > UMGS1883. The sequence goes on from JAFQQD010000014.1 coordinate 11,013, forward strand.
CTATCCACTACTCTGCATGGACAGGCAAAACTGTTGAAACAAAGAACTTCCCGCACGATGAGTTCTATGAACTTCTTCAGGAAAAAATCAGGAATTCAAAAGTTGACAAGAGCAATGTAAAGAGAAATGCAGCTGATACAGACGGTACTTATTAAGGAGGAACTATTGTGGATAAAAGAATAGGTGCACAACTTTTCACTGTAAAAGAATTTTGTAAAACGCTTGAGGATTTTGACGAAACCTGCCGTAAAATCAGCGAAATGGGTTACAAGGTAATCCAGCTTTCAGCAATCGGAGATTTTGAAGCAGAAGACATCAAAAAAATACTTGATAAATACAGTCTTACAGTTGCGTGTACACACCGTCCTCCGCAGAACTACCTTGAAAATCTTGAAAAGGAAATCTCTTTCCATAAAACTCTCGGTATAAAGATTGCAGGTATTGGCTCAATGCCCGGTTTTGACGCGAAGGAAGAAACTGTTGAAGACTTTATATCAAAGTACAAGAGTGTTGTGGCAGAACTTAAAAAGCACGGACTTATTTTTGCATATCACAACCATGACTTTGAATTTGAAAAGAGAGACGGCAGACATGTGTTTGACAGAATTGTCGAAGGTATTGACAGCGACAATTTCCAGCTCATCCTCGATGTGCACTGGATTGCGCGCGCAGGTCTTGATGTCCCCAAATTCATCCGCGACCATAAGGATATGATTGCGTGTGTACATTACAAGGATTTCAAGGTTGTAAACCGTGAACCACTCTTTGAAAAAGTGGGCTACGGCAATATGGACTGGGACAGCATCATCGCTGCCTGCGAAGAATCAAGTGCACAGTTTGCCCTTGTAGAGCAGGATAAATGCTACGATGAAGACCCGTTTGAATGTCTGAAGAAGAGCTACGACTATCTTGTGACAAAGGGGTATAACTGATGAACGCTTGTATAGTTGGATTCGGTTGTATAGGACCGGTTCACGCAATTTCTATTAAACACACCGATTGCGCGACAGTTTATGCAATCTGTGATATAAATAAGAAGCGTGCCGACAAGGGCGCCGAGGAGTACGGAGCGAAGGCATACTACGATTACGATGAATGTCTGAATGACGAAAATATTGACACCGTTCATATCTGCACACCGCATTATCTCCATTTTGAGATGGTAAAAAAGGCGCTGGAAGCAGGCAAAAGGGTTGTTTGTGAAAAACCCGTAACAATAAAAAAAGAGGAATTTAAGATACTTCTTGAAAATTACGATGTATCAAAGATTTTCCCGATAATTCAGAACAGGACAAACGCTTGTATCGTAAAAATGAAAGAGCTTATTTCTTCAAACGATTATGGTAAATTAAAGGGCGCGAAAGGTCTTGTTACCTGGCATCGTGATGAAGGTTACTACAATAGCGAAGACTGGCGTGGGAAGAAAGAAACAGAGGGTGGCGGCGTTCTCATCAATCAGTCGGTACACACACTTGACCTTATGATGCTCTTCTGCGGTAAGGCAAAAAGTGTTGAAGCAACCATGAAAAATTACTCCTTGAAGGGTGTAATTGAGGTTGAGGATACTGTTGATGCTTTCATTCAATACGAAAATGGGTCAACAGGAATTTTCTACGCTACGAATGCTTATGCCGACAATTCCTCAGCACAGCTTGAAATAGAATTTGAAAACGCGCGCCTTTCGTATATTGACCGCAAACTTTTCGTAAACGGAGAATGTGTTTGCGAAGACGGCGACGGCTTTATCGGTAAAAATTACTGGGGCAAAGGCCACGCCAACACAATTAACGACTTCTATACTGGAAAAAGCAAACTTTCACTTGCAGACATAAAGAACACAATGGACGCAATGTTTGCAATCTACGAAAGCGCAGAATCTAACAAACCTGTAAATTTATAAGGGGACGGGGACATTTTTGTAATCCGCAGGTGCAACAAAAATTGACCTGTCCCCAAGCAAAGACGGGGTGTTTTTTTGTAAGCCGAAGGCGTAACAAAAATTGCCACCCCTCTCCCGAGGCGTGCCCCTTTTGTCCTTCGGACATTTTCCCCGCTACCGGGGAAATCCCGCTTCCTGCGGCGTGCCCCTTTTGTCCTTTGGACATTTTCCCCGCTATCGGGGAAATCCCGCTTCCTGCGGCGTGCCCCTTTTGTCCTCCGGACATTTTCCCCGCTACCGGGGAAATCAACCCCAAACAAAGACGGGGACATTTGTTCCCGCGAGGAGTGGAAAATTATGCTTAAAGAAATGATCAAGGAGAGAAATCTCCCCGAGTTCAAGTCAAAAGAAAAAATGCTAGAAATCATGAAAAGCGAGGTCTACGGATATCTTCCACCTGCTCCTGAAAGTGTGGAATTTATCGAAACCGATGCCTTTATTCCCAACTATTGTGCAGGGAAGGCAATCTCAAAAAAGGTTGATGCAAAATTGACTGTTAAGGGTCAGGAATTTACATTCCCATTCTTTGTGGCAATTCCCAAAAAAGAGGGTAAGCATCCGTTTTTCGTTTTTATAGGTTTTGGAAGTGAGATAAATGCCCGCTATCTTCCCGTGGAGGAAATTATAGATAACGGTTTTGCAGTACTTCATTTTCAGTATGGCGATGTAACGCGCGATAACGATGACTTCACAAACGGTCTTGCTGGCATTCTTTATCCTGACGGTAAGCGCGGAAAATCCGATGCAGGTAAAATTGCAATCTGGGCATGGGCGGCACAGCGCATTATGGACTATGCTCAGACTCAGGACTGTCTCGATTTGGACTTTGCGACCGTTTGCGGACATTCGCGCCTTGGCAAAACTGCACTTTTTACAGCAGCAACCGATGAGCGTTTCAAGTTTGCATATTCAAATGATTCAGGTTGCAGCGGTGCGGCATTATCAAGAGGCAAAGTAGGCGAGCAGGTAGAAAGAATCTGTAATGTTTACGGCTACTGGTTCTGCGAAAACTATGTTGCTCATTCAAAGGATGTTGAATCAATGCCCTTTGACCAGCACTATCTTACAGCTGTAATCGCACCAAGATATCTGTATGTTGCAAGTGCAAGCGAGGATCAGTGGGCAGACCCCGTATCGGAATTCTTAAACTGCGTTACAATAAGCGAAATTTATGAATCCCACGGTAAAAAAGGTTTCATCTGCGAGGACAGACTCCCCGAAATCGGTGACGAGTACCACGAAGGAACTGTCGGCTATCATTTAAGATCGGGCACGCACTACTTCAGCCGCGAGGACTGGCAGAAAGCAATAAAATTCATAAAAAGCAAAATGAACTAAAATAAAAAGTATCAGTAGCCTTAGCTACTGATACTTTTTGCATATTCACTTGGGGTTTTGCCGGTATGCCTCTTGAAAACCTTTGAAAAGTAGAACTGGTCAGTATAACCACTTAGGCGGGAAATTTCACAAATATTGGTTTTCTTACTGCTAAAAAGCTGCATAGCATACGAAATGCGAAGATCATTAAGATATTGCGAGAATTTCTTTCCCGTTTTTTTTACAAACAGGGACGAAAGGTATTTTTCGCTGTAGAAAAATATGTCCGCTACTTTTTTTAGCGACATATCCTTTGATGTGAAATTGTGATTTATATATTCTAAAATGCTTTCGAATTTATCCTTGGAGTCTTTCCTGTTTGTATTGTCCGAATTATCTATAAAGGAAAGAGTATACATCAAAACGCTTTCAGTAAGCACATTTGCATTGTTTTTGTTTATCCTCTTTACCGCGTCCATCCAAAAAGAAAGTATATTATTAAATCCATGGTATACGCAGTTTTCTTTATTGATATTAAGTGAACTTAAAAGTGGCTGAGCACCCGGTCCGTTAAAGCTGATATAAAGAAAAGTGAAGTTGTCGTCTGCATCGATGGAGAAACTCTTTTCCGGAAAAGCGAAAAAGACATCACCGCTTTCAAGAGAAAATTCATTATTGTTAAATTTCAAAACGCCCGTTCCATTAACAACAAGATATATGTAAAAGTTGAAATGAACAAAAGGCTGACGAAGCTTCTTTATGTTTGTTTCATATACAAAATGCAAAAATTCCAAACCGTCTTTATGGTTTTTAGGGGGGATAAAATTACATACATCATCCATGGCAGGTCACCTCGTTTCAAATTATAATATGAAAATATGCACAAAGTCAAGAAAATAGTGCGTTTTCGCTGCTCGAAATGGTTTTTTTCCATTTACTTGTGTGGCGGTTATGCTATAATTTTGGTAACGAACAGAAAATTCTACAAGGAGTGAATGTTATGAAAAAATTACGAATTGGCGTTGTAGGTCTCGGACACAGAGGAAGAGAACTTACGAAAATCGCATCCCAGTTTGACCAGGTTGAAATTGCCGCGGTGTGTGATATTCTTCCCCATAACTGGTATCAGAAACAGTGGCTTTCTAATATGGCTTTGTCAGAAATGTTCCCCGAAACAGCATTTTACGAAGATTATGACAAAATGCTCAGCGAAGCAAATCTGGATGCGGTTATCGTTGAAACAGGAGCGGATATTCACGCTGAATTCTGTATTAAAGCACTTGAAAAAAACATAAATGTTCTTTCCGACATTCCTAATGTTGCAAGTCTGAAAGAGGCTGAGGATTTATGGAAAGCATCGCTTAAATCCCAGGCAAAGATTTATACAGGCGCTAACCCCAATTATCAGAAATTCACTATACTTTTAAGAGAATTTTATAAAAAAGGTCTGCTCGGCAACCCCTACTGTATGGAAGCAGAGTATATTCACTGGGATTTGCCAGGCGGAGAAGAAAACATACATCTTAATGAAAACGGAGACTGGCGTAAACTTCTTATACCGATTCGCTATTGCACCCATTCATTGGGCCCCCTCCTTACTATATTGGATGAAGAGCTCAGAAAGGTAAGCTGTTTTGGTACAGGTCAGCATGCGGACCCGTCTGATTACAGAGGAGCCAGTGGTGACGATATGATGTGTGCTCAGTTCCAGACTGAGTCCGGAGTTGTTATCCGCCTTATGAGGAATAAGAGATGCCGCGCTCAGATCGGTCATCATAATTACAGAGTTTTCGGCTCAGAAGGTTATATGGAAAGAATCGAAAGATTTTCAAAACCTGTTATCAGATATAATTCCATGAAAGAGCTTGACACAGACCTTAAAGAAATCGGCGGAGAATTTATGCCTCCTGCATACGCTGATAATCCCAAAGCAGTAGGACATGACGGTATAGACTATGCTATGCTTGATAATTTCTTCATGGCAATCGGCGAAGGCAAGGGCGAGCCTATAACATTAAAAGAAGGTCTTGCAATGACAATCCCGGGCATATATGCTGAAGAATCTGCAAAGCGTGGCGGACAGGTCCTTGTTATGCACTATCCCTGGGAAGAGGATTGGACAACAGAAATTGAATAATAAATCAAATCTGATAATCTAACGATTTCAATTTAGCGAAAAGAGGATGCAAATATTTTTTGCATCCTCTCAGCGTGTCGATAAACCTATCGACACGCTGGCAGACGAGGAAAAAGGAAGGTAAATTTGTTCAACACGAACTCGTAGGCGCACGAGGGTGCGGTAGAGGGCGTGTTGGACGAAAGCAAGCAAAAACCCTGAAAATTGCAATTTTCAGGGTTTTTTATTATGTGGCTAATGGTGTCTTTTGTTCTTTTATAAGTTTATCGAAAATTTCCAAGCGCTGCAAAAAATATTTATTATTTATTTTTGCTTGCGTTTGACCGACTTTTTCGACAGTCTGAGAGGATGCAAATATTTTTTGCATCCTCTTTTTATTATTGATTAATACTTAAAAATAAAGTATAATTAATTTATCAATATAAATTTTCATCGGAGAAAATTATGAAAAACTACAAAATAACTGCTGAGTATGACGGAACTAAATATAACGGCTGGCAGCGGCAGGGCAACACAAAAAACACAATTGCCGAGCGTTTTGAAAATGTGCTTTCAAGAATGTGTGGAAAAGATGTGGAAGTTTTTGCGTCCGGCAGAACTGATGCAGGTGTTCACGCTGATGAGCAGACTGCAAATTTCAAATGTGATACCTTAATGACTGAGCCAGAGATTCAGGACTATCTTAATAAATACCTTCCTGAAGACATCCGGGTAACCTCGATTGAAGAGGTTGATATGCGTTTTCACAGCAGACTTAACGCCGTATCAAAAACATACGAATACACAATCGCCACAGAAAAACCCGATGTCTTTATAAGAAAGTATGTTTATTTTGCAAACAGAAAGCCCGATATTGAGAAAATGAAAAAAGCTGCTATGCTCATCACAGGGAAACACGATTTCAGAGGCTTTAGCAGTCTGGGAAGAACTAAAAAATCAACGGTCAGAACAGTTAATTTTATTGAAATAGAAGAGGAAGAGGGTCTTATAAAAATCAGGATTAATGGGGACGGCTTCCTTTATAACATGGTCAGGATTATCGCAGGCACTCTTTACGATATAGGATGCGATGCGCTTGATGAAAGCGTTATTGAAGAAATATTTGAAGAGAAAATAAGGGAGAGGGCAGGCGTGACACTTCCTGCATCAGGACTTCGGCTTGTGAAGGTTTATTATTGATATGGGAAAAGAAATAAGTATTAAAATTGATTCTGCAATGCACGGCCACAGAATAGAATATGTACTTAAAAAAGAACTTAAAATATCCTCTTCTCTTATAAAACGGATGAAAAGAGCGGAAAACGGAATTTTGTTAAACGGCGTCCGCACTACCGTAGTCACTAAGGTCAGCGATGGAGATATTCTGACTGTAAACATAAAGGGAAAAGAAACTGAAAATGTTATTCCCGTAAATATCCCCATTGATGTCCTTTGGGAAGACGAAGACATACTCATTGTGAATAAGCCTGGGACAATGAGCGTACACCCTTCGGGTGCTCATAAAACAGATACTCTTGCAAATGCCGTAATGTATTATATGGGAAGTTGTGAGGCTATTCACATAATAACGCGTCTTGACCGCGAAACCTCGGGAGTCCTTCTTATTGCGAAAAATCCAAGGGTGGCGGCACTGCTCTCGGAAGATATAAAAGCAGGAAAAGTTAAAAAAGAGTATATTGCGATTGTAAACGGAGCCCCTGACCCTTCTATGGGAACGCTTTCCGCACCAATTAAAAAGAAAGAGGGCAGGGGAAGTGCAAGATGTGTTTCGAAGGACGGTAAAGAAGCAGTGACATTATACGAATTGATTAAAAAAACGGACACACTTTCTTTAATGAAGCTTATTCCCATTACAGGAAGAACGCATCAGTTAAGGGTGCATATGAGCCATATCGGGCACCCTATTTACGGTGACTGTATTTATGGAGCGCCGCAGATGGGAGAAAGGGTAAGGCTTCATTGTCAAAGAATAACTTTTCTTCATCCCATAACGGGCAAGGAAGTTTCAATTACTGCAGAAGTCCCCGAGGATTTTAACGGATTATTCAAATGATGTTGAAAGGGAAATGAATATGAATAAAATTAATTTTGTAATCATCGGCACGGGGATGATTGCCCCTGCTCATGCCGATGCAATAAACAGTATTGAGAGGGCGTGCCTTTACGGCGTTTGCGGAAGAAACAGCGAAAAAACTGCGGAATTTGCTAAAAAATACGGGGTAAAATGCTATAACAGTTATGAGGAAGTTCTCTCTGACGGCAATGTAGATGCGGTTTCAATATGTACTCCCAGCGGTTATCACGCCGAGCAGGCTATACAGGCACTTCATCACGGCAAGAATGTTATTGTCGAAAAACCTATGGCTCTCAATACAGCAGATTGCGACAGAATAATTGAAGCCGTTAAGGAAACAGGCAAAACCCTTGCGGTAATTTGTCAGCTTCGTTTCAGCGAGGATGTTCAGCGCGTGAAAAAGTTATACGAAGAAGGTGCGTTTGGCACAGTATCGCTTTGCGACCTCTATATGAAATATTGGAGAGAGCCGTCTTACTACGCAGAAAACACATGGCGCGGTACGAAGGCGCTTGACGGTGGCGGTGCCCTTATGAATCAGGGTATCCACGGCATAGATTTACTTCTCTATATTACGGGTGGGGCAAAACTTATTTCAGCGCGTACAAAGACTGCATATCACGATATTGAGGTCGAAGATACAGCAGTGGCACTCCTTGAGTACCCAAATGGTGCAGCAGGTGTTATTGAAGGTTCAACCTGTACATATCCGGGATTTGAACGAAGCCTGGAAATACACGGAAGTAGTGGTTATGTAGTATTAAAAAGTGGAATTATCGAAAAACTTGTGCTGGATGGTAAGGATATCACACCGAAAAACGATGATGCCGAAAGACATAATTCATCCTCCGACCCCAAGGCTACGGGATTTTTGCGTCACGCGAAAGAATACGAAAACTTTATTGCTGCAATAAATGGCGAAGAAGAACTTCTGATTGATGCCTGCGAGGGAAAAAAGGCGGTCGAACTTATAGAAAGCATATATGAAACATCAGCAGATATGTAATTTGTAAAATATTCCTTAAAAGTGGAAATCTACACTACCGGGATTGACAAAAAAAGCTATGACGAGTATAATACTACTTACAATTTAATGTGATTTATCACAAAAGGAGTAAAAGAATGAACAAGGAACAGTTTATTAAAGACAGAATCGCACAGATGTCCCTCGAAGAAAAAGTAGGTCAGTGTTTCGTTATCGGTTATGTTGGTGCAATGGTAACACCCGAAATCATCAGACGAATTAAAACATATAAGCCCGCCGGCATCCGCGCAGGTCTTATGTGGCGAATCAGAACCGTTAAGCACGACCCCAACGGTACAAATACTGATTTTGCATCTCGTCTTCAGCGTCCCTACAAGGGCACAATCAAGGACTTTTTGCCTGACATTCCAGTTCCTCACTTCACAAATGAGGAGTTCTGTGAATATACAAATACACTTAAAAAAGCGGCTATTGAAAATGGTAATGTTCCGCTTCATTTCACATTTGACTTTGAAGGCGATGTTTCTGCCGACTACTACCGTGGCGGCGTAAAATATTTCCCCAGCAGCATGGGTATCGCACACAGCGGCGACAAGAATCTTGCAAAGGATGCAGCATGGGCAGTAGGCCGTCAGCTTGCGCCTCTCGGTTTCTCATGGATTCACTCACCCCTTATGGATGTTAACACAAACCCCAGAAACCCCGAAATCGGTGCAAGAAGCTACTCTGAAAATCCTGATGTAGCTATCGAATTTGCAGCAGAAGCAATTAAGGGCTACAAGGAAGCAGGCATCATCGCAACGGGTAAGCATTTCCCCGGCCGTGGCGAATCTGCAGCCGATGCACATCACGGCCTTCCCGTAATTGATACAGACAAGGAAACTCTTTACAAAGACCACATCAGACCCTTTAAGGCTATGATTGATGCAGGTATTCCTGCTATTATGACAGCTCACACAGCGTATCCCGCACTTGACGATTCAGGTCTTCCTGCAACACTTTCAAAGAAGATTGTTACAGGCATCCTTAAGGAAGAGCTCGGCTTCAAGGGTGTAGTTACAACAGACGAAATCACAATGGGCGGTATCGTTTCAAAGTTTGAAGTTAAGGATGCTTGCCTTGAAGCAATCAATGCAGGCTGTGACCTTGTACTTCTCCGTGATGAAGGCGGTCTTATTGATGAAGTTATCCCCGGTCTTGTTCAGGATGTCAAGGACGGAAAGCTCAGCGAAGAAAGACTTAACGATGCTATAACAAGAACACTCGGTGTTAAGTATGACTATGGTTACTTCACAGAGGAACAGATTCGCGATGTAGCAAAAGCAAGCGAAGGTATCAACGACCCCAAGGTAGCCGAAATTGCTCTCCGTGCTGCAAAAGAGGCTATGAATGTTGTTCGTGACGAAAACAAGATTCTTCCCCTTAAGGAAGGTACAAAGGCGCTCTTTGTATATCAGATTAACCCCGTTCACGAAAGAACAAATACTCAGAGTTGTAATCCTGCAACTCCCTGGCTTGAAATGCTCAAGTATTCTGACGATGTATTCTGCGTGGAAGCAAAGATGAGCTACCCCGAGGAAGACAGAAAGAGAGTATACGAAAGACTTGATGAAGCAGATGTTATCATCGTGACAAACTACTTTGACAGAAGAAATCCCGACAGCGGTAACAGCTTTGTTAAGGAGCTTCACGAAAAGTCCGGTAAGCCCGTTATCGTTGTAACAAACTCTCCCTATCAGTTCACAATTCTTGATGAGTACAAGACAGTTATCTGTACATACAGCTCTTCAGTTGAAAGCTTCAAGGTACTTGCAAATACTATCTTCAAAGGTGATGGTAATGTCAGATAAGAAGTTTTTCATCGGTGTTGACTCTGACGGTACAGCGTTTGACAGTATGACCATAAAGCATACTGACTCCTTCATCCCCGCTATGTTTGAGGTGTGGGGACTTCAGGGTATCCGCGCGAGAGTTACCGAAATTGAACAGTATATCAATCTTTATTCAAAGGACAGGGGGGTAAACCGCTTCCCCGGACTTCTGATGACATTTGAAAAAATGATTGAAGAGGGTATCTTTGATAAAGATGTAAGTGACCTTGATGCATTCGTAAAATCCGGCAGAGGTTTTTCAACCAAAGCTCTTGAAGATTTTATCGCGGAAACAGGAAGCGAATTCTTAAAGGAAGTTCTCGCGTGGAATAATCTCTCAGACGAACTCTTTGCGAAAAACTGTAAGGATATTCAGCCATTCAAATTTGTAAAGGAATCACTTTCAAAAGCGCAGGATAAAGCCATAGTCGGTGTTATTTCCTCCGCTACAAAGGAAGGCCTTGAAACCGACTGGAAAGGCGGCGGTATCGCGCAGTACGCATCGGTTATCCTCGGTAAGGAAAACGGAAGCAAAAAGGAGCAGTTAAAATCAGAAGCTGACGGCAAGTACGATAAGGAAAAAATCCTTATGATTGGCGATGCTATCGGAGATTTAGAGGCTTCAAAAAGCATAGGCGCACTTTTCTACCCCATTATCGCAGGCGAGGAAGAGGCATCATGGGAAAAGTTTTATAACGAAGCCCTTGATATCTTCTTTGACGGTAAATATGCAGGCGAATACGAAAAGTCGCTCATTGACGCATTTTATAAAAGGTTTGAATAACAGAAAGAGGAAATCCTATTTCAGGGGTTTCCTCTTTTTATCTGTATTGATTCTATGCAATATTTTGGTGTCTTGCGATAATATTTTAGGTTGACACACCATGAAAAAGTTTTATAATAAAATTAAAGGAAACTACAGACAAAAGGTCTTAAAAGGAGTGCTTAAAATGCCCCATTATTCAAAAAATGCAGAAATTTTTGCATGGATGCCCCTTCTGGGATTTGACAAGGACAAAAGGGACAAGGGTGTAGGTCAGCTTGTAAAAAGAATGGGATTTACCCCCCATGCAGTGTCAGTTTTTCTGTGCCATCCTGATATAGTTCATCATCATGATGGTGTAAAAAAGGTGCGTCAGCTCCCTCCTGACAACTGCTCCTATCACGCTAACCCTTATAATGAGGAGCGCCGCCGCCAGGACTGGACGAACAAGGACTTAAAGTGCCTTGCAGACAACCTCAGGAAAAAGGGGATTGAGTCATACCTTGGAATTATGGGCATTGACTTTTTCAATGCGCATCATCAGGAATGGCTCTATGACCATACTGAACTGAAAGCACATTTGCGTAATATAAAATGGTCGCTTAATGTTCTCAAACGGTTTAAGGATGGTACTTATTACGAGGACTTTTTCATAGATAAGCTCTGTCAGACTCTTTCGGATTATGGCTTTGACGGAGTGCATGTTACCGATAATTTCTGCCCCAGCGGAGGCGGATGCAATGAGTTTTCCTGCGATATGGTGGGGCAGTTTTATGACTATCTGGGACAGGATATGCCAGATGAATTAAAAGCACTGAACGATGAAAGTGAGGAGCATATAAATCTGCGCGGAGACTGGATTTATAAAAATGTGCGTAAAGAGTGGATTGAATTTTTTGCGTGGCGTTGGGAGCAGTTCTGGAAGAAAATCTGTGACAGACTTCATGCTATCGGCAAGAAAGCATTCGTTCTCGGCTCATATTGCACAGATCCCTTTGCAACCCTTTTCTTAAAGGGTGTTGACCTTCGCCGTATTGTAAATGCGGGCGTTGACTACCTTATGACAAATGCCTATGCAAATGCATCAACTATGAGGCATGCAGGCCGTCCGTGGTCTTATTATGAACATTCTTCAATTTGCTTACTTATTGATGCACATACCGATAAGGGTAAGAAACTGCAGATGCTTGGTGTAAAGGATGTCAGCGAGGAATGGGATGTTCTTCACCACGCACCAACATTGCTTGAGCGTGATATCACATATATGTCAGGCTATCACAGGCAGACAGAGAAGGAATATAAGCACAGCCTTGACGGATTTCTTGTGTGCCTTTCAGACGGAATCTATGCCGATGAATGGGAATGGCTCCGTCAGCGGTTTGATGTAGGATTCAAGGATTCTCCCGAAAAATATATTTCCCCGTCACTTGTCTGGTCAGATACGGCGCACTATGCAATTCTTCCCGAATACCTGAAGACACGCCGTTACACTGCGCATAAGTGGATGAGTGCACTTGACTGGGAGGGCGCAAACACCGGCTCTGTTGTAAGAAGCGAAAATATAAATGAAAACAGCGGTGACCTTTTTGTCCCCAATTTCGATTTGCTTTCTGAGGAGGAGCAGAAGTTCCTTGCCGCATACAAGGGCGGAAGCGTTATTGCAACTGCATCAAAGATGGGAGATTTTTCTCCTGAAAAGCTGGGCATAAATCCCGATATTTATTTTGAGGACCACGATACACCGTTTATAAATATGGCGTTTGCCTATAATATGGATATTAACGATAAAAGGGCTATTTTAGATTTGGTGCGCGAGGATGATGATACCCCTGTTATAGAGGATGTTACAAAGGTTGACGACAGTATCAACACCGTAAGCACTCAGCTTTCTTATCAGAAGGTTTCAAGCGGTTTTCGGAAAGCCCTTGCAAAGCTTCTTAAAAACAACACCGAAAAGATTTTTGAGGCAAGCCATCCCGTGATTGCTATGAAAATGAAGGACGGAGCATTGCGCGTATATGTTATGAACAATGACCGTTTGCGCTACGCTCCTGCGACAATTACTGTAAAAAACGGCGATATTGAAAAAGTAAATGTTGTCAGCAAATTCCCCGTCCTTCCGGTGAAGTTCTCCGATGAAAAGGTATTTTCTTTCCAGGCGCAGGATTATCCGGGTGAGGAACACACTTTCCGCGTGCTTACACCTCAGGGCGGTGTTTCGGTTGTTGACATCTATCTTAAGTAAAGGGGACCTTTCTCGTGATAGAGCGCAAATTACTTGAAAAACTTGAATTTGAAAGTGAAGATATTGATTATATCATTAAGTGCGACAAACGGTATGGAAGCAAGATTTCTCCTCTTTCTTCAGAGTTTATGAAGAGTGAAAAATCAGAAAATGAGAGAAGAGCATTTTCTTCCGAGCTGGTACAAAAGGCAGTAGATACCGCACCCGATTTTGATAATCCTTATATTTTAAGACTTTTATTCTGGCTTTATTGCATCCCGTATGCAAAAGAGCATTATAAAAAGAAAAACATAAGTGAAGAAATCTTTTTTGATACAATGAAGGACCTTTCCTGTAAAACGCACGAGTGTAAAGAAGTATTTGGAAAGACAGGCATTTACTATCCGTATTTTTACCTGCATTTTGGGTGCGTATATTTTGCTCTCGGCCGTCTTCAGTTCTGTATTGATACATACGCTCACGACACATACTCATCAGGCGGATATGTTATAAATAAAGGAGACCGCATATATTCCTGCCACATACCTTCAGGGGACAGGCTGACAGAGGAAAAATGTATGCAGTCGCTTCAAAGAGCATATGAGTTCTTTAAGCCTGAACTTAAAGGAAATATTCTTCCCGTTATATGTACTTCATGGCTCTTGTACCCTCCTTACATAGAGCGCGTTTTTCCCAAGGGCTCGAATATGGAGAAGTTTGCAAAATTATTCGACATAACGGGGCAGTACGAAACCGGTAGAAGATTTACCGAATGTGAGAGGATTTTCGGTGTTGCTTTTGAGGGTAGCACAGAAAATTTCCCGTGTGATAATTCCCTCAGAAGAAATATGATTGAGTATATGAATTCAGGAAGACTTTCAGGGCATGGTATAGGGATAATTTTATATGACGGCATAAAAAGAGAAATAGTAAGATAAAATTTGAGGTTGAGTGTTGAAAATTGCTGGTTAAGATGTTATAATAGCTCTGTAAGAGGTGATTGTATGTATAAGAAAATCGAGCAGTGTAACACAGATATAAAATACAACAATATAGGCAAGGAAAAAATGTTTATGACTGACCTTGCGGATTTTGATATCAAGGATGAGCGTGTAAGGCTTTTTTCTCTCGTACAGGTAAAACCGGGCGAGGAAGTGGAGTACCATATGCATGTCGGCGAGAGTGAAAATTATGTAATTCTTGCAGGAAAAGGCCTTTACAACGATAACGGAAACAAGGTTGAACTTGAAGCAGGTATGGTGACATATACTCCATCGGGACAGGGACATTCCTTCAAAAATACCGGCGATGAAATGCTTGTTTTTGTTGCTATGATTCTTGCTGATTAAAATATTTTCGTCTTAACAGGGTATACTACCTGTGAGGTGATTTTATTATGAAAAAAGATAAAGAGGCCGGAAAGGAAAAAACTGCAACAAATAATCAGTGGATATCTACAGGTCTGGTCCGCCCGACAGATAAAAAAGTCAGAAAAGACGGCCCCGGCGGAGAAGACGCAAAATAGAGAGTTTTGTTACATCAAAAAGGAGAAATCGATTAAAGCGGCGTTCACATAGGGATTATTTGTCCAAAAATAGTGATTTTGGCGTATAACTGCGTTAAAAATGCTTGTAATCCGTCAGGATAACTTCACATTTTTGCCTTGTTCTACATCCAAACTTACTATTTTTTTAGATGCTTCGCAGTTTTAGAATAGAGATTTTTCGTTTAAGACAAGAAACAAAAATGGCGGAATACTTGCGTATTTCGCCGTTTTTTTGCGTAGTATTAACGGAAAAGATCAGTCTAAAACCAATTCATCCCTATATGAACGCCGCTAATCGGTTTCTCCTTTTTTTCTGTATACGAAATTGAGTGTTTTTATCGCGAGCGACATTTGTTGGTTTTAAGTTTGGTTGAGACGCGAAATGGGTGAAGCGGCGCGCTTCTTTTTAAGTTTATCTGTCTTAATCCTAGGTTTCGGGACAGAGATTTCGTTGAAAAAGAGTTTCAAAAATTCCATATAGTTATGATAATTCCATTTACTTGAAGAAGACAGTTATGTATAATAAAATAGATATAATTAAGAGCCAAATATCAAACTGACATCGAAATCTGAAGCATTGGAATACTAATGCGAATATATCTATATCTCAAAAAAAGAATTATTTAATAAATTTGACAGAAAGGTGTGTTGTGAATGGAAATCAAACAGGCCGCAATGGTCGGAACACTGGAATCCAGTGATATCCAGATCAGTATTTCGCCTAATCCCTCTAAGGGAATCAGTATCGAGCTGCAAAGCGTTGTAAAAGCTCAGTTCGGCGATGCTATTGTTGCAACTATGACTGAGGTTTTGGAGTCTTTCGGCATTAAAGACGCAATTGTAAACGCTGTGGACAGAGGTGCGCTGGAATGGATTATCCGCGCCAGAATGCAATCTGCTTGCTGCAAAGCCACCGGAACACGATTTGACTGGAAGGGGGAGGACAAATAATGCAGACAGCCAAACTTAAAAGAACCTCTCTTTATGTCAGCGGCGCAAGTCCGATTAATATGATTCAGGCTGCATTTTATAATGAAGACTGTCTTGTTTACGACCTGGAGGATTCAGTTCCCAATTCGGAAAAGGACGATGCGAGACTCGTTGTGTACAACACAGTCCGCTATCACAGACCTGCTAACAAGTATGTTATTATCCGTGTAAACGGCATTTATTCTGAGTACATAGACGAAGATCTGGAGGCAGCCGTTCGCGCAAATCCCGATGCAATCCGTATTCCCAAGGTGGAATATAAGGAAGAGGTTATCCGTATTTGCCAGCGTATTACCGAAATTGAAAAAGCCGCAGGTATGCAGGTCGGCAAAATTGAGGTCTGGTGTAATATCGAATCATACCTTGGACTTATCAATGCGTACGAAATTGCAACCGCAGACGAGCGTGTTGTTGCATTGGCACTCGGTGCAGAGGACTTTACTGCAAGTATGAAGTCTCACCGTACAAAAGAAGGCCTTGAAATATTCTATGCCCGTAACGCACTTCTTACCGCTTGCCGCCATGCAGGTGTTGAAGCAATCGATGCGGTATTCTCCGATATCAACGACCTGGAAGGTCTTAAAGAAGATACAGCTCTTACCCGTAACTTGGGTTTTGACGGAAAAACCTGTGTTCATCCCAGACAGATCGATGTCGTTAATTCTTTCTTCACTCCCAGCAAAAAGGAAATAAAGTACGCACTTCGTGTTCTTCAGGCAGTTGAAGAAGGAAAGAAACAGAAAAAAGGTGCTGTTACACTCGATGGCAGCATGATAGATAAACCCATGGAGCTTCGTGCAAGAACAACTCTTGCTCAGGCAGAAGCTGCCGGAATTAATGTAGAGGAGGAGTTACTATGATTAATGCAGTAGGTAGAGAGCTGCCGGAAAAAATCGGCGATTACATAGTAAAGCCTTATGCCGGAGCAAAAGAGACAATTGATGCAGAAAAGACTGTAGCATCACGCAGGAAGCCTTCTAAGCGTGCTGTAAATGGAACGAAACTTATGCCCGACCTAAAAGAGGCAATAAAGAAAACAGGCCTTCGTGACGGAATGACAATTTCTTTCCATCACTGTTTCCGAGAAGGCGATTATATAATCGGTCTTGTGCTTTCAGCAATTAAGGAGCTTGGTATCAAGGGACTTCGTTTTGCTCCCAGTGCGGTTGTAAATATTAAAAATCCCTCTATTGTGGATTTCGTTAAAGACGGTACGATTAACCGTATTCAGGCAAGCGGTATCCGTGGAGAACTCGGCGATGCAGTAGTTGAAGGACTCGAACTTGCTGAGCCTGTTATACTCCGTCCGCACGGTGCCCGTCCTCACACTATCGAAACGGGCGACCTTTCAATAGATGTGGCATTCATCGGTGCATCTGCAGCGGATGACTTCGGTAACTGTACCGGACAGGTTGGTCCCAATGCCTGCGGTTCTCTTGGTTATTCATTTATTGATGCAACCTGTGCCGAAAATGTAGTGGTAATTACTGACAATCTCGTTCCCTATCCCTGTGTGCCCATCTCAATTTCACAGATGTATGTAGATTATGTGGTAAAGGTTGATCAGATTGGCGATTCAGCAAAGATTGGCGC
Organism: Clostridia bacterium; assembly: GCA_017411435.1. Lineage (GTDB taxonomy): Bacteria > Bacillota > Clostridia > UMGS1883 > UMGS1883 > UMGS1883. The sequence continues at coordinate 28,452 of JAFQQD010000014.1, forward strand.
AGGTGCTGCCCGCAGAACAAAGAATCCGCGTGACCTTCTGATTGCACAGCGTGCAGCAGATGTTATGGCAGCAAGCCGCCTCTTCAAGGACGGATATTCATTCCAGACAGGCGCAGGTGCAATAAGTATTGCTTGTACAGACTTCCTGGCTGAACACACGGAAAAAGCAGGAATCGTGGCAAGCTATGCTCTTGGCGGAATGACCGCTAATATAGTTGAAATGCATAAAAAGGGACTTGTAAATACTCTTTTATGCTCACAGTCTTTTGACGCTGTAGCGGCAAGGGCTATTGTAGAAAACCCCAACATCATTGAAATTGACAATTCAATGTACGCCAATATGTTTAACAAGAGTTGCGCTCTTGATAAACTCAATTTCGGTGTTTTAGGAGCACTTGAAATCGATGTGGATTTCAATATCAATATCTTAACCGGTTCAAACGGTGAGATGATGTCAGGCATCGGCGGAGGTCCCGATGTTGCAGACGGTGCAGATATTTCTATCGTAACACTTCCCATCGTCCGCGGACGAATTCCCTCTGTAGTAGACAGGGTATTTACCTGCTGTACACCCGGTTCTTCAGTAGCAGTTGTTGTTACCGAAGCGGGCATAGCGCTTAACCCCAAGCATAAAAGTTACGAGATGCTCAAGGAAGACCTTCAGAAGGCAGGAATTAAAACAGTATCTATTGAAGAACTTTTGAAAATTGCCTACTCACTTACAGGTGTACCCAAGCCCATCGAGACAACTGACAAAATCACCTGTATCGTAGAATACCGTGACGGAACAGTAATCGATGTTATTCGAGAGATTAAAAGAGATTAATTAAATAAAAATAAAAAATCAAAATTCAGGAGGAAAATGTAATGAACACAATGGAAGAAACAAGAAAATTTTTAGAGACACTCGGTCAGCCCGGAGGAGACCTTTATAATCTCCCCGATTCAGAAAAGCGCTTTGACGACGGTTGTCAGTATCGTTTTGAGGTTCCCGGAATTCAGAGCCCCAGCGTTATGAAAGCACTTCTTGAAGAAGTTGACAGACTTGGCTTCTACATCCACCGCGTAACACAGACAAAGGGTATCTGGACACTTTCAGACGAAGATATCCAGGGTATGGTTGCACTCGCAAAAGAATATCAGGTAGAACTCGTACTCGCAGTTGGTCCCCGTGCTACAACAGATACAAGTGCATCTGTTAAGAGCCCCGAAGGCGTAAGAATGGGCTACCGTCTCCGCGGTCAGGACCAGGTAGTAAGAGCAATCGAAGATGTACGCCGTGCAGCTCGTCTTGGCGCTCGTACATTCCTTATCTATGATGAAGGTTGTCTCTGGGCACTTGGTAAGGCTCGTGAAGCAGGTCTTCTTCCCGAAGATTGTAAGTTCAAGATGTCTGCTCACTCAGGTCACGGCAACCCCTGTAGTGCAAAGCTCCTTCAGGATATCGGTGCTGACTCATTCAATATCGTGCGTGACTATCAGCTTCAGCATCTTGCAGCAGTTCGTAGCGCTATCGACATTCCGATTGACTGTCATACAGAAAACCCCACATCTTCAGGTGGTTTCATCCGTCACTACGAAGTTCCCGAAATGATTCGTGTTGCATCTCCCATCTATCTTAAGACAGGTGGCTCAGTTGCACAGACACACAGCTGGGATTCTACAGAAGCAGATGCTAAGAAGCGTGCTAAGCAGGTTATGCTCGTTAAGCGTGTAATTGATTCTTACTATCCCGAAGCAACATACTCACCCAAGGGATCAATCAAGCACTAATCTCTCAAAGAAAGGGATACATATTATGGAAACAAGAACAATAACAGCACCCTTTACTGATGAGGTGTTAAGTTCACTCAAGGTGGGGGATATCGTAAATGTGTCCGGCATAATCTATGCCGGACGCGATGCGGTGCTTCCCAAAATCGTTGATATGATTGAAAAAGACACTCTCAAAGATACTGATATCAACCTTGAAGGCAGTGTGATTTTCCACACTGCAGTAAGTCCCGCAGGTGTAGGCCCCACATCAAGCAACAAGCTTGAAATTGAAGGTACTATGCCCGAACTTACAAAAGCAGGTATCAGAATGCATTTAGGTAAAGGTGCACTTAAAAAAGAAACAGTAGAAATGTTTAATGAGTACAATGCCGTTTATGCGGTTATCGCTCCCGTTACAGCACTTCTTAACAGCAAGGTTAAGGCAAAGCGCTGTGTTGCTCATCCTGAGCTTGGTATGGAAGCATTCTACGAACTGCAGGTGGAGGAATTCCCCTGCATCATCGCAGCCGCTCACGGCGAAAGTATGTTTTAAGGGGGTTAGTATGATGACTTTTGACTATAATGAAGTAGTTGCAAAGGTAGCAGATACTTTAGTTCGAGCAGGCTCTACCTTCAGCGAAGATAAGAAAGACGCTTATCGCCGTGCTATCGCATCGGAGGAACTCCCCCGTGCAAAATGGAATCTTGAAACAATTCTTGAAAATGCAGAGGTTGCTCAATGTAACCGCAGCCCCTTGTGTGACGATACAGGTATACCTCATGTGTTTATTGAGGTTGGTCCTAACCGCGCAGTAACAGGTGCTCTCCTTTCTGCAATTCAGGAAGGCGTTCGTGAAGGCCTTCGCACTCTTCCCGGTCGTCCCATGGCTATTATGGGCAATGACAAGGAAAGAATTGATATGAGTGGAGGTATCAGCCCAGACAGTGATGCACTTGACACAGCACCCTTCCTCATCAAAGAGGTTGAGGAAGATGTACTTCGCGTTCATGTACTGATGCTCGGCGGTGGTCCTGCTATCCGCGGTATCACACACCGTATTTTCCACAAGCATAGCATGGATGTTGTGCTTGACGAAATTGTTAACCGTACCAAGGATGCTACCAAACTTCTCGGTTGTACACCCTGCGCAGTTGCAGTTGGTGTAGGCCGTTCTCAGTACGAAGCTACTGCTCTTATGATGGAAGCAATGGTTTACGGAGATTTTGGTAAGCAAAGTGATATGGAACAGTACATTACTGATGAGGTTAATAAGACCGATGTAGGTCCTCTTGGACTTAACGGTAAGACAACAGTTCTTGCAACCTTTATGAAGGTTGGCCCTCAGAGAGCAAGCGGTGTGCGTGTAGTGGCAATCCGTCCCGGATGCTGCTTCGAGCCCCGTATTGCAAGCGTAGAACTTTAATCTGTTATAAAATTAAGGAGAGTTTAGTAATGAGCAATGAATTCAAACCCATGAAATTCGGCTGCGGCAGATATATTCAGGCTCCCGGTGCTCTTGAAGTTGTCGGCAGAGAGGCTTCTATGCTGAAAAGCAAAAAGGCTCTTATTGTCGGCGGTAAGAACGCACTTGATTCTACAGGTGCAAAAATGGAAAAGAGCCTTAAGGATGCAGGTGTTGAGCCCGTATTCTACACAATGACATCTGACTGTACATACGAAACACTTGATTATCTTCAGAATACACTTATTCCTCAGGAAAAGGCTGACCTCGTAATCGGCTCAGGCGGTGGTAAGGTTATTGATATGGCTAAGGCTTCAGGTAAGTGCAGCGGTCTTCCCGTCCTCAATGTTCCTTCATCTGTTGCAACATTCAACTGCTGGTCAGCGATGAGCGTTATGTACACTCCTGACCACAAGCCGATTGACAGAATCTGGCACGCATCCGAGATTGACGGTGTTATCATCGATACTCAGGTTATTGCAGATGCACCTGTTAAACTGTTTGCTTCAGGTATGGCTGATGCTTTTGCAAAGTATATCGAAACAGGCTTCATGGATGAGTCCTATACTGTAAACAACACCCCTGCAGGTATGTATACATCTAAAGTTATGGCAGGTACAACTAACGAAATCATCTTAAACCGTGGCGAAAAGGCTTTCCGTGACTGTATCGAGCACAAGGTTACAGATGACCTTGATGCCTGCGTTTTCGCAAATGTAGCTACAACTGCTATTGCTGCGGCTGTTAACTACAGCAATCATTCTTTGATTCAGAGCGGTAACGGCAAGGGTGCTACTTTTGCTCACGCTCTCTATTACGCTTGTAAGGCAAAGTATACTGAAGAAACAAGCAACTGGCTTCACGGCGAAATCGTTGGTCTTGGCTGTCAGGCATCTATGTATGCTTATGAGCGCGGTGAATATGAAACAAAGAACTTTGCACGCTTCATGAAGGCTATCGGACAGCCTATGAGCCTTAAGGAATTAGGTCTTGACACAAGTGATAAGGGCATTAAAGAGCTTGTTGACTGCATGATGGTTGTCTGGGGTAAGCGTCCCGAGGCGCAGCGGCCCATCATCTATGATGCATTGCAGAAAATTAAAGGATAATTCAAGGGGCTTTATGCCCCTTGAATTATAAAGGAGATATGTGTATGAACCTTTCAGATACATTTATACATACACTTTACACATTAAAAGAAGGTCCTATCCCGAATGAGGTAAAGGAGGAGGCAAGAAAATGCCTTCTTGACGAAGTAGGTGCCATGCTCGTAGGAGCAAAAGAGATTAAGGAGCGTCTCTCCTCTTATCTTTCTATGTTCTCAGGAAACGATGCGACAGCAGTCGGACTTGGGTGTAAGGCATCGCTTCAGAATGCGGCGCTCGTTAACGGAATAAGCGGCCACGCTTATGACTTTGATGACGGTCACCGTTTTTCAACCGTTCATCTCGGTTCTTCCATAATTCCGGCAGTACTCGCTGTGGCTGAAAAAGAAAACCTGGTTATGGATGATGTTCTTCGCGGCATTATAATCGGCTACGAAGCCGCTATCCGTATGGGTAACTGTATTCAGCCGGGACACCGAGGGAGAGGATTTCACGCTTCCGGCACAGTAGGAACTATCGGCGCGGCTATGGGTGTAGCGGCACTTCTTGATTTTGACAGACAGCAGTTCAAAACTGCACTCTCTGCAGCCTGCACAAGTGCCGGCGGAATCCTTGAAATGCAGGTAGGCCGCTCGACATTAAAGCCTTTTAATATCGGCCGTGCAACGCATGACGGTATTACTGCAGCCCTTGCTGCAAAGGCAGGCTTTGTAGGTCCCGATGAACCTCTTGAAGGGGAGTTCGGCTTCTTCAGAGCGTACAGTGATACCTGCAAACCCGAAGTGCTTTCACTGGAAAACAATAAAAACTATAACATCTGCGGATGTTATCATAAACCCTATGCTTCGTGCAGACATACACACGGCCCCGTATTTGCGGCTATCCGAGCAGCAGAGGACAACAATGTAAACTGGCGTGATATAGAAAACATTACTGTAGATATGTATGCTCAGGGTGTTAACGGTCACGACCACACAGATATTCCCAGCATAGTTTCGGGAAAAATGTCGACTCCGTACTGTATTGCTATGGCACTTGTTACCGGTAAAATAGGAATTTCTTCCTATACGGAAGAGGCTCTTAATGACCCCGACATTCTATCCCTTACTAAAAAGGTTACAGTTAACGCGGACGAGGAAATCACATCATGGGTACCTAAAAAGCGTGCCGCAAGAGTGAGCGTTACTCTTAAAAACAAGCAAACCTTTACTTTCCAGGCAGATTATGCCCTCGGCGAGCCGGAGCTTCCCATGTCAATAGAAGATTTCTGCTCAAAGACTACCGAACTTGGAATGTCTGCAGGAAAAACAGAAGACGAAATGAAGAAAATTATCGATATGATTCTCACATTTGACGGAAATGTTGCAGAACTCATGAAAACATTAGCATAAATCATTTTATACTGAAATCCAGAGGTGAAAATATGGATCTTATTCGTAAACTTGTCAGCGCAGATGAAGAGTATCTGCGTGACGAATCTAAAAAAGTAGGTTTTGCCGAAACCATCTCTTTCCCCGAAAATCACGAGCAGGTAAGAGAAATTATGGCACAGCTTTATAAAGACGGAACATCTGTTACCGTTCAGGGTAGCCGTACAGGTCTTGCATCAGCGGCAGTACCCTTCGGAGGTCACATACTCAACACATCAAGAATGGACAAGGTTCTCGGCATGCGTGAGAAGGACGGTCATTTTTACATCACCGTTCAGCCCGGCGTAATCCTTCAGAAGCTGAACAAGGCTATCGCTGCGCGTGCCTTTGATACAAGTGCTTGGGATGAAGCATCTCAGGCTGCATTTGAAGCATTCGGCAAGGCTCCCGTTCAGATGTTTACTCCCGACCCCACCGAAAGCACAGCAGCAATCGGCGGTATGGTAGCTTGTAACGCATCAGGTGCGAAAAGCTATCACTACGGCGCGACAAGAGGTCACATTCAGGCGCTTCGCGGTGTACTTGCAAACGGTGAGAGCATTTGTATAAAGAGAGGCGAAATTTTCGCAAAAGGTCTTGACCTTGCTCTTACTACTGAAGAAGGAAATACCATCAATGTAAAACTTCCCACTTACAAGATGCCCAACTGCAAAAACGCATCAGGTTACTACTGCGCACCCGATATGGATGCAATTGACCTTATGATTGGCAGTGACGGTACACTTGCTGTTTTAACTGAAATTGAAATATCACTGCTTCCCGTTCCTGCACTCAGTTGGGGTGTAAGTACTTTCTTTGAGGCAGAATCACAGGCAGCAAAGTACACAAAACTTGCAAAACAAATCGCAAATGGTATTGTTGCTATCGAATACTTTGATGCTTGCGCACTTGATATTCTTCGTAAGCAGAAGGCGGAAAACACCGCTTTTGCAGGACTTCCGTTCCTTCCTGAATCTTACGGCTGTGCAGTATATACAGAGCTTCATTGCGATAACGAGGACCAGGCATACGAACTTCTCGAATCACTCAGCAAATATTGCACCCAGGCAGGTGGCAACCCCGAAATGACATGGGTGGCTACAAGCGACAGCGACCGTGATATGTTGCACTTCTTCCGCCATGCGGTTCCCGAAAGTGTAAATATGCAGGTAGAACGCACAAAGCGTACATACCCTGAAGTTACAAAGGTTGGCGGCGACCTTGCCGTTCCCGATGAATACTTTGAAGAACTTCTCAAAATTTATGATACTACTTTGGAAGAAGAAGGTCTCTTGCACGCTGCATGGGGACATATTGGTGACAACCATATCCATGTAAATATTCTTCCCCGTGATATGGATGAATACAGCCGCGGAAAAGCGCTTCTTGCCAAATGGGCAGGCGAAGTCTCCCGTATGGGTGGCGCAGTTAGTGCCGAACACGGTGTAGGTAAACTCAAGGCACCCTTCCTCGAAGTTATGTACGGAAAAGAACACATCAGCGAAATGGCTGCATTGAAGGCTGTATTTGACCCGAAATGCATGCTCGGAAGAGGAAATCTCTTTGCACCGCAAGAGGAGGTAAAAGCATGAAAATAATCGTTTGTATGAAACAGGTTCCTGCTGCTGCTACGGCAAGCATTGACCCGCTTACAAAAACTATCGTGCGTACAGGCCGTAATGCAGTAACAAATCCTTTTGACCTTTATGCGCTGCAGACTGCACTCGATATTAAAGAAGGTGTAGGCGGAACTCTTACCGCTATTACTATGGGTATTCCTGCCGCACAGAAGGTTCTTCGCGATGCTATCAGCCGTGGTGCTGACGATGGAGCAATTCTTTCTGACCGTGCTTTTGCCGGTGCAGATACGCTCGCAACATCATACGCTATTTCGCTCGGTATTGAAAAACTCGGCGGAGCAGACCTTGTTGTTTGCGGTAAGATGGCAGTTGACGGTGATACAGCCCAGATTGGTCCTGAACTTGCTCAGCATCTGGGTATTTCACATGTTTCTGATGTAACTGAAATCCTTGAAATGGCAGAGGACCACCTTGTAGTACGCCGTGTATGGGATGATATAGACCAGGAGCTTTATCTTCCGCTTCCTGCGCTTATCACAGTTGCAAAGGGAGTAAATCTTCCCAAGCTTCCCACAATCCCCGGTATGCTTCGCGGCCGCGTGGCAGAAATCCCCACATTCACCGCAGAAGATTTAGGTGCAGATATTGCCCGTTGCGGACTCAAGGGTTCTCCCACACAGGTTGTTCGCACATTTACACCCCCGGTGCGCGGTGAAGCACAGGAAATTGAAGGTAATGAAACACAGCAGGCTGCAAAGCTGGCTCAGATTATCAGGGAGGTGCTCCATGGAGAGGATTAAAAAAGGTGCCCTTTGGGTATTTTGTGAAGTTCAGGCAAATGAACTCTTGCCTGTAGGCTTACAGCTTCTTGGCAGAGGTAAGACATTGGCTGAGGAAAGCAACCGTCCCCTTTACGCAGTAGTGCTCGGTAAAATTCCGCAGGAAAGCGTAAAACTTCTGCATGCAAGCGGAGCAGATGAGGTTATAATGAGCGTTGGCGCGGCTCTCGAAGAAAAACTTGAAAAGCCTTATGCTGACAGTTTAATTGCTCTTGCAAAGCAGTTTGAACCCGACATTTTATTAGTTGGCGCAACTCCTTTTGGACGCGCTTTTGCACCGAGAGTAGCAGCAGCACTTCAGACTGGTCTTACAGCAGACTGTACAGAACTCAGCATTGAAGAAGAAAGCGGACTTTTACTTCAGACCCGTCCTGCATTCGGCGGTAATATGATGGCTACTATCCGCACTGCAACAAGCCGTCCTCAGATGGCTACTGCGCGTCCTGGAGTATTACCCCTTCCCGAACCAATGGAAGTGGAAGACCGTGACCCCGTGATTATTGAGGATAACGGTGAACTCAGCGTAGTGAAGCTCCTCAAGGAAACTGCTATAGAGCGTGGCGCAGATATCAGCCAGAGCAAAATTATCGTTGCCGCAGGCCGCGGTATCGGTCAGAAGAAAAATCTTAAACTTGTACAGGCACTTGCAGATAAACTCGGCGGTGCTGTTGGATCAACCCGTCCTTTGGTAGATATGGGCTTTTGTCCCTACAGCAGCCAGATTGGTCAGACAGGCTACAGCGTAGCACCCGACCTTCTTATCTGCTGTGGTATTTCAGGTGCAGTTCAGCATCTGGCAGGTATCGGCGGAGCAAAGACTGTTATCGCTATCAATACCGACCCCAAAGCTCCTATCTTTGCAGTAGCAGATTACAAAATTGTTGGCGACTGTGTCAGCGTTCTTGAAAATTTAATTAAAGCTTTGGATTAAAATCAAGTTAATACAAAAGGAGGCACTATTGGATGTTGCCTCCTTTTGCTTGCTTTGTGTTTTTTGAAAAAGGAATAAATTCCCAAAGTAAAAAATTATAACAAATTATTGAAAAAAATGTCGATTTATAGTAAAATCAAGGCAGAAGTATTTTCGGGAGGAAAACAAAATGAAAAAAGCATCAAGTGTAATAGCGTTATTTTTAACTGCAGTTTTAATCCTTTCAGCTTGTCAGACGAAAAAGACATCTGAAAATGGGAAAATCACGAAAGACCCAGTAAAAAAGGAAACTGTGACAGAACAGAAAGTGCCCAAGGCCGAAGAAAAGGAAAAAGACCCTGAAATAGAAGCATTTTTCGATAAATATGTAAACTCAAAAAAACGCCCGATTGCCGTAATGATTGATAATGATAACGAGCAGGCAAGACCGCAGGCAGGACTTGACGATGCATATCTTATATACGAGATGGTAATTGAAGGCGGAGCCACAAGATTTATGGCATTTTTCAAAGATGCTGCTACTGAAAAAATCGGACCTGTCCGTTCTTCAAGACATTATTTCCTTGACTATGCACTTGAAAACGATGCCATATATACGCACTTTGGATGGAGCCCCAGGGCAATGACGGACATTCCTGCTCTTGGTGTAAATAACATCAATGGAATTATAGCAGGCGATGACAGCATTTTCTGGCGTGAAAGGAAATTCAAGGGAGATTGGCACAGCGCATTTACAAGCATTGAAAAAATAAATTCAATGGCAGATAAAAAGAAGTATCAAAAGGAAACTGCGCACGCAAATTCTATTAACTATTCAAAAGAGTATCTTGATATGAAGACAGAAAGTGTCGCAAATACTGTAAGTCTTGCTTATTCCTATCACTATACTACAGGCTATACCTACGATACTGAAACAAAGCTTTACGAAAAAACTATAAACGGAAAGCCTCACACTATGCAAAACGGGAAAACAGTGAAGGTTAAAAATATCATAGTTCAGTTTATTACGGACACTTCGCTTGGTGACGGAAGTGCCAGACGAAACATAAACACAGCAGGCAGCGGAAAGGGATACTACATAACGGATGGCTGTTGTAAGAGCATAACATGGTCGAAAGACTCCCGAACTGCAAACACAATCTACAAGGATGCAGATGGAAACACTCTTTCTGTTAATCCCGGTAAAACAATTATAAATATCATCAGCCCCAGTGCTAAAATAACAATGAAATAAAAAGAAAGAGGATGCCCCGTCATCCTCTCAGCGTGTCGATAAACCTATCGGCATGCTGGCAGACGAGGAAAAAGGAAGGTAAATTTGTTCAACACGCACTCGTAGGCGCACGAGGGTGCGGTAGAGGGCGTGTTGGACGAAAGCAAGCAAAAACCCTGAAAATTGCAATTTTCAGGGTCTTTTATAACATAGGAAATTGCGCGCGAAAAGTGCGCAATAGGCTTGTTTCAAACAAGCGTACCGACCTGCCCCCAAGAGTGGGGGTCAGGGGGTTGATGCGTTAAGAACGCTTTTTTATTATGTGGCTAATGGTGTCTTTTGTTCTTTTATAAGTTTATCGAAAATTTCCAAGCGCTGAAAAAATATTTATTATTTATTTTTGCTTGCATTTGACCGACTTTTTCGACAGTCTGAGAGGATGCCCCGTCATCCTCTTTCTTTTTGCTCTGCGCAATTTAATCAAGTCACTATCCCAGCATTACATCAAGCAGCATCATAACAGCAAATCCCAGTATAATTCCCATCGTTGAAAAATAGGGTTCTTTTTCCTGATTTTTCTGACATTCGGGAATGAGCTCGTGTACGGCAACTAAAATCATCGCACCTGCGGCAAACGACAGGGCATAAGGCAAAATGGTTTCTACATAAACAACCATCCACGCTCCGATTACACCGGCAATCGGCTCAACCATTCCCGATGCCTGACCGAGAAAAAAGCTTTTTCTCCTTGAATATCCTTCCCTCCTCAGAGGAAGAGAAACCGCCGCCCCCTCAGGGAAATTCTGAAGACCAATCCCTACGGCTACAGTGATTGCACCCATAAGTGCCTCGGGGGTAAAGGCTCCGTTTCCGAGAACTCCGAAAGCAACTCCAACTGCAAGCCCCTCGGGAATATTATGAAGAGTAATAGAAAGAATAAGCATTATAATTCGGCTTATTTTTTCGTTTGATTTACCCTGTATACTGTTTGCTCTTTTTCTTGTAAAAGAGACTATTTTATCTGAACCCCACATAAAAAGAGCTCCGAGCAAAAAGCCTGTTGTAGCTACAAGATATGCAGGTAATTTTGACGAAATCTGTGCGCGCTCTATTGCTGGAGCAAGCAGCGACCAGAAACTTGCGGCTATCATAACTCCCGAAGCGAAACCGAGCATGAGATTAAGATATTTTGCTTTAGGAGATTTGAAGAAAACGACCATTGCACTGCCGAGCGCAGTCACAAACCATGTGCCGAGCGTGGCAAATAGTGCCATCAAGACAAATTCATCCATAATACACCTCCACTTTACATTATATTTTGGGCGGAGGAAACTGTGAATGTAAAGTGAAATTTGAGAAATATGACAATTCAAAGTGGTTGACGGAGAGAAAACAATATAGTATAATACTAATAGAATTTTCAGTTGGAGGTAAAAAATTATGTTTCATACAAGATTTATTGTGGCAGAAAATGCGCAGGAGGCAGGCGCTCTTGCGGCAGATATTTTTGAAAACCTTATAAATGTAAAGCCTGCGTGTGTATTAGGCCTTGCAACAGGTTCATCACCGCTTCCTATTTATGCCGAGCTTATAAAGCGCGAAAAAGAAGGAAAGATTGACTTTTCCCGTGTTCGTTCAGTAAATCTTGACGAATATAAGGGCCTTGCTCCCGACCACGAGCAGAGCTACCGCTACTTTATGCAGGAAAATCTTTTTAATCATATTTCAATCAAGCCCGAAAACACGACCGTTCCCGATGGCCTCGCAACAGATGTTGATGCTATGTGTAAGGCGTACGAGGAAAGAATCGAAGAATGGGGCGGAATAGACCTGCAGCTTCTCGGCATAGGACATGACGGTCATATCGCATTCAATGAGCCGGAAGACCACTTCCCCAAGATGACTCATGAAGTAAAGCTTACCGAAATGACCATTGAAGCTAATAAACGCTTTTTCAATTCTGCTGACGAAGTTCCCAAGAGTGCATTTACAATGGGTATCGGCACAATTATGAATGCAAAAAAGATTGTTATGATTGTTACAGGTGCAGGCAAGAAGGAAATCCTTAAGAAATCTTTCTGGGGCAATGTTGACCCACAGGTTCCTGCTTCAATTCTTCAACTGCATCCTGATGTAACAGTTGTTTGTGATAAAGACGCATACCCTTTCTAATAAGCACGATTAAATAGTGCGCCACAACTAACTAAATAAAAGAAGTACGAAATACTAGCGTATTTCGTACTTCTTTTATTATCTTATATCTTCAACGACTCTTTCCGGAGGAGAAAGAAGCTGCTCAGGATTAGCAAGTATTCTCTTAAGCTTACGGAAAGCCGTTGCATAGTAATGACCGTCACAAATTCTGTCATCACACATAATTGTAATATCAATTACACGGCGCTTTTTAGTTTCGCCGTTCTTGTCGAGATAATACTCGGTTCTTTTTGCACCCATTGCAATAAACATGGGAAGGTTGCCGAAATCATACAAATGGTGGAAAACAGGTGGCATACCGAGTGACCCCATATTGGTTATAAACAAAGAGCCATGGAACGGGGAAAGCTTTGTAAGAAATCTCGGAAGCAATCCGAAATAATCAAGAACCTTGAGAAATGAAACGGTTGTGCGAAGAATAATTCGAGGAAGCTTCATAAGCCATCTCACAGCAAAGTCCATATTGTTGTGGTCGCCTTCAGCCTTGTTTTTTTCAATTTCACTGCTAAGTGTTTCATAGATATCGGATAAAGCATTTTGTGGGGAGGCTTCAAGCTTAACAATGGTCTCAGGGGCGTTTAATTTGAGCTGCTTTTTAATAACCATGCAAATTTCAATACCGTTGCGAGCGTAAACGCGCTGACCGCGGATAAATCGGTTTATACCCGGAAGCTGCGAAACCAGACGGACATATGCCGCCATAAAAACATGTATCATACCGAGTGACTCCATACCGTTTGCTCTTTGCTCACAGATGAGCTGCTCGATTTTTTCAATATCTATTGTTGCAGAAAAACTGTTTGCAGCACCAACTCTGCTATTCATTATGAATGGCGATACCGCATCCATAGGCATACCGCTTTTAATTCGTCTTCCTTCTTTTTTTCTCATTATAACAACACCCCATTTTATTACATTTTATCATAAATTACATCAAAATTCAAGAAAAAGTAATAAACTGTTCAAAATGTTTTTTTAATTATAAAATGTTTACTTTAAGATAATGATATGTTATAATAAATCTGTTTAAGGAGGTAATAATATGTATGTTTCAAACGATATCAAATATATAGGTGTAAACGACCACGATATAGATTTGTTCGAAGGACAGTATGTGGTGCCGAACGGAATGTCCTATAACTCATACGCAATAATTGATAAAAAAATTGCAATAATGGATACTGTTGATGCACGCTTTACTGATGAGTGGCTTGATAATATAAAAAACACTCTTGGTGAAAAAAGCCCTGACTATCTTGTCGTGCAGCACATGGAACCTGACCATTCGGCAAATATTGTCAGTTTTGTAAATGCCTATCCTGAAGCAAAGATTGTTTCTTCCTCAAAGGCATTTGTGATGATGAAACAATTTTTCGGTATAGATTTTAAGGACAAGCAGATAGTAGTAGGAGAAGGGGATACTCTTTCTCTAGGTACGCACAATCTTACTTTTGTAACAGCGCCCATGGTTCACTGGCCTGAAGTAATCGTTACTTACGATGACAAGGATAAGGTGCTTTTCTCTGCAGACGGATTTGGTAAATTCGGAGCTCTTGACATTGAGGAAGACTGGGCGTGTGAGGCAAGACGCTACTATATCGGAATTGTAGGTAAATACGGTGCACAGGTGCAGGCTCTTCTTAAAAAGGCGGCATCACTTGACATTAAAAAAATCTGTCCTTTGCACGGACCTGTGCTTAGTGAGGATTTGGGCTATTATATAAATCTTTATGACATCTGGTCAAGCTATAAAACCGAGAGCGAAGGTGTTGTAATCGCCTATACATCCGTTTACGGAAACACGAAAAAGGCAGTCAGGATTCTTCAACTTGTACTTGAAGAAATGGGAATGAAGGTAGCTGTGAATGACCTTGCCCGCTGCGATATGGCGGAAGCCGTTGAAGACGCTTTCAGATACGGGAAAATAGTTCTTGCGACAACAACATATAATAACGATATATTCCCGTTTATGCGCGAGTTTATAAATCATCTGACCGAGCGTAATTTCCAGAATAAGACAGTTGCACTTATTGAAAACGGTTCATGGGCACCGACTGCAGCAAATACCATGAAGAAAATGCTTGAAAACTGTAAGAACATTACATTTACAGATTCAACGGTGAAGATTATGTCAGCGCTCAGCGAAGAAAATGAAGAACAGCTTGTTTCGCTTGCGAAAGAACTGTTAAAATAAAAATTATTTATATTAGAAGGAGAAAATTATTATGAAAAAGTATGTATGCGATGTTTGTGGATGGGTTTATGATGAAGAAGCAGGCTCTCCCGAAAACGGAATCGAAGCAGGTACAAAGTTCGAAGACCTGCCTGACGATTTTGTCTGCCCCCTTTGCGGAGTAGGTAAGGAAAGCTTCAGCGAAGAGTAAGTAACCGAAAGAGAGTAATCCGAACCTGCCTAAAATGGCGAAATTTCGGTATCTTTCGGCTTGTCATCCTTGCAAGGCATCAAGCCTTGCTTCCTCTTCCGCACCAAAATCTACTCAAAATTTCATCCGTTTTAGGTCGATGGAATTTTTAGAGAGCAGATTTTTGATTGCGGAAGGCAAAAACACAGGTAATCCTGACGGATTACCGAGTATTTTAACACATCGGAAGCGAAAATCCGCCTCTAAAAATCAGAGTTCGGATTATTCCCTTTCGGTTACAAATACGGGAGACAACTCCCGTATTTTACATAAAGGGTTGTTTGTTATGCAAATGGTATTACTCACAGCGCTCGGCGTTGGCGGAGCTACTGTCATAGGCGCGATAATAGGCTTTTTATTTAAGTCAGTATCGCATAAATTTTCGGATATAGTTCTTTCTTTTGCGGCAGGAATAATGCTTTCTGCTGCAGTTTTGGGACTTATCGTTCCGTCTCTTGAATACGGCGGAAGATACGGGCTGTTTATAACAGTTTCAGGAATTTTTGTGGGTGCAATATGCCTTAATATGGTGGACAAGCTGGTTCCTCATCTTCACAAGCTTGTTGGAAGCGATATTGAAGAACACCCAAATGCAGATTTAAGTAAGATACTCCTTTTTGTTATGGCGATTGCCATACACAACCTTCCCGAGGGGATTGCGGCAGGAGTAGGATTTGGCTCAGGCGATGTCTCTCAGGCACTTTTAATCGCAGGCGGTATTGCCCTGCAGAACATTCCTGAAGGTATGGTAATTATTGCCCCGATGCTTGCGGCAGGTGTAAGTCCTTCGAAAACATTTATCTGTGCTATGCTCACAGGTGTTGTGGAAGTGATAGGAACACTGATTGGCTATTTTGCAGTAAGCATTTCTGTTATTGTTTTGCCGTTTGCTCTTGCATTTGCAGGCGGGACAATGCTTTATGTAATAAGTGACGAAATGATTCCCGAAACACATGCTCACGGTAACGAACGCGGGGCGACCTACGCACTTCTGGTAGGTTTTTGCGTCATGCTCATAAGTGATGTGCTTTTAGGTTAGGTGATAAAATGTACGCTCAGGACTCTTTTGAAAAAGTGAATAAAATCGCAAACCTTGTAAAAGAGCAGGGCGGCACAGCTTATTTTGTTGGCGGATTCGTCCGCGACAGACTGCTTGAAAAAGAAAACAAGGACATTGATATTGAGGTGCACGGAATCAGTCCCGACACGCTTGAAAAAATACTCGACAGCGTAGGAAATCGTATGGAAATCGGCAAAAGTTTTGGCGTGTATAGTCTTTGTGGGACAAACATCGATATTGCTATGCCCCGGAAAGAAACCGCCACCGGAACGGGACACCGTGATTTCAAGATAGATGTTGAGCCTTTCATCGGCACTCAGAATGCCGCAAGAAGGCGTGATTTTACGATAAATTCCATTATGCAGGATATACTCACGGGAGAAATTGTTGACCACTTTGGCGGACAAAAGGATTTGCGCGAAGGAATACTTCGTCATGTGAATAGCGACTCCTTCTCCGAAGATCCCTTAAGAGTTTTGAGGGCGGCGCAGTTTGCGGCAAGGTTCAATCTTGAAATAGCGCCTGAAACGCTTGCTCTCTGTAAGGGAATTGATATCAGCACTCTCTCATCGGAAAGGGTTTTGGAAGAGCTAAAAAAGGCTCTGCTCAAGGCAGAAAAACCGTCAGTCTTCTTTGAAACTCTTAAAAAAATGAATAAACTTTCCCCTTGGTTTAGTGAGGTAGAAAAGCTCATAGGAGTACCGCAGAGCACCATTTATCATAAAGAGG
The DNA here is from genome assembly GCA_017411435.1 of Clostridia bacterium. Lineage (GTDB taxonomy): Bacteria > Bacillota > Clostridia > UMGS1883 > UMGS1883 > UMGS1883. The sequence continues at coordinate 45,174 of JAFQQD010000014.1, forward strand.
GCGATGTTTATACTCATACAATGATGGTGCTCGATGAGGCAGCAAAAATGCAAAATACTGCACAGGAACCCTTTTACTTTATGCTTTCGGCGCTTGTGCACGATTTTGGAAAAATTAATTCTACCAGTTTTTATAATGGAAATTACCACGCAACAGGGCACGAAGAAGCAGGCGTATTTATTGCAGGGGAGTTCCTTCGAAAAATTACAAATGAAAGCGCTCTTATAAGCTATGTGCTGAATATGACTGCACTTCATACAAAGCCCCGTATGATTGTCGATGATAATTCCTCGGTAAAAGCATCAAATAAAATGTTTGATACTTCTGAAAATCCGCGTGACCTTATAAAACTTTCGCTGTGTGACGGTCTGGGAAAAATTCCCCGCAAACCGATAGCACACGCAGAAGCATTTTTAATTAAACGACTTGAAATTTACAATGAATATATGGCGCGTCCGTATGTAACGGGACAGGACCTCATAAATGCAGGTATGTCCCCAGGAAAAGAGTTTTCAGAGCTTCTTTCCTACGCTCACAAGATGCGTCTTGCAGGAATAATGAAAGAGACGGCTCTTTCTATGGTGATGGCAGAGGCAAGGAAAAAGTAATTCAATTTTCCCTATTTCTTATACTATTTTCCAATACGGTTGATAAGGCGAAAACTTCGTTATATAATAAAATAGCATGATAGTAGTGATGTAATTGCGCTTATTTTTTATAAAAGGGAGAGGAAGTTTTATGGTATTTGGAAATGTAATGGTAGGGCAGTCGGGCGGTCCGACAGCGGTTATCAATTCAAGTCTTGCAGGTGTTTTTCAAACAGCCCGAGACAGTGGTTGTAAAAAAATTTACGGAATGGTAAACGGTATTGAGGGCCTTTATTATGGCAACTATGTTGATGTGTCAGACTATATCAAGACTAACCTTGATATAGAACTACTGAAAAGAACTCCGGCATCATTTTTAGGCACCTGCAGATATAAGCTCCCATGTGTTGATTCCAACGCAGAAGTTTACGAAAAAATATTCGAAACATTGAAAAAACTCGACATTAAGTATTTTTTCTATATCGGCGGAAACGACTCAATGGATACCATAATGAAACTCTCGCATTATGCAGAAAATATCGGCTCTGACATCCGTTTTATCGGTATACCAAAAACTATTGATAACGACCTTGATATGACAGACCATACTCCAGGATACGGCTCTGCGGCTAAATATATTGCCACAGCAATAAAAGAAATTATATGCGATGCCAATACATATATCACAGACTCTATAACAGTTGTCGAAATTATGGGTAGAAATGCAGGATGGCTTACAGCGGCATCATCACTTTCAAAATGCGAAGACTGTGAAGGACCTGACCTTATTTATCTTCCTGAGCGCACATTTGACCACGATGCATTTTTGAATAAAGTTAATGAAATCAAAAAACGAAAAAAAGTCGTGACAATCGCCGTATCGGAAGGCGTCAAAATGAAAGACGGAAGATATGTCTGCGAAGCTAATAAGAGAAATACGGTTACGGACTCGTTCGGCCATAAGCTTCTTGGCGGTACAGCGATGTATCTTTCAGACTTCCTTATGGAAAATACGGGTATAAAGTCAAGAGGTATTGTTTTTTCAACTCTACAGCGATGTGCATCACATATGGTGTCGCGCTGCGATATATCAGAGGCGTATATGGCAGGTGCCGATGCGGTAGTTTCTGCACTTGACGGCGAAACAGGAAAGATGATAGTTTTTAACCGTGTTTCAAACACCCCATATTCTATTGCAACAGGTCTTATCAATATAGATAAAATTGCAAATAAAGAAAAATGTGTGCCTGACAGCATGATAAATAGTGACGGCATAGGAGTAACAAAGGAATTTTATGATTACGCCCGACCGCTTATAATAGGCGAACTGCCTCCTTTCATTGTTGACGGTCTACCGAGACATTTGCGTTTGCAGGATAAAAAATTCGAGTGACAGCTTGCGGAATATAAATTTGCTAAAGAGGAGAATTACAAAAAACATGAAGAAATCCTATTTTTATGCAGGAGTATCAATCTTTTGCTGGTCAACTGTAGCAACTACCTGTAAACTGCTTCTGGGCGAAATCAACAGCGCTCAACTTTTGTGGATGAATTCCTTGATTGCCGGATTATTTCTGCTTATCGTAAATATATGCAATGGGAATTTCAGAATACACAGACAATATAAGATAAAAGACTATCTGATTATGGCGGCTATTGGCCTTCCCGGAACATTTTTTTATTATATTTTCTATTATTCCGGAACAGATATTTTGCCAGCGTCTCAGGCATTTGTCATTAATTATCTGTGGCCTATTATGAGTGTGTTATTTGCGTGTATCATTTTAAGAGAAAGATTGACTTTAAGAAAAATAGTGGCAATTATTATCTCTTTCTTAGGCGTTGCTATTGTAATAGGAAACTCAATAAAGGGTTTCGATACTAAGACATTGCTCGGTGCGATATATTGTATATTAGGCGCTGTATCTTATGGCGTTTTTACTGCGCTCAACCAGAAAATGAATTATAATAAAACTATGACATTGATGGTAAGCTACTTTGCTACCTTTATAATTACAACTGTTATGAATTATATAAATTCCGATTTGTTCCTTGCAAAATTCGGGCAGATGGCAGGATTTTTGTGGAACGGAATATTTGCAGTAGCGATAGCGAATTTGTGCTGGGTGACTGCACTTAAAAAAGGGGAGACGGCAAAAATATCAAATCTTGCATACATAACTCCGTTTGTTTCAAGTGTGTGGACAGCCGTCTTCCTGAAAGAAAAAACAACTGTAAATTTGATTGCAGGATTATTGGTTATTATACTGGGCATCTTTATTCAGATGAAAGATAGTGACAAGAAAAAGGTATAATGAAAGGAGAAAACAAAATGAGAGTACTAATGATAGGCGCCCATCAGGACGATAATGAGTTTGAATCAGGAGGACTTGCCTCAAAACTTATTAAAAACGGACATACCGTACAGTTTTTGAGTATGTGCAACGGTTGCGGAGGGCATCATAAATTAAGCCCGAAGAAGATATCAAAGCGCAGAGCAAAAGAATCTGCCGAGGTTGCAAAGCTTCTTGGTATAAAGTATGATATTTGGAATAACAATGACTGTAATCTTGTTGCAGATCTTAAAACAAGAAAGCGCACAATACGCTATATAAGAGAGTTTAATCCTGATCTTATTATAACTCACAGAACTGTTGACTATATGCCCGACCATCGTGCGACTGCACAGCTTGTGCAGGATGCATCATATCTGCTCACTGTCCCCAATGAATGTGCAGATGTGCCGGCAATGCGCTTTATGCCCGTTATCATGTGCAGTGAGGACAAATTTACAAATCCGGTATTCAGACCCGACTTAGTTGTTGATATTGATAGTGAAGTGGATGTCAAGCTCCAGATTGCAAATATCAATGTGTCTCAGGTTTATGAGTGGCTTCCTTATACATATGGTGAAGAAGTTCCCGAGGGTAAGGAGGAGCGCTTCCGTTGGCTTTGCGGTATGGAAGTAACATCTGATACAACAGATGAAGAAATTATGTCAGCAGGCAGAGGTTATGCTATTCGCTATGCAAAGCCTGCAGCTCGCCACAGACAAAGGCTCATTGAACTTTACGGCGAAGAGCGAGGCAGCAAAATCCGTTTTGCTGAGGCTTATGAGATAAGCGAATACGGAAGCCCAATGACAGAAGAAATGAGAAAAGAATTGCTTAAGTAGAGGGAAAATTATGCTGAAGAAATGGTTTGGACCAACCGATATGACAACAGGAAGTCCATGGAAAAAGATACTGATGTTTACAATGCCGATGATTATCGGAAACATTGCTCAGCAGCTTTACAGCACTGTTGACAGTATTGTTGTAGGAAAATATGTAGGCGATAATGCACTTGCCGCAGTGGGTAGCTCTATGCCAATTCTTAATATGCTTCTGGTACTTTTTATCGGTATATCAGTAGGCGCAAATATTATGGCGGCACAGTATTTCGGTGCACAAAGCCGTGAGAAGCTCTCACACGCTATCGGTACTTGTATTACTGTTACTGCGATTGCGTGTGTTGCGCTCATAATTGTGGCAACACCTTTTATAAGGCCGATACTTATTGCATTAAATACGCCCGACTCAATTCTTGACTGGTGTGCAGATTACCTTACAATATCTCTTGTCGGAATTGCAGGTATGGCATACTACAATATTTTAAGTGGTATTATCCGCGGTATGGGAGATTCCGTTTCAGCACTTTTATATCTGCTTGTTGCAACTGTTGTAAATATTGTATTGGATATTTATTTTGTAGCAGGGCTTAATATGGGTGTAGCAGGTGTTGCACTTGCTACCGTTATTGCACAGATTATTTCCTCAGTGCTCTGCTTTATAAAGCTTTCCAGAATGAGGCAGAATTTCGATTTTGGAACAAAATATCTTGCTCCTAAGCGCATATATGTGAAAACACTAATAAAGCTTGGACTTCCGTCAGGTATTACGCAGATGATAATGTCCTCTGCAATGATAGTTGTTCAATCTCTTACAAATCAGTTTGGTGAGCTTTTTATTGCCGCAAATGTCGTTATTATGCGTGTTGACGGATTTGCAATGATGCCAAACCTTTCTTTCGGTACGGCGATGAGCACCTACGCGGGACAGAATGTCGGCGCAAATCGCTACGACAGGGTAAAGGAAGGCGCAAAGCAGGGACTTATTATAGCGGTTACGACTGCTACACTTATAACGATTCTTATTCTTATTTTCGGCAAGTCACTTATGCATATGTTTACCAAAACGCCCGAACTTGTGAATATGAGCTATGACCTTATGAAAATCCTCGCCGTAGGATATATCGCGATGGCAGTCACGCAAAGTCTTTCCGGAGTTATGCGCGGCGCAGGCGATACGGTAAGTCCTATGTGGATTTCGCTTATTACCACAATCGGACTTCGCGTTCCGCTGGCATATCTGATTTCCTATCTCACAAGAACGCCCGAGCTTCCTTATGGTATAAAAGAGTGTATACAGATTTCGCTCGTTACAGCCTGGATTATAGGCGCTGTTGTAACTACGATTTTCTATGTAAGAGGAAAATGGAGAAGTAAAGCAATAAAATAAAAGGGGAGAAAACAATGGCAAAAAGTCTTGAAGCAATTGATAAGAATTTTAAAGTAGAAAAAAAAATAAAGCGTGAAGGTGTCAAATTTTACGACATTGAGCAGGAACCTTTTGAAATACACGGTGTATACAAGGAAAATGGAAAATTCCGCCGTATGCCTGAAAAGGTCGCAATCAGCACAAAAAATGACGGCGTAATTGCACTTCATTCAAACACTGCAGGCGGACGAATTCGTTTCCGTACTGACAGTCCCTATGTTGCAATCAGTGTAAAACTTTGCGACGCGCTTCGCGATATGGGTAAATTTTCAGTTACAGGTGCACTCGGCCTTGATATGTACGTAAATTACGGCGATGGCGAAGGAGATGTGTATCAGCACACTTTTGTTGCTCCTCCGGATCTTGAAAACGGCTATGAATCATTAAAAGGCGAATTCAAGGATGATAATATGCGCGATATAACAGTAAACTTTCCTCTTTACAGTGGGGTTGAAAAGCTTTATATCGGCCTTGACGAAAACGCAAATCTTGAAAAAGCCGCTCCCTATATTGATAAGAAGCCTATCGTATATTACGGCTCTTCTATCACACAGGGAGGATGCGCGTCGCGTGCAGGAAACAGTTATCAGGGCTTTATTTCAAGAAGATTTAATTGCGACTACATAAATCTGGGATTTTCGGGTAGCGCAAGGGCGGAAGATGAAATGGCGGAATATATCTCAAATCTTGATATGTCAATTTTCGTTTTTGACTATGAGCATAATGCACCTACTATTGAATATCTCAGAGAAACTCATCAGAAGATGTTTAATAAAGTAAGAGCAAAGCACCCAGCTCTCCCCATAATCATAATGACATCTCCGCGCTATATTCAGCCTCCCCAGAGAGAAATATGGTGCGATGTCGTAAAGGAAACCTACGAAAAAGCCGTTGCTGCAGGTGACAAGAATGTTTACTTCCTTGACGGTAAAGATTTGATGGCACTGTGCAAAAACGAAGGCACGATTGACAAAACTCATCCCAATGACCTTGGCTTCTTTGCAATAGCATCTGCAGTAGGTGACATTATTGAAAAAATCTGGAAGTGATGATGGAGCAATTATCACAACTGTTTTCTACACAATGGAAAAACGGACAGAAAAGCAAGTTTTGAAGGCTTCTAGCTGTATCATAGGTTTATTATAGTAAAAAGAGGAGATTCTATTATGAAAAAGAAAATCTCATTATTGATTTGTTTAGTGATGATTATGCAGCTTTTTTCAGCAGGGTTTGCAAGTGCTGCAAAAATAGGAACAAAGACCATCACTTCAAAAGGCGCATGCGTAATGGACTTTGAAACCGGAGAGGTTTATTACGAGTTTAACGGAAATAAGGCGCGCGTTCCTGCAAGTATGACTAAAATCATGAATGTTTACTTGATTTATGAGGCACTTGAAAATGGTCTTATAACACTTGACACAGTAGTCCCCATTAGTAAAAATGTTTATGAAAAATCCCGAAATTCTGTTTATCAGAGTGTGTTACCGCTTTACTATAATAAGACATATACAGTCGACCAGATGCTTGATGTCATCGTGGTATATTCAGCAAGTGGTGCTGCTGTCGCAATGGCAGAACTTCTCGGTGGCGGAAGCGAGGCGGAATTCGTAAAGAAAATGAATGCAAAAGCAACCGAGCTTGGCGTGGACGCATACTATAAGGACAGTTGCGGTATTGCAACGAACGAAATCACACCTATCGGTATGGCTAAACTTGCAAGACAGATAATAAAGGATTACCCCGATATTCTCAAAAGAAGCAGCCAGAAATCAGTAAAATTCCACGGAAATACATACAAGACTACAAATCATCTCCTTGACACATACTATTATGAAGGTGCAGACGGACTCAAGACAGGAACAACTTCTCAGGCAGGTTACTGTTTCTGTGGTACCGCGGTAAGAAACGGCAGAAGAATGATTTCTGTAACTATGTCTTCGGCAAGTACCGGACAGAGGTTTGTAGACACTGCAACGCTTCTTGATTATGGATTTGAACAGGCAGAAAAGAGGGCGGCAGCACAACCTTCAATTGATGAAATACTGGAAAAAAACAACAGTATCTACTATACTGATATAAGAACTTTCATTAACGAAAATGAAGTTCCTACATTCCTGTATGACGGTGTAAAAACTCATCCTGTAATTATTGCGGAAGATCTCGCAAGGTACGGATTTGATGTAACCTATGATGAGAAGGCAAAGATGCTGCTTATCAAACACAACCCAAATAAGAAACCTCATCCGATAGATATGAGTTACTACCGTGGCAAAAACGGAGAAAAAGCATATTCAATCATTCCCGAGCGTTTAGATGTTGTAGTATCTGCAGGTGAACTTGACTATTTCCTTACAGATGTTTACAATGTAAACGGATATATTTGCATATCTGTTGATGAACTTAAAAAAATGTATAATTTCGAGTGGAAAGACAGCGAAAGAGCATCATATATCTCTCCGGGTCAAAACAGTGCATCGTCACAAATTACAGTTTCAGGTGAAGCGCGTGCAATTCTTCCCAATGGAGAGGAGCTTACATCAGGCAGCGCATATATAATGGACTTTGAATCCGGGAAAGAGCTTTACAGTTTCAATGCGGATACTCAGAAAGCCGTTGCATCAATTGCAAAAATGATGTCAATATATGTAATTCTCGATGCTGTTAAAAACGGCGAAATAGCACTTGATACAGTTGTTCCTATAAGTGAAAATGTTTATAATCTCTCTCGCGTGGAAGATTATAAAATGATGGTTAATCTCGAATACGATGAAGTATATACCGTTGATGAAATGATAGATATGATTATCATTGATTCTGCAGCGGCTTGTGTTACTGCAGTGGCAGAACTTATTTCTGGCAGTGAAGAAGAATTCGTAAAGAGAATGAATAAAAAAGCAGAGGAAATAGGAATCGGTTCAGTATTTTATAATGGCACAGGCGTTTGCCTTAACCCTGCAGTTGACAAGGAAAATCTCATGAGTGCACGAGAAGTTGCAATCATGACAAAGAAAATGATTGAAGATTATCCCGATGTTCTTGAAAGAACAAAGGAAGCTTCAGTAGTATTCCACGGCAAGACATATTACAACCTTAATAAGATGTTTACAGACTACTACTACGAAGGTGCAGACGGCTTCAAAAATGGTATGACACCCGCATCAGGATACTGTATGTGCGGTACTGCAATCCGCGATGGAAAACGCGTAATAACTGTAACTCTTCCTTCAAATTCAAACGAAGCACGCTTCACAGATACTGCAAAGATGTTTGATTACGGATTCACCGTATTGGGCGTAGAGATAACAAACGATAAAAATGAAAATCCCAATGAGCCTGTATATAAGGACGGCGAGGATGTAAAAATAAACATAGACGGAAATTATGAAATGAACTTTGCCGTTCAAAAACCTGTAATTATAGATGGCAGAGCGATGATTCCCGTTCGTGAGCTTCTTGAAACTCTTGAAAAGAAAGTGGATTGGAACGATGAAACAAAACAGGCAATAATAAGCGATGAGGCAACAACAGTTAAGCTTTCCGCAGGAAATAATATTATGATTAAGGAAGTAAAAAATCCCTTAAGCGGGGAAGTTACTTTTGAAAATGTAAAACTCGAAGTGGCACCTGTTATTGTAAATGGAAGAATCCTTCTTCCCATTCGCGCTGTAGTTGAGGCTTTTGGAATGGCAGTAATCTGGGAAGAAGATACAAGAACAATCCTTATAATCGCCGGCGTTTGCTAATTGATAGAAAAATCCGGAAATAATGATGTGCAATACATATTTATCACTGAGAAGTGCACAATAGCTTTGAGAGAAAAACTCTCGAATTAAAAAAAGGAGCGATAAATATGTCAGAACAGAACAAGAAAAATCAGGAGCAGAAGAATCAGAACCAGAACCAGAATCAGAAGGAAAATAAAAACGAAAAAAAGAATTCTGAAAACAACAACATTCGTTTTAACTAACAAAAAACGCTGTGGCAATTGCCACAGCGTTTTTTCTTAAGTATCTTGCTTTTTGATTCTTTTTGAGGTAAAATAATAGTAATATATAATGGTACATTAAAAATATTTTATCAGAGGTGTATTATGAGTTACAGAAAAGAATATGAAAAATGGCTCGCATCAGACAAGGTAACAGACGAAATAAAGGCAGAGCTCCGCGCCCTTGACGAAAAAGAAATCGAAGACAGATTTTACAAGGAACTTGAATTCGGTACAGCAGGACTTCGCGGAATTATGGGTGCAGGTATAAACCGTATGAATGACTATACGGTAAGACGCGTTACTCAGGGACTTGCTTTTGAAATCCTTGAATCAGGCGTGGAAAACGAGGGTGTTGTTATCGGGTACGATTCCAGAAACAACTCGGCTTCATTCGCTCTTGAATGTGCAAAGGTGCTTTGTGCCAACGGTATCAAGACATATCTTTTTGATTCTCTTCGCCCTACTCCTGAACTTTCATTTGCACTTCGCCACCTTCGTTGTGCGCGCGGTATAGTAATTACTGCAAGCCACAATCCCAAGGAATATAATGGTTATAAGGTTTACGGAGAAGACGGCGGTCAGCTTCCTCCCGAGGTTGCAGATATAATCGTAGGATATATTGAAAAAACGGATATTTTCGAAGATATAAAAATGACACAGACTCCCGATTACATATCTATCGGGGAGGATTTAGACCGTGCATATATTGATGCCGTTAAAGAGCAGTCGCTCGGCATCAAAATCCCCGAAGATTTCAAGGTTGTCTACACACCGCTTCACGGTAGCGGTAATAAACTTGTGCGCCGTGTTCTTGACGAAATTGGTGTAAAAAATGTTTTTGTTGTTCCCGAACAGGAAAAACCCGATGGAAATTTCCCCACCGTGAAGAGCCCCAATCCCGAAAATGCTGAGGCATTTACTCTTGCTATAGAGTACGCCAAAGAGCAAAATGCAGACATTATCTTCGGAACAGACCCTGACAGTGACAGAATCGGTGTTGTCGTAAGAAAAGCTGACGGAACTTTTGCAGTTCTCACGGGAAATCAGACAGGCGCGCTTCTTTGCGAATTTATTTTAAGAACAAAAAAGGCAGACGGAACACTTCCCAAAGAGGGTGCAGTTATAAAGACAATTGTTACAACGGAAATGATTCGTGCTATTGCCGACAGCTTTTCTATGGAAACAATTGATGTGCTTACGGGATTCAAATTTATCGGCGAGAAGATAAAAGAATTTGAGGCAGAGGGTAAGTTTGACAAATATCTCTTCGGCCTTGAAGAAAGCTATGGGTACCTCAAGGGTAGCTACGCGCGTGATAAGGATGCAGTCGTTGCATCTATGCTCGTTGCTCAGCTTGCCGCTGATCTTAAGCTTCAGGGCAAGACTCTTTATGACGGACTTATTGAGCTTTATGAAAAGTATGGATACTTCCTCGAATCCCTTGAAACAAAAACTCTCACCGGTATTGAGGGCGTAGAACAGATTAAAGCAATTATGAAAAAATTCAGGGAAGAGAAGCTTCCTCTCGATATCGAAAAGATGCTTGACTACAGTAAAGGTGTAGACGGACTTCCCAAGAGTGATGTCCTTAAATATTTCCTCGCGGACGGAAGCTGGTTTGCAGTTCGCCCCTCAGGTACCGAGCCTAAGATTAAGTTCTACTTCGGTGTGTGCGGGAAAACTCAGGCGGAAGCCCAGGCAAAAATGGATTCTTTCAAGAAAAATGTAATGTCATTTGCCGGCTAATATGGAGATGAACTAATGAGAAAAATATTTTCAGTATTACTTATCCTTGCGATGTTGATGTCTTGCATACCGGCAGGAGCATACTATTCGTACGGGAAAGACCTTGACTTTACTGATATGGACTACACCCATTGGGGCTACTACTATATAAAAGACTGCGTGAATAGCGGAATAATGAAGGGCACGAGTGATACTACTTTCTCTCCCGATTCCACAATAAGCGTTGCGGAAATTATTACCATTGCAGTAAGGCTTGCAGGAATAAAAACCGTATCTTCAGGAGAAAACTGGTATGACGGAGCGGTAAACGCAGCTGTTCATAGCGGCATTATAAAAGAAGGTCAGTTTGACAGCTTTACAAGAGAGGCAAGCCGTGCCGAGGTTGCAGGTATGCTTGGCGTAGTAAAGCCTGAAAGCTCATACAAAGCCATAAACAATATATATGCAATATATGATGTCAATGAAATGACACCATATTGCGGTGAAATATATAAACTCTACCGCGCAGGAATACTGACAGGCAGCGGAAATAGTGCTGCTTTCAAGCCTTATGAAAATATAACCCGTGCAGAGACTGCGGCACTTGTAGCAAGACTTCTTGACGAAGGTCAGCGCAGAAACTTTACCATTGTTGAAAGCCCTTCTGACTATACGGTTAAGACCACAGACAAGAGGCTCAACATCGGCGGAGTATACGGTTACGGAATAGTTGAAATCGGCGGAAAGTATTTTATAATGCCTGAACTTTTCAAGGCTACTCATGGAGAAGTTAACGGCAGAATTTTAACTTTCAACAAAGAAAGCAAGGATTATTATCTTGACATTAAGAAAGGCTATCCCGATGATGTTGCTTATGCAATTGACTATTCCTTTGCAATGCCGTCAGGACTTGTAATGGGAACTGCAGAGCTTGCCCCCGAAATACTTTATTTCAACTACAAAACGGCGTGTTATAACAGCCTTTATACAATTGACGGTAAATTCCATCTGGTAAGCCTTGAGGCAATAGGCGCATATGAAGAAGGAAACGATTTTGTACTGCCTGTAGAAAGATACGCATCAGTTATACATAAGGAAGTAGATATGGTGGGAAATGCTCTTGCATCTCTTCAGCGCGCAAATGCAAAGGATACCGCCCGTGCAATACATGACTATATCGTAAACACCATCACTTATGACCCGACAGTTATGGCGTATTCAGGAATAACGCAGGCAAAACTTGACGAGGTGCAGTCAGCAAAAGAATCCGCAGAGGCAACATATAATTTTGATAACAATATAACCCTTGCTTCAAAATACGGAGTTTGCCATAATTACGCACTTCTTATTAATGAAATGTATTTACGAAGCGGAATTCCCTGCTTTTATGTAGCGGGCGAAACATCAGGCAGCTACGGACTTGAAGGCCATGCGTGGAATATGGTATATGTAAACGGAGAGTGGCTCTTTGTTGATTCTACTTGGGATGACCCCGTATCAAAAAAGCCCCAGCTCAGCCATTCTTACTTTTTAGTTGGCGTGGAGACTATGGCAAGAAGCCGTATATGGGACGGCTATCCCATGCCAGAAGAATATGACCCCGAATGGGAAAAAATTGACCCCAATAATATAACAAGTGCAGATATGTACAGAAAATGCCTTGTAGCACAGATTGCAATGGGTAAAACAAACTTCAGCCTTCGTCCTGTGAAATCGGGCGCCTACGGCGGAAATATGAGTGCGTATTTGTATTCGGAAAGCTATTTCTGGTCGATGAGCTGTCGCTACAACAGTAAAACAGGCGCATATGATTATGTGGTTGAGTGATATGAAGATAATTGCACATATTAAAACCCCCTTTCGTGAAAAATTCGGAATTCCCAGGCAAAGCGGACTTCTGGACACAGAAGGGCAGATAATTTTTGAAAAGGAATACCGTGTGCGTGAGGCTTTTCGGGGACTTGAGGACTATTCACATATATGGATCTTGTGGAATTTTTCCGAGCATAATGAAAACGAGTGGTCGCCAACTGTACGCCCTCCGCTTCTTGGCGGAAATAAGCGTATGGGCGTATTTGCAACTCGCTCTCCTTTTCGTCCTAATCCGATAGGATTATCTTGCGTTAAACTTGAAAAAATAGAATACACAAGGGATTTTGGTCCCGTGCTTCATATAAGTGGAGCCGATTTAATGGATGGCACTCCTATCTATGACATCAAGCCGTATCTTGCATACGCTGATTCATTTCCCAATGCGATATGCGGATTTACCAAAAATCTTTCCGAAAGGAAAATTGATGTCAGGGTAGAAACAGATTTATCTGATAAAATTCCTCAGAAAACGAAAGAGGAAATTATAAAAGTCCTTTCGCATAACCCGACACCGTCTTATAAGGGCGAAGGAAAAACCTATAAAATGAAATACGCAGATTACGATATTTCGTTTGAAATCAGGGAAAGTATTTTATATATAACAGACATAAAAAATAAGCGTGCCGCTTCACCCATTTCGCGTCCCAACTGAGCTTAAAGCCAACATATGTTGCTCGCGATAAAAACACGCAAATTCCTAAACGGTAAAAAACGCCTCGAATCACTTCGAGGCGTTTTCTCTTATAACATAGGAAATTGCGCGCGAAAAGTGCGCAATAGGCTTGTTTCAAACAAGCGTACCGACCTGCCCCCAAGAGTGGGGGTCAGGGGGTTGATGCGTTAAGAACGCTTTTTTATAAATTTTTTGTAAGCACCGACAAAAACTCGGAATAAAGTGACTGCGGGTCGTTTTTGAATGCGGCACACATTTTTTTTGCCATAAGCTCATCACTTACGGAAATGGAAACATTGAACATATCAAAGTTCCCTTCGGAAATTCCAAGTGATACCAGATATTCAATATCGTTTACTTTTTTGTAGTCGGCCTTTACGCTGAGTGCGTTTTTAAGGTCCTTAATCTTTATTTTGATTGCGCGCATAAGCCGTTCACGGACTGTTTTGGGAATCCTGTCGCTGAAGAATCCCAACGCCTGAGTACCCTTTTCTGTAAGAGAATAGAATCTGTCATTGTTCTCGACATAGTAGGTTACGAGTTCCTCTTCTTCAAGTTCGCCCATCTGATGTTGTAAATCAAAGTAGTTTACAAACGGTTCAAGCGAAAGAGTGTCCACGATGAAGGAATTGGGAACAGGCATTTTGAAGTTGTCAATAATAAACAGAGCGATTAGCTTTACATCTACTTTTTCGTCAAAGCTGTAATCCAAAGAAAACCCTCCCAATGACTTTCTATCTTCAAAGACGCAAAGATTTATTGCGCATTATCATCCTCAGGCACAGGTACTGCGCCGGTTAACATTTCTTCTTCGAGGTTTATAAGCTCGCCATCCTCACCAATAACGAGTGAAGGAGATTCTGTAAGAGATGGAAATGCTCTTACAGCAATGAAATCAACTATCGCAAGGGTAAGGAATACAACTGCGGTCTCGAAAAATACACTTATGAAGAAAATCATAAAGAATACCGAGAACGATGTAAGCTCAACGCCTGACTTTGAATAATGCATGATGAAATCATATATAGGATAGTCAATAAATACCTTGTATATGAGTGACATCAGAATAATATTAACAAATGCAGAGACTACAAACCTTACCATAAAAGATTTAACAAGAAGATCCGTATAGAAACCACGGAAACGCGTTCCGAACCACATAGTTTTATTTCTGTACAGAATCCAGCCGTGCAAAAATCCTGCAACTGCGGCACCTATAACATAACCTATAAAGAAACCGTGACCTGAAACTATCATTCTTACAATACAGCATAGTGTTACGCTGATACAGCAGATAACGGGACCGTAGAAGAAACCGAGCAGTGCATTTACAATGATGTCAAGATTTGTTGTTATGTACTGAACAACCTTTTGATTGTAGAACTCAAATTCAACAGTTCCTGCAACGCCTAAAAGAATGTATACAGCGATAAGCAGGAAAATAACAATGATAGTAGCAGGGGAACGGAAATGATAAACAGAGCTGGCAAGCATAGTTTTGCAGTTTTCCCAATACTCTTTAATTCTTGCGGCAATCATTTCACGGCGACTTGAAAATTCAACAAATTCCTCATCAAAAAAATCGTCATCCGACTCAAAGTAGGGAAGAGGCGCCATATTAGGGTCGAACAAGTTTTTATCGTTGTTGCTCATAAAAAACTCCATTCCGCCTTTGAGGCAAAAATTATTATATATAAATACATTATAACTTATTTATATAATATTTTCAATACATTTTTTCAAACTCCCATTTTTTTGCAAATGGGATTACACGGACAAGAGCTGCACTTCGGATTTCTTGCTGTACAAAACGCTCTGCCGTGCAAAACAAGGCGATGGCAAAAATCACTGTGTTTTTCACGCGGTAAAAGGTTTTCGGTGTCTTTCTCAACGCGTGTAGGCTCGGTCTCTTTTGTAAGTCCAACGCGTTTTAATATCCTTTTTGCGTGGGTGTCGATAACCATTCCGCCTTTGCCGAAAATATCACCAAGAACAAGATTTGCAGTTTTCCTGCCAACTCCTGCAAGTGAGAGCAAATCCTCCATATTATCAGGAACTTCTCCGCCAAAATCCGAGGCGATTCTTCTGCAACACTCAATAATGTTTTTAGCCTTGTTGTGATAAAACCCCGTTGATTTTATATCTTTTTCAAGTTCTTCCAGGTCAGCGCTCGCAAAAGCATTTACATCGGGGTACTTGGGGAACAGTGTCTTTGTTACTATGTTAACACGCGCATCAGTACATTGCGCTGAGAGCATTGTTGCAATAAGAAGCTGAATGGGGGTTTCATATTCAAGAGAGCATATTCCTTCAGGATAAAGCTCTTTTAATATATCAAAAAAGGCCTGCGCCCGTTCCTTTCTTCGCATAAAATCACCTCGATCATATTTTAACATAAAACACTTGTTTTTGAAAGAAAAAATTTGTATAATGTATGTAATGGATATTTATGAAAGGAAGAGTAAAGATGCGCAGTCCGTTGGCAGACAGAATACGGCCCCAATCGCTTTTGGATGTTGTTGGTCAGAAACACATTCTTTCCGAGGGGAAAATTCTTTACAACATAATACAAAGCGGCGACATCCCCAATATGATTTTCTATGGGCCTTCAGGCACGGGAAAAACAACTGTTGCCAATATTGCCGCTAAAAATGCGGGAAAGCCTCTTTATAAGCTCAATGCAACCAATGCGTCTGTTTCTGATATTAAGGCAATGCTTCAGGAAGCAGAAACAATGCTCGGTGCAGACGGGGTGATACTCTATCTTGACGAGATTCAGAATTTCAATAAAAAGCAGCAGCAGTCACTCCTCGAATGTATTGAAAACGGCAAGGTAACACTTATAGCGTCAACTACCGAAAATCCGTATTTTTATATATATAATGCGATACTTTCGCGCTCTACCGTATTTGAATTTTACGGCGTTGAAACAGGCGAAATAAAAACCGCTCTTTACAGGGCCAAGGAAAAACTTGACTTCCCCATTGTTCTCGAGGAGGATGCGGCAGAGCATATTGCAGCCACGGCCTGCGGAGATGTGCGCAAGGCGCTTAACGCCCTTGAAGTAGCCGTAATGGCAACTGCGCCTGACGAAAATCAGAATGTTACAATAACGCTTAATATTGCAGAGGCAGTAACGATGAAAAAGGCGTTCCGCCACGACCGTGACGGAGACAGCCATTACGATGTATTGAGTGCATTCCAGAAATCTGTCCGCGGCAGCGACCCTGACGGAGCACTTCATTACCTTGCACGACTTGTAAGTGCAGGCGATTTGCAAAGTATATGCCGCAGAATACTTGTCATGGCGGCGGAGGATATCGGTCTTGCATATCCTAACGCGATTGTAATCACTAAATCCTGTGTGGATGCGGCACTTCAGCTCGGCTTTCCTGAGGCACGGATACCCCTTGCCGAAGCAGTCGTAATGCTTGCAACTGCGCCCAAATCAAACAGCGCAATCTGTGCAATTGATGCGGCTCTTTCCGATATTGAAAGCGGAAAGATGGGCGATATCCCTGCTCATTTGAAGGATGCTCATTACAGCGGTGCGAAAAAACTCGGTCACGGCATAGACTATAAATATCCGCACGCGTATCCCAACCACTATGTAAAACAGCAGTATCTTCCCGATACGCTTAAAAACAAAAAATACTATATTTACGGAGACAGTAAACTCGAACAGCAGACAAAAGCCTACTGGGACAGTATTAAAGAGAAATAAAAAATGACGAGGAGTTAGAGGCGTGCTCTAAAGTAATGTCGGTAAGCGTCAAGCGGTGTAACTACTGAAGTTGCACCGCTTGACCTTATGAAAGGAAAGAAACTTGTTTGAAAGCAGTATGCCGCTATGGTAAACAGAAAAGAATTTGCAAGAAATGACACGATGAAAGATATTTATACTAAGCGTTGTGTTTGCAGCCGCGCCGAAGATTCAAGAAGATTTGCTGTGAAACAGAATAAGCCCGAACATACAAGCGAAAATCAGCTTGCATATTCGGGCTTAATTTGTATCTTAAAATCCGCACATTTGTCAAAAAGAAATTATTGGAATATACTATGTGAAGCAAATCTTTGACAGCTTCACGGATATACTTTATGAAAATGGTAGAATATATACAGAAGAAAGGAAGTTGTTAAAATGAAATTATTAACCAAGGAACTAATTCAGAAATTCAAAATTTATTTAATCAATGAAGAAAAAGCGGAAGCGACCATTGAGAAATATATGCGAGATATATGCGCATTTATGGAGTGGATTTGCGAGAAGGAAGTGTGCAAGGAGTATGTTTTGCATTACAAAAAAGAACTTATAGAAAAATATGCTCCAGCAAGTGTAAATTCGATGCTTTCGTCACTCAATGCATTTTTTGCTTACAATGAATGGTATGAACTCAGAGTAAAATCCATTAAAATTCAAAAGCAAATATTTAGTGCTAAAGAGAAGGAACTTACAAAAGCGGAATATGAAAGGCTTATCAATGCCGCAAAGAGTAAAAACAACAAAAGATTATATTATCTAATGCAGACTATTTGTTCCTGTGGCCTGAGAGTATCGGAATTGAAATTCATTACAACAGATGCCGTAAGGCGTGGACAAGCAACAATTAACTGCAAGGGAAAGATGAGAATTGTTATTTTGCCAAAACAGCTTTGCAAAATGCTCGCAGTTTATATGAAAGAAAACAATGTAAAAAGCGGCTCCGTGTTTGTAAGCAAAAACGGAAGACCGCTTAACAGGTCAAATATATGGTCTGATATGAAAAAACTCTGTGAATCTGCCGGAGTTTCCAAAGATAAGGTATTCCCTCATAATCTCAGACATCTTTTTGCAAGAACATATTACTCTCTTCAAAAAGATATAGTAAGACTAGCTGACATCTTGGGTCATTCAAGCGTAAATACTACGAGAATATATACTATGGAAAGTGGAGATGTTCACAGAAAGCAAATTCAAAAACTAGGGTTACTCCTGTGTAATAATACATTATAACATAATTTGTATTATGTTATAACATCACAGACACTAAACCTAATTATACAGTATTATTATAGCATGCAAAGGTAGAAAAGTCAATGATTTGCAATTAATTTACATAATTTTATATTTCTTTCGGATATTTGAACAAAAATAGACAACGAAAAATAGGCCAATGTAATAATTTCTGACAACATTGGTCTTTTTTTCGTGTGCAAATTGACACATATGCCCTATACAAGGAAAATATATCAATAACTACACTACATAATACAAATTATGTAGTAACTGTCAGTGGATAAAACTATGTATATAAAATTAAAAAAGCAAAGGGGGTTAAACCATGGAAAGGCTTGATAGTAGCTAGTTATTCTTATCATGGAAACTCAACAAGTAAGACATTTAGAAAGGAACATGCAAACATGAAATCTAAAAAAATTATAGCTTGGATATTGTTTATGGCAATGCTTGTTACAATGATACCAAGCTCACTTGTCTTTGCGGCAACAGATGGTGCCGCTGTACTGTCAACTGCTTCGATGACTAGAGATGCTATTGAGGCAGTTACAGGAAAAGGTTTCAAAGTAGAAAATGGTACAGATTTTCCGCTTTTGAACAACAAAAATGCTGGAATGTTTGATTCTTCGGTTACAGATATTACATATTTTAGAAGAACACAGGACATTATTATCAAAGCTGAGTCTGCAGATGGACAATTTTACGATGCAGATGGTAATGTACCTGAAGGTACTTTAAAAATTGCCTACAAAGATGTTTCAGGAAATTTACTTAAATTGGACGAAACTAACGGATTTGAATTAAGAGAATTAAAAGCAGGTGAAGATGCTTGGATAGAAATTCATCCAAATCCTTCAATTTGTGATGCCCAAGTTACAATTTATAATCTTGGTAAATTTTGGACAGAGGCAGAGCCAGAAGATAAATTCAAATTGACAGCATCTGAAATTGCTACAGCTGATCATATTATTACAGCACATTTATTTAATGCGATTGGTGATCAGTTCGCAGGTTACATTTCGATTAAAGCGGTAGATAGCAACGGGAAAGTACACGAAACAGATTATCCGGTTGTTGCTGATGGTCAGTATCCTTCTTCAAATATTTCTACTGTTACGACAAGACATAATTACGGCGAATACAATGTTGGAACTTTACCTACAGTGGAAGACACTTTTATTGCAAGTACCGATTTTGAAGAAGCGTTTGATTACGAAAAGTATTCCGATGATGCAGGTAATACTATGCATCCTTATGTAAGCTTAAGACATCCGGAAGTTAATAAAGCTGATTTAAAAAAAGCTTTGCAACATGCAGACGAAACTGTATGGACGATGAATGACGTTACAATCGAATCTATTACAGTTTTAGATGAAGAAGTTACTTCTGGAATTGCCGACGTTAAATACTATATTGATAATATTCAGGATGTAGATAAGATTGATGTTGAAGTGGCTCACACAAGTACATCGGTAAATATTACTGATGATTTGGCATATGATGCAAGTTTAAAACAGTGGAATTATACTACACCTATCACAATTTCTGATGAAGGCATGACAATCTTAACACTTGTGATTGAAGACAACGCAGGGCTTGTTAAGACAAACAGATATTATTTCTTTATTGACAAGGAAGCTCCCGTAGCAAAGTTTAATCTTGTTGAATTAAATAAGAATGTTAAGAGCGATGTTTCGTTATTTACTGTTGCTGATGTAGTAACAAACAGACAACAGGCAATAAATATGGAAGCTAGCACTGATAATAAAGTTGCAGGTGTTACTTTTGTTTCTGAATTACGCGCAAAAGATGATGCAGGTGATAAGGTTATCATAACAAACGATAAAAAGTATCAGTACCGCTTACTTGCAACTAAAGTTGGCGAGGTTGCAAAAGATACAGATGGTGACGGTGACAACGATGTTCCGGCAGATTATACCGACGTTGTTGTTGACAAAAAAGGAAATGATTTAAGCGGTTGGAAAGTTTGGACCGGCGAAACAGAAACCCCTGTTATAGATAAAGAATTTGATGGTATTGTTCAGGTGCGTGTTCAGGATAGAGCAGGTAACTGGTCTTCTATCGTTTCAACAACAAGCGATGGAAAAGAAACAATAATTACAGATAACACTAACCCTGTAATTGATGTTAAAGAGTATGCTCTTAACTCAAATGCTGATACAAGCGGCAATACCGCAGATGAAATTATTAATGGTACTGCTACAGATATCTTGGTACACAGTGGCGAAACTGAAGAAACCAAGGGTGAAATTGAAAACGAAGTTATTCATACAACCACAGGCGATGAAGCTCCTTGGATTAATGATTCTGCAGTATTAGAAGTAAAGATTACTGATGAGGATCTTGTTAACGCAATCCGTTCATCCGGTCTTAACAAAGGTCAGATTAATGTAAAAGCAGAATTCAACGCCGAAAATGAGAACAAAAAGATTAAAATCTGGAACAAAAATGGTGTTGATAAGAAGAATATTGATGATTCTTTCAACCTTACAGAAGATTATATTTTCGGAACAGAGACTGATAAAGATTTAACATTCTATGTTGAATACGAAGGAACTGGTGTTGTTGATATCACTGTTTCTGTTAAAGACCAGGCTGATGTAAATGATGCTGATGTTTTCTCATCAATTTATAAGACTCAGCTTCGAGTTGATAAAATTAATCCTTACATTATATATAAGGGATACGATATCACAGATGATGCCGAGAAAGATTTATTGAAAGCAAACAACGAAAAAGTTGATTACGAAGTTCGTAATATGCCCTGGGGACCAAACAGTCAGGTTCTTGAAGTTGTTGTGAAAGATGATGATATCACTCCGGTACAGTCAAAAACTAAAAATATAAAATTCAACGCTGACAAAGCATTAGATTTGTATAAGTTTAACGGTGATAAATTTACAAAAGTTAAAACTTGTGGCGCAGGCAGTAATAACATCGTATTACTTGGTAATTGCGAAGAGCTTCCTAATGAAAAGTATGAAGCTAATGTTGGTTATAAGTTCTATCTCGTATATGAAGGTACAGGTGTTGCAAAGGTTGAATTCTTTGCAGATGATTCAGCTAAAGAGCCTAATGTAAGGGATTATCCTTCTATCGCAACAGCTGCCGATGCAGAACCCGTATTGTACGATGCAATGCTTCGCGTTGATAAAATCAACCCTGAAATTAAAAATGTTACTCTTGTTCAAACATCTGATGATGTAAATGACAGTATTTCTTTATTTACAATTAATAAGACAGATGATGTTGAAGTTAACACAAGAAAGAAAATGAAGGTAATATTTGAAATTGTTGATAACAATTCTGCAAATGATGTTCTGGATGGAGCGAATAGTGAACAGTCTGGCGTTAACATTCAGGACGAATATCTTGATACAGATTTAATCGATGTTTGCGGTAAATATGTTGTTAATGATAAGGAACATCTATATGAAAATGTGGATGATCCCACATATGTAACAAATGGTGCAAATGATATAGCGGCAGATCCTCATATTGATTTCATTCTTATCCCTGCCGAAATAGGTGTTGTTGACAGTAAGGTTGGTGGCAAGTTCTTAGTTGAACTTCCAGTAAAGACAGATAATGACAGTATAAAAAAATGGGTCGATGACAGTATTGCTAAATGGGAAGAAGAAAAAATTTCTGTTACATGGCAGAATGCATCATGGGAAGATGGTGGAATTGTTATTCCCAATGAATTTCAGGGTGCAATCGTTCTTAGAACAATTGACCGTGTAGGTAATATAGATTATTCAAAACCTATCACATTTGTTGCAGAATCAAGAGAAGCTATAATTGAATTCAATCCACAGGCAGGCTTTATCTATTCACAGAACAACTACGGTTGGTCAAAACGTAACAATGATTATGTTGAAATTCGTGTGAAAGATAATAATGAAACAGCAGTTGCTGATGCATGGATTGAAAACGTATTCATCAAAGTTACTGACTTTGAAGGTAATGAAATGGATGCAGAATTTGCATACACTTTAGATGGCACAACCGCTGTAAATGTTTCAAAATATAATTATAAAGCATTAGCAGATAGCGGGAAATACCATGTTGATTATGGATATGATGTTATCGATGGTAAAGGACTGGTCGAAACAACAATTCGTGATGAAGAAGGTTATATTCATCTCGGTTATGTAAAAGTATCTGAAAGTGCAAAGATTGAGGTTACTATCTTTGATAAAGCAAAAGCAAACGATGTCGAATACACAGGCAATAAAACGACTGCCACATGGATCACACGATTTGATCGCACCGCTCCAATAATTGGTGAATTTAGCTTGGAAAAATTAGATTCAGATGGTTATTCATTAGTATTGCAGGCGGACGATGCTGAATCAGGTATGGCTCCTGCTATTACAGATAGCGAATACAACAATTATAAAGCAGAAAATATTCCAAATAATATTTTTGGCACAGAAACATCATATTTATATAATGTAAAAAATGACGTTGATGAAGAAGTTGTAAGATTTAATAGCGGAGTATTTAACCAAGGACAGTATGAACTTCCCGGTTTGCAGTATGCTCTTCTTGAAGAAGGAGATACACTTGAAGATATTGAACCTTGGGAATTTGAAAAAGATCCCAACGGACAGATTGATAAAGTTGACGCATTTGATGATAATGGTTACCACAGAGGAAAATTTGGCAAAACGCTTGTATGGCATAACTATAAGGATGCTATGACAAAAGTTGTTGATGGAGATTTTAATGGCTACATCGTTGTTAGAGCAATTGACAGAGCAGGTAACATAACAGTAATGGGTTATGCTCCAACACTTGACGTTACAGCAGATGATGCTTGGAAAAATGAAACACAATATATTAATGTTAAAGCACTTGATATCAGTGGGGATACTGTTAACAAAGTAGAATATTATGGTAACAATGGATTGCTGTATCCTGAAGGAGCGAAAAGAGATATAACAACAGAAGCTCTCAGCGGTGAAGGTGCATTTGTTGAAGTGGTTGAGGAAGGTATAACAAAGGTTATCGTAAGAGCCTCTAAATCATATGCTGATGAAAAAGCAATTACTCTTGGTGAAAGCGGATTGAGAAATGATATCTGGGAAGGCAATCTTATTCTTGGCAATCCTACAGCTACAGGATATGAAGATTGGAAATATCAGATTACTGATGTTAAGATTGATAAAACTGCTCCTACATTTAACTTTGAACTTAAAGGTGATACAGCAACCGAGAAAGATAAAAAGTTAACAGAGACAGATGTAGCAGTTGGTCCAATCACAATTAACATAGTAGATGCAAATGATCCTACTCCCAACAAAGATGATGACACAATGTCTCATATTGCATCAGGAATTAAAACTGTCGATGGAATGGAAATTATTGAATGGTGTGCGATTCCTGAAGGTTCTGAGGAGGAAATTTGGAAGAACTATAACGAGGATGGCGGCGAAGTTGATTTTGCAAACTTTACAGGAACAATAAAGATTCGTGTGACTGATAATGCCGGCAACGTAACGGAAAAATCACAAAGAATTAAAATTGACAGTGCATTGCCGATTATCAGTATTTTAAAATCTCATAATGAAAAGTGTAGTCATGAACCTGTAGATGTGTTTGTAACAGTATCTGAAAGTGTTGAGTTTTCTGATGTGAAAAAGGTTGAATATACAATTACACATCCAGTTTGCGTTAAGGAAGAGTGCACCACAGAAGATTGTCCTTTGGAAGATCATCGCAAGGAAACAGGTAGTCTTCCGTTGACAGGTGGTACAATTTCTGTTGACAGAGAAGGTATAACAACAATTAAAGTAACTGCTTATAATAAAGCAAATGTTCCTTCAGAACCAGCAGAAACAAATGTAATTATTCATTATGAAGATTTAGCTGTTCCAAGCCTTACAACAGTAGAGGATAAAACAATTAAATCAGGCGACTGGATATTTGATAATACAACAACCGCAATTACTGGTGTAGTGAATGTTAAATATCCGATAAGTGATACACTTAGTGATGTTGATAATAGTCGCATGGTTTACTATTCATTAAATGGTAGCACTTGGGAGAAAGTTGTAGATAATAGAATTACAGGCTTAACCGCTGGTGCAAATACTATTAGACTTCAGGCACGTTGTGAAAATTGCATTTGCGAAAGTGATGTAGTTACATACGTTGTTAATTATCACAATCCAGAAGAGATGCCCAACATTTCCGTAACTTATGATGATAACGAATCTTCAAATTGGCAGAAAGAAGCAGCTGTTGTCTCAATTGCTGCAAACCGCGGCGAATCTCCTGCAGAAATTCAGTCAATTTCTTATGAGCTTGGTTCTGGTTCTGCCACACTTCCTAAGTATTATTTAGGAAAAGACGGTGGTAATATAGTAATCCAGGAAGAAGGAATATGGAATATTAAGAAAATTATCATCACCATGGAATCTGGCGTTGAGTATATTGTTGTTGACGAGGCACCTGATTTCTATAACAAACTTGAAGTTTATGTGGATCAGGAACCTTCTGGTACTACAATTGCTAAAATAGATAGAACTGCGCCAAAGGTTGAACCCGGTGCATTCAAACTGGTAGATACTGAAGAGAAAGCATTAACCCTGTTCGGCATGGAAGATGTTAAGAGCGATAAACAGCTTAAACTAGAAATTGACAAAAACAAAATCTCAGACAATTGCACAACAGAAAAAAGTTCTCTTGGATATTACTATGCAGTTGTTCCGAATGGAGCTGCAGGATATAACTGGAAGTCTGCTGAAAATGGCGATGTTATTATAACAGAAGCATTTGAAGGAACAGTTCTTTTCAAGGTTGTTGACTTAGCAAATAATGAGACCATTGTTTCTCAGACAGTAATTACAGAAGGAAACAAACCTGAAGTTTCATTAACATATTCCATGGGATGGTCAACAGAAGCCGTAGCTATTACAGTAGATGTTTTTGACAGCGGTGTAACTTCTGGAATCAGCGACATCCATTATGTATTAAAGGACAAAAACGGAAATATACTTCCCGGTTATGATGGATATGTTATTGCAAGTGAGGGCGTCAATAATTGGGCAAAACTCAATACAAGAGGCGGACAGATACTTATTAATGAAGAGGGTGAATACCAGTTAGAGGTAACAGCTATAGATAATCTTGGTAATGAAAGCACCATGCAGACAGTAGATATCAAAATAGACAAAACCGCTCCTTCATACTCAGGTTCTGTCACACTCAGCTTGTTCAACATCCACACAATCAATAACTGGGACGATATTCATGACGGTTGGACATACAACCATCCTGTAAGCATTTCGGGTATTAATGACAGTATTTCCGGAATTAAGGATATCAAAATCAAGGTAACAACTGAAAGCGGTGTTACTAACGAAACAACACTTAATGCAAGTCAGACCGGCACATCATTCTCTACAGACGGTAAGTATGATTTGACAATTACTGATAACGCAGGAAATGTAAGAAATATCAGTTTTGTAATCGACAAAGATTTAGAAAATGTAATCAATGTTGTAGGTGTAGATGAATTTGGTAAGGTAAATGTTGCTGTAACAGACGGTGATGATATGCTTACATTCTACAGCATGGAAGATGAAAGCGATGCAGTAGAAACTAAGATGCATAAAACCGGTGTTACAGATCAGCTTTGGGATGGCAGAACCGGTGTTAGATACATCTACGGTAGGGATGATGCAGGCAAGACAACTAATAAATTGCATGTGATTGTTGCACCAAGTAACAACTATGAAATCACACTTTCAAGCTTGATGGAAACAGAGAGCGCTGCGACACCTAACAGATACTTAAACATTGATGCTGACGGTGAAAGTGTAACAATAAAGAAGACCGCAGAACTTTTCAATACTAATATCAATAAAAATATTTTTGCCGGATCAATCGTTGAAATCAACGAAGATGGCGTATACTCAATTACAACCAACGACTAATAAAAAACACTTACACTGTGGGCGACTGTTGTCGCCCACAGCAGAAGTGTTTAGGAAAGGACAGATACTATGAAAAAAATTATTTCCTGCATTCTTGCAGTTACAATGCTATGTTGCAGTGCTGTCGCTTTTGCTGACGAAAAAGAGGTTGTAATTGATACTGAAGTACCTGTATTTGATGACCTTTCAGATAATACAAGTTATAAAAACAGCAAAGATGTATATATCGCTGATTTGAGCCCAGTTCACTATATTGTGTTAAGAAAAGACAACAGTAAAAGTACGACATTTCAATTTACCAATTCACAAGACGAGCTAATAACAAAAACCTTTAATGGGTATAGCGAAATTGGTAAAGACCACAATATTTCTTGTGCAGATGAGTTTATAAAGATCTATTCAGCCACAAGTGCTGGTTCGTATATGGTCTATGCAACTGATATATACGGGCATGACATTGCTGTCAGATTCACTATCAAATCCAGTTCTGATGGAGATTCTGGCGGCGGCGGAGGCAGCGGAGGTGGAGACAACACTCCCATTAAAATCAGACAGCCGTACGCCAACGGAGAACCTGAGAATACAAGAGGAAATCTTATAGCAGGTGAAAAAATAAAATTAAGCTCCGATACGGGAAATGTTAAAATATATTACACAACCGATGGAACGACACCAACAAGTAAAAGCAACCTTTATAATAGTGAAAAAGGAATTATCCTGACAGAAGGCCAAATATTAAAAGCAATTGCTATCAAAAAAGAAATGTCAAGCGATATTTCCGAATGGAAATGTATTGTTGCTCCAACAGAAAAACCGCAGATAGGTGATTCTGTTGTTAAAGGTGCATTGGAAACAGAAGACCATATTGTGTATATGACCGGTTATCCGGATGAAACATTTGGTCCAAATAAAAATATGACTCGTGCAGAAGTAGCAACAATGTTTGCGCGGCTTATGAAAGAAAAAATGGATGCCGATGCCGTATATGAATCTTCATTTGCGGATGTTACTCCTGATGCATGGTATTATAACTATGTTGGTTATATGGAAAAATTCGGAATTATTACCGGTTATGAAGATGGAACATTCCGACCTCAAAACACTATAACAAGAGCTGAATTTGTAACAATGGCAAGTCGTTTTGCAACTATAAGCCAAGAATATGAGTGCGACTTTACAGATGTTACAACCAAGCACTGGGCATATGAATATATTGCATTTGCTGCAGAAAATGGATGGGTTGGAGGCTACGAAGACAATACTTTCAGAGCTGATAATACTATCACAAGAGCAGAAGTTGTAACAATTGTAAATAATATGCTTGTCAGAAGTGCTGACGAATCTTATGTAAACCCAAACAAAGCATCACTTACATTGTTTGCTGATGTAGACGCGACACATTGGGCTTATTATGACATCATTGAGGCAACAAACGAGCATACTTATTCTGTAAGTGGTAACAAAGAAAAATGGAATGAGTAAGGTGATTTTTGTTTGAAAAAAAGTTATTTTAAGTTAATAACTGTCTTGATATGCTTGTTAGTTGTGACAAACGGCACTCTAACAAAGGCGAAAGGATGGCCTTTGTACACAGATGTTGATGGGGATTTCTGGGCGTATGACGCAATTAAATACTCTACTGACAGACAATGGTTTAGTGGGTATTCCGACGGAAATTTTTTGCCAGACAAACTTATTACACGCGCAGAAGCGGCGAAAGTTTTAGCTGTGTATGAATATAGAAATCGTGAGTATCCGTCTATAAGCAGTTTTACAGATGTTAGTATAGATATGTGGTATGCACCATATATCGAGGCTACAGATGATTTGTTTCCAAATGTGTCTCCCGGCTGCGCATTTAGGCCGAATGATTTCATGACAAGAGAGGATACGGTATATGCCATTGTAAATGCAGCCAGACTTAACAATAAGGTTAAGTATGTTGATGTTTCCGTGGTAGATAGTTTTTGCGATAGTAGTACGGTAGAGCAGTTGTTGAAACCTTATATTGCTATAGGTATACAGACATCTTTAATATCAGGATACAGTGATGGGACATTTTGCCCCAAAAAACCTCTTACGCGTGCTGAATTTGCAACTCTTTTGTATAGAGCTGCGAATATCAGCAAGCTAGACTAAGATTGTGACCATGTATGAATTAATTAGGAAAGGAAGATTTACATGAAAAAGTTATTTTGCTTAATTACTGCAGTAATATTGGCAGTTTCTATGTCAGTAACATCACTTGCAGCACCGACTTATGGTTCTGAATGGGATGGCTACTATCAAGTTGCTCCAACAAGATTTTCAGATGTACCTTCGACACATTGGGCGTACAACGCCATTATGCAGGTATATCAGAAGAACTGGTTTAGCGGATATCCTGACGGTTCCTTCAGACCTAATGCTTCTATCACAAGAGCAGAAGCACTTAAAGTTTTCGTTGTATTTTTAGGCCTCGATTATCAGAGTGTTGATTTATCAAATCTTTCATATTCTGATATATCTGCCAGCGACTGGTATGCAGCATATGTTGAAGCAGGAAAGGATCTTTTCCCTGTGCATACAACAATTCAGGGAAAAACACCCTTCAATCCCAATATGCCTGTAACAAGAGAAGATACAATCTACGCACTTGTAAAGGCTCTTGGTTGCGATGTTGATGTGAAATATCCTGACCAGTCTGTGCTTAATATGTTTAGCGACAAATCAAGTATTTCCGGTTCAATTAAAGACGAATTTGCAATTGCTCTTACCGAAGGCTTGGTATCAGGTTTCCCGGATGGAACAATCCGCGCACAGGCAGCTCTTACAAGAGCGGAATTTGCAACACTTCTTCTTCGTGGTACAGAACACGGATTCCATGATAGATATCAGGCTAAAATTTCTACTGTAACCGTTACACCTGCAAACAACACTGAAATGACAGTAGGTGAAACAATTACATTATCAGCAAGAGCAACATATACTGACGGAACAAATCAACCATATACTTCCTTGTCACCATATGATGCTAGCGGAAATGGCGTTGTATCTGTAAATGGAACAAAAATTACAGCCCTCAAAGAAGGTAAAGCTGAAATTAAGTATAATGATTCTTACCTCAAGAACGAAACTTTGACAATTATCGTTAAGAATCCTACAGACGCTCCTGTAGTTAAGGTTACAGGCTATGATGAAATCACAGAAGAAGAAAGCATGACTGTTAGCGGAACTGTTACAGATAAGAACGGCAGCGTTGATTTAACATGTAACGGTAAGGATGTTTCTGTGAATTCTGATGGCAGCTTCAAAACAACAGTTGCACTTAAGGTTGGCAGAAATGAAATCAAGTTTGTTGCTACAAACATTTACGGACTTGAGACAGAAAAGACTATTGTTATAGAAAGAGAAAAAGCCGAAGAAGAAAAGCCTGTTGTTCCCACTGATGATGGGAAGAAGGAAGAAGACGATAAAAAAACTCCCTCATCTTCCACAACTGTAAGTGGTGAAGACGGAACTCCTTATTTAACATTTGATAAGGAAACAGGAACAATTACAAAATGTGGAACAAGTGCTGCTGATATCGAAATCCCTGAAAAAATCGAAGGTGTAAATGTATATAACATCGGTGAAGGAGCTTTTGCAGATTGCACATATCTTGAGAGCATTGAATTCCCTTCAACCTTAAAAAGCATAAAAGCAGATGCATTTAGTGGTTGTATCCGTCTTGTTGAAGTTGAAATCCCCGAAGGTGTTACATCAATTGGTGCAGGCGCATTTTACGGTTGTGTATCTTTAACAGATGTAATCATTCCCGAAGGCGTTAAGAAAATTGCTGATGAAACATTTTTTGGTTGCAAGAGACTGGTAAATATTTCACTTCCCGAAGGACTTAGAACAATCAGCGCAAGCGCATTTGATGGTTGCAAGAGCTTAACAGAAATCGAACTTCCCGAATCCACAACTAAAATTGAAAATGGAGCATTTACTGATTGTGGTAGTCTTAAAAAGATTGTAATTCCTGACAGTGTAACATCAATTGCTGATGATGCATTTAATGGTTGTAATGCAATTACAATATATGCTTCTGTCAATTCATATGCAATAGAATATGCAAAAGAAAAAGGTATCGCTTGGGAAATCATCTAAAATATATAAATGATATGAAAAGGCGGCATACTCTGCCGCCTTTTCAAAAGTAGAAAGGAGTGCTGAATATGAAATGTAAAGCAAAGAAAATTATAACCCTATTGCTTACTGTAACAATGCTTTTATCAACAGTAAATGTATTTGCATTGGAATATGGTGCAGAATGGGGCGGGTATGTTGATGTAGACACACAAAAGTATTCAGATGTACCGCGTTCCCATTGGGCGCATGATGCTATTGTAAGAGCAAGTGAAAAGAACTGGTTTAGCGGATATCCTGACGGTTCCTTCAGACCTAATGCCTCTATCACAAGGGCTGAAGCACTTAAAGTTTTCGTTGTATTCTTAGGCCTCGATTATCAGAGTGTTGACCTGTCAGATCTTTCATACAGTGATATATCTACCAGTGACTGGTACGCACCCTATGTTGAAGCAGGAAAGGACCTTTTCCCTTCACATACAACAATCCAGGGCAAAACCCCCTTCAATCCTAATATGCCTGTGACAAGAGAAGATACAATCTACGCGCTTGTAAAGGCTCTTGGTTGCGATGTTGATGTAAAATATACTGACCAGTCTGTACTTAATATGTTCAGTGATGCCAACAGTATTTCAGGCAACATTAAATCAATATTCTCAATTGCATTGATGCATGAACTTGTATCCGGTTTCCCGGATGGAACAATCCGTGCACAGGCGGCTCTTACAAGAGCGGAATTTGCAACACTTCTTCTTCGTGGTACAGAACATGGATTCCACGACAAATATGAAGCTAAAATATCAAAAGTAACTGTTTTTCCCGCATCACCGGTAGAAATTGAAATTGGTGAAAGTGTTACACTCTCGGCAAATGCAACATATACGGATGGAACAGTTAAACCATATACAAGTCTTCAGCCTTATGATGCTGAAAACAACAGTGTTATATCTTTAGAAGGAACAACAATCACTGGACTTAAAGAAGGAACAACAACAATTAAGTACAATGATTCATACCTTAAAAAAGACAGTTTGACAGTCATCGTTAAGAAACCTACAGATGCTCCTAAAATAAAGGTTACAGATTATCCCGACACAACTGATGAAAGCAGAGTAACAATTTCCGGTGCTGTTATAGATAAAAATGTTGCAACTGTTGACTTTACATGCAATAGTAAAGATATTTTGTTAAATGCTGACGGAAGCTTTAGCACAATCGTATCACTGAAGCCAGGTGTAAACACTATTAAATTTACAGCAGTCAATGAATATAATATGTCTGCTGAAAAAACAATAGAAATTACAAGAACAAGTGCACCGAGTATTTTCATCACAAAATACAAAGAACGCACTACTGCTTCAAAAACAACTGTTGAAGGTATAATTACAGACGGTGATCTTTCTACAGTAAAACTTTCATGCAACGGTGCAGATATAAGTATGAATGCAGATGGTAGCTTTGCTACAGAAGTTAACCTGAAAATGGGCAAAAATCCTTTTACATTTGCTGCAACAAATCAATATGGAAAAACAGCACAGCAGGCGATAGAAATTACACGATATGAAATTGAAGATTCAGGGAAAATTGAGGATAAACCTGATGTAGAAAAAACTGAAGGTAAGGTTGAACTTGTTTTTGTAATTGATGCAACAGGTTCTATGTGGGATGAAATCGGAAATGTTAAAACAAATATCAGCGAATTTGCAAAATATTTGGAAGAAGAAGGCGTAGACCTCAAAATGAGCGTAGTTGAATACAGGGATATTACCTGTGGTGAGCCAACTAAAGTTCATAAATACTCCGGTAGTACATGGCACACAGATTCAGAAAGCTTGATATCCACATTAGCGTCTATTGGTGCTTCAGGCGGTGGAGATAATCCCGAAAGCGTTCTTGATGGATTTGGTCATGTTTTAGATAACAGACATATGGATTGGTCAGATGATGCATTTAAGTTTGCTGTTCTTCTTACAGATGCAGACTATAAGACAGAAAATACATACAGCTATAGCAGCTTAGAAGAAATTGCAAATGAACTTGCAGCGGTAAGAATGACTACTTCTGTAATCACATCAACATCCCTTTTTGACACCTACAATGTTTTGAATAGTAAAACAGGTGGTTTGCAAATTGATATAACATCAGACTTTGATAAGGCTTTATCAGACTTGGCTGATAAAATTACTGGTAGATCTTTGAGAGACTAAAATCACTGTGGTTGCTTCATTCATTTGGAGCAACCACACTTTATCATGAGGTACATAATGAAAAAAATTTTTGTAACCCTTATATTTTTTATTTGCACTATTATTTGCATTAGCGTTAATGCAGAAAATGAAAGCAATGGTTATATTGTAAAAGTGAAAGAAGATTCGATTTCATTAATGTGCGTTACTGATGAAATCACACATATAAGCGATAATCTATACCGTGCAGATAATCTAAATGACTTATATAGCGTTATACCTGCAGATTATATTGAAACTATTTTCCCTGATTACAAATTTGAATTATTTGACTTAGATTATCCGGATATAACCAGCGATATAGAATTTGATTCTCAATGGTATCTAGATAAAATTAATGCTGATTCTATCAGAAAAAAGGGCCTGTCAGGGGAAGGCGTGAAAATTGCTGTAATTGATAGCGGAATAAATTTTTCACACCCCGATTTTAATCAATCAAATATTTTACAAGGATATAACTGCACTTTTGGCGCAGAAGATATAAACGATTATAACGACAATGTGGGGCACGGAACGATGGTTGCAGGCATCATTGCAGCCCAAACAGACAATGAACTTGATATTGCAGGGATAGCAAGCAATACTCAAATTATTCCTATAAAAATAACAGACACAAATTCTCTAAATATTTCGAGTATATTTTTGGGATTGGAAAAAGCATTAGAAACAGATTGCGATATAATTAATATGAGTTTTGGAGGGGCAATAACCGATGAAGAAGCTCTATCTGTTTTGAAAAGTTATATAGATAAAGCAGAAGAAAAAGGCATTATTGTTGTTGCTGCGGTTGGAAACAGTGGTCATACTGATAATGTTATGAATTATCCTGCCGGTTTTGACAATGTTATTGGTGTTGGTTCTGTAGATGAGGATTTAACATCATCGTATTTTTCTCAAAAAAATGAAAGCGTGTTCATATCTGCTCCGGGTAATAATATTGTATCACTGTTCAAGAATAATTCTACAACAACAGGATTGGGAACATCGTTATCTGCACCTATTGTTACTGCGGTTATATCGATTATAAAAGAGGTTCGCCCGGAGTGTACATTGCAGGAAATAAAAGAATTACTAAAAAATACTTCTTTGGATTGTGGAGCTAAAGGTTACGACACAAGCTATGGATATGGCGTATTAAACTTAGAGGGAATTGTTGAAGAAATAAGTGGTGATATACCGGAATTTATTGTTTCACAGGGTATTATAAATGCTAAAAAAAGAGTACATATACATAACAATTCTTCAAAAAACATATTAGCAAATGCCTTTTTTGCTTCATACGGAGACAATAATTGCTTGGAAAATATGGAGATCATTGAAAATATCAATCTAATTGATGGCGTAACTAATATTATTAACGAAAAAACTTATGGAAGCTTTTTCGTGTGGGACAAAAACCTCCGACCATATACAAAGAAGTATTCAATAAAATAATGTAAATTTAAAGGTCATAACTTGCCTTCAAAGCAAGCTATGACCTTTTTTATAATTTCAATATTTTATCTTTATACTTCATCACTGTCGCATAGCCGATATCATACATTTCCTGAATTTTCTCAGGCCTTCTCTCCGTGCGTTTCCACCCTGAAGTATCTTCCTCAGGTGCAATCAGTATGATTTTGCCTTCTTTTTCAAGCTCTAATAGTTCATGATGTCTGTCGTTATACATTTCTGTACGCGTTTCAAGTGCCCTTTTAAGCCCCTCATACTTTCTGTACAAAAATCCGCTTATGCCCAATCCTGCTTCCTTGCTCTTTATGTAACTGCGCTCTCTCGTAATGATTACAACGGTTTTGTCACAGCCTTCATCAAGCGCTTTGCGGAAGGGGATAGGCTCAGTGATGCCGCCATCCATATAAAGTTCCCCGCCAATTTCAACGGGCTGGAACATTATCGGAAGTGCGCAGCTTGCCACAACAACTTTCCATTCCTTATCATCGCTTGTAACAGGATGGTATTCACACTTACCCGTTTTGATGTTGGTAAGCGCAGCCAGAACCTTGCAACCCGATTTGTCAAACGCTTCCTTATCAAAAGGGATAAGTTTGTTGGGAAGTTCGCCAAAAACAAAATCCACATTGTAATAACTGCGCTTTTTAGGGTTTATAAGATGGCGGAATCCCATATATCTTTTGTCGTTTAAGTATTCAAGACCAATTTTAAGACCGCGTCCGCGCTGATTTGACACAAACGAAACCCCGTTTGCAATACCTGCCGATGTGCCGACAAGTAAATCAGCCTTAAAACCTATGTCGATGAGAGCATCAAGTGCACCTACGGTAAAATAACCGCGGCTTGCACCACCCTCTAAAACAAGACCTGTTTTCATAATAATCTGCCTCTTTATAAATTCTTCAAATCTTCTCTGATTTGTTCGGTTAATTTTTCTAAGTTTTCAAATTTAATCTCGGGACGGATAAATTTGATGAATTCAATTTTTATTTTCTTTCCGTACAAATTGCCTTCAAAATCAGGAATATATGTTTCCGTACGGACCGATTTATCACAAACCGTGGGGTTTGTGCCTGCATTTGTAATGGCATCATAACATTTAGCGTCTACTGTAACAAGTGTTTTGTAAACACCGTTTTTAAGCTGTGCGGCTTTATCGTCAAAAAACACATTCGCGGTAGGGAACCCAATCTTTCTGCCAAGCTTTTTACCCTCAGAGACGGTTCCTTCTATAAAGAAGTTTCTGCCTAAAAGATTGTTTGCAAGAGATATTTCACCCTCGGCTAAAAGTCCTCTTATCCGGCTTGAGGATATGCTCTCTCCGTTATACATCTGGCAGGGAGCAACCAAGACCTCAAACCCGTGGCGTTTGCCCTCTTTCATCAGTAAATCCGTATCTCCGCGCCCATTTTTGCCGAATCGGTAGTTGTATCCGCATACGGCATATTTTATATTATATTTCCCCACAAGAATTTTTTCTATAAATACTTCGGGCTCCACAGAAAGAAGCGCTTTATCTGTTGGCAGAAATTCTGCCTTGGCTCCAAGTGAGGTTATGATAGCCTCTTTTTCCGCATTGCTTGTCAGATAGCACATATGGTTACCTGAAAGTATCTCGAGCGGTGATTTATCAAAGCTCAGCGCGATGGGGATAAGGTTATTCAGTTCTGCATAGCGTACGGCACTTTCAATGATTTTTTGATGCGCTATATGAACACCATCAAAAAATCCAAGTGCTATTGCACTGCCCTTTCCTATCATTTATAAAACCCCTTTATAAGCTTCAAACATTCGCGCCCGTTCTCCTCTTGTGACATAGCCGCCATGGAAAGAGCGATAAATTCGCCGTTCTCGTCATATAGAAGGTAAAACTTGCCCTGCTCTTTACCGCGGTAGAATATAGAAACTCCATTCTTGACGCGGTCTGCACGCTTTTTATCGAGATAGATTTTATCGTATTCTTTGAAAAATGAGTCGAGAGGTAAAAGCGCCTTATGAGCCTCTCCCTTTTCGGAAAGAACATTAAGCTCTTCCGGAGTAATTGAGTTTTCAATTGTAAAATCCCCCGATGAAGTTCTTTCAAGCTCGCTTATACACGCACCACAGCCGAGAGCATCACCGATATCGCTTGCAAGTGTGCGTATATATGTACCCTTACTGCAATGCACATCTATTGTGATATAGGGGAGGTCGATTGAAATAATATCAATGGAAAATACAGTTATATCACGCGGCTCGCGCTTTATATCAATTCCCTGGCGCGCAAGTGTGTAAAGACGCTGTCCGTTTACCTGAATTGCGCTGTACATAGGCGGTATTTGCGAAATATTGCCGACAAATTTTTTGACAGCGTTTTTAATTTCGTCCTCGGTAACATTTACTTCATTTTTTTCAAGGACAGTCCCTGACATATCAAGAGTGTCGGTCCTTGTGCCGAGAAGAACTTTTGCGCGGTAGCGCTTATCCTCGGCTGTCAGAAACTCTGCCGCCCTTGTAGCCGTTCCTACAAGAATAGGCAGAACACCACTTGCATCGGGGTCGAGAGTTCCCGTATGACCAACCTTTTTCATATTAAGTGCACGCCTCACAATACCCACGCATCTGTGCGAAGATATTCCAATCGGCTTATTAAGAATTATAATTCCACTGTATTCTTTCATAATTTCTCCAGTTCTTCAACGAGGGCTTTTTCAGCATCGTCTATTGAAGAGTTAGTAAATGTACAACCTGCTGCCTTTTTGTGACCGCCGCCACCGAATTTTCGTGCAACAGGTTCAATATTGTAATCTCCGAGACTGCGAAGGCTTACGCGGATATCTCCCTCTGGAAGTTCCTTTAAGAATGCGCTTATCATAACGCCGTCTATACTTCTTGGGATTTGTGCAAGTGCTTCAGTATCACTACGCTTGGCACCGTGTTTTTCCATAATTTCGTTTGTTATTTTTGCAGTCGCGATTTTGCCATCCTTATATAACTTAATAGAGTTAATAAGCTCTGCCTGAAGGCGGAGTTGTGTGATGGAGTTTCTTTCATAAAGCATACTGCAAAGATATGTTGTGTTAATTCCCGTTTCGTAAAGCTCAATCAGAATTTCGTATGTGCGGCGGTTAACCGATGCATACTGGAATGAACCCGTATCAGACGACATTGCACAGTAAAGATATTGGGCAATGTCTTTTGTTATCTCGAAACCACCCTCGGCAAGAAATTCATATATAAGCTCGCCAGTTGAACTGCGCGAGGGTTCAATATGACTTATTTTCGCAAATTCTCCATTTGGATGATGGTGGTCAATACAAACTGTATTTTCTTTTCCTTCAAAAAACTGTCCCCAACTGCCTATTCTGTCGCTGTTTCCGACATCTAACGCACAGTAGCACTCGTAATCGGGCGCATATGCTTCTTCTGTGAATGTAATTACATCTGTTTCAAGGAAAGAGAGATGCCTTGAAAGCTCTTTTTCTGTAAAAACATCTGCCTTGATACCACTCTGACGAAGAGCACAACGAAGTGCCATAGCACTGCCGATACAGTCCCAGTCGGGATTTTCGTGAACGAAAATTGCAACACTTTTACTTTTTTTAATTTGAGCGATTACTTCTTTCATCTGCCTCAATCCTTACTTATATCGTTAAGAAGTTTGTTGATGTGTGCGCCATACTCAATTGATGTATCAAGTTCAAAAGAAAATTCAGGCACACAGCGAAGTTTGATGCGACCGCCAATCTCACGGCGAACAAAGCCTGCCGCCTGTGAAAGCGCCTTTATAGCATCCTTCTTTTCCTCATCTGTTCCCATAATGCTGATATATGCCTTTGCATAACTCAAATCGTTTGTGACATTTACATTTACAACGCTTGTCATCATGGGAATTCTGGGGTCCTTGAGGTCACGGATGACACTCGAGAGCTCCTTTTTTATTTCTTCTGAAATTCTGTCAGTTCTCTTAAAAGACATACTGTTTCCCTTCTTTCAAAAATAAGTAAATGGAGTTTTTACCCATTTACTTATTTTATCTTCGTTTCGTAAATTTATTAGCGAGCGACTTCTTCCATTACAAAGCACTCTACATTGTCGCCTTCTTTGATGTCGTTAAAGCGGACAAAGCCCATACCACATTCGTAGCCGCTTGCCACTTCCTTGACATCGTCCTTAAAGCGCTTGAGTGAATCAAGTTCGCCCTCGTGGATTACGATACCGTCACGAACGATTCTTACGCTGCAGTTACGCTGAATCTTGCCGTCAGTAACATAACAGCCACCGATTGTACCAACCCCGCTTACTTTGAAGGTCTGACGGATTTCAGCATGACCGATAACAGCTTCGCGGAATGTAGGTGCAAGCATACCCTTCATAGCGGCTTCAATCTCTTCGATAGCTTCGTAGATTACGCGGTACATACGCATATCGACCTTGTTAAGTTCAGCTGCATTTCTGCCACCGACATCGGGACGAACATTAAAGCCTACGATAATTGCATTTGATGCAGATGCAAGTGTTACATCACTTTCAGTAATAGCACCTACAGCACCGTGAATAACGCGTACGCGTACTTCTTCATTTGAAATCTTTTCAAGGCTCTGTCTTACAGCCTCAACACTACCCTGAACATCGGCCTTAACGATAATATTAAGGTCTTTTACATCGCCCTCCTGAATCTGGCTGAAGAGGTCTTCAAGGTTAACGCGCTGTCTTTGTTTGTTAGCCTCATCCTTAATTTTCTGTTTTCTTGTTTCAACGACATGGCGTGCAGCACGCTCATCTTCTACTACGAAGAAGGGATCGCCACCGTCAGGAGTTTCGCTGAGTCCTACAATTTCGACCGGAGTAGAGGGAAGTGCTTCTTTAATCTTCTTTCCGCGGTCATCAACCATTGCTCTGACACGACCTACTGCAGTACCTGTTACGATGATATCACCCTGTTTGAGAGTACCGTTCTGAACAAGAACTGTTGCAACGGGACCGCGACCTTTATCAAGTTTAGCCTCGATAACAGTACCTCTTGCTTTACGGTTGGGGTTAGCCTTAAGCTCCTTAACCTCTGCAGTAAGGAGTACCATTTCGAGAAGTGAATCAATATTCATGCGCTGTTTAGCACTTACTTCAACACAGATTACATCGCCGCCCCATTCTTCGGGAACAAGACCGTGTTCGGTAAGTTCCTGCTTAACTCTGTCGGGGTTAGCGCCTTCCTTATCAATCTTGTTGATTGCAACGATAATGCTTACTTCAGCAGCCTTTGCGTGGTTAATAGCCTCAATAGTCTGGGGCATGATACCGTCATCTGCCGCAACAACAAGAATTGCAATATCTGTAACAAGAGCACCGCGGGCACGCATTGCAGTAAATGCTTCGTGACCTGGTGTATCAAGGAATGCAATCTGATTGCCATTGATATTTACCATATAAGCACCGATGTGCTGAGTAATACCGCCTGCTTCGCTTGCAGTAACATTTGTAGAACGGATAGCGTCAAGAAGACTTGTCTTACCGTGGTCAACATGACCCATTACGCAGACAACGGGAGGACGGGGAAGAAGGTCTTTCTCTTCATCCGGAATTTCGAAATCACTGAGAAGTTTATCTTCTTCAGTAACGATGATTTCTCTTTCAACCTCTGCACCCATATCTTCTGCAACGAGAGCTGCTACATCGTATTCAATATCCTGAGTGATAGCCGCCATGATACCAAGCTGCATAAGGCGCTTGATAATTTCAGTAGCTCCGACCTTAAGCTTCTGAGCAAGGTCGCCCACAGTAATTGTATCGGGAATAACAACATGAAGAGGCTCTTTCTTCTCTTCCTTCTTGGGCTTTGGAATTTCGGGCTGCTTGGGCTGATTCTTCTTCTGAGACTGCTGCTTGTTCTTATTCTTTTTAAGACGCTGCTTGCTTATTTCAGTGTCCTTAATTTCAGGAGCAAGCTCTTCTGCCTTTTCCTTTGCAAGCTGCATATCAAGGTCAACCGCGTTGGAACGGGTGTCGACATAACGCACAGTTTTCTGTGTGGGAATTTCCTCTTCTTTTTCTTCTGCAGGGATTTCCTCTACCTTGGGAGCCTTTGCCTTTTCTTCCTCTATTTTCTGCATTTGAGACTCCACATATTCTTCGATGCTTGTGCCATCGTCAAATTTCTGTGTGTAATATTCTATTACAATGCTCATTTCTTCTACATCAAGAGAAGCAGCAGTGCTTTTTGTAATTCCTGCCACCTCGGCAAGCATTTTTGAAATTTCCTTGCCGGGGATATTTATATCTTTTGCTATTGCGCTGATTTTCTGTTTTGCAATCATTTATTGGCACCTCCGTATATTTTAGTTCATATCGGGCTTTTGTGATAACTTGTTTAATATGGCCCTGGCAAATCCTTCGTCACAAATTGCAACTACGGGAATATCTTTTTTTCCAAGAGCTCGGCTGAGCGATGATTTGTCAGAATAGAATATTAAGTCTATTCCGTAATTCTGGCATTTTCCTTCTATTTTGCGGCGGTTACTTGCACCGATATCCTCCGATGCAATAACAAGCTTTGCTCTGCCTTCATCGAGAGCCTTTTCAGTCATAAATACGCCAAAGGCTACTTTTCCTGCGCGCACGGCAAGGCCTATCATTCCAAGTATCTTATCGTTCATTAAATCAGTTCCTTTTTAATGGCTTCTTTCAAATCTTGCCCGAGTGCGCACTTGAAAGCACGCTCAAACGAATGCTGCTTTTCGAATTTTTCACAGCAATCGCCAACTTTGCATATGTATGCACCGCGACCCTGGGCTTTCCCCATCGTGTCAACAGAAAAATCTCCGTCTTTTTTTACTACTCTTAAAAGCTCGGATTTTTCTTTCATCTGTCTGCATACAACGCACATTCGAAGCGGAGTAGACATTAACCTTCAATCTCCTCTGCGTTTTTATCGCTCTTTATATCAATCTTCCAGCCTGTAAGTCTTGCCGCAAGACGAGCATTCTGTCCTTCCTTACCAATGGCAAGGGAAAGCTGAAACTCGGGAACAGTTACAAGTGCTGACTTGTTCTTTTCGTCAATTTCAACACTTAAAACCTTTGCAGGGTTAAGCGCTGCACTGATATATTCTGCCGGGTCTTCGCTGTACTGGATAACATCGATTTTTTCATCGTTGAGTTCCTGTACAATTCCTGCTACACGGATACCACGCTGACCAACACACGCACCAACAGGGTCAACATTGGGGTTTTCAGAATATACAGCAAGCTTACTGCGGCTGCCTGCTTCACGGGCAATGCTCTTGATTTCAACAGTTCCGTCTGCAATTTCGGGAACTTCCTGTTCAAAGAGCTTCTTAACAAGACCGGGATGAGTTCTTGATACATTAAGATTTACACTCTTAGTGGTTTTCTTAACCTCAAATACATAAACCTTAAGTCTCTTTCCGGGTGTATAATCTTCACCTGGAATCTGCTCAGAAGGAGCAAGAAGCGCCTCTGCGGTGCCAAGGTCAATCATAATGCCTCTGCGGTCGAGCTTTTCAACCTTACCGCTCATAACATCGTTTTCCTTGTCGCTGTATTCGTCATACATGTTTCCGCGTTCTGCCTCACGGATTTTCTGAACGACCATCTGCTTTGCAGTCTGTGCAGCAATTCTGCCGAACTTTGCAGGAGATGCCTCAAAATCAACTGTATCGCCAATCTTATAGCGCTTGTTAATTGTATGAGCCTCCTCAAGAGTAATCTCAATACAGGGGTCTTCAACTTCTTCAACTACTGTCTTTGAGCAGTAAACGCGCATATCACCGTTTTCACGGTTTACTTCTGCAAAGCAGTTGTAGCCGCTGCCGAAGTTTTTCTTGTAAGCAGTAACAAGTGCCGCTTCAAGAGCTTCAAACATAACTTCTTTTTTGATGCGCTTTTCCTGTTCAAGAGCTTCAAGTGCAAGTATAAGTTCTT
This sequence comes from Clostridia bacterium, assembly GCA_017411435.1. GTDB lineage: Bacteria > Bacillota > Clostridia > UMGS1883 > UMGS1883 > UMGS1883. The sequence goes on from JAFQQD010000014.1 coordinate 87,307, forward strand.
TGTTCATTTTTTCCTAAACACTCCTATCAAAATGTAAATGCAAGTCTGACTGATGCCGCCTTGCCTTTTTCAATTGTAATCTCTTTATCATTGACCGAAACTGTAATTTCCCCGTTCTGGTACTTTGTAAGTATACCGGAAATTTCTTTCTTACCCTCAATGGGTGCAAACAGTTTAATGTCAATTTCCTGCCCCATAACCTTTTCAAAATGCCAGTCGCGTGTAAGCGCGCGGTCAATACCGGGGGAGGATACCTCGAAGATGTATGCCTCTTTAATAAAAGTTAAATCATCGAGCAGGGGGCTTATTTCACGGCTTACATTTTCGCAGTCCTCAATAGTTACGCCGCCGTCCTTGTCAATATAAAGGCGCAGAAAGTATTCGCTGCCTTCTTTTTTGTACTCGGTGTTATAAATGTAGACACCGTGTCTTTCGCAGACATCCGCGGCAATTTTTTCAAGTGCTTCGTCAATCTTAGCCAAGATACCATCCCTTTCATATAATGCGAAAGAGTGGGTTATTAGCCCACTCCTTCGTTTCTGTCAACGGTATTATATCATCTTATATTATATAATGCAAGCATTTTTTTGAAAATATTAGTCAACTTTCACATAATATGTCTTTTCAGCTACTTTTACTCCGCTTGCATTAAATGCCATCGCCTTTAGCGGAACCGTTGTTTTTGAATACGGTGCAAAATCAATGTTTACGCTGTACGGAATCCCATACGATGTAGCAACATCTGTTCCATATATATTATATACTACATAACTTGTATCGTTCGCAGGAGTCTTAATGAACGAAGAAATCTCAACTACTTTCGGCTCAACTGATGCATTGGTTCCAAGCTCGTAGTACTGAGGCAGTTTTGCCTTCGCATCAGCCGTAGCAAGATACTGTTCGCTCTGTGTTCCTTTCTTGTAAGCATCCAGATACTGCGTATTATTTGAAAGCGAGAACCTGTAACAACCGCTGTCCGCATTTCTGTCCTGGTCAAAAATGAATACAGCTTTTACCTGAGGATATTTAATAGGAAGATATGTGTAAAAATCGTAAAGCTGTGAAGATGCAAACGGTGTGATATCTGCCCAGGTCCTGTAATCGATGTATGAAGCACCGCCCTCTGAAATTATGATAGGTTTTTTGTGACCGTAAAGACCAACAATTGTATCAAGCTGCTCGCTCCAACGGTTTCTGTCAACTCCCTGTCCGAGAGGGTCGGTTTCCGGCTGATGGTTCATATACGAAGAAATGCCGACATAATCAACATATGCATCACCCGGATAGTAAAGATGTATGTTATTTGCAGGGTAGAAGTTAGGTGACCACACAACAGGAACCGAAGGTGCGTATGTGTGGAAAATATCGGCAACTATCCTGAATTTCTCAATATAGAGATTATAATTGGTCGTATACCACGGACAGGAATTATCGTTCATTTCGGAGGCAAATCTTAAGAAAAATTTTGCAGAACTGTTTTCCATGTCCTGAGCCAGTTTTATGTATGTCGGGTCATTTGGCTGAATATCAAAGAAATTAACAGGCTCTACTGCAAGCTGAATGATTTTGTCTTTCTGTATTGCCATATTAATGTGGCTCTGATAGTGGGAAAGGGGAGTAGTGCTGGGCATATAAAGAAGATATGCTGACATATCACGGCCTACAAGTTTGGGGAATTCATTCATATAAAACTTGTTCATAGACCAGGGGTCGTGAACGGCTCTGTCGCCCTCGGCATATGCTCCGATATAAAGTCCGTTTTCCGGTTCATACATTTCCCCGAAATACTTTCTGGGCTTGTAGGTGTCATTGTATGTTTTTGCATACATCTGCACAGAAGAATTTATGAGTGTCGCGCGCCTTGTAGCATCAATAGTTTCCTGCTCTTTTGAAGCGAGTGACCAGTAATAAGCCTCACGCTTGAAGCACGCGGATGCTTCTTCGTTTTTACCAAGAGCACTGTAACATTCACCAAGATGCTTGTAAAACATTGCATCACTGTTTGAGTCGTGTTTTGCGAGAAAGTCAGGAGCAAGAGTTATAAACTGGTCGATTGCGCTCTGGTAATTTCCGCTGTTTTTTGCAGCAAGTGCTTTTTCCCAGGCTTTCCATATGTTTGAAACATGAAGTCCGCTGTTTTCGATTGAATAAATAAGATTCCCTGCAGCGCTTGTGGATATAACTACATTTCCGTCCCATGAAACGGTTGCATCGAGCGCCTCTGCGACAACTCTTATCGGAAGATAAGTGCGCGAATCTCGTATAGTTGCAGCAGCATCGTTATTGATTTTTGTGCCGTTTCTGTAAATACAAGCCTCATCTATGTAGCACACAACTGTTGTCGGGCCTTTTTTTACGAGGGCACATCTTTGTGCGTCATCCCATGTAACCTCTGCACCAAGCGCCTCCATAGATGCACGAAGCGGAACGAGTGTGCGTCCGTTTTCAATGAAAGGTGCTCCTGAAGATGCCGTAAAATCAACCTTTACACCGTCAATTATGACATCAATGGCGTGTGCTGAAACGGCAAATAAAAGAAGCATCATAACAAGTGAAAGACTTACTAAGAACTTTTTCATAAATTTCCCCTCTTTCTTAAAAATGGTTTTTCTAAAATCCTTTTAAGTGCAATAAAAAATCCTTCTCCGCCACTGTGTAGCGGCTTAGTAAGAATGGCAAAACAACCTGCTCTTTTTGCGCCCCACACATCGGTGAAAATCTGGTCGCCGATAGCGGCAATCTCGTTCATTTGCAGCCCCATTTCCTTTGAAGCAAGATTGTAACCCAGTGCACGAGGCTTTAATGCCTTGTGCACAAAATATTCTACCTCAATCTTTTCAGCAAAGTTTTTAACCCTGTCATATTCATTGTTGGAAACAACGCAAAGCTTCAGCCCTTCGGATTCAAAAAGTCTTAAATGAGAAAGCACCTTTTCATCGGGGACGGGTACATTATGACCGATGAGAGTGTTGTCAATATCGAGGATGATTCCCGAAACCCCTTTTTCTTTGAGATAGGAAGGGGAAACATCAGTGATATTGTCAAAATAGGCATCAGCATAAAAATTCTTAAACATTATTATATTTCCTCCAGTAAAACAGATATTGTTGTGCAAATCCGCTGTAAAGACCGAATTCATCTTCGCCCGATTTTTTTGCGTCAGATGAATTGAATTCCTCTGCCATAACGCGCTTTATCCATACATCAGACGGGAACAGGTCGTATTTTCCAAGCGAAAAAAGAAGCACACAGTCGCAAACCTTGTCGCCCACTCCATAAAGTGACAAAAGCTTTTCTCGTGCTGTGGAAGTGTCAGCTTTTTCCAAAGCAGATGCGTCTATATCTCCGCTTAAAACCGCCTTTGCTGCTTTTAATATATACGGTGCGCGGTAGCCGACACCGATAGCGCGCAAGTCTTCTTCAGTAAGATTTGCCACTTTTTCAGGCGTGGGAAATGCGTAGTAAGTTCTGCCTTCAAACACTATCTCATCTCCGCAAAGTTCGCATAATTTATTAACACAGCTTTTAATTTTAGGTATGGAACTGCGCTGAGATATTATAAAGGAGATAAGTGTTTCAAAAAACTCCTGCCTTAATATGCGTATCCCGTAGCCAAACTGTATTGACTTATGCATCGTTTCATTTATATTTACTGCTTTTTTAATAACGGAGTAATCTCTCTTAATATCGAGGTATCTCTCCCAGAAAGATTCATAATCTTCTTTAGTAATTCCCTCGATAAATGTGTCGTCTCCGTCTGATTTTATTCTTACAACCTGACCGTTGGCAATTCCTGTGAAACTGCCGTCAGGTTCTTTTTCCCAACGGAAACACTGTCCGCAAAGGAAGGTGTGTTCGGGAACAAAATCTTTGATTTTAACTTTCATAATCACTGTGTCCTTCGTTTCCTTATCGGTGTTTCAATTTCACTTATAATGCTTCTTAAAAATTCCCGCGGAGTGCTATTTGCCTCTTTGGTAAAAGAAAGCAGTGTCGCGCGCTTGAGCCAGTTTGCCGCATTTTTCATTCTGAATTCGTTTTCGAAAATGGCGGCTATCGACAAAACAGAAGATAAGTGGCGCAGATTTCCGATTTCTTCGTGTGTCAGAAGTTGTCTGCGGTAAACTTTGTGACTGTTGCCGTAGCACACAATATATCCTGCCGGAATATCGGGCATAGAATTAAGGTGCATAGCAATAATCGGTGCGTATTCCTTAAGCGTCAGCACGATATCAAAAGGCGGTACGGTTTTCATACACAGGGAAATCATTTCATCAAGTGAAAGATATTCAAAGGATATGTGCCGTTCCTTGCCAAAAACAATTTCCGCTTCCCGGAGCAAAACACAGTCAAGCTCATTTGACTGCTGAAGACACAACGAAAGGGAATGTTTCCGAGCTTTTGCCATATCAAGCGACAGATTTGTCGCTTTTTTTATAGAATCTTTTTCATAAGTGACAGTATGAATAACATTTTTGTTACTTTCCTGCGAGTTTGTTTTTTGTTCAGCATAAATGATTGTGCGACCTGATATGTGATGCGATGAAGCGTAAAAACCAAACGCCTCTTTGAGTAAATCAAGGCAAGAAAAAACATTCTGCGCATCACTTTCAAGAAAAACTGCGCCGGGGCGCGATGTTTCGCTTTGGAGTAAATCGCGCATCTTAGTGCGACAGGCCGGGGAGGGGTCAATCTGCAGATATGAAAACAGGGCGCTTTTCCTGAATTTGCGTAAAAGCGCACGGATAACTCTTTCATATTGTAACAGAACCTCTTTATTTTTCTGAGTGCAGTACAGAAAAACTATCCTTTTACTCACACACTATCTCTCCATCTTTTGTAATAACATTGACGCTGTCTTTATATGAACCGCTGATTATAATATTTGCAAGCTTATCTTCAATTTTGCGCCCGATAATACGGCGAAGAGGTCTTGCACCAAGATGCTCCTTTATAGCTTCTTCAACTATCAGCTCCCGTGCTTCATCCGAAACAGAGAGTGCTATGCCTTTGTTTTTAAGCATTTCGGAAAGCTCGCCAATCATAATATCCAGAACTTTTCCCATTTCTTCTTTTGAAAGTTCGTCAAACACAACAATTTCATCAACGCGGTTTAAGAATTCAGGCCTGAAAATTCCGCGGAGTGCACGCTGAACCTTATCCTTGTTCTGCTTTGAAATGCTTTCTGCAAAACCGATTCCACTGCCTTTCCAGTCGCTTCCTGCATTGCTGGTCATAACGATAACGGTGTTTTCAAAACTTATAACCTTTCCGTGGCTGTCAGTTACTCTGCCGTCATCAAGAATCTGAAGCATTATGTTAAGCACATCGGGGTGCGCCTTTTCAATTTCGTCAAAGAGAATTACACAGTAGGGCTTGCGCCTTACTTTTTCAGTAAGCTGACCGGCATCGTCATATCCTACATATCCCGGAGGCGAGCCGATAAGCTTTGATACAGAGTGCTTTTCCATAAACTCTGTCATATCAACTCTTATAAGCGCATCCTCGCTGTCAAAAAGTTCTGTTGCAAGCTGCTTTACAAGTTCAGTTTTGCCGACCCCCGTAGGTCCTACAAAAATGAAACTTGCAGGGCGGAGCTTCTTTGAAAGCGCGGCACGGTTTCTGCGTATAGCACGGCTTACGGCGCTTACCGCTTCGCTTTGCCCGATTATTCTTTTATGAAGTCTTTCCTCAAGCCCCAAAAGTCTTTCTGTCTCCGCCTGAGTGATTTTCTGCACGGGGATTTTGGTCCATGCCTCCACCACATATGCGATATCTTCGGGAGTAAGGGAAACTTCGGCAAGCTGTGACTGTAGGTTTTTAATTTCTTCGTTTATGGCACATTCCTGTGACTTTAATGTAGCAAGCTTTTCGTAATCCTTTTCCTCAGTTTCTTCTTTGGGGGTATTTTCTTCCTCTATCTGCGCTGTAATCTCCAAAAGATTCTTCTGCGCACGCGCAAGCTGTACCAGAATCGCATTTTTAAGATTAGCACGGCTGCCTGCTTCGTCTATAAGGTCAATTGCCTTATCTGGAAGAAAGCGGTCAGTTATATATCTGCGTGACAGATTCACGGCAGTATTTATAACTTCATCAGAAATTTTAACCTTGTGATAGTTTTCATAATATTTTTTAATTCCGCGAAGCACCTCCACTGTTTCCTCGGGTGAAGGCTCTTCAACAATAACTGTCTGGAACCGTCTTTCAAGTGCGGAATCCTTTTCAATGAACTTTCTGTATTCGGTAAGTGTCGTTGCACCGATAACCTGAATTTCTCCGCGTGCAAGAGCAGGCTTTAATATGTTTGCGGCACTCATCGCACCTTCTGCATCGCCTGCACCCACAATGTTGTGAAGTTCGTCAATAACAAGGATGATATTCCCAAGCTTTTTGGTTTCCTCTATTATTCCTTTAAGGCGCGCCTCAAACTGACCGCGATACTGTGTTCCTGCCACAATAGCGGTAAAGTCAAGAAGATACACTTCCTTATCAAGTAACTTTTCAGGCACATTTCCCGAAACTATTCTTTCTGCAAAACCCTCTGCGATTGCAGTTTTGCCGACACCGGGCTCACCCAGAAGAGCAGGATTGTTCTTTGTGCGGCGGTTTAATATCTGAATAAGTCTTTCAATTTCACGCTCGCGTCCGACAACCATATCAACCTCACCGTTTCTTGCCTTGGCGGTAAGGTTTGTGCCATAGGTGTCAAGGAGCTTTTTCTTTTTCTCAGCCTTTTTATCTTTTTTTGCTGCTTTCTTTTCATCAGTCTCTTCCGAAGATTTCGGAGCGCCTCCACCGAAAATGTTTGAAAGAAAACTTGCAAAGGGGTTTCCATCTTCGCCGTCTTGCATATCAATTTCTTCAAACATACCCATCATCTGTGATTCAAGGTTTTCCATATCACCCATATCAAGACCGCCGGCCATTTGCTGCATGGTGTTTATACCAAGCTCTCTTGCGCATGGCATACAAAGTCCTTCATTAATTGACTTTCCGCCTTCCATACGGGTCACAAATATAACAGCAACATTCTTGTTGCATCTTGTACATAGCATAAAACCAATTCCTTTCCTAAGAAAATTATTATATCATAAAAAGAACTTCAGTTCAATTAAAATATCAAAAATTCACAGTATGTGCATAAATACAAAATATAGTGCTTTTCGGATAAAAAAATGAGCAATATTACACATTTTTTTGTGTTTTTGTATTGCAATTGAATATTTTTTATGTTATTATGGAATCAAGTATAGGAAGGGGGACTATAGAAATGAAAAATAAATTTCTGTCCGTTATAATTGCACTTAGTTTAATATTATCCTGCACAGCTACAGTTGTGCTTGCTGAGAACGCATTTCCTGATGTTCTTACACCCGATCACGATTGGGCAGCAACGCAGATTAATGAAATGACCGAGCTTGGAATTATCAAGGGTTATTCAGACGGCACATTCAAGCCCGATAATGCAATCACAAAGATTGAGGCGCTTATTCTTTTCTCAAGGGTAGCAGGCTATTCAAGTGAGGAATACAGCGAAATCGTAGATTTTGCAACTGAGAAATATAAATACACTCTGGAAGAACTTGACCTTGGTGCATATGATTCCTTCAAAAAGGAAATTTCTTTCCTTATTTACAAGGGCATCATAGCAGAGGAAGAGATTGTATCTTATCTTGAGAATGATCAGTATGCAGAAGAATTCCCCAGAAGCGATGCAGCAATTCTTCTTTCAAATCTTCTCGATGCTGAAATAACAAAGACTGATGCAAGCGAACTCGAGTTTGAGGATAAGGAAGATATCAGCGATTTTAATGCAGGTTATATTGCATATGTTGTTGACAACGGATTTATGAATGGTGTTCAGAAAGATGATGGCACAATCGTTTTCGATGCAGCGGCACCTTTAAGCCGTGCACAGGTTTGTGTACTTCTTCACAGAATTATGACAAAACTTGAGATGAGCGTTGAAGCAGGCGTTGTTTTTGATGTTGTTAAGGAAGGCAGAGCAATCTACTTTGAAAATTCCAAGGGTAATGACAAAAACTACATCATTCCCGAGGAAACTAAGATTGTTATTGATGGCGAGGAAGGAAAAGCAGAAAACATCCTTGAAGGAAGCAAGATTGTTGTTGTAAGACACGGCAAGGACATCTATTCAATCGATGTAATAAATCCCATTACAAACAAAACTGTTGAAGGTGTTGTTGAGGGCATCGTTTCAAAAGACAATTATGTAAGAATTACAGTTGCAGACGAGAAGACAGGCGAAACCGTTTCTTACTACGGAGACGGTGAAATAAAGGTTACAACAGACGGTGTTGCTGATGCTATGAAGTCAGTAAAGGTTGATGACTTCGTTGTAGTAAACCTTCTTGGAACAAAGATTGTTTCAATTGACCGCCTTACTGCAGAAGCTACTGTTCAGGGCACCGTAAAGGCTATAAACCTTGAAGATCCTATCTCACTTTCAGTTACTACAATCGAAGAAGTTTCTGAGGAAGAAACAGTTTCCAAATATCCTGTTTCAGAAGATGTAACAGTTCGCCGTGACGCTACAAAAGCAGCGCTCAGCGATGTTCTGGTAGGGGACAAGGTTGTTCTTACAGTTAAGCGCGGCACAATCACAAAGATTGTTGCTACAAGCACAAAGGGAAGCGCAACAGGTACTGTAACAGCTATCAAGATTGCAGCGCAGTCTTCAGTTACAATTTCAGCAGGCGGTGTTGAAACCGAGTACCCGATAGCTATGGACGCTGAATATAATGTAGCAGGAACAAAGGCTTCTGTTTACGAGCTTCGTCTTGGTAATGTAGTAACACTTACACTTTCAGGCGAAACAGTAAAGAAGATTGAGCAGACACAGGCTTCCAGCACCACAACAAAGAGTGGTAGCGTTGAAAGCATCAGCACTGCTTACGGATACATCAATATGATTTCAAACGATGGCGTGAGTGAGCAGATTTTCGCAAGCAAGCTTGGAACTACAATTTCTGCAAAAATCATTGACGGTGAAACAGGTAAAGAAATCGCATTCAAGAATCTTAAGAAGGGCGATTACATCATCGCAACAGGTGCATATTCAAACGGCGCATTCGTTGCAAAGACAATCGTAGTAACACCCGTTGCTCCGTAATTTTAATAAAATAAAGAAAACGGGAATCCGCATTTGCGGACTCCCGTTTTCTTTATTGTTCAAGTTCATTTCAGATAAAACAAAAGAGCACCAACTATCGTTGATGCTCTTTTTATGGTGCGAGAGACCAGACACAAAGTCTTATAAACGCCTATATAAAGCCATTTATAATTTTTTATGTTGCCTAATTGTTGCCAATGAGGTTATAACGAGGTATATTCAAGCGTATATTTCTTGTGTTTGTTTCGTTTCTTGCAGCCCTATTGTAAGACCTTCACTCTCTAAAATTGCATCTACTCTTGAGATGTGGTCCTGCAGATAATCTTGTGTTGCGTAAAAATAAGTGTTC
>JAFQQD010000015.1 GCA_017411435.1 Clostridia bacterium
AGATCGTATTCACAGCTGAAGATGCTGAGGCTTGGAATGCAAGAGGCGAAAAGGTTATCCTTGTTCGTCTTGAAACATCACCTGAAGATATTACAGGTATGAAGGCTTCACAGGGTATCCTCACAGTTCGTGGCGGTATGACATCTCACGCAGCAGTTGTTGCTCGTGGTATGGGTACATGCTGTGTATCCGGTTGTGGCGATATCAACATGGATGAAGAAAACAAGAAGTTTACACTTGCAGGTAAGACCTTCACAGAAGGCGATGCAATTTCTATTGACGGTTCTACAGGTGCTATCTACGATGGTATCATCCCCACAGTTGACGCTGAAATCGCAGGCGAATTCGGCAGAATCATGGCTTGGGCTGATGAGTTCAGAACACTTAAGGTTAGAACAAATGCAGATACACCCGCTGATGCTAAGAAGGCTCGCGAACTCGGTGCTGAAGGTATCGGTCTTTGCCGTACAGAGCATATGTTCTTCGAAGCAGAAAGAATCGCTGCTTTCCGTGAAATGATTTGTGCAGATAAGGTTGAAGAAAGAGAAGCTGCTCTTGAAAAGATTCTTCCCTATCAGCAGGGCGACTTTGAAAAGCTTTACGAAGCTCTTGAAGGAAATCCTGTTACAATCCGTTTCCTTGACCCCCCGCTTCATGAATTCGTTCCCACAGAAGAAGCTGACATCAAGGCACTTGCAGATGCTCAGGGTAAGACTGTAGCAGACATCAAGGCTATCATCGCATCACTTCACGAATTTAACCCCATGATGGGTCACCGTGGTTGCCGCCTTGCAGTAACATATCCTGAAATTGCAAAGATGCAGACAAAGGCAGTTATCCGTGCTGCTATCAATGTTAAGAAGGCTCATCCCGACTGGAACATCGTTCCCGAAATCATGATTCCCCTTGTTGGCGACATCAAGGAACTTAAGTATGTTAAGAATGATGTTGTAGCTACTGCTGACGAAGAAATCGCTGCAGCAGGCATCGAGCTTAAGTACGAAGTTGGTACAATGATCGAAATCCCCAGAGCTGCTCTTACAGCTGACGATATCGCAAAAGAGGCTGAGTTCTTCTGCTTCGGTACAAACGACCTTACACAGATGACTTATGGCTTCTCCCGTGATGACGCAGGTAAGTTCCTCGACGCTTACTACGATGCAAAGATTTTCGAAAACGACCCCTTTGCAAAGCTTGACCAGACAGGTGTTGGTAAGCTTATGGAAATGGCTGTTGAACTTGGTAAGAAGGTTCGTCCCGATATGCACTGCGGTATCTGCGGTGAGCACGGTGGCGACCCCGTATCAGTTGAGTTCTGCCATACAATCGGTCTTGACTATGTATCATGTTCTCCCTTCAGAGTTCCGATTGCTAGACTTGCAGCAGCACAGGCAAGAATTAAGGAACTTGACTAATCATAGCTTCCAGTAAATCAAATCCGCTCACATTATTGTGGGCGGATTTTTTCGCATAACAAAGCAGGAGTGGAAATTTCCACTCCTGTTGTTTTGTTTATTAATTGTACAAAAAGTGCCCCGTCCCCATTTTGTAGCATTATTCAAAATCGAGGAGGAGTTTTAACACTCTCTTCACACTTTGTTGAAGCTCGTACATTCTGCCTGTATATGCAAGCTGAAGTGCCGAGTCGTGATAGCCGCGCGGCATTCTGACATCGTTACCTGCGACAATTTCGTTTCCATGATAGCTGTATGTTCGCCAGTCAGTCATTACAAGTCCTTCAAAGCCCCATTCTTCGCGGAGAATTTTTGTCAGCATATCGTAGTTTTCACTGGCTCTTTCGCCGTTTATGGGGTTGTAGGATGTCATAAGACAACGAGGAGATGCTTCCTTGACACAAATCTCAAAGCCCTTGAGATAAATTTCACGAAGTGCACGCTCGGATACGATGCTATCACACTCACGGCGGTTTGTTTCCTTACTGTTTGCGGCAAAATGCTTGGGCGTTGCGGCTATATTCTGCGACTGAACGCCACGCACATTTGCCGCTGCCATTTTACCTGTAAGAAGAGGGTCTTCCGAATAATATTCAAAGTTTCTGCCACAAAGCGGATTACGGTGAATATTCATACCGGGAGAAAGCCATATCATAAGGTTATTTTCCTTGGCTTCCATAGCGCCGATTTTACCCATCTCATACATTAAATCAGTATCCCAGGTGCAGGCAACGAGAGTTGCGCAGGGGAATGCCGTTGTGCTGACACCCTTGTCGGGGGTAATTCGTATGCCTGCAGGTCCGTCACAGGTCATCGCACACGGCACGCCGTATTTGTCGTTTTCGCTTTCGCCACCGATACCGCTTGTGATTGCGACACCACGATTAGGTCTGCCACCGAGGAGGTCTGCCATATAATACTCATCAAGCTGTGCAATAAATTCGTCAAGAGTTGCCTTTCCGTCAGCCACATCGGAGAGCATTATTTTTCCTTTTTCAAACGATGCAGGGATAGCATCCTTCGGTCTGTATTCTATATTTCTTCTCTTGCGCTCGCTACGGGCAATCTCTTCGTAGCTTCCGTCGGCAAGAAGACGCTTTTCAAGGTTATAGGGAGTCATCTGCTCGGTAAGTTTTTCGACTATAACAAATTCGTCGTTTACTATGTACTTATAGTCTGCTACTACGGTATTTCTCACGCTGTTTCCGATATGGAATGTGTATTCGCCTTTTTCAAGAAGATAGGCGGATTTTTCGCATTTTCCCGTGTCGTCATAGCTTGCCATATCGCGTATTGCAAAGGTAAGTTCAATTTTTTCTGATTCATTGGGAGCAAGAAGCTTTGTCTTCTTGAAAGCAGCAAGCTCGCGAGAGGGTTTGCCGAGTTTCCCCTGCGGTGCACTGTAATAAAGCTGCACAACCTCGCGACCAGCAACTTTACCTGTATTCTTAACAGTTGCCTCTGCTATAATCTGACCGTTTTCTTCCTTAACCTTTATATCTGAAAGTTCAAAATCCGTATAGGAAAGTCCAAAACCAAAAGGATAATTTACCCTCTCTGCCGCACCCTTGATTGTTTCAAAATAGCGGTAGCCAACATAAATATCCTCGTAATACTTAAGGTACATATCACTCTCGTTGAAGGTATCTGCGGAAGGATAGTCGGCAAATGTTTTTGCAAATGTGTCCGTAAGTTTACCCGAGGGGTTTACATCGCCGCAAAGAATGTCTGCCACCGCAAGGCCGCCCTCCATACCGGGATTCCACGCAAGGAGCGATGACTGAATTTTGTCGTTATCACGGAACCAGTCGGTGTCAATCACTCCGCCGACATTTAATACTGCGATAACCTTGTCAAAGTTTTTGCAAACGGTTTCAACCATTCTCATTTCCAAATCGTTAAGATAGAAATCGCCTTTTTCCTGACTTCTGTCCTTTGCTTCACGGCTGTAACGGCTGATTGTGATAATGGCCGTGTCGGTAAAGTCGCGTGCCTCGGCAAGAAGGTCTGAGGGGATTTCTTTTTCAATCGCACTGCCCGGGGAAAAATTTATTTTAAGCGGGTCGAGCCAGTCCTGTTCCCCGCCTTTTTCAAAGGTACTTTCGTAATAATCTGAAAGCTTGCGGAAAATTTCAATTTTTCCCTCTTCCTCCTTTATTTTAAGTCCATCGTAAATGTTTCGGTCGTACTCTGAATAAACCTTTCCGCTGCCGCCGCCGCCCGTTACATAGTCAATTTGTGCTATGCCGAAAATCGCAATTTTCGCACCTTTCTTAAGAGGAAGTGTTTTATACTCGTTTTTAAGAAGTACCATTCCCTCGCCCGCGAGTCTGCGTGCGAATTCGATATGTTCTTTGCTTCCTGTGACGCATCTGCCATCCTCTCCGAGAGGTTTGCAGGGATAGTATTTCATCCTTGTCCATTTTAACATTATCTTCACTCCTTTTATTTCCTGCTTGTATTTTATAGCAGAAAATGTTATAATACAAGACATAAAGCAGTTGTTTTTGGACAAAAATTGCAGTTTTGGGTGATTGTATGAAATTTTTTTATCAGGACAAAAAGAATTACGACCTGCATTTCCATATTGCACATTCTCTTACTTTTGGGGCACATATGCACGAAAGCGTGGAAATAATATATCTTGAAGAGGGAACTGCCCACGCCTTTGCAGGCGGAAAAGACTGCAACCTTTCTGCGGGTGACTTCTTTGTTGTTTTTCCAAATAGTGTGCATTACTACGATAATTGTCAGGATAATCTTGCAGTAGTTACTATTGTTCCGCTAAAATTACTTTCAGAATTTCATAATATTCTGACATCGAAAACGCTCGCATCTCCCCGAATCTGCGGTGTTGACAAGCGTGCTGCCCAGCTTCTCAAAATGCTTTCCGAATATGATGGCAAATATAGGGACGAGGCATATCACGGGCTGCTCCTTACGGCGTTTTCAATGATTATGGATAAAGCCGATTTAGTGGGCAAAAAGGCAGTTGACGAAACAACCATCGGCACAATTCTTGCATTCTGTGAAAAGAATTACAAGGAAAAAATTTCGCTTAAAATACTGTCGGAAAATCTTAATATAAGTCAATCACATATTTCACATATTTTTGCGGACAGAATACATATGAATTTCCGTGATTATATAAATTCACTAAGGCTTAATTCTGCTGTAAAATTGTTGAGAGAAGCAGAAAAGAATATAACCGATATTGCATTCGACTGCGGTTTTGATTCAATCAGGACCTTTAACCGTGCTTTCAAAAAGAAATTCGGAGTTTCGCCGAAAGAGTATGTAAAATAACGCTTTTGAAATTGCACAAAAAGTGCCCCGTCCCCAAACTGTGCAGCAGGGTGCTTGACAAGAATTTTTATGTAGTATAAAATATAATGAGATGTAAACTATATTAAAAGGAGGAGTTATATGCAAAATTTAGTTGAAAAGCTTAAAAAAAATCGCATACTTTCGCGTGACGAATTTCGCGAGATACTTTCAAGCGATAGATATGACTCCCTTCTTATTTCTTCTGCCGATAAAATAAGGAAGTCGGTATATGGTAAAGATGTATATATCCGCGGATTGATTGAGTTTACAAACTACTGTAAAAACAACTGTTACTACTGCGGAATAAGAAGAAGCAATAAAAATACACTTCGTTACCATCTCACAAAAGAAGAAATTCTTGAATGTTGCCGTGAGGGATATTCTCTCGGTTTCCGCACATTTGTACTGCAAGGCGGAGAGGACCCGTATTTTACTGATGAGCGAATTTGCGATATTGTAAGTGCTATCCGCGAAAACTATCCCGACTGTGCGATTACCCTTTCAATCGGGGAAAAGTCTTACGAGAGCTATCTTGCCTACTATGAGGCAGGCGCAAACAGATTTCTTCTGCGCCATGAAACTGCCGAGTGTGAGCATTATAATAAACTCCACCCCGAAGAAATGACGCTGGAAAGCAGAAAAAAGTGTCTTTTTGACCTTAAAAAAATCGGCTATCAGGTGGGCAGTGGATTTATGGTCGGCTCTCCTTTCCAGACGCTTGACAATATTATTTCTGACCTTGAATTTCTAAGGGAACTTGAACCTGATATGATTGGGATTGGTCCATACATCGTGCACAAGGAAACTCCGTTTGCCGAGCACCCTAACGGAGATGTTACCCTTACAGTAAGACTTATCGCAATCCTCCGTCATATGTTCCCGTATGCGCTTATCCCTGCTACGACAGCACTCGGTACACTTCATCCCGAAGGACGCGAAATGGGACTTCGTGCTGGTGCAAATGTCGTGATGCCTAACCTCTCCCCTAAAAAATTCAGGAAGTTATACGACCTTTATGAAAACAAGATTGCAACAGGTGAAGAGGCAGCGGAAAGCCGTGCGCTCCTCGAAAAAAAGGTGGAAAATGCCGGCTACAGAGTTGTTACTGCGATTGGAAATGTAAAGAAGGAACAAAAATGTTTAGTTGCGATGAGTGGCGGTGTTGACAGCGCCGTTGCCGCACTTGAAATAAAAAAAATGGGTATCCCTGCCGTAAGTGCTACGATGAAGCTTCTTGGCGGTGGCGGAATTGAGCTTGATGAAAAGCACGCTTGCTGCAACAAAGAAGATATTGAAGACGCGAAAAAAGTTGCCGAAGGTCTTGGTATGGAACATTATCTCTACGATTTTTCCGAGCATTTTGCCGAGAAGGTTGTAGATAACTTCGTGCACGCGTATGAGACGGGAGCTACGCCCAATCCGTGTATTGAGTGTAACCGCTACTTAAAGTTTGAAAAGCTTTTTGAGGGGGCGAAAAAACTCGGTTGCTCGCATATTGCAACGGGACATTACGCACGCGTTGAATATGACAAAGAAAGCGGCAGATATCTTTTGAAACGCGCGAAAGATTTGTCAAAGGACCAGAGTTATGTCCTTTATTCGCTTTCGCAGGAGCAACTGTCTAAAATCATATTCCCCCTTGGCAATATGACCAAGGACGAGGCACGCAAGATTGCCGAAGAAAACGGTTTTGTGAATGCGCATAAAAAGGAAAGTCAGGACATATGCTTTGTTAAAAACGAAGATTATACTGATTTTATCAGGCGATATACAGGGAAAGATTATCCTGACGGAAATTTCGTTGACCGAGAGGGTAACATTCTCGGCACCCACAAGGGAATTATCCACTACACGGTAGGTCAGAGAAAAGGTCTCGGCCTTGCTCTCCCTGCACCGATGTATGTGTGTGAGCTTGATACAGATAAAAATGAAGTTGTTCTGTGCGACCACGAGGGACTTTTCACAAGTTCGCTTATTGCAGAGGATATAAACCTTATAAGTGTTAAAGATTTATATACACCTATGCGCGTTAAAGCAAAGGTGCGTTACCGCCATATTGAGCAGGATGCAACCGCCGTACAAATTGACGAAAATACAATCCGCGTTGAATTTGACGAGCCGCAAAGAGCAATCACAAAAGGTCAGTCGGTTGTGCTCTATGATGGAGATGTTGTAGTCGGTGGCGGAAAAATTTCATAAAGGAGATGTTTATATGCAAAAAGAAGCCTTATTCAAACTTACTTATGGACTGTTTGTTCTTTCTACCCGTGACGGAGAAAAGGACAACGGCTGTATAATAAATACTGCGATGCAGGTAACTGATACTCCGCTTCAGATTGCCGTTGCAGTTAATAAAAGCAACTACACCTGCGAAATGATACAAAAAAGCGGTGTATTTAATGTGAGTATTCTTTCGGAAAGCACACCTTTCTCTGTATTTGAAAATTTCGGTTTCAAAAGCGGCAGAACCGAAGATAAATTCGAAGGTTTTGAAAGCAAGAAAAGGGCGCAAAACGGAGTTTTCTACATTACGGAATATACTAACGCCTTTATAAGCGCAAAAGTGGTAAATACAGTTGATTGCGGCACACACCTGATGTTTATAGGTGAAGTTACTGAGGCGGAAATTCTGTCTGACAAGCCTTCCGTGACATATGATTACTATTTCAAGAATATAAAGCCAAAGCCTGCCGTAAAGAAAAAAGGTTATGTTTGCAAAATCTGCGGATATGTTTACGAGGGCGAGCCTCTCCCCGAGGATTTTATTTGTCCCCTTTGCAAGCACCCTGCAAGTGATTTTGAAAAACTTTAACAGAAAAAGGAATTCGCCAAGGCGAATTCCTTTTTTATTGTTAAAAGACAAGAGGACTAAAAAGCAGTGTGTAGCTGATAAACAGAAATAGTACTACTTTATATTTCTCTTCCTCCGTCTCCTGTACCTGTTACATAAAATGATGCTTTGTGGCCAAACCTTCCTTCAAAAAGCACGCCTATTCTTTCGATATATTTATCGACTGCATAATTCTTTATAATCGCTACCGTGCATCCGCCAAAACCCGCACCCGTCATTCTTATACCAAGAACTCCATCCATGTTTCTTCCCATTCTCACAACAAAGTCAAGCTCGGGGCAAGTTACTTCGTAATCATACTGAAGAGAATCGTGCGAGGCATTCATATACTGACCGAAGAGTGCTATATCGTCGTTTTTCATTGCTTCTGCACTCTTTTTAACTCTGTCACATTCATATACTACATGCTTGATTCTTTTTCTTGTAGTTTCGTTTTTAATTACATCTTTATGCTCTTCAAACTGCTCTATCTTTACATCTGCGAGTTCTTTTATATCAGGAAGAACAGTTTTAAGGGCGTTGAGTCCCTCCTCACATTCTGCTCTTCTTTCGTTGTATTTTGAGCTTCCAAGAGAATGTTTTACATTTGTATTGGTAAGGACAATGCTGCAATCTTTAAGATTGAGCGGAATATGCTCATATTCGAGCGTAGCGCAGTTAAGATATACTGCGTGGTCTTTCTTTCCCATTGCCGATGCAAACTGGTCCATTATACCGCATTTAACTCCGATAAAGTTATGCTCGGCTCTTTGTGCTATGAGTGCTATTTCAATCATATCTATTTTTTTGTCTATACCTTTTTTCTCGTTTGAGAATGTTGCAAAGCAAAGTGCAGTAGAAACCTCTATTGCCGCAGATGATGAAAGACCGCCACCGTGAGGCACTGTGTCATCATAAAGAAGGTCGCAACCGCAGATATCGTATCCGTCTTTCATAAGCTCAAGCATAACGCCTATCTGATAATCTCCCCATCTGAGTTTACCTTTAAGGTTGTGCATTTCGGATACTGTTGTTTCTACCATAATATCCAAATCTGTCGCTTTAAGGCGGATAATATCGTCGTTTCTTTTTCTTGCAACAAGAGTTGTTTTCATTGTAAGTGCGGCAGGCATCACACAGCCTCCGCAGTAATCTATATGTTCGCCGATAAGATTTACTCTGCCGGGAGATGCAAAAACTCGCATTTCTCCGTCTCCATAAAGTGCGGTGAATATTTTTTTCATTTCGTTTAATTCCATTTTGTGACCTCTGTTAAATAAACTTATAAGTGGTTATAGTATCATACTTTTCATTTTTTCGTAAAATTCCATTTGGGAAATGTGAGAACTTCATACAATTCGGGAATGCCTGTGTTTCAAGACAAACACCGCTATGCTTACTGTACACTACACTATCTTTACAAACGCGGTTTTCCTCAATCTCGTTTCCCGTGTAAAGTTGTACTCCGGCTCTGTCGGTATAAAGTTCCATGGAGATACCACTCTTATCACCTCTAAGGATAGCTGCTTTTCTATATCCCCTTCCGTTAATGACAAAATTGTGGTCTATTCCTCCAAACATTTTTATCTGTTCGTGGTTGGAGTATAGCTTTTCTCCGAGAGTTTTACTTGTTGTAAAATCAAATGGCGTTCCTTTTACACTAAGTATTTCTCCACAAGGTATACATTCACTTGTATTGGGGGTATAGAAATCACAATTAAGCCATAATGTATGTCCATATATATTACTATCCGAATGACCATTAAGATTGAAATACGAGTGGTTGGTCATATTAAGAATAGTATCCTTATCGGTTTCTCCCTCATAGTGAATTTTTACACTGTTATCATTTGTAAGAGTATATGTAACTTTAACCTTCACTTCTCCGGGGAAGCCTTCTTCTCCATCAGAACTAACAGTACTCAAAATGAGAGATGGTTCTTCTCCGTCTATTATCTCCACATCCCAGATCTTTTTATCAAATCCGTTTTGTCCGCCGTGAAGATTATTACGACCATCATTGCTGTGTAGTTTATATACTTCACCGTTAAACTCAAACTCGGAATTTTCGATACGGTTTGAGTTTCTGCCTATAATTGCCCCGAAGTAACCTTCATTATTCAGATACTCCTCAAATGTTTCACGACCTAAAGCTACATCAAGACCCTTATAGATCAGTTTCTTTATTATTCCTCCATAATTGAGTATCTGAGCGCATAAACCTCGCTCGTTGTCCAGCGTGTACAAATGAATTTCTTTTTCTTTATAATCCGCTATTTTTTCTCTGTTAACAGACATCTGTCTTCACCTTTGTATTTGATTAATAAATTTTTCAAACGCACATCTTCCCTTTTCATCACGCTTGTATACACCTGCGTGCTCAAGCACATTAACAAAAACCTTCCCTACTTCTTCTTTAAGGATTTCGTCAATGTTATCGGCGTTAATTTCGGGATGATTCTTAACTACCTCTTCTGCCCATTCTTTGTGTGATGCAGTTTTTTCGTCTTTGCTCATATCATAGCCTTTTATGATTGCATCGGCTACTGCATCAAGTTCGTCTACAAGTCTTGACGGAAGTACGGCAAGTCCCATTACCTCAATAAGACCGATGTTCTCCTTCTTTATATGATGAAGTTCCTTATGAGGATGGAAAACTCCAAGGGGGTGCTCTTCTGTAGTAATGTTGTTTCGAAGAACCAGATCCATAACATATTTCCCGTCAATGATACTTGCAATCGGGGTAATTGCATTATGCTTTTCGCCGTCAGTTTCTGCGAAGATAAAAGAATCTTCGTCTGTGTAATCACGCCAGATTGTAAGAATTTTATCTGATAGCTCAATAATTTTATCTGTATTCTCAGATTTAAGCCTTATAACTGACATTGGCCACTTGAGAGTGCTGATCTCTACATCTTCAAAGCCGGATATTTTGTAAAACTGTTCACTTTCAGCTTTGTGCATAGCGAATATATGATTTCCGCCCTGAAAATGCTCGTGTGAAAGAATTGATCCGCCTACAATAGGCAAATCTGCATTAGAGCCTATCATATAGTGATTGAATTTCTTTATGAAATCAAGTAATTTTGAGAAAACACTTCTGTCAATTACCATAGGAACATGCTCTGAATTAAGAAGAATGCAATGCTCGTTGTAATAAACATATGGAGAATACTGAAACCCCCACTTTTGTCCACAGACTTCAAGGGGAATAATCCTGTGATTCTGCCTTGCAGGATGATCTACTCTACCTTCGTATCCTTCGTTTTCAATGCATAACTGACACTGTGGATATGATGAATCCTTGATAAATTTTGCCTCAGCGATTGCTTTTGGGTCTTTTTCGGGCTTTGAACGGTTAATGGTTATTTCCATTTCACCGTACTCGGAATCAACTGTCCATTTCAAATCCTTTTTAATTCTGCCTCTTCTTATGTAGTTGCTGTCGCAGGAAAGTTTGTAGAAATAGTCAGTTGCTTCTTTGGGAGATAATTTATACAGAGACTCAAACTTATTAATAACTGTTGAGGGATATGGTGTTAACACATCCATAATTGCTGTATCAAATATATCTCTGTATATGATACTGTCGTTTTCAACAATACCTTTTTCTACTGCGTAATCAGTTATTGAATCAAGTATCTCATCGAGTTCATCTATGCCGTTGCACTTCTTTCCTGTTTCTTCATAAGAATCAAGTTTCAAAAGTGCAAGGATTCTGTTTCTTACATAGAACTTATCAGATTCTTCGATAAGTCCTGTTATAACTCCATACGAAATTAATCTATCTATTTGTTTATTTATATCCACAAAGAGCCTCCTGTCTGATAGGGATGACGACTTATGAATCGTCCTTGATTAATTATATTTGGGAAGATAGTCCCCGTGAGATGTTATAAGTTCATCAACCATTTTCTTAATTGTATCTATATCAAGCTCGGATGCTGTATGAGGATCCAGCATTGCTGCCTGATAGATATATTCCTTTTTGCGTGTTTTTGCTGCTTCAATTGTAAGAAGTTGAACTGCTATGTTTGACATATTAAGAGCAGCACACGCAAGGGGCAGTGTGCCCACACGGCAGGGGGTAATTCCCGAACCGTTTACCAGACAAGGTACCTCTACGCATGCATTTTCGGGGAAATTTGATATAAGGTGCCCTGTGTTCAGCACATTTCCACCAATCTGATATGGTTTATTTTCAACAATACTCTGCATTATATGCGATGCATACTCAATGCTTCTTGTATGCTCCTTAATCCCGTTTTCTTTAAGCTCTGCATATTCCTTCTTCCAAGAATCAATCTGCTCCGTACAGCGACGGGGATATTCATCAAGAGGAATATTATATTTTTGGATAAGCTCAGGGTACTTACTTTTGATATAATAGGGATTGTATTCGGCATTATGCTCACTGGACTCAGTACAATAATACCCAAAATTTCTTATGTAATCCATACGAACTTTATTCGTGGCATCGGGGTTTTGCATATAAGCATCAACTCGCGATTTAATTTCGGGATACAGGTCGTTGCCGTCCTTATCCTTTATTTCAAGAAGCCAGGCCATATGGTTTATGCCTGCTATCACATCCACAACACCATCAAGCTTATCTTCCATATCAAGACTTTTCAGAAGAGACTCAGAGCAAACCTGAACGCTATGGCAAAGGCCAACTGTTTTAACAGGGGTATAAAGCTGCATATATCCCGTAAGCATTGCCATAGGATTTGTGTAGTTAAGCAGGAGTGCATCAGGGCAAACCTCTGCCATATCCTTTGCAAAATCTTCCATAACAGGAATTGTCCTGAGTGCACGCATAATGCCTCCAACACCAAGAGTGTCTCCTATTGTCTGTCTTAAGCCGTATTTCTTTGGTACTTCAAAGTCAATAATTGTGCAGGGGTCATATCCGCCGACCTGAATGGCATTCACAACAAAGCTCGCATCCTTTAATGCGGCTTTGCGCTGTTGTGCACCTACATAGCATTCGATTTTTCCGAAACCGCCCTTTTGCTTTCTCATGGCTTCAAGAATTACTCTGGATTCTTCAATTCTCTCCGCATCAATGTCATAAAGTGCAAAAACGCTGTCCCTTAATGACTCTACACACATACAGTCCCCGATTACATTCCTTGCAAAAACAGTACTTCCTGCACCCATAAATGTAATTTTCATAATATTCACTCCCGATAATTTGTTTTCTTTTACATTTATTATAGATTGACAATACAAAAAGGTGAATGGTATAATATTATAAATATTTGTCATTTTGTTGTTTTTTGGGGAGCGGTTTTTTCTATGAAGCATACAGTTATTATCAGCGATAAGAAATACAACGATCTTAATCCTGTACAGTTTGGCTACGAAAAATGTGTAAGCGGTCACTCTTACGGCCCGGCTATCCGAACACACTGGCTTATACATTATGTTGTTTCAGGATTTGGTATTTTCAGGATAAACAAAAAACAGTACAGGATAAGACCGGGAGAAATATTTATAATTCCTCCGTTTGTCGAAACTTACTACGAGGCAGATATTGCTAACCCATGGAATTATATATGGATTGGATTTACCACAGATTCTGGCATTGCGGATACTTTGCCGCATACATTAAAGCTTTCGGAAGCCGGGGAAATATTCAATGCTATGAAAAGCTGCGAGGATTATTCTGATGGCAGAAGCGCATACCTTTCAGCAAGATTGTGGGATTTGTTTGCACTTATTATGGGTAAGAACGGACAGCGAAATGACTATGTAAAGGATGCCCTCGACTGCATTCATTCGGAGTATATGAAAGGAATTACCATAGAAGAAATCGCAAGCAGGCTAAATTTAGACAGAACATATTTTTATGCCATTTTTAAGAGAAAGGTCGGCATATCACCCAAGCAGTACCTGCTGAGTCATCGAATGAATATTGCCGCATCGCTTATCAATGACCAGAAGGTTTCTGTTTCAATAGCAGCCTATTCTGTCGGATATACGGATATATTTTCCTTTTCTAAGATGTTCAAAAAGCATTTTGGAGTTTCTCCAACTCAATACGCAAAAAATGAAATTGAATAGGGGCTATATTTTTTCATAGTTTATAGTCATAAAAAAGAAGCGTGCCGCTTCACCCATTTTGCGTCCCGACAAAACTTAAAACCACCAAATGTTGCTCGCGATAAAAACACACAATTTCCTATGCGCTGAAAAAAGGAATCCACTAAGGATTCCTTTCAAAATTGCAAGAGTATTTACATTGTTTAATAATTATTTCACCTATGAGCGCTCAGTACTGCTTATCTTCATCCCTATCATTTCTTACCTGTTGAACCAAAACCACCTGCACCACGGTCTGTGTCGTCAAGTTCGTCCGAAAGAACAAAATCTGCTACAACATAAGGTGCAATTACAAGCTGTGCAATACGCTCACCGTTTTCGATTGTCTGGGGCACTTCACTATGGTTATGAAGAGCCACCATAACTTCTCCGCGGTAGTCACTGTCTACTACACCAACCTTGTTTGCAGGGGCAAGTCCACGCTTTGATGCGATACCGCTTCTTGCATAGATAAGACCTGCAAAGCCCGTGGGAATTTCCATCGCCACGCCTGTATGAACAAGAATCGTTTCGTGGGGATTGATTGTAAGCGGTGCATCAATGCACGCGTAAAGGTCGGCACCTGCTGCAAATTCACTGCCGTATGTGGGAATAGTCGCCTTTTCGTCAAGTTTTTTAATTCTTACACTGTATTTATCCATTTTTATTTCTCCTTATACTTCATAAATATCGCCGCTTCCCATTGTGCGTTCCCATTTACCGTCAAGGAGTACTACCTCCCCTTTCCGAAGGGTTTTGGGAACATCTATTATGCGCTGATTTGATGAGCCGCGAAAAAGTAGCGCCAGGTCCTTAAGTTCCTCTACAAAGCGTCCGTCAACAAGGACATCTATAAGGGAAAGAAGCTCAAGTGTGTCACTCTCACCCGCTTTCAGAAGTTCCTCATCAAGCACAAATCCCGTATAGCACCATACGGTTTTTTCAGGATACCTTTCGTAAAATTTGCGGACAAGCTTTATAAGTTCTGCACGGTTTTCCTTTTCAAAAGGCTCTCCGCCCAAAAGGGAAAGTCCTGTAATGTGGTCCGGTTTGCACGCATCAAGGATTTCGTCCATTATTTCTTCTGTCAAAGGTTTTCCGTAGTTAAAATCCCAAGCCTCTTTATTAAAACAGTTTTTGCAGTGATGCCTGCATCCGCTTACAAAGAGCGACACCCGTACGCCAGGTCCATTTGCTATATCAAATTTCTTTATGGTTGCATAATTCATAGTCTTCATCTCTTCAAATTAGGGTACGAAATTTTCGTACCCTAATTTTATTTCAATATTCAAGGGGATTGTTAAGGGGAGTCTCCCTTAACACCAACTTTGTCAAAACAGAGGGCGCGCACCTCGGTTTTGACACCTATAAAGGGCTACCGCGGTGAGCGGTGCGCGAGCGAAAGCCCTTCTTTCGCACCGAATGCTTTTACGAAGTAAAACTTTTGGTGCGAGACTTACAGGTGAAGAACTCTCTCTTTGATTTCTTGTGTTCTTCCCTGATTCCAGAACTGTGTTCCGATATATCCGCAGGTACGGCGTGCTACATTAAGCTTTGTCTGGTCAGTGTTTCCGCAATTCGGGCAATGCCATACAAGTTTTCCGTGCTCGTCTTCCTTAACCTCGATTTCGCCGTCAAAACCACATTCGTGACAGTAGTCACTCTTGGTATTGAGTTCAGCATACATAATGTTGTCGTAGATGAACTTCATTACTGAAATAACTGCCTCGAGGTTGTTTTGCATATTGGGAACTTCCACATAGCTGATTGCACCGCCGGGAGAAAGCGCCTGGAATTTTGCTTCAAGAGCAAGCTTATCAAACGCATCAATATCCTCGGTAACATGCACATGGTAGCTGTTTGTGATATAGTTCTTGTCTGTTACACCCTTTACGATACCAAACCTCTTCTGGAGAGCCTTCGCAAACTTATAAGTTGTGCTTTCAAGAGGAGTGCCGTAAAGTGAGTAGTCTATATTTTCCTCTGCTTTCCACTTTGCAGTGTACTCGTTGAGTTTCTTCATGATTTCAAGGCCGAGTGCCTCGCCTGCAGGCTCGGTAAGTTTCTTACCGTTTAAGCTGTATACACATTCCCAAAGACCTGCATAGCCAAGTGAAATTGTTGAGTAACCGCCGTGAAGGTACTTGTCAATCTTCTCGCCCTTAGGAAGTCTTAAAAGTGCACCATGCTGCCAGAGAATAGGTGCTGCATCTGAAAGTGTGCCCGTAAGACGCTCGTGACGAGCCTGAAGTGCTCTGTGGCAAAGCTCCATTCTCTCGTCAAAGATTTCCCAGAACTTTTCAATGTTTCCGCCTGCTGAAAGACCGATATCAACAAGGTTAACTGTTACAACGCCCTGATTGAATCTGCCGTAGTATTTGGGCTTTCCATCCTCGTCAACAAAAGGTGTAAGGAAGCTGCGGCAACCCATACATGTATAGCAGTGACCGTCACCGTTTTTGTCGATTTTGTTCTGAAGCATAATCTTTTCGGAAATATAGTCGGGAACCATACGCTTTGCAGTACATTTTGCTGCAAGCTCAGTAAGGTAATAGTATTTGCTGTCTTCGTGAATATTATCCTCTTCAAGCACATAGATAAGCTTGGGGAATGCAGGTGTAATCCAAATACCCTTTTCATTCTTGACACCCTTATATCTCTGACGGAGAGTTTCTTCAATAATGAGCGCAAGGTCTGCCTTCTCCTGCTCATTCTTGGCTTCATTAAGGTACATAAATACTGTTACGAAGGGAGCCTGTCCGTTAGTGGTCATAAGAGTTACAACCTGATACTGAATCATCTGTACGCCGTTTTTAACTTCTTCACGAAGGCGCTTTTCAGCAATCTGGGCAATCTTTTCTTCTGAATATTCTTCACCCAAAAGAGTCATCTCTTCTTCAACCTGCTTACGAATCTTCTGACGGCTGATATCAACAAAGGGTGCAAGGTGTGTAAGCGAAATACTCTGTCCGCCGTACTGACATGATGCAACCTGAGCGATAATCTGTGTAGAAATATTACAAGCAGTTGAGAAGCTGTGGGGCTTTTCAATCATTGTGCCACTTATTACTGTGCCGTTCTGAAGCATATCTTCAAGGTTTACAAGGTCACAGTTGTGCATATGCTGTGCGAAGTAGTCAGCATCGTGGAAATGGATTATGCCCTGCTCGTGTGCGGCAACGATATCGGGAGGAAGAAGAATTCTCTTTGTGATATCCTTACTAACTTCGCCAGCCATATAGTCACGCTGAACGCTGTTAACTGTAGGATTCTTGTTGGAGTTTTCCTGCTTAACCTCTTCGTTATTGCACTCGATAAGGCTTAAAATCTGCTCGTCAGTAGTATTTGACTTACGAACAAGCGCACGGTTGTAGCGATATGTAATATATCTGCGCGCTACATCAAAAGCGCGCTGATTCATAATCTGGTCCTCGACCATATCCTGAATTTCTTCCACGCTTAATGAACGGTTCATATTTGCAGCAGCACTTTCAACATCTTCTGCGATACGCTTAATCTGGATTGCAGTCATACGGCTGCTGGGGACAACGCTTTCGTTTGCTTTAGTAACCGCGATAACAATTTTTTCAGGATCGAATGTTACTTCAGCACCGCTTCTTTTAATTATTTTCATGGTTTTCCCTCCAAAACATTAATTATCAAAGTCGTGTACTCTAATTATAACAACATATAGTTGCGTTGTCAATAGGAAATAACAATATATTGATGTTTTTTGATTTTTTTGCAAAAATGCTGATTTTTGCCTATATATAGGGGTTTACGGGAGATTTTACCCCTTTTTGTAATATAAACTTAACATTAAAAAGCACAATATCTTGTGTTTTTTTAGTACTATATATACTTTCTGTACATATTTTTTCAAAAATTTATTTACTAATACCATTTTATATAGTATAATAAAGGAAGAAAGAGAAAATCCGCCTCTGAAAATCAGAGTTTGGATTACTCCCTTTCAGTTATTACACCATTTTAAGGAGGGGCATATATGAAGACTAACATCTATTTAAGGAAAGTTGAGCTTGGCAGTGAGAAGAAGGAAATGCTCATCAAGAAAATTGACAAGTTGGGCAAGTTCTTCAATGACGAGGCCTCCGCAGACATTGTTGTAAGCGAGCAAAAGGACAAGATGATTGTTGAAGTTACTATTCGCACGGCAGATATGATTTACCGCGCAGAAGAGCGTAACGAGGAAATGTATAATGCCGCAGACGACATTGTTGATTCAATCACACGCCAGATAAGAAAGAATAAAACACGGCTTGCAAAGCGTCTCCGTGAGGGAGTTTCAAAGGATTTTGAACTCTTTACAGATATTCCCGAGGAGGACGAGGCTGAAATTAAAATTGTAAAGACTAAGACTCATCAGGTTAAACCGATGAGCGTGGAAGAAGCAGTACTTCAGATGAATCTTTTGGGACATTCTTTCTATATATTCAAAAATGCCCAGACAAACACAACAGATATTGTTTACCGCCGCAAAGACGGAAACTACGGACTTATAGAAACAAACTGATGATTAACATAAAGGAAGCTATTATTGTTGAAGGAAAATACGACAAGATGCGACTTGAGAGCATTTGCTCCTCGCCCATCTTCACCACTGAAGGATTCCGTGTTTTCAACGACAAGGAAAAGCGAAAATTTCTGAAAAGACTTGCAAAGGAGCGCGGAATACTGATTCTGACCGATTCTGACAGAGCCGGCTTTATGATACGCAACCATATCAAATCCTTTATAGATGAAGGGGAAATAAAGCAGGCATATATCCCTGAAGTATTCGGCAAGGAAAAAAGAAAAACCACAGGCTCTAAAGAGGGTAAGCTCGGCGTTGAAGGTATATCCGAAGAAATTCTTATCGAAATACTTTCGAAATATGCAAGTGATGAAATTTGCAAAGATAAAATAACAAAAACAGATTTATACGATGCACACCTTTACGGCGGCGCGCAAAGTGCCGCCGCACGCGCGTCTTTGTGCCGTGACTTAGGTATCCCTACAGGCATTTCCACAAATGCTCTTGTCGATGCCTTAAATGCACTTATTACAAAGGAAGAGTTTTTATGCATGATGACATTACCCCCGAGCTTCATAAAAAGCACCGCGACAGAATGAAAGAAAAGTTCCTGCGCGAAGGTTTTGATGCCTTTACTGATTATGAGATATTGGAGCTTGTACTTTACTACGCAATTCCGCAAGGCGATGTAAACCCGATTGCGCATATGCTTCTTGACAAGTTTCTGACCCCGAGTGCCGTCTTCAACGCTTCTGTTGATGAGCTTTGCGAAGTCAGAGGTATTAAGAGGCACTCCGCAGTTTTAATCAAAATGATTCCCTCCCTTGCGCAATATTACGCTTCACTTTCGGCAAGGGAAAAGAAATATATACACACATCGCAGGATGCAGGTCAGTTCGTATGCAGTATGATAGGCTGTGAAAAGCGGGAAGTTTTCGCCGTGATTTGCCTTGACACGCAAAGGCGTGTTCTTGCATTTGAAATACTTGATGAGGGAACTGTGTCACAGGCAAATGTTCATCCCCGTAAGGTTGTTGCATGTGCGCTTAAGCACAATGCCTCGGCAGTAATACTTGCTCACAATCATCCGTCATCGGGCGCATATGCGTCAGAGAATGACAGAATACTGACAGCGCAGCTTTGTAATATTCTAGAGGGAATGGATATTGAGGTAATTGACCATATTATTTCAGTATCCACAGAAAAATTTGTAAGTATGGCAGACAGTGGTCTTATGCCAAATTGAAAGGATTGATAGATTATGACACTTCAGCAGTTACAAAAAGATATGATTGCCGCCATGAAATCGGGTGAAAAGGTAAGAAAGAATGTTATATCTTCTCTTATCGCGGCAGTTAAAAAGTATGCCATTGATAATGGCGCACGCGACAACATCACAGAAGAAATTACAGATATGGTAATTCTTAAGGAACTTAAAAGCGCAAAAGAGCAGCTTGATACCTGCCCCGCAGAACGCGAAGACCTTATCGCAGAATACACCACAAACTTTGAAATCATTAAGGAATACGCTCCTGCGCAGATGGGAGAAGAAGAAATCAAAGCACTTCTTCTTGAGAAATTTGCCGATGTTATTGCTACCAGGAATAAGGGTATGATAATGAAAGCCGTTATGGCAGAGCTTAAGGGCAAGGCTGACGGAAAGCTGATTAATAAGATTGTTGCTGACCTTTGCTGAAGCTATGTTAAATATTGAAAAGTCACTTACGCCAAGACTTCGTATGATTGCGTCTCTTGTACCTGAATGTGAATCGCTGTGCGACATCGGTACAGACCACGCGTATGTTGCGATTTATCTTGCGAAGAAAGGGATTGCGAAGAAAATAATTGCCGCCGATATTAAAAAAGGACCTCTTATGCAGGCGGAGAAAAACATTGCCCTTTTCGAGGTTGATAGCAAAGTTGAAACCCGCCTTTCAAACGGGTTTGAGAAAATCTCAGTTGGAGAGGCAGAGTGTGCCATAATTGCAGGAATGGGTGGCGAAACGATTGCCGAAATTCTGGAAAACGAAAAAGGATGCCGTTATTTCGTACTGCAGATGCAGACTGCGCATAAATATCTTCGTGAATATCTTTCATCGCACGGATATGTAATTTGCGATGAAGCGGTATGCAAGGAAGACAGAAAAATGTACACCGCAATTCTTGCCATGCGCGGAGAGGGGCAGAATCTTTCTGAAACTGAAAAGGAAATCGGCCCTGTTTTAATTAAAAAAAGGCCTCCCCTTTTCTACGATTATGTGCGGTACAGACTTTATGAAATAGAAACAATTCTTAAAAACATGAAAGATAGCACAAGTGGTAAGAAGGAGCATTTCATTTATCTTAAAGAAGAGTACGAAAAATTATTAAAGGATGATACAAATGGTTAAACTTGCCGAAATAATAAAACTGATTGAAAGCAAATTTCCGCCTGAATATGCCGAGGATTTTGACAACATCGGCCTTCTTGTCGGAAGGCGCGACAGAGAGATTACAAAAGTTCTCTTGTGCCTTGATGCAAATAAAAATGTGGTCAAGGAAGCTATAGAAAAGGGTGCTGAGCTTATCATCACACATCATCCAGTCATATTTAATCCCATAAAGTGCATAAATGATGATACCGATTCAGGCGAGATGCTTGTAAGTGCAATAGAAAACGGTATTTCCATATACAGCGCGCACACAAATCTCGACAGTGCACCAAACGGTCTTACCGATACCGTTTGTCAGATGCTCGATCTCTCCCCGATTTCAAATCTTGAGGGTAATCTGGGCAGACTTTGTAAGGCGGAAAAAGGAACTTGCGCCAAATCTCTTTGCGAAAGAATAAAGAAGGAGTTTGGTATCGAAAAACTCTTTTCCACATTCGAAAAAGATAAGGAAATCAAAACTGTTGCTGTTTGTAACGGTGGCGGTGGCGGCGAGCTTGTAGATATTGCCAAGTCGCTTGGCGCTGATGTATATATCTCAGGCGACCTTAAGCACCACGAGTTGAGTGCACTTAAAACAAATGACAAGACTGAATTTATCGAAATGCGTCATTTCGACAGCGAAAAGATTGCGCCGTATATTATTAAGGAAGCGCTGTTAAAGTCGTTTGGTAAAAATATTGAATTAATCGTAAGCAAGGCGGAGGAGGCTCCTCTCCTTGACACGGACAAAATATTGTGATAAACTGACAAGCCAAAGGAGACTGGTCCCCTTTGGCTTATGTGAGTAATCTGAACGGTCGCGGCAGTATTTTTATACTGATGAGGAAAGTCCGAGCTTCGCAGGACAGGATGCCGGAGAAATCCCGGTGGAGGCGACTCTAAGGAAAGTGCAACAGAAATAAACCGCCTGCCTCAGCAGGTAAGGGTGGAAAGGCGGGGTAAGAGCCCACCGACATTGCGGTAACGCTTTGTGCCATGTAAACCCCATCCGAAGCAACGCCGACTGGATTGGTCTGTCCGACCTATAATCCGAAGGGCGGCTGGAGCCATGTAGAGATATATGGCGTAGATAGATGACCGTTTTTAATGACAGAACTCGGCTTACAGGATTACTCATACAAAAAACAGACTTCATATGAAGTCTGTTTTTTAATGTTTGAAAATGCAACAAAAATTGCCCCGTCCCCAAACTGTGTTATTATATCAAGCCAAGCTGTTTCAAAATAAATACCCACATAAAAACTGTTATTATACAGATTGCGGTGCTGAAAGCAACTATCTGTGCAGCAAGGTCGCCGTCTCCGCCCATTTCTATAGCCATAGGGTATGACGATACTGCTGTCGGAGATGCGAATGCCGCAATAAGCAGCGCCATATCGCTTCCGCGTATTCCAAGCATTGCTGCAATAGTAAAGCCAACAAGGGGCATAACTATAAGCTTTCCCGCAATTACAGTTATAAGTTGTTTAAGATTTCCCCTTACTGTGCAAAAGTTAACCGATGCGCCCAAAAGCACCAGCGCAAGCGGTGTAGCAATTTTGGAAATATCACTTACGGCATTTTCTATTATACTAGGGAGCTTGATTCCCGAAACAAGCACTATGATTCCAATTATCGAGGCTATTATTAGCGGGTTTGTTATAATTCCTTTTAATATCTTTTTGATATTCGGCTTTCCGCCACGGAATATTTCAAGTGATAATACTGCAAATATATTAAGTACAGGTACAACTATTGCAACGGCAACGGCAACTTTGCCCATTACTCCGCCTCCGCATACAGACATACAGATTGGAAGGCCGAAAATAACAAAATTACTGCGGCAGATTCCCTGCACCATAACTCCGCGTTTTTTATTATCCTTTTCAGTAAGTACTACATAAAGCATCGAAAAAAGAAACATTGTTATGACAATTACCACTATGTAGAGCGCAGTCGTTATGTTTTTTACATCGTCTATAGAAGAATTATATATGTTGTTAAATATAAGTACAGGCAAAAACACCCTGAAAACTGCACCGTTCATCTTTTTTACCGTAGCAGTATCAAAAATATGTATCCTCAGCAAAAATGCGCCGAGGAGCATCAGTATAAGAAGCGGTGCCACCACTTTGAAAGATATTATCAAATTTTCCATTATTTTTCACCTACTATAATATAAATATAACCATCTGTTGCCATTGTGATATTTCCTTTTTTATCTGTACGGTGAATTTTTATTCCTTTGTTTTTAAGGCGGTTTATAATCATCGTGCTTGGATATCCGTAATCATTACCCTCACCCACGGATATTACAGCATCTTTGGGCTCTACTGCATTTAAGAACGCCACACTTGTAGAGGTAAAGCTTCCGTGATGCCCTATCTTCATAACATCAGAGTTTATGCTCTTTTCATTATCTATTATTTCGTATTCAGCCTCAGCCTCTGCGTCTGCGCAAAGCATTGTGCTTACTTTGTTGTACAGAAGTCTTAAAACCACCGAGTAATTATTCATTCTGAGGTATCTTCTCTTTTCAGGCGAGAGAACTTTCACATCACAAGAACTCACTGGTATTTCATCCCCCTGATATAAAAGTTCGACTTTACACCCCTTTTTATTCAGGCTATTAATCATTCCTTCAAAAGTTTTTGTATCATTGATAACATCTGATGTGTAAAATTTTCCTATAGAAAAATTATTTATTATATACTCCATACCGCCAATATGGTCACTGTGAGGATGCGTTGCCACCACATGGTCAATATGATTATAACCTTCGTTCTTTATAAAATCGGCAAGTGTTTTTCCAAAGTTCTTCTCCCCTGCATCCACGAGCATACACTCTCCATCAGGAAACTGGGCAAAAATGCTGTCTGCCTGTCCGCAATCAAGAAAATGAATCTTTGTCAGGGGCTTATCGCTTATACTTGCGATGCGGTCTTTTCCCCGCCATATTACACCGCATCCCAGGCTGTCTGCCACGGCGCGCAATGAAACCATAATAGTGCCATCTATAATTACCGGTCCTTGTTCGAGAGTCAGTTCACTTCCGTTTTTAATCATTTTTGAGTCATCGGGAGTTATGCTTATAACAGATTCTTTATAAACGCACCTTGCTGTGCGTTTTTTTTCGTCCCACGAAACCTCGGCACCTAAACCTTCAAAAACCTCGCGCATTGGCACGAATGCCTTACCCTCTATAAAGAGTGCTTTGTGCGAAGAGGCAAGTTCCTCTCCGTTTATTAAGATTTTGATATCATCTGAAGCAAAAGCTACATATGACAGAGAAAAAATAACTACGGCAAGCATAATTATACTTGCCGTAATTTTGATGTTAGACTTCATATTTTAACTCCACACATCGCGACAATTTTTACCATTTATAAATGCCTCTATGTTTTCTGCGGTCATAGAAATGCATCTTTTTCTTGCTTCTATTGAAGCCCACGCTATATGAGGTGAATATAAAATTCTTTCACTGTTGTTCACTGAAACTATCGGCGCGTCTTTTTCGGGAGGCTCGGCAGAATATACATCAAGCGCCGCACCTGCTATGATATTGTTATCTACTGCGTCAGCAAGCGCTTTTTCGTCAATTATCGCGCCTCTGCCTACATTTACAATAAACGCTGATTTTTTCATCATTGCAAGTTCTTTCTTTCCGATAATGCCGGTGGTTTTTTCGTTAAGTGGTGCGTGAATTGTTATTATGTCAGATTCACGGATAAGTTTTTCAAGAGGTACATTTTCATATTTTTCCTTGCGCACTGCACCGCTTATGCTTGAATAGGAAACCTGTGCACCAAATGCTGCTGCGCAGTCAGCTACTGCTCTTCCGATTGCACCCATTCCTATGATGCCCCACTTTTTTCCTGCAATTTCGAAAAACGGTTTTCCAAGATGATTTGCAACACCGCTTTCTGAATATGCACCGCTTTTTACAAAATCATCATAATAGCGAATATTTTCGATAAGAGCAAAAAGAAGTGCAAAAGTATGCTGACACACACTTTCTGTGCAGTATCCGGGCACATTTCTTACACGGATATTATGCTCCCTGCAATACTCTGTATCGATGTTATTATAACCAACTGCAAACACACATATTAATTTTAATTTTTTGGCATGTGATAATACATCCCTTCCAAGATGCACCTTGTTTGTTACAACTATATCGGCATCCTTTATACGCTCGAGGATATCTTCTTTATCACTGCTATGATACTTAATACACTCTCCCAAGCGCTCAATTGAAGAAAATTCCATATCCTCGCCCATTGTGCCCGTGTCGAGAAGAACAATTTTCATCAGTTTTCCTCCAGCTTTTTAAGTTCCTTAAGGTCTTCTGAATTATCGTTTTGTCTTTGATTATTCTTAAGGATTTTAAGGTCTGTAAAGTTAAATTCCTCTACCCTTGCCTCTCCCTCACCGTCAAGTTTTACTTTTGCAACGCCCTTTAAGATGGTTGAGCTCTGCACAATACCTTTACCGTGAGGAGTTGAAACTACCGCACCAACAGAGGGTGCGATTTTAGAAAATTCGTCATAACAGTTCTGTTCATACTTAAGGCAGCACATAAGTCTTCCGCAGTTTCCTGAAATTTTTGTAGGATTGAGCGAAAGCCCCTGTTCCTTTGCCATTTTTATAGACACGGGATGGAATCCGTCAAGGTAAGTGCTGCAACAAAGACCTCTTCCACAGATACCTATACCGCCCAGCATTTTCGCTTCGTCACGGATACCAATCTGTCGCAGTTCAATTCTTGTCCTGAAAACTGACGCAAGGTCTTTTACAAGCTCACGGAAATCCACTCTTCCGTCTGCAGTAAAGTAAAAGAGGATTTTATTTGCATCGAAAGTATATTCCACATCTACAAGCTTCATATCAAGCTTATGCGCAGCAATCTTTTCCTCGCAGATAGAGAATGCTTCTTTTTCCTTTTTCTTATTCTTTTTTACCTGTTCTTTATCAGAATTTGTCGCAACTCGGACTACTTCTTTAAGCGGAGATACGATTTCGCTCTCTTCAACCTCGCGCACGGTAATTGAAACTGTTCCGTACTCAAGACCTCTTGAGGTTTCAACGATTACCTCATCGCCAAGCTTTAGTTCAAGCTCACCCGGGGCAAAATAATATGCTTTTCCAAGCTCCTTAAATTTAACTCCTACTACCTTTACCATGGATATCCTCCCAACAATTTATCAGCATATTCGTAATCCAAAGCTCATAATTCATCGATTTATTGAGCTGAGAACGAGTAAGTGCTGCTCTTTCTATTATACTTATTACAGACGCCAGAGTAACCTTTGAAGAAAAACTCTCTATGAGCGCCTCTTTATCCTGATTAATTATGCGTCCTCCTACTTTTATTGCCATAGCGTCACGCATAAAGCTTGTAAACAGTTCAAAATACAAATCACAATTTGTGTAGCTTCCCTTACATTTAACTCCGAAAAGCTCTGCAATTTTAATTATGGAAAGCCTGTCATCCGCCAAACGGCTTACGGCATCAAACACTTTTTCCCTTGTTTCAAAAAACTCTTCATCCTCGCAGATTGCTATCGCTCTGCCGATGACGCCGCCACTGTATAGGGCAACGAAAGGAAGTATATCCTTTTTCAACGGGTACTGTCTTAGCATATACTCCTGGATTTCTTTTTCGGGAAAAGGTTCAAACACAACTTTTGTACCACGCGAACGAATCGTCTGAAGAAGATTCTTTTCGTTTTCAGAAAGAAGTATTATTACCGCATATGAAGGCGGTTCTTCAAATGATTTTAAGAGTGCGTTCTGTGCGGCGTCATTCATATTGTCAGCACCGCGTATGATACATATTTTCTTATCTGAAAGTGCAGGCCTTATATAAAGCTCTTCATTCATAGCGCGGATATCGTCTACCGTTATGGTATCCCCTCCGCCGATTATAACAAGGTCGCTGTGTGTCATAGCGGAGTGTTTTTTACAATCGGGACACTCTCCGCACGGTTTGACATCTCCTGTACAATGAAGGGCATTTGCAAAAATCCGTGCCGCAGTATATTTACCTATTCCTTTTACCCCTTCAAAAATATATGCCTGGGAAAAGCTCCCGTCTCTGGCACTTAAAAGAAGAGACCTAAACGCCTTTTGTGTTGTAAGGTAATTAGCCAATTTTATTCACCGCTTAAAAATATTTCTTTTGCATATAATCTGCAATTCTCAGTATTACAGCATTTATAACAAGCGCAAACACACCTGCCACCAACGCAATAATAAGGCCGTTTATAACCCTGCTGAATATTATCTCCGCCGATGTGAACACATGGCAGAAGCTATTGATAATTGATGCAAAAAGTATTGAGCTTCCTGTTGCAAAAAACCATTTGAAGAGAGTATAATTCGTGTTTTTGAGATAGTAAATAAACAGCATAAGGCAGGGCCAACCAACCAAAAATTCCTTTGTACGCGGGCGTGCCGTCATAAATTCAGTAATTGTATTTCGCATAAATGCCTCAATAGTTGATATGCTTGTGACATTTCCGCTGCGAATAAGGTAAACAGCCACTATACCTCCTATTACTGCCGCAATTATTACCCAATACACCTTAATGTCCATTTTAAGAATCTGTATCGTTTTTGAAACATAGTTATCAGTCTTTGGAACAAACATTATTCCAAAAGCCGCCGCGCTATACAGAATCGGAAGAATAAGAGATATTTTTATTCCTCTGAAAATAATTGAATTTATATAGTAATCAAGTCCTGAAAGAAGCGATGACTGAATAATACCGCAAAGGCAGAGTGTTCCAAGTGCAAGCACCATTGTTGTAACAAGAAGCACTGCAAAGGAAAGTTTTTCCTTGACAGTCTTAGCATAAGTCATTACAAGTGTCAACGCAAAGCAAGGAGCAATCGCGGCAAAAAGAGTGGGATAAAATGCGATTATTCCCTCTGGTGCTTTAAGCGAGAAGAGTATGCTGAAAAGCGCACCGGCAAATGCGATAATTTCAAGTTTCTTAAATCTTTTTTCAAAAAGAAGCTCAAGAAGAGTTACTCCCATAAGAATCATAACGAGCATCGCTATTGCAGAAACAAGGCGGCGATTGACATTATAATCGTAAACTGTGTCATACTCTCCTGTGTTATAGCCAATTTCTGAAAGTTTTTTTATAGCCATATGGGTAGCTTTATTTGTTTTTTCACTCTTGTCCGCAAATGTTGTTGTACCGCTGATAAGCTGATTTATAACTACAAAGCGGATATTTCTGTCAATAACCGAATTTGTAATCTGATGATATCTTGTATCAACATACGGAGGATTGTCGAAATCCACGGTTTCATAACTGCGCAGGATTTTTCCGCCTGCTACCCGAGTAAGTTCATCATAGCCGATAGGTTTCTGATTTGAAAGCTGATCCTGATTTTCCGTAACAATAAGATACAGGTCCTTTTTATTTATGAGGTTGCATATAGCTGTATAGTTAGTTTTTGCTTTTGCCGACTTGTCTTCATTGTTGTAATTTTCTTTAAGATTTAAGTATTTTACATTGTAAGTATCGATTATCTCTTCAATACGGCTAACATATGCCGTGTTTGAAAAACTGCCGAGCATCATAGAAAGAGCTATGTCAAACCCCTTCTCGTGAGCGTCTTTAATTTTTTCTTCATCAAAACCGGTTGTAACCTTCCAGGCATCGTCTACGCCTTCGTAAAGGACATATACATCGGCGCCTTCCGGAGTTTCTTTTTTGATAAATTCTTCGTTTGAAAACTTGGAGGGAATCCATTTTTCAAGATATTTCTTTGCATCGGGACGCTTGGTTATAAGAACATAACTGTCGTTGTGGATTTTTTCGTCTTCTGCAAACTGCTTTATTATGTTTTCGCTTTCATCGTCATATTTATGGCTGAGAACATTATATTTGATGCCTGTTACAAAGCCTGCATTTATCAGCGAGTTTATGCTTTCCTCTGCTACAAAGAGTGTCTTAACTCCCATTTTTTTGTTTTCTTTAAGAGTTTCATCAAACTCTTTTCTGCTGAGCACCATATTTGCATTATTATAGTTAAGAGCAAAAATTACATCATTGTTTGCTTTTTCGTTTTTAATACGCTGAGAAAATGTCGGCAAAAGCATTGCTATAAGAACAAACATTATCACTGTGCGGATTATAATATTCTTTTTCATTCCTGTCCCTCCTGTGCGTTTTTACCCTTAAGAATTATTTTTACAATTCCCATCTTCCAAAGCAGAGCGCAGTACACACCTCCGCAAACCATAAGAGGAAGAAGGAACATGATTTTATCATTTACAAATCCGGGAGATACTGCCTTGAACGCAAAAAATACCAAAAGTGCGAATATTCCCGATATGACGATTTTTGAAACATTTTTCAAAAATTCTTTATCCATATAGTTTCCCGTGACCCTTTTTATTGCAAGAGCAATATTTACTGCATAAAGCGTAAAAAGAGCTGTCGTGGCAGATGCAATTGCAATAACTCCGTAAGGAGCTACAAACATATTGATAACAGGTTTTAGAAGTATTACCAGAACTGTTCCGATAACTGTGTATGAATAGCGGTTATCAAGATAAAGTATTTTATTGAAAAGTTCCTGACATACATAACCGAAAGCGCCCAAAGTGTATATAGCAAAAAGCACGCCCGTAGTTTTTGCAAGCGCATGCGTGAATTCGCCACGCTCGTAAAGAAGTGAAATAACATTTTCTCCGAAACAGCTTGTTACCAGAATGAACGGAACAAAGATTGAGAGCATAATAATTATCATATTCTGCAGTAATCTTTTCACATAATCTATATTTCCCTCTTCATAGTTTTTACTGATTGATGGGAAAACCACATTACTCATCGCAACTACAAATACACTTGCAATTGTGATAAAAAGGTTTGATGCATAATTGATTGTTGAGGCAACACCGTCCTCACCACTGACAAAGGCCTTGTCAATCATAAACGAAACCTGGAACATCATATTTGAAATGAATATCCAGAGAATTTCGCTGTTCTTTCCACTTGATTTTGTCTTCTTTTCCTGTTTTACAAAAAAGCGGTATCCCTTTTTATAAAATGCCGGAAGCTGAATTACTATATGCAAAAACCATCCGATTGTCGTTACAATTCCGACTGTCACAATATCAACACCGGGAACAAAGAGCGATGCTATTATGACAACATTAAACGGCAGGCTCATAATAGAGCTGATGAAAAACACCTTGTTATTCTGAAGCACTCCCGAAATGATATACGCAATAAGTACAAACCAAAGTGACGGGAGCATTATATACATGAGTTTTACAGCAAGGGTGAAATCTGCGCCCTGTACACCGGGGAGAAGAAGTTTTACGACCGGTGCAGAGAAAACATAAAGGATTGCAGTAGCTATCAGTGTTATGAGAGTAGTTTTTCCCATAAACGAGGATACATAGGCGCGTTTTTGAGATTCTTCAGCATTTTCAGCTTTATTAAGATTTTTTATAACAAGTGTTGAAAGCGCAACTCCTATACCCGTGAAGATGAGATTAACCAGTCCGAAAATCTGAAAATAGATATCGGTATATACACTTGCACCGAAAACCGATGCAAATACTATATCACGGAAAAAACCTATTCCCTTGGCAAGAAGTATTCCTAATACAACCATAATATATGCCATTGAATTCAACTGCTGCACCGCCCTTTCTTTGCACACAAATATACATAGTATATTATATATTATTTTAATATAATAGTCAAGATTTAGGCGGTTGATAAATTCGCTCATTTATGATATAATTAATTTAGGGGAGGTGATTCTTTTGGACAGAGTAATACTGCATTGTGACTGCAACTCGTTTTTTGCATCGGTTGAAAGTGCAATTAACCCAAAATTAAAAGATGTACCCATGGCAGTAGGCGGCAGTGTTGAGGCCAGACACGGGATAATTCTTGCAAAGAATGACCTTGCAAAAGAGTATGATATACAAACTGCCGAAACGATATATTCTGCCAAAAGAAAGTGTCCCGAGCTTGTGATTGTTCCACCGCATCACGATTTGTATGAGAAGTATAGCCAGATGGTAAATGCCATATATTATGAATACACCGACCAGGTAGAAAAATTCGGTATTGACGAAAGCTGGCTCGATGTTACAGGTTCGCAAAAACTTTTCGGCAGCGGAGAGGAAATTGCAGATACGCTCCGCAGAAGAATACAAGAAGAAATCGGGATTACGATTTCGGTGGGAGTATCTTTTAACAAGGTTTTTGCAAAGCTCGGAAGCGACTACAAAAAGCCCGATGCGACTACTGTAATTTCAAGAGAAAACTTCAGGGACATTGTTTATCCGCTGCCTGTCGGAGACCTTCTTTTCGTAGGAAAAAGGACGAGGGAGACTCTCTCCAAACTAAACATAAAAACAATTGGGGACCTTGCTGAAAGTGATGGAGCAAGACTTAAAAGAATGCTCGGTAAGTCGGGCGAAATGATATACCGCTATGCGCGCGGAGAGGATGACTCCCCCGTTGACCCACATTCTCACGATGAAGTAAAATCTGTCGGCAACGGTATGACATTCAAGCGCGATTTACGCGGAGAAAAGGATATCCTGTGCGGAATAGCACATCTGAGCGAAAGCATCGCCGTAAGGATGCGAAGAAAAGGTGTTAAATGCAGTGTCGTTCAGGTAACAATTAAGGACCCCGATTTGATTTCTATTCAGAGGCAGGAAAAGCTCTCCTCGCCTACTAATCTTGCAAAGGATATTACCGATAAGGCAATGGAGATTATCCGTCACAGCTGGAATATGAATAAACCGATTCGTATGCTGACAGTGACGGGAAACGGTATCGTTCCTGAAGACTCAGTGCAGCAGATTAGTTTTTTTGATGAGGAAAAAAATCCAAAACGCGAAAATCTTGAAAAAACGCTTGATAAAATCCGTGAAAAGTACGGAAGCGATGCCGTAAAAAGTGCAAATGTGATAAACAACGATTTAGGAATATAAAAAGAGAAGTGATACTAAGTATCACTTCTCTTTTTGGTTAAAGTATTCAAATATATTCTGTGCATCTTTTTGCCCTATTCCCTTTACCTCGGCAAGCGCACTTACCGATGCAGTTTTAATTTTTGCAATGCTCTTAAAATGCTTTAAGAGGGCAATTCGTTTTTGTTTTCCTATACCCTCAATCTTTTCAAGTTCGCTTTCGATAGTGTTCTTACGATGCATACTGCGGTGATATTCAATCGCAAAGCGGTGCACCTCTTCCTGAATATTCGCTACAAGGTTGTAGACCGAACTTACGGGATTCAGGTACACTTCCCCGTCCTCTCCCAGAAGCGCACGGGTGCGGTGCTTATCGTCTTTGACCATACCGAAAACAGGGACATCTGCACCTATTTCTTCAAAAAGAGCAAGAATTGCGGAAAGCTGTCCTTTTCCTCCGTCAAGCAGAATAAGGTCAGGAAGACGCGAGAATTTCCCGTCTTTCTCACGCGATTCGTGGGTAAATCTGCGATAAATTACTTCACGCAGAGATGCGGTATCGTTTGCGCCTTCAACGGTTTTGATTCTGAAACGGCGGTATTTCTTTTTAGATGGTCTGCCGTTTTCAAAAACTACCATTGATGCAACACTATCGCTTCCGCCTGTATGAGATATGTCGTAGGACTCTATACGGTCGGGAATTACATCAAGTTTCAATATGCGGGCA
Organism: Clostridia bacterium; assembly: GCA_017411435.1. Taxonomy (GTDB): domain Bacteria; phylum Bacillota; class Clostridia; order UMGS1883; family UMGS1883; genus UMGS1883. Next base: position 32,337 of record JAFQQD010000015.1, read on the forward strand.
AGTTCCGTAACCGATGCTTGTATCAGTTTTTCGCGAACCTTGGTCGTTTTATAATTTTCTATATTTTTTAGCGCGTTGTTATACGCCATATCGACTGTTTTTTTGTTGTCGCCTCGCACAGGCACTTTCATGTATGCCCTCTTGCCTCTTTTTTGTGAGAGATACTCTTCAAGTGACTTTGCGTCCTCGACATCATGCGAGAGCAGAATCGTTTCGGGAATAAAGTTGTCACGGCTGTAAAAACGGGGCAGAAACTCTGTTAAAAGAGCCTCTTCTTCGTGATTCACCGCGTCTGATAAATCAAAGCTGTCGCGCCCGATAAGTCTGCCGCCGCGGATATAAAAGACCTCTGCCGAAGAAAGCGAATCTGCTGATGCTACTGCGATAACATCAATGTCACCTCCGCTTTCGGTAATGACTTTCTGCGTTTCACCAAGTCTTTTCACTGATGCAATTCGGTCGCGCAGAAGTGCGGCGCGTTCAAACTCCAGGTTTTGTGATGCCACGCGCATTTCTTCTTCCAGACTTAGAAGCACTTCTTCATCCTTTCCCTCAAGGAAGCGGATAATATTTTTGAAAATCTTTTTGTATTCGTCAGGATTGGTGCTTCCCTGACAGATACCGCTGCAACGGCCCATTCGGAAATAAAGGCAGGGACGCTCCTTTTTAAGGTCGCGCGGAAACTGTTTTTTACAGTGCGGAAGCATGAAGATATTTTTAAGAAGTTCCATAGTTTCTTTTATGGAATATCCGCTGGGATAAGGGCCAAAATACCTTGCTCCGTCATTTTCAATTTTGCGGACATAAAGCATTCTGGGATATTCTTCGTTTATCGTGATTTTAATATATGGATAATGCTTGTCATCCTTTAAGAGAATGTTATAGCGAGGCTTATTTTCCTTGATAAGATTTGATTCAAGGACAAGCGCCTCCATCTCGCTGTCACATATGATGTAGTCGAGGTCGTGTATCTTTGAAACCATAACAGAAGTTTTCACACTGTGGTTAGCGTTTTTCTGAAAATACTGTCTTACGCGTGCGCGCAGGCTTTTTGCCTTACCGACATAAATAATTCTTCCGGACGCATCCTTCATAGTATATACACCGGGTTTCTGAGGCAGTTTATTAAGTTTTTCTGCTATAACCTCGTTCATAAAATCACCTTATACCGCAATCCCGAGCATAAGAACTGCTATCTCAAAATAGATGAGAAGCGAAATTGCATCTACAATTGTTGTAATGAACGGACTTGCCATAACTGCGGGGTCAAGTCCTATTTTATCGGCAATAAGAGGAAGTGTGCATCCGACAATCTTCGCCACGATAACATCGAGCAAAAGTGTGATTGATATTACAAGTGCCACCATTACCCCGAGATTGTCAAGAAGAATAAGTTTTGCCATATTTACCACCGCAAGTGCTATTCCGCAAAGAACTGCAACGCGCATTTCTTTCCACAAAACTTTAAGAATATCTGAAAATTCTATCTCGCCGATTGAAAGTCCACGAATTACGGTAACGGATGACTGACTTCCGCAGTTACCTCCCGTCCCCATAAGCATGGGAATCGATGCTACCAGCGCAATCTGTGCTGAAAGCGCATTTTCAAACCTTGTTATTATCATTCCCGTAAATGCCGCTGAAATCATAAGTATAAAGAGCCACGGAATACGGCTTTTGAAAATTTCAAATGCACTTGTTTTAAGATACGGTTTTTCAAGGGGCATGATAGCACCCATTTTTTCAATATCTTCGGTGGTTTCTTCCTGCAATACATCGACTACATCATCGATTGTTACGATACCGACAAGGCGGTTTTCTTCGTCTACTACGGGCATTGCGGAAAAGTCGTATTTAACAAAGTCAAGCGATACCTTTTCCCTGTCCTCTGTCGTGAGGGCAAAAATTACTTCCTCAGTCATAATTTCGCGGATTTGCGTATTTTCTTCTGAGAAAAGAAGTTGGCGCATTGTCACGATACCAAGGATTTTGCGATTTCGGTCTGTTACATAACAGGTGTTGATAGTTTCCTTGTTAATACCTGTTTTCCTGATATGGTTTATAGCGTCCTGAACAGTCATATCAGGGCGAAGACGCACATATTCGGTAGTCATAATACTGCCCGTGCTGTCTTCGGGATATTTTAAGATTTCGTTTATAAGTTTTCTTTTTTCGGGGTCTGCCTGACGAAGTATTCTTTTTACTACATTTGCAGGCATCTCTTCTACAAGGTCAACTGCATCATCGACATAAAGCTCATCGACTACGGCTTTAAGTTCGCTGTCGCTGAAGCTCTGAATAAGAAGTGCCTGTCGGTCTTCTTCCATCTGTGTAAAGGTTTCTGCCGCAAGCTCCTTTGGAAGAAGTCTGAATATGAGCGGGACCTGTTCCTTTTTACACTCTTCAAGCACCGCTGCAATGTCTGCCGCGTGCATAGTTCCCATCGCATCGCGCAGCGATGCGTACTTTTTGTTTTCGATAAGACTCATCAGCATTTCGCTGAGGAGCTGCTGCTTGTTTTCTGTCATATTAATCCCTCTTTCTGTTTTTTTGAGGGACAAAGAGGCTACTCTGCATCTACACAAAAACAGACGCAGAGCCATCTACTTCGTCCTGTTATACCGTTATTCCCACCTGCGTCCATTTTCTCACCTCTTTTGTTATTTTTTATATAAGTTAGTTTTTAATTACTCTTGTGTTTTCCTGGTTTTTATATATCACAAATTTACAGAATAAAAATTCCAATACGAAATTTGAGAGCATCGTTACGGCAAGGATTATGTAGTCGTTGATGCCTGCCGTTTCCGCCAAATGCCCCAGCCATGTTGAAAGTGGCGTAAATACGGCGTAAAATCCGAAAAGTTTCGCCATCGCTACGGGGATATTTGCCGCTGACTTAAATGTGTACTGTCTGTTTAATGTAAAATTCCAGATGATTGACAGTATAAGCGCGATAAGATACGATGGCCAGTATATCCAGCCGAAAAACTCGTTGAAAAGAGCAAATGATACTACCTGTATTATTCCTGCAGATGCTGAAAAAAGAGTGAATTTCATCATCTGTATAACTGATTCTTTTTTCATAAGTTTATTCCCTTTCAAAAAGTTTTCTCATTTTTTCTTCTATCATAGCTTTTCTTTTTTCCGTTTCCTCTGCTTCTATGATATACACTCCGTCATCAAAAAGCACGACATCCCCCTCTTTCGCACCCTTAATCTGGGTTTTAGGAACATCAAATGTACCGCCCTCCTCTTTTTCAAGAACGGCAAATTCGCCTTCAAATCTGTCGATTATATATTTCATAATATACTTCCTTATCACGAATTGTGCTGAGCGAATGTTTCACTGAAAATATGACTTCCGTCATTTTTCTCTGTATCTGTATGGTAATAAAGATACTTGTGATCAGCAGGCTTCATCGCTGCTATAATTGACTCTATTCCGGGGTTACAGATAGGTCCTGCAGGAAGTCCTGTATTCTTATATGTGTTATACGGGGAGTCAACACGAAGGTCCTTGTAGAGCACTCTTTCCACATTATAAAGTCCGTCTGAAATTGCATATACAACGCTTGCGTCTATCTGCAGAAGCATTCCAATTTCAAGTCGGTTTTTTATGACACCTGAAATAAGAGCTCTCTCTTCATCAAGTTTCGCTTCGCGTTCAATCAGGGCCGCGCGATTGATGGCTTCAGACATAGTCATACCTTCCGGAAGATTTTCCTTAACTGCTTCATACTGAATTTCAAATTCGCTGAGAAGTTCTTCTATAACATCGTGTGCCGGTGTGTCTAAGGCAAAAGCGTAAGTGCTGGGGAAAAGATATCCCTGTAGCTTGTATTTTACATTTTCATTTTCGGGAATTTCTGAAATGAATTTATAATCAAATGTACCACTTTCAAGTTCGTTTAAGAAGCTCTCCGCCTTGCATATTCCAAGTTTTTCGCAACGCGCAGCAATCATTTCTGCGCTATAACCTTCGGGGATTGTGAGTTTTGCCCCTTTTTTATGTTCAACGGGTTTTGAAAGAGTCTCTATTGCATCTTCAATGCACATTTTTTCGTAGAGAAGATATTTACCGTAGTTAAGCTTTCCACGATGCTCGGAATTTCTCATTTTGAGCTTGAAGTTTATTTTGTAATCTATTACCCCTTTTTCCTCGAGCAGCTGTGCAATCAGGGATTCTGATGCACCTTGCGGAATTTCCACAATTACAGGTTTTTTTGATGAAGTTGTTCTGGTGTATTCCACAACCATAGAAATTGCTGTGCAAATCAGTATTGCTATGATAGCAAAAATTATGCCCATAATTACCTTCTTCTTCATTTTTCATCCTCCGTATCTGTATAATTATAAAAAAGCGTTCTTAACGCATCAGCCCCCTGACCCCCACTCTTGGGGGCAGGTCGGTATGCTTGTTTGAAACAAGCCTATTGCGCACTTTTCGCGCGCAATTTCCTATGTTATAAAAGAAACCCCGTGCCGTTAAAAATCAGCACGAGGTTCTATTACTTCTGAAAATTTTGAATTAATAAATGCAACACTTGACAAGATTTCTATTTCTTCTATCAATCCGGAAAAAGCAGGGTTTATCTGAGGTTCTTCCTGAGAAATCATGCTTTCGCTAAGCATTACAGCGCCTATCGGACTTCCGTGTCGTCTTGAGTAACGCTGTACGAGGGAGTCAATATCTTCGGCAATTACCTGACCCTCCCTGTATGCTCCGAATCCGAAAGATTCTGAATAGTATGCAATGTTGTCACGAATTTCGTAAATCACAAACGCATGGCCTGCCCCCGGACGGGAAGCACTGTAGCCTGACTGTATGGGGAAACTTATCACGATATTTTTAATACCGTTACCATATTTCTCCACAAGCTTTTTAAGACAGTCTGCTCCGCTTTCCTGATAAGCATAATATCCGCCACTGGTCATTGTCACATTATCAAAATTTGAGTACCACTCATTTCCGTTGCCTCGAAAATCAAATCCATTCTGGAATATACCCATCGCCCTGAGGACACACCTCACATAAGTTCCACAATACCCACTGAAACTTCTTGCATGATAAGAGCGTGCTACGCTGTATATTTCCTGTCCATACGAACTGAGTTCTTCAGGCACTTCATAAAACTGTGCATTTACAGTATTTGCAGTTAAAAGCATTACTATAAGTAGTGCTGCTGCTTTTCTCATTTTTTTCAAAAACATCCAATCTCTCCAAACTAATTTTTTTCATGGTTTCCCCATGAACTGGTAACATTCTACCACTAGTTTGTAACAATTGCAAGTGTTTTTGTAATATTTTTTTAACAATTTACCTTGTTTTTCGCCATTTTTCCGTTTTATTTTGTAACAATTTGAGTTTTGAACCATTCAATCATTCCGTCATAGAGTGGGATTTCACACGAAAGTCTTTCGCGGAGCGCGTATATCTCCTCTACAAGTTTTTCAGAATCATTTATAGGTTGTTCAATATAAATCTTGTCATGCTTTGTTGATGTGTGTTTCTGTTTGTCAAGAAGAATCTCTTCATACATCTTTTCACCGGGACGAAGTCCTGAAAATTCGATTTTGATATCAACATCAGGAATATATCCGCTGTACTCGATAAGATTTCGTGCCAAATCCACAATCTTTACCGGCTCGCCCATATCGAGAATAAAGATTTCTCCACCCTCGGCAAAAGAGCCTGCCTGCATTACAAGTTGCGCCGCTTCGGGAATTGTCATAAAGAAACGGTTGATTTCAGGATGAGTTACGGTTACGGGACCTCCTTCGCTGATTTGCTTTTTGAAAAGAGGGATAACGGAGCCGTTACTGCCCAGCACATTACCAAATCTTACTGCGGTATAAATTGTCTTTCCCCCGTTTTCCTTTTGTGAAAGAGCAAACTGCTGAACTACCATTTCTGCGATACGCTTGCTTGTACCCATAATATTAGTGGGATTTACTGCCTTATCGGTTGAAATAAGGACAAATCTTTCAACGCCGAATTTTTCGCAGGTTTCCGCCACATTATATGTACCGAATACATTATTTTTAATTGCTTCATCGGGGCTGTCTTCCATAAGAGGAACATGCTTATGCGCTGCCGCGTGGAACACAACCTTGGGCTTATACGCTGCGAAAACCTCACAAAGTCGTTCTTTATCTCTTACTGAGCCGATTAAAACTTCAAGCTTAAGGTCGGGATATTTTTTTCTTAACTCAATCTGAAGGTCATATGCATTGTTTTCATAAATATCAAATATAATAAGGCGCTTGGGATTATATTTTGCAATCTGGCGGCAAAGCTCACTACCGATACTGCCACCGCCACCTGTCACCAATACTGTCTTCTGCCAGATATAATCAAAAATTTCTTTGCCGTCAATGATCTCCTCCTCGCGTCCCAAAAGGTCCTGGGGAGTAACTTCACGAATCTGGCTGACACTCGCTCTGCCGATTGCAAGGTCAAGAAGTGAAGGAACAGTTGATGTTTTAATTCCTGTTTCACGGCAGATATGCATAATCGCTCTGTGGTCTTCCTTTTTTCCTGAGGGAATTGCAATAACGATTTCCTGAACCTTGTACTGTATTGCCACAGAGGGTATGTCCTCCCTGCCACCTGCGATAGGCACATCTGATATAAGCATACCGTGTTTTCTTTTATCGTCATCAATTGCGACAACGGGAACCATATTTTTATCTCTGAGCATGCTTTTTATGAGGGAAGACCCTGTATCTCCCGCACCGATAATCATAACGCGGGTTTTCTTTGCAGAATCCCTCATTAATTTTCTGTTCTTTTCATAAATACGGATATATTTACCCGCATATCGTTCAAGGGTAAATCCGCAAAGGGAAATCATACCAATCAAAACATAGTCTGAGAAAGTAAAAAGAACTTCGTTAAGCACCAGTACCCTGGACAGAGCATATGTCAGGAGTGTTCCCCCGGTAACAGAAGCGTACATAGTAATATATTCCATAAACTCTGCATAGCGCCAACTTGTCGCATAACTGCCCGAAAGTCCCATAGTCGCAATAACTGCAAGACAAAGAATGACAAGCTCTCTGTATTTACCGGCATAAAATACAAGCGGGTTTGTCATAAAACTGTTCAGTCTGAGAGCATTTGCAAACCATGCTGCTGCAATCATTATAGCGGCATCAAAAATTATCATTGTGAAAACACGACTGAAATTATTCATTTGCAAGGTTTGTGAGTATCTTTTACGAAACATAGTTCTTAACTCTCCTTGGCATTACACCACAAATTCTCATTATAATTTTATCTTAAAACACTTATTATGTCAAGTTTTATAAGTATAGGGATGCCACTGTGTAAGCGACATCCCTTCTTGTCAGGCTCTCATTGTAACACCGAGCTCATTCAGGTTTTCAAGTATTTTGTCAATTTGCTTCTGGATTTCTTCCATAGAGAGAGTTCTTTCATCAGATGAGAATGCGAATCTGAGTGTGATTGACATTTCTCCATCCACCTCGTAAGTGTCAACAAGTGTAACTGCATCAAGTTCTGCGATGCTTTCATTTTTCCATGCAGACTCAATTTCGCTGTACTTCTTGCCGTTTGTCACAAGCGAAAGGTCGTAATCAACACCGGGGAACTTTGAAGGCTCATTAAATTTAAGCGGTGTAAGAGCTGCCTTTTCAAAGTCCGACATATCGATTTCGATACATACAACCGCTGCGTTCTTGTCAATCTTTTTAAGATTTGAAGGATGAAGTGTACAAAGAACACCTATTTTCTGACCGTTTACAGTAATTTCCGATGTATTCTTCGGATGCTGCCAGTTATACACGGGCGCAATTCTTGTAAACTCAGGCTCTGCATGACGGAGCTGTGATGCGATGTATCTTATAATTTCAACTGCCTTGAAATAAAGTTCCTTTTCACCTAAGGTCTTGTCAAAGAGAGTAATACCAAGCCGTTCTTTTTCATTTGCAAGTTTTTCTTCTGTCACACCGTCAACTACTCTGCCGATTTCAAAGAGACTGTAAGAGGGTGCATACTGCTTGTTTTCATAAGCAAAGGTAAGAAGTGTGGGAAGCATACTCTTTCTGATTGTTCCGTTTTCGGGAGTTGCAATATTAAGGATTGTAACATTTTCGGGAACATCGATACCGAGTTTCTTGTACTTGTTACCGTCACACCAGATGTATGAATGAACTTCGTTCATCATATATCGCTGAACAAGGATATCCTTTATCCATTCGCTGTCACGGTGCATAACAGTCGCTCTTACGGGAGTAAGCGCACTCTTTGTTGTTGTGATTTCAAAGTTATCGTAGCCGTAGATACGGGTGATTTCCTCAATAACATCCGCCTTTATTGTAACATCCTTGGTTGCGCGCCATGTAGGCACTGTTACACTGATATCTTCCCCGTCAAGCTTTGCATTGAATCCAAGAAGATTAAGTGTTGAAAGAATCTGCTCGGTAGGAATGTCGATACCTGTGTAGCGGTCAACATATGCTTTTGTGAATGAAAGAGAAATCTCGTCATACTTCTGCACATACTCGTCAGTAAGTTGTGATGAAACCTTTGCGCCGGGGTCGATTTCTAAAAGAAGATTCAAAAATCTCTTTACTGCAGTAATCGTGATTTCGGGGTCAAGAATCTTTTCGTAACGCATACTTGCATCAGTACGAAGACCGAGCTTTGAAGATGACTTACGAACACTTACACCGTCAAAGTTTGCACTTTCAAGCACAACAGATGTAGTGCCGTCTACGATTTCGGAATCAAGACCTCCCATAATACCTGCAATCGCAACGGGCGTGTCATTGTTGTAGATAAGAAGCGTATCTGTATCTATATCGCGCTCGGTATTGTCAAGTGTTGTGAACTTCATATCCTTTTCGGGAGTTCCGACCTTGATTGCGTCAATCTTTCTTGCGTCAAATGCGTGAGTCGGCTGACCCAGTTCAAGCATAATATAGTTTGTAAGGTCGGCAAGAAGATTTATTCCGCGCATACCGCAGTAGTAGAGACGGATACGCATATTCATAGGACTTACACTTTCTTTTATATCAGAAACCTCAAGGCATGAATATCTGTAAACAAGGTCTTCACGGGTTACTGTTACAGGGATTTTATGGTCTCCGCTGTACTGGGGCTCAGTAAGAGCGAGAGGCTTAAGCTCCTGATTTGTAAGAGCAGCAAATTCGCGTGCAATACCGTAGTGTCCCCAAAGGTCAGGACGGTTTGTGAGAGATTTGTTATCAACCTCAAACACAACATCATCAATATCGAAAATTTCTTTGAGGTCTGTACCGTTTTTAAGCGAGGAATCAAGTTCCATAATACCGCTGTTTTCATCGCTGATACCAAGCTCTGCTTCGCTGCAGCACATACCCTCCGACATGTAGCCTGCTACTTCTCTTTTTGCAATTTCAAGTCCGGGCACGCTTCCGCCAACCTTGGCAAAAGCGACCTTGAGACCAAGTCTTGCATTAGGTGCACCACATACGCAGTCGTAAATTCTGTCACCACCGTCAACCTTTAATATATGAAGCTTTTTGGAATTGGGATGCGCCTCGAAAGAAACGATTTCGCCAACTACTACATTATTAACTTCTTTACCCTTGAAGTAAATATCTTCAACCTCGGCAGTAGAAAGAGTAAACTTCATAATGAGTTTCTCAAGGTCCTGCCCTGAAAGGTCAACATATTCTTTTATCCAATTCATTGAAACTAACATTAAAATACCTCCTAGGCATAAAAGAGTTAGACTCCATATGCCTTAATCTTGTTAAATTTAGTATCCTTTTTGTTTGTCGTCCTCAAAAGGCGTCAGCCTATCTTCGTCCTCCGCACAAAAATTATATCAAATTTCCCTGCGATTAAGGTCGAAGAGCTTAAAAACAATAAATTTTGCTATAAGGCAAAGAAAATTCTAGAATAATACGGTTGTATATTCGCGGAATTTTCTGCAGTATTATACAAAATTTCTGTTTTTAAGCCATATTGAGTCTGACCCTTTTATGCCTTACTCATTCTTGAACTGCGAAAGTGACTTAAGGCTTCCGCTGTTAAATGTTCTGATATCTTTTACGCCGTACTTCATCATTGCAAGTCTTGTGAGGCCAAGACCGAATGCGAAGCCTGTATATTCTTCGGGGTCGATACCGCCGTGTGTAAGAACATTGGGATGAATCATACCGCAGGGGCAAAGTTCGAGCCAGCCTGAATTTTTACATGAGGGGCAACCCTCACCGCCGCAGTTAAGGCACTTGATATCAAGCTCAAATCCGGGTTCCACAAATGGGAAGAATCCGGGACGAAGACGCACGGTTATATCTTTCTGGAAAACTTCTGAAAGCATAGTCTTCATGAAGTAGATAAGGTTTGAAATGGAAATATCCTTATCAATCATTATACCTTCCATCTGGAAGAATGTGTTTTCGTGACACGCATCAGTTGATTCGTTACGGAAGCATCTTCCGGGGAAAATCGCACGAAGAGGCGCGCCATACTTCTTCATAATAGCGTTCTGCGCCGCTGATGTGTGAGTCTTGAGGAGCTGATTCTCGGTTGAAAGATAGTATGTGTCCTGCATATCGCGCGCGGGGTGATGCTTGGGAATGTTAAGCGCTTCGAAGCAGTGATAATCGTCAACAATTTCAGAATAGTTTTCAATAGCAAAGCCCATGCTTGTAAAGATGCGTTCAAGGTCGCGCTGTACAAGTGTGATGGGATGATATGAACCTTGTTTAATGTCATAAGGGAGTGATTCATCATACTGTTCTGCACTGTCTATGAGTTTCTGCTGTTCTGCTTCAAGAATAGCTGTTCTCTTTTTTGCAATCTCTGTTTCAATTTGGGTTTTAAGAACATTTACCCCCTGACCAAATGCTTTCTTTTCTTCATTGGGAACATTCTTAAGCTCGCTCATAAGCGCAGCCACATGACCTTTCTTTCCCAGAAATTCAACCCTTAATTCCTCAACCTGCTCGGAAGTGGTTACAGAGCTGATTTTTTCGTCAAACAGTGTTTTTACTTCTGCTACTTTACTGCTCATACGAATACCTCCTTTGATATATGTAAAAAATTTTTAGATACAAACAAAAAGACCCCCATCCCACAAAGGGACGAGAGTTCTCGCGGTACCACCCTTATTCAAAGCAAGATTGCTTTGCACTTTTGTCGCTTTATCGCAGCGTCACGCCTTGCTTAACGCAATAATGCTTTTCGCAAAGGGCTCCCGCGCTGAAATTCAAATTTGCGCACAATGGAAAAACTTTCAGCCCATGATTTTCCCTCTCTTAAAAGTGCGGTGCAAATCCTACTTACACGCGTTCATCACCATACTTTGCTATGATATCATATAGGAAAGGGGTTTGTCAAGAGGGTTTATTTGAGTGAGAGTTTTATAGAAAAGAACTGAGAAAATAAAAAAATAAAAAATTTTGAAAAAAGATGTTGACAATCCAAATTCCCTTTGTTATAATAATCTACGTTGTCACGGTGTGACACGCGATATGCGAGAGTGGCGGAATCGGCAGACGCGCACGTTTAAGGTGCGTGTGGGAGACCATACGGGTTCAAGTCCCGTCTCTCGCACCATAAGCACGGCTTTTTCAGTCGTGCTTTTCTTTTACTCAAAAACACCTGCAAACCCCATTATATAGCCATTTGAGAGCACCAAACTATAACGAACTTATAACGGTGGTTATGCTTTGAATACTGTTTGATAGGCAACATTTAGGCAACATTTAGGCAACATTGACAACCGCGCACACAGAAAATAATGCT
>JAFQQD010000016.1 GCA_017411435.1 Clostridia bacterium
GCTTTTGTGCCATATTCGTTTTACGATATACCCAGACTCAGTAAGCCTAAACATAATTTTGAGCCACTGAAAATCTCGTCGCAACGGGGTAATGCGTGTTTTCTTCAGATTAAGCTTCAGACCAAGCTCTTCGCACTTGTGCTGAATTTTAATCAAACAAGATTTGAGATATTCTTTATCGTGATGGATCAGATATCCGTCATCCATATATCTTCCATAGCAATGAATACCCAAATCTTCCTTTATGTAATGGTCGAGTTCATTCGCCGCAGCCAACGCAAGAATTTGCGATATTTGACTGCCAAGCCCAAGACCCACATCACCAAACATCTTGATGAAGTGCATTAAAAGATTGATAAGTCTTTCGTCCGTATATTCTTTTCTTATAATCTTCTCTAACAGCTCGTGTGAGATGCTATCAAAGTAGCTTGAAAAATCAAATAGCAATACATAACCATCATTTCCGTAGTGTCTATAATGCCATCGTATATGCCGGTCAATCCTCTTCACAGCAAATGAATAACCTTTGTTTGTCATACTGGCACCATTATCATAAATGAATGTTCTTCGCATCATAGGAACAAGCGAAAAGTCACACAGGCATCTCTGAACAACTCTTTCGTTGATAGACACGCTGCGTATATGACGAGCTTTCCCTCGTTCATACAGATTAAACTCAAAGAACCCATCGCTCTTAAATGTGCCATTGTGCAACTCGGTATAAGCACTATATACATTCAGCGGAGCATTTGCTATATACCGTTGCGTACTTGCTTTCCAACGAACATTCTTTCTGCACATCTTATATGCACTATATAAATGATCGTAGGTAAATACTTTATCAAAATCATCGTAGTCTTTTCGTTGGCGATTTTTGGAATCAAGGCGTTTTTGTTTGCGTCTTTGATACCTTGCCTCTCTTCGTTCTGTACTTGTCATACTCACCTCTGAAAATTCACCTTGTACAGCAATACAGTTTCCTGTTCGGTATAATGGCTGCCGATAACAACGACCATAAAATCTCACTAATACCATCGTGGGACTATGCAAGAAGCGTCCGATCGGTTATATCAAGGTATATATTTACCATTTCTGGCGGGATTCACTCTCCTTCTGTAGTAGACACGGATTTCACTCGAAAGAGTTACTTTGTCTGGTCTTCACAACGATACCGATGAAATAAATATCGCCCACAGAATCCGAAGCACACGCCATTCTCGTTGTTGGCGTTGTTGTTGTTGTTCTCACCCGTAGTATTGACATTGTAGAAGTTGTTGCTGTTGTTGATATTCGGAGAACGCAACCACCACCGGTCGGAACTAACAAAAGTGAACACTTATAGGATGAACCCCATAAAATCATTATTCTGTTTCAATTTCTGTTTCTGCTATTTCCTTTAGCAGATTTTTATATCGAACTTTATCTTTGCGCATAACACCTTTTAGTAAACGCAATTCAGCCTGAATTAACTCCATCCATCGGGTAAGTGTGCTTCCAGAGATTTGGAACAACTCTGTTGCCGCATTGATTTGTGAAATCATACTCTGAGCATCTGCATAAGCCTCTAAAAAGTAATCTCTGCGCATTTGAAACTCGTGTGCATTTGTTGGGAAAATACTATTTGCACACTTAACCTTTCTGTGTATTTCGGATGCAATATGAGATAGCTCCTGTGATACATAAAAAGTATATCTTTTAGGAAATTTGACACATTGTTGTACCGTAAAGATATAAAGTTGATACGCCGTATCTAAGAACTGCATATCAGACTCATTTCGTTTGCTTTTAATAACAGAGATATAATCACTTCCTTTCATTCCAAAAGACGGGTACTGCCCCATAAAGGAGCAGCCCCGTCTAAACACTTTTTGGAATTGTTGTAGGTATATGATTACTGTCCGCGCCCAGTATCGCTTATATAGCGTTTAGGGGTGGGGCGGACAGTGAAGATTAAATACAGAAGCCGAAGCACACGCCATCCTCGCCGTAGGCGCCGTAGTAGCTGTACTCACCCGCAGTAGAGACAACGTAGAAGTTGCCGCTGCCGATATACGGAGAACGCAACCACCAGTAGTTTGCTGCGCCATTACCGTTGTCCAACTTCTTAATACGGCTTGCATTGGATGTAAAGTAGTTAATAGTTCCTTCAGCCTCATTAGAGTAAGGAGCAGTTGTGATTGTAAAACCAACTTCCTTGTTTGAAGGTATCCAGATGTAGTCATTCGCGGTCGAAATCTCATAACTCTGATTACCGATACTTGAAGCAACATTAACCATTTGCACAAGCAGTTTCCACTGATCTGGCAAACCGTTGTAAACACGAGCGTTTAACCATGTACGCATTCCACTATCTTTCCAACCACCAGCGTTAGTGTTAGTTGAGTTCATAGTGTGTTTCTGGTCAAGCAACTCCTTCATTAAGAAGCAACAGTTTACATAGCGATCATTATCTGTTCTGCGGAACAAACGGAAAGTATGCTCTGCGTTACCAGAAGCCTTCATTGTAATCGTTTCACGAGTCCAAGATGCAAGGTTTCTACACACAGTTTCACCGAGGTCAGACTTCCAAAGTTTTGCCCAGTACACAGTACCCTTTGCATAGCTATCTACGAATCCGTCAGACTGAACATTAGCACCGAATGAAAGCGGGGCTTCATTTTGAGTTGCCAATGTATTGTTGATAACAGTTTCAATGATTGCGTTGCTCATTTTTGAAGAAGCATAAACATACAAATTAGTATCATTGTGCTTTCTACGAAGAACAACGATTTCACGGTTCAAGTTACCAGTTGAAGTCGTCACATTTACCGTAGCAGATGCTCCCCATTTAACAACGGGGCGAGTACCATTAGACTGGAGTGCAAATCCATTCTTTTCGTAACAGCTTGCCAACATAGTTGTTCCTGCACACGAAGCAAACTTAAAGTCAATAACGAGAGTAAACGGATCGTCGTTCTCGAAAAGTTTAACTCCAGTATTAAAGTAGTTTGTTCCGTCAAATGTGCGAGGACTACCAAGTGCAATAAATTCTTCAGACTCTACATTGTCAAAGTCATAATCCTTACCCATTACCAAGTCGAACTCGTCACCGCTTGCGATGATTGTGTTATTCATACCAGTAGGATCAAGGATACCGTCTTTGATTAAAGCGTGAAGCTCAGCAGGAGTCATTTCTGCAAGAGTCTTGTCAGTAGGAGATACTGCCTGAGTGAACTTCGCCTTAGCGACAATATCGCCGTCAACAAAGCTTGTATTGTTGTCCCAACCATTGAATAGGTGGTAAATTGCGTTACCGTCTAACGAAGTGTTTGTAGGTGTATCGCCGTCATATTCAACACCAGTACCATACAGAGCAGTCACCTGTTTCAGTAACAGATCTCCGTTGTACCACTTAACTGTATATTCGCGTGTAGACTCAGAGTAAGTAGCATATACATCTGTGTCATTTGTAATCCTGTTGAATGCACTATCCCAGCCTGCGTAAGTAAAGCTTGTCGAAACGGTGCTTTCACGAGTAGGAGTAGCAATCGGATTGTTTTCACGAGTAACAGGGTCTTCCGCAGGATCACCACGAAGGATATACTGTGTATCAAGCACAGTGCCATCGTAGTTACGGAATCTTACAACAAACTGCTCAATAACAGTTCCTGCGTCAATAGTTAAGTACGGGTAAATAGCTCTCAACTCATTGATTAAGTAAGAACCAATAGACTCACAATGAACAGTACCAGAAATGTAAGGATAAATGGTCTTATCCTCAGACAATACGCCGTTGTTATCAATGTATTTACCCTTAGCATTATCGCTGATTAACATTTCCAGAACGCTTGTATCCTCAATAGTTTCATCAATACCTACTAAACGCAGACCGCCTGTCAAATAAGGAAGTCTCTCGGCAACGATTTCCATTGTAGGAACAGCAGGAGTATTCTCAACACGCAATGTTGACAACTTAGCATAGCTACTGCAATCATAAGTAGTCAAATTAGTCTGGTTGAGAATTTCAATATCGGAAACTTCACCAAGGTGTAGTTCTTCAAGAACACCACCGTTAGGAAGTGTAATAGATGAAGCGCTTGAACCACCGGCAAATACCTTACGGATAATGCCGTTCTTGGACAAGTCGATATTACCAGTCAAAGAAACGCAACCCATAATGTTCAACTCTTCGAGGATCTTACAACCAGAGGTGTCGATGCTCTTGAGCTGTGCATTTGTGTAACCTTCTTCAGCTGAACCAATAGTCAGCTTCTTCAAGCCGGTTGCATTCTGTAACTGCAACTCGTAAGGACGGAACTTAGAAATGTCACCGATATCGGTTAATAAAGTACCGCCTGCGATATACACAGTATCAGAGAAACCAACCTTGTCAGATGCAGTTGTACCGGGCTTAATAACTGTAGCAGGAACACCCGCAGCAGTTTTTGCAACAGACACGATTGCTGCATCACCGTCACCGTACTTAACAGCCGGGAATAATGCCTGAGAAGCAGTAACAGTAATGTCACTCTCTGTAGCAGGAACACCGCCGTTAGTACCAACACGGAAGTTGATATTGTTGTTTAGGAACTTGTTACATTTGTACTTACTGTAAAGCATATTAGAGCGTCTGAAAATGAAAGCGTCTTTCTGCTCGGTTCTACTACCACGCTGTAAGTACTTGTAGTCGGAAATATGGCGCATAGGATGACCTTCAGCCGAATAGTCAATATAACCATCAGTCCAAGGATCGCTGTACTTATGTTCCATATCACGGTTAACAACGGCAGGACAAACCAACATAGCATTATTTCTGATGTGGTAATCATACAATGCTTCGTAGTTCAATCCACCGCCTGCACTCTTGTCGGTCAGTTCCTGAGCCTTCTTTTCAATATCGTTAGCAAGAGCCTCTTCAAACATCAACCATAGTCTTGACTCACGACCATTGAATTTCTGAGTGCCGTTTAAGTGGTAGTTCCAGTCTGCATAATACGGAATCTGTAAGTAACCAGAGTTCTCAACGCCGAAGCAAGAGTCAAGGTCGTACAAGTCCGCAATCCAAACTGCGAAAGTGGAGTTCTCCCAGTCAATCATACTTGCATCAACTTCACCTGTTTCCATATTGATTGCATCATAGATTGACATCTCTTCACCGCTTGTGTTCAAGAGCTGTTCGCATCTTACATCCTCGCAACGCAAGAACATATTTTTAGCACGGTTATCACACAATGCTACGAACTCATTAAAGAGATAGTAAACAAGAGCGTGATTGCGGTTAAAGTGTTTGTCGAACTCATTGATAAAGATTGCCTTACGGTAATCTCTCTCGGTAGTATATCTAACGCCGTTGTAGGTCTTAGGCGTAGTCAAAGTTTCGGTGGACGCATCCCAGAAGTTCGCTCTCTGGTAAACCCAAGTATAGAGAACCTGTAGATGGTCGTATTTAGGCTCAAGCCCTTCTTCTTCCAAGTCACCTTGGTCGGGATAAGTTGACTCAAGACCTGCAAGAACACGCTTCTTACCGTCGATTAACTCGAAGAAGCGGTCTGTCTGGAACGAGCACAAAGCCTCAGTGTTGTTCTTGAACTCCCATTTCTGGCGTAGAGTGTCGTTACCTTCATCTCCATCACATTCAAGACCAAATGTCTTTGTGTTGCCCTTATCGTTGTTTAACGCACCATCACCGGCAAACTCAATAGCGCTACCAACATCGTCACGACGGAACAGCAAGCAACGGAAACCGTAAATTGTGTTCTGTACACGACTGTCGCCACCCTGAGCGGGATCCTGTGAAGGAAGAACATCGTTAAACAATGTGTCGGCAAGATTTGCATTGAAAGTGTTTGCGTGGTCAGAAGACATATAGTCACCCTTCCAACAAAGAGTGCTTTCGCCGATAGAAAGATCTGCACCAGTATCAGGGTCTTTACCCTTTAACGAATACTTAACTTTCTTCTTTTCAATGCTACCGTCTTCGTTTACTTGTGCTTTTGCTAAGTAAACCTTATAGTTCTTTACGGGGAACTTAACAGAAGAAGTACCCTGAACATTATTGCTGCTCAACCATACGCCGTCTGCATCTTTGTCAAGCAAATCAAACTCAGTTACATAACCACCTGCGCCATTAGGCTTGGTTAGGGTTACGCCACATTCAGTCTTGTCTTCCAGCTTAATACCGGCAGCATCCTTATAAGGTGCAAGAGTACCAGTGATAAGCAAACAAGGATACTTCTTAATAGCCTCGTAGTAATCAACATCGCCGTCGTCAGTCAAAACATCGTTGTCTTCAAAACGAAGAATACGATCCTGAACAGACAGAGGAGATGCCTTATAGTTCTGCATAACTTCGGTTGCACTCAAACCACGGTTGTAAATACGAACATCGTAAACATTCGTGATACAAGTATCATTACCGATGGTAATATACTCTGTCTGTGCAAAACGAGCGTTATCAGGATATGGGAATGAGTTAGCATACTGACCATTGATGTAAATGTTCAAACACTGACCAGACATAGGTGTACCGTCTTCCAGTGTATATTGAACAGAGCCTTTAGGCTCAACAACGAATGTCAAACGAATACGCTTGTTGTCTTTAATGTACGCAGCCGCAATGCTTTCCTCGTTTTCAATGAAGCCTGTTTCGTCAAGAGCGACATCAGCACCATTTGAAGAGAGCATATAGCAGTTCTGAGGTGTAACAATAAAACCTGCGTGGTCAGCAGACATACACTTGATAATCTGAGCGTTAATGTCAGTAACATTGTTAACAGAGAACTCAATTTCAAATGTACGACCGTTTGTAGTAACCGTAGCACCAGTAGCACTTTCAAGGTTAACAGTCTGACCGTCGTCGTCAGTATAGCTTGTAGAGAACATAGGAAGCTTAATTGTGTGTAAAGCAGCACCACTCAAGGTTAGCGCTTCGCCATCAACATAACCGTTTGACACCCAGTTGAAATCTTCAAACGAAGACTTAATCTTGGTTGTCACACCGTTAGCGGTTGTGTACTCACATTCATATTCTTCCTTGCCACTGTCGTTGTTGCTTCGTCCAGCAGCGTTATACTGATACACAAGGTTGGTTGCCACAGGGTTCAAATCATACTCACTCTGGATTTCGTTGACATAGACACTCACAGTATCCACTGTAGAACCACTCACGAACTCGATATAAGCCGTTCCGACCTCTGGGTATATAGAACCTTGCCAAGTGTAAAGCGTGTTATTAGGGATGTTTTCGAGCGTCTGAGAGGCATACTGAACACGGTCGCCAGTTTCCTCGTCCAAAGCATAAACAGTAATCGTCAGCTCGTCAGTAGTTTCCTGTCCGGGAGTATATACAACATAGTCAATGTTGATAGTATCACCATATGTAACTTCTTCAACAGCAGGAATAACACCGATTATAGGAACGGTATCTGTGCTGTCGTTATACAAGATTGTAAACTTCAAGACATTAGAATTTGCACCGTCAGCAGTAGCAAACCACACACGGAAGTCGTGAGCGCCGTACTCATAATTGCCAACCATCTGCAATGTCTGTGTCAAGGTTGTGTTGTGGCTTGTACCAACATCAACCTCTGCATACACTTCGCCGTCGATTTCAAAATAAACCGTCTTAGCTAAGTTACGACCTACACAACGATACTGGAAGTCGATGTTACCTGTGTAAACAGCAGAAGTATCAAAGTTAACAGCGGCAATACTTGCCTCAACCTGAGTGATGTTATAAGACAAAGAACGAGTAAGTTCTGACTCACCACCGGTCACGCTGAATTTAATGCTTGTAGTCTTGTCTTTTGTCAAAATCTTTGTTACATCAACTGAGAAAGGTACGCCCTGATTTACGGTTTGTGAGCCGAAATCAATCCATTCTTCATCAGTTGACAGTTTATATGAAACATTCAAAGTACCTGCAACACCAGTAGAATCGGTGCCATAGTACTCGAAAAAGGTTGCGGTCAATACGGTTTTTGCCGATGTAGCAGCAGTAAATGTGCTGGAAGGCATACCGTTAACGATACGGACGCTGTAATCGGTTGCACCGCCACCGCCTCCGCCACCACCTTCGATAGTGATGGTATCGCCAACCTGTTCACCGTTCAGGTTGTACATAGTTAATGCACGGCTGTTTTCATCCCATTCTAAATTACCAACAGCAGTTGCATAGATATTTTGAAGCATCTCGTTATTGGCAAAGTTTTCTTCCATCTCTGCCAAAATCTCGTCAACTTCTTCTGAGGTATAATACTTTTTCAAGTCAATGGTAACTGACGCACCGTCAATCGGTACACCACCGCTTGTCAACTGTAAAATACCAGTTTCGGGGTCTAAACTGAGTCCATCAGCCTTACCGCCGATTGCAGTATTTAATCTACTGATAGCGCCGTCAATCAACTGCATATTAGAGTTGCCGTCTGTACCATTCATAAGGGTACGCCACTCTAAGAATGTCATAGCAGTTTCTGACCTATCAGTAAGAATAAGACCTAAGAAATCTGTATTCATTTTATCCTCCTTTGATAAAAGGGGTCGCCCGTTAAGGCAACCCCTTTAAGTTCTTATGAACCATCCAAATTCATATTTCATTATTCCGCACCATCTATCGTTACTTCTAACGGCATAGTGCCATTCGTAATACCGATATAGTGTTCGGTTAGCTCCAGAGCTACATTCGCTGAACTTTCAGCCGGTTCAGTAGTAGAAATGTAGTAATCTATTCCTGTTGCGCTTATGCCAAACTCCTTCACCGGCGCAACGATATTGTTGTTCAACGAATTATTTTGTGTGATTCTGATTTCTTTTACCAACGATGCTGGAATACTGCTAAATACACGGAATGTGGATAGCATAGCATCAATATCGGCGATTGTATGCGGGTCAAGATCACCAATGGTGAGACGACCAAAGCTATTCAATCCGACGATACCAATCTTTTCGTGTAATTCGCCTGTATAGATATCCTTGGTATATGGTAAAACGGCGTCGCTCTTCAACTGCATTTCTGCATCAGAGGCTTCAATCACTTTGACAACGCCAGTCTTAGCAACAGATGTTGCAATCTCCATCCAATTTGCATAGCAAATAGAAATCTCGCCGAGCGTGAATGGATCTATCTCGCCGAGCGTTAACGGATCGAGAAGTTTAAGTGTATCCATACCCCAGCCAATCTTAGCAAACTCAATGAGGATGTGCTTGCTTGTATCGGCAGTCTCATTAACAAGGTACATAGAAATACCTGTTTCTTCGAGTAGGACATCTTTAACAATAGGCGTATCTGGGTCAATCTTGTTATTGAGCAGATACATAGTAATGCCATCTGACCCAACTTCCCAGTAATACACGAGATCGTTTACATAGAACGGGAAACGAATCGGCTCTGAGAACTTAAATGAAAATTGTTTGGGCTGGTCATTATAGGGGAAAAATATCTTGGTCATAGACCAGCCACCCCCTCAGTTATGCCGATGTCGGCTGATAGTCAGTAAGCGTAATACTTAATGTTTCAGCAGCGATTGTAATAGAAGTGTTGCTTTCGATTGTCTTCGCTTCATCAAGCTCGCCACTTGACAAGAGAGTAGCATCAGCGGTGCTACCGTCAAATAACACCCAGTATCGAGCCTTATTGTCGGAGTCAAACCACACAGCACTGCTTCGATTGAACTCAAGTGCGGACACATTCTTAATTGTGCCATTTACAGGATCTGTGAACTCAGTAATCTGTACTCGTGCGTAGTTGCCACCAGTAGGCTCTGACACGCCAGTGCCATCCTGTGCAGGCATTGTGCTTGACAAGCCAACCCAGAACTCCGTAGCAGCACTGGTGTACATAGTGTCCATAATTTTATTTAACCAATATGTACTATTCATACTATCGTGTTCCTTTCTTATCTATTGATGTTCTGTTTGATATAAATATATCCCTGACAAAGCCTTAAATCTTCGTCGTGCTTCACCTCAATCTGATACAAGAACTTACCACGAAGTCCTTTTGTATCTGCCTCGGTGAAGAAAAACATGACAACTGAACTGCCGTCTAATGTCGGTTTTACTTCGCCCGTTTTTGTCAAAATCGGAGCAAGAGCATTTGCGTTATTTCCAAGACCAGTTGTCGCTTTGAGTGGTGTAAAGGTTAGAGTAGAGGTGCATTCGGATGCGGTATCAACAGAAAACTTTGAACCGTCATCACGAATGAGTGTTACTTCCCAAGGGAGAGTATCTCCACCGTACATTTCAATGTCAGGGAGGGTCTGAATTTCATAATTCTTGCAATCTCTCAATTCAATTAACCTCCTACATTTACAGGAAACTCACATATCAATCTGAGTGTGCCGTTGCCTGTAATTTTTAACCTGTTTTCACCCTTAATTAACTTCAAAAATCTAAAGTTAAAGTAAGGATATACATTAAGGTCTTGATCGTTGGTAATGATACAACGGTCATTATCGACATTTATCTTCTTGATTGACGAAGGAATATTTTTGAAAGCAAAAGTCCTGTTGTTGTCGGACTGGTTGACGATAGTAAAATTGCCACCGCTGGAAAGCTCAATTTCCAACTGTGGCATAAAATAACCGTTATGACTGCTTTCATTGTAAAATTCAATCGTCTGTGTGCCAGAAATCTTATACTCAAATACTTGAGGGTATAAGTACGCATAAGGGCTATCGCAAATAACCGTAGCCTTTAATGCCCACGGAATGTTTCCGTGTTCAACAATCTCAAGGTTAGAAATAATACAGCGATATCTGACATACTCTAAATCTTCCTGCTCAACCTCAAGCCACATATATTTGTCGTGACCAGTCAACCAGAAAGCAATGGTTTCAAGCTCATATCTGTCAAGATATTTCTCTGCGTCAATACGCTTTTGGTTCACACCAAAGACCATTGTAAATTCCAACTTCTTGTCGAACTTAACTCCGTAGAAGTGGGGCTTATACCTTGAAGGCAAAGTTTCTTCAATGATAGAAACCCCACTTGCAAAGTTTCCTGAGCTTTGGGCGGTACTACCGACATCATATAGCATAAGGTCGTAATCATCACAAGGAATATCATTGAATACAAAAGAGTTACCCCAAAATGCCATGATCGTACCTCCAAATTATAATTTATTCAAAAGTAACAAAGCCTTCCAAAGAATGAATGTCTGCCGGACTGATAGGTTGTTCACCGATCTCAGCCTCAGTCAATACGATAGGAGTGCTATCCCAATCGACTTCAAGCGTGTTCAGCTCGGTCATTTTCTCCTGATACTTAGCGAAATCCTCTGGCGATGCAAAGGACACAGTACCGTCAGGACGCTCCTGACCATTGAACTCAACAATGTACTTTCTTTCTTCGGCGATAGCAAACTGAAAATGCTCCTCAGCCTTTTTTGTTACTTCGTATAAACCTCGCGCCTTTTTAACGGGTAGTCGGAACTCCGACAACCTCATAAGCGCAGGATATGCTTTGTTTACTTCGTGTTGTGTCATACACATATTTCCTTTCTTACTAAGCTCTTATAGAAGAGCAATTTTATTCACTTA
>JAFQQD010000017.1 GCA_017411435.1 Clostridia bacterium
GATGATAGAAATTACAGCACCAATACCAATACAGACTTCGTAAAAGCAGGAATAATCCGGTTTATTCCAACCTCGTGGTGATGTGAAGTAGAGAATAACCCCCGTCACAAGAAAAGCCAAACCAATTGCTAAAATAACGATTAGCATATTTATTCTCCTTTCAACGCCTTTTCAACAGGCTGATAGCGTTCAGAGTTCAGAGTTTCAAGCAGACACTCAAACGGGTCAGTCTTGCCGCTCATAACCATCTTGCAGATATTCACGGAGAAACCGCTTACCAACGCAACACCCATATCGTTCTCACGAACAGGGATTGTATTGGTTCTGGAGTTTACATTCCAGAAGACCAAGCGAGGAATTTTGTAACCGGCGCTTCTGTACTTGGCTTCAATAACCTTGAACAGATTTGCACTCACGCCGCCATAGCTTCTGCCGTTACAACACACCGCACCATCGAACTCCATATCGGAGATGATAAGAATGTTTGCGGGGATATCCTCTTGGCTCATATTGTTACGAACCGCAGTGCTCAGAATGAGGTCAAACACCGCTTCGATGTTGGTGTTGGCAACCTCATTGTGTCCCAAAGCGATGGAGAGCTTATCGCGCAAACTCTTTCCGGGACTCATATCAACGAACTGAGGACGGGAAGAGAAGGTGATGTACTTATCCTTAAACTCACCGGAAGAACGCTCTGCGAAGTAGATTGCCAAAGCGTTTGCGACTTCAAGAGCCGTCGTGCTCGTGCCACCGACCGTAGTAGTCATCGAACCAGAACCATCGGCAACAACGATTGTGTTACCACAACCCTCAACCAAATCGGGAAGATTTTTCCATAGACCCTCAATGGTTGCGTCATAAGCCTTTAACCTTGTGCGCCATCCATTGCTGTCGGTGTACTTATGCACAATGTCGTGCGGGAAAAGCGTACCGGCATTGATTTTGACTTCGCCCTTTTCAAGCTGAGCCAAAAACTCTCTGCGGCGCTCTTCATCGTTACGCAGGAACGCATCGTTGTAAATCAGGTTTGCACGGGAAGGAACCGCCTCATACTTGATGTCGCCCCACTGCTTAGCGGACATCTTAACCTCAACGACATCAATGTACTTGCGCAACCAACTGAGGGTTTTACGGTAAGCTCTCTCGGTCATATCGAGGTACTGGCGGATGATCTTGGAATACTTCTTGCTACTTGCAGAAGAAGCGTTGCAGGACGGCAACCACTTCGCAAGCAGAGAAACCGGCTTGTTTTCGTTACAATTGTGAATATCGCTTTCGAGCTGCTTCTTGACATACTCCATCACAACAGGACGGAGCTTTTCGTCATCGAGCAGAGCCCACATATCATCGAAGCGTCCATACTCAGGAATGAGCGGGATTACCTTTTCGACCATAGCCGGTTCGTAATCCGCAACGAAACTCATTGCGGTTCTGAACAAGCGACGCTCACCCAAACCGCCTCGGATATCTCTGGCGAAGAACAGCCACTTCATAGCGAGGATTTTATCCTCAAAGAACGCTCTCTTAAAGCGTTCAATCACTTCGTTTTCACTTGCGGAACGCAGAGAAGCAACCGCAAAATTGATGTCGAGAAGACTTTTGCCGGTAGTGCGATAACCCACAGCGCCGTTCTCGGTTACAGACTGGTTGAAGTTTTCCAGCATTTCGTTTTTCATAGCATTCATAAAACTCATAGTTATCTCAATCCTTTCTCTACTTATTTCCGCTACACAAAGCCAAGAAGTCGGGCTTTGCTTTTGCTTTGATTTCTGCCACAACTTGCGGATCAGCAAGCTCGTGGGTATATACAGGGCGACCAAGCAATTCTTCAATGTACTTGCACATATCGTGCATAGGACACATCAAAACACCGGTGTATGCCGAAACGATAACTTGTTCTTTTAATGTCATATCAGCACCTCAATTCTCAACCGTCACAACCGCATCGTTTTCTGTGAACGGCTGTGTCCACTTGTACGGATTATGAGTTGTTACGACCTTATCCCAACCGTTACATTCCATATTGGAAATCAAGATACGGTTATTAGGATCACCCTTAGCTTTGATTTCTTCAAGCGTTTCAACAACGCCGTTGATGAAGTATGTTCCGCTTTCGGCAACAACCCTGCTATCAAGGTCTGCCTCGGTACGCCCTTTGGTGAAAAAGCGGAAACCATAAGGTTTTGCGCCATACCTTTCGGTAA
>JAFQQD010000018.1 GCA_017411435.1 Clostridia bacterium
CATGAATGGATAAGAAAGAAACAGGAGAATATGAGAAAGAAAAAGGAACGGGCAGCGAAGCAAAAAAGATGGGAAATGAAAGGATGGGAGAGAATGAGGAAGTTTGCCCTTTCGAGAATATCTTGTTTTGCCCTGGAACATATAGCTTTCTGTTAAAGCTGTTTTTGGGGGCGTAAACGCCCCCAAAAAGGCTTAAACTTGGGAAGCTTTTGGGCAAATCCCCCGATTTTATCAAAGTTGGGGAAAAGTCGGGAAAAAGTTGGGAAGAAATCGGGGAAAAATCGGGAGGTCAAAATGAGAAAAAAGAACTACAAAGGAAGATGTGAAAAGCAATCCCTGGAGAAATTCACTACCATTTGCAAAACCTACGACCCTATACAATCTGCCTATGCTATCATCCTGGTTAAAAACAAGGATATTGCTGAAGTCAGATGCAATGTTCCCTTAGATGGTGACGAGTGTGGAGAATATATGACAGATTTTGTTTGTAAAAAAGTCGACGGGGATTTAATGGTCAGAGAGTGCATTAGCCGCAAGTTATTATCCAGACCGCAAATGGCAGCAATGATGGATATGAGCCGCAATTATTGGTTGCGGCATGGCGTTACAGATTGGGGGATTGTTGTAGATGCTGCTGAAGAATAAAAATCAGATTATCCGTGTGCTGAAATCCCAAGGCAATAAAGCCCTGGTCATTGACTGTATCAAAAGAACAATGCCCAAATGGGTAGATGGTGATACTCTGTCCACTTACGATGATTGCGGAGAGGATGAAATGTATGAGCGAACAGATTATCCTTTTGGCAGAGAGCTAACCCAAAAAGAAGAACGCATTGCCCAGGAACGCTTTACCATGATTGCTGGAGTGCTGCCATACATTGGGAATGAGCAGAAGCGCAGCCAAATGATTGATTTTCTGGCAGAACACCAAAGCAAGCAAACGATACGAAAGTACCTTTGCTTGTATTTGGTGTACCAGGATATTGATGCTCTTGCTCCCCCACCCAAAGCAGAAAAGGAACTAACCCAGGACGAAAAGAATATGCGTTGGGCATTAAATAAGTTTTTCTACACGAAGAACAAAAACAGCCTCATGACAGCATACACGCTGATGCTCAAAGAAAAGTATTGCGACCAACAGGGACAGCTTGTGGCAGCATACCCGACTTTTGACCAGTTTAGATATTTCTACCGCAAGACAAAGAAAATGCAGAAGTATTACATATCCAGGGACGGTATCAAAGACTATCAGCGCAACAATCGTCCTCTGCTTGGTGATGGGGTACAGCAATTTGCCCCTGCTGTTGGTGTAGGTATGTTGGATTCAACAATATGCGATATTTACTTGGTGGACGATGGGGGCAAGCTGGTGGGTAGGCCTGTGCTTTGTGCTTGTGTAGATGCTTTCTCGGGATTGTGCTGCGGCTATTCCCTGGGATGGGAGGGCGGCACATACAGCTTGCGTAGTCTGATGCTGAATGTGATAGCCAACAAACAGGAATGGTGTAGCAAGCACGGTGTGTTTATTGAACCGCAAGAATGGGATGCCAACAAACTACCTGGTGTGTTTGTAACCGACATGGGCAGCGAATATAAAGGCAATACTTTTTCTCAGATAACCGAACTTGGCGTTAAAATCGTAAACCTCCCTCCCTTCAGACCTGAGCTTAAGGGAACGGTGGAAGTGTTCTTTGATGTGATACAGAATAACTACAAAAAACATCTAAAAGGCAAAGGCGTGATTGAGCCAGACTACCAAGAACGGGGCGCACATGACTACCGCAAGGATGCTTGTCTGACCCTGCGTGAATTTGATCAGATAATCCTACATTGCATCGTGTACTATAACAATTCCCGTATTGTAGATTTCCCTTTTACTGAAGAAATGCTTGCCGATGGAGTGAAAGCCAATGCAAGCAGCATATTTGCCTGGGGCAAGAAACAGATGGGGGCAAACTTTATCATGGTTACGCCGCAAAAGTTGATTCAAACATTACTGCCCAGGACAACGGGAACATTCACCCGAAAGGGGCTACGAGTTAATGGCCTACGGTATAAACATGATGGTTATACCGAAGCGTTTTTGTCTGGGGGCGAAGTAACCGTTGCTTATAACCCAGAGGATGTAACGGAAGTCTGGCTGATGGACAACGGACAGTATGTTCCATTTGCTTTGATTGAAAGCAGATTTAACGGCAAATCCCTGGCGGCTGTTCAAACAATGCAAAAGGCAAGGAAGCAGACCGTAAATGCTGCTGCCGCTGAAAATCTGCAAGCGCAGATAGACCTTGCAGAACATATCCAGGTTATAGCATCCCATAGTAAGCAGACCGATGTTGGTATTAAGAATATCCGCAACACAAGAAAAAGAGAGCAAGCCAGAACCCACATTGATTTTGTAAAGGAGAGTGAAAACCTTGGATAATATGAACTTAGTTAAGAAATTGCCGCCTATGCTGTCTGGCAGCGAATTGGAACAGGCGTTGACCATTTTGCCCGAATACGACCCAGAAATCACTAACGAAAACGCTGCAACAAGGCTCATTGCTTTATCGGATATGTATAAGGTTTTTATTCCTACGCAAATGTCCAAAGAGATATATGCTAAGATGTATCTTTCGCTACTGCGTTCATTGCAAAAGAAAGAAAGCAAACTGGCAGTACGGCAATACTCAGAAAATCACAAAGGTATTCGGCAGCAAGAATATAGTGGCATTATCGGCGGTTCTGATTCTTTCACAATCATTGGGGCATCGGGCATTGGAAAATCATCGTCCGTTACCCGTGCTGTTCAGCTATTAACCACAGAAGAAATCATTGAAACAAAGAATCCATATTCAAAAATCATCCCATGTGTAATTGTTCAAACACCCTTTGATTCCTCTGTAAAAGGTCTACTTCTGGAGATTTTGCGTGTTGTGGACGAAAAATTGGGCAGTAAATACTATTCAAACGCCCTGCGCACCAAATCTACCATTGATATGCTTATCGGTGCTGTGAGCCAAGTTGCATTGAATCATATTGGCTTATTGGTTTGTGATGAAATCCAACATGTAGTGAACCATAAAAATGGAAAAACACTCATAGGCTGCTTAACTCAGCTTATCAATAACAGCGGTATATCAATCGCAATGGTTGGAACACCCGAAAGCGCAGCGTTCTTTACCCAAGCCATGCAATTAGCTCGTAGAGCATTGGGGCTGCAATACAACGCTATGCCATACGGGGAAGAATTTTATTTTCTCTGTGCAAGCCTATATCGTTATCAATATGTCAAGAACGCTGCACCGTTGGATGATTCCGTTGTTCGTTGGCTTTACGAACACAGCAACGGAATATCTACCGTTGTTTCATTACTGCACGATGCACAAGAAATCGCAATTCTGGATGGTTCTGAAACGCTGAATTTGACTACTCTGCGGACTGCATATCAAAACCGAATAGCCATGCTGCATCCATATATTTCTGTTACAAGTAAGCCCCAAACCACTTTTGCAAAGAAACAGCAGACGATACCCGAAGTAGAGTGTGAAACCGACGATATTTCTATCAGCACGCTTGTACTCCGTGCCAAGAATGAATGTCGAAATATCGTGTCGTTCTTGCAATCCTTTGTCACGGTGGAGGTTATCTCAATATGATTTCATTTTTCCCCGATGTGTACCCAGACGAGCTTGCATACAGTTGGTTCGCTCGATATGGTGTACGAAGTGGTTACACCCATTACAGAGCCATTGCAGATGACCTTTTTATATCCCACACAGCTAAACCTAATCTTGAATTTATCATTGAGCTAAGCCAGGATGCTTATTGTGCTGTTACACACATCATGCCGTTTGAACGGTTCATTCTGAATCATACCATGTTTCCGTACTATGCTAGATTTTTGCCAGTAGAACGACGCCAAAAGGCTTTTGAGCATCTTTTGAACATGGACAAGCGGTTTAATGATTCACTCCATATACGCAGAAATAAAACACAGCACCGTCAATGGCTGCGCTACTGCCCCTTATGTGCGGAAGCTGACCGAGAACGCTACGGTGAAACCTATTGGCATCGGTTACACCAGCTTGACCATATTGATGTATGCCCTGTTCATGGGTGTTATCTACACGATAGTTCAGTAAGCATTACAAGCAAGGATAGTCCGTCCCTTGTACACGCTGAAACAATTATTCCTGTTTGCTCTGCCGCAGAAAACTGCAGTAACAATATTGAATTGGAAATTGCAAAGTATGTATCGCAGGTGTTTTCTGCTGATTTGCAAATCGATAACCCTACCAAGGTAGGAACATTTATGCACTCAAAAATGGAGAATACTAAATACTTATCTGCCAGGGGCAAGACACGGTTACTTGCTCCCCTAACCAATGATTTTAATAAGTTGTATTTTGCGCTTCCAAATGTTACAATGAGTGAGCAATGGCAAATTGAGAAGATTTTCTCAAATCATCGTTGCCATACATACGACATTTGCCTGTTAGCATTTTTCCTGGGTGTTCCTACTGCCGAACTGGTGGCAATGCGACTTCCCGAAAAAACGCAAACCCAGTTATTTGATGAAAAGATAATCGAGCTTCATAACTTAGGTTTTAACTATCGACAGATTTCTATTCAGATGGGCGCATCCTACGATTATTGTAAGCTTGTCGGGAATAGGCAGCGAAGAAAATTAGGCCGTGAATTATCACAGCCATAAAGAAATGAGGTATCACTATGAAGTGGGTTCTTATTGTTATTGGTGCAATCATTTTGATTCCACTTGCTATCCGCATTTTGTGGCCAGTCATTAAATGGGTACTCAAAGCCGTCGCATGGCTTTTGGCAGTTGCGTTTGCTGTTGGTGGAGTTATTTTCCTTATTAAAGGTCAAGTTCTTTATGGCATTATCGGAATCGTCCTGGGAGGAATATTGGCTGCTTTTCTTCCGAAGATTGACCACTCTACAGTCAATGATTATATATAACTACAGGATAAACGCCCCCGTATAAAATACGGAGGGCGTTTTTTGTTCACGATTTGCAACATACTTTCGCAACTATTTCCGAAAATCAATTGTAAAAATGTGATGTTGGTGTTATAATCGAAATGAGTAAATACGAAAAAGGAGTCACAGGTATGTCTATTTCTTATAACAAACTTTGGAAACTTCTTGTTGATAAAAAATGAGCAAGGCCGATTTGCGGCGTGCTGCTGATATTTCCCCGAATACTATGACGAAGCTGCGTAGGGACGAGCCTGTGAATCTGGCTATTCTTTCCCGTGTTTGTGATGTGTTGGAGTGCGACTTTGGGGATATTATTCAGCATATTCCAGATGCAGATAACAAATAACGCCCATTTTATTGGACAGATAAGATATTACAATTATCATGGACAACTCTAGGTGGGAGGAAATTTGATGTTTGATTTTGGAAGAGCGAATGAAGCACAGAAAGAAGCAATCCAAACAGTTGATGGCCCTGTGCTTATCACCGCTGGCCCTGGAACGGGAAAAACTTTTACCCTGGTTCAGAGAGCCGTATATATGATTCAAGAGAAGCAGATACGGCCTGAAGAGATTATGATTGCGACTTTTACAGAAAAGGCCGCCAAGGAAATCATTACCCGTATCACAAATGAACTGCTTGACCGAAAGATTGCGGTGAATCTAAATGAAATGTATATCGGTACATTCCACTCAATCTGCCTGCGGTTCATTAAGGAACATATCGAGTACACGCGTATATCGAAGAATTATCGGACTCTTGACGATTTTGACCAGACCTATACTGTTTTTCAGAACATCAACCGCTTCCGTAACTTAAAAGATTTTGATACAGCGATTGATGAACAAGGTGCGTGGAAGCAATCTCAAGCAATCTGCCGCTATGTAAATAACCTGGTGGAAGAGTTGGTGGATGCAGATGTGCTCATGCAAGACCGTAATCCGTCTGTTGCTGGTATGGGAAGAATACTGCAAGAGTACCAATATATCCTGGAAGAAAATGACCTTTTGGATTTCTCTGCTATCCAGACTGAAGCATACCATCTTATCAAAGATAACCCAGAGGTTTTGGAAGAAATCAGAAACAAGATTAAGTATCTGATGATTGATGAATACCAGGACACAAACTATATCCAGGAACAGCTTGTATTTCTTCTGGCTGGTGATGCGCAGAATATTTGTGTTGTCGGTGACGAT
This sequence comes from Clostridia bacterium, assembly GCA_017411435.1. Lineage (GTDB taxonomy): Bacteria > Bacillota > Clostridia > UMGS1883 > UMGS1883 > UMGS1883. The sequence goes on from JAFQQD010000018.1 coordinate 6,183, forward strand.
GACCAGGGCCTTTACCGCTTCCGTGGTGCAACCATCCGTAATATTCTGGAGTTTCCCCAGAAGTTTGAAAATGGGAAATGTCATACCGTGGCGTTGACTGTGAACTACCGTTCCAATATCGATATTGTTGACTTCTATAACACATGGATGCAGACAACGGATGGAGCGAAGTTTAAGTTCAAGTGGGATAAGTACAGATACGATAAACGGATTGTGGCCCATAATCAAGAAAGGCTTTCTGCTCCAGCAGTTATCAAAGTTGCAGCCGATGATGATGCTGACCAATGGCATGAATCGGTGTTGGATTTCATCAATGTGTTGCTGAACTCTGGGAAATTGACAGACCTTAATCAGATAGCGTTTTTGTTCAACTCGGTTAAATCTGCAAAGGCAAAGGGCCTTGCACGGTATCTTGAAGAAAACGGAATCAATGTGTATTCTCCCCGTTCCGATATGTTCTTTGAGAGAAAAGAAGTGAAGCTGGTTTTCGGCGCACTTCTGATTATGTTCCCACAGTATGTCGCACGGTTGGAGAACCGCAATTTCAGTTATGCGGATGAAACCCTCTGCCGATACTATGAGGACTGCATTAAAGAAATGACTGCCATTTTGACAGATGGACAGCATAAACCTCTGAAAGCGTTCTTGATTGATAAGGGCAAGGCCCATTATTCGCTGAAGAAGAACACGGACTATGCCTTTACTGGCCTTATTTACCAACTCTTTGAATATGAGCCGTTCTCCAGCATTTTGAATGTGGATATGACTTCTGGCGTGGTGGATTTAAGGCCAGCACGGAACATCTCTAAATTAACAGAGATTTTTGGTAAGTATGAGTATCTGCATCGGGTAAATATCCTGTCCCCCAAGAACTTGAAACGGGATGTTGAACTGCTGTTCAATATGTACTTCCGTTTCCTGTTCAATGGTGGAATTGACGAGTATGAGGATGATGCAGAGTACGCACCAAGCGGCTGCGTTTCGTTTCTTACCATCCACCAGTCAAAGGGCATGGAGTTCCCTGTGGTTGTGGTTGGTTCGTTGGGTAATGTTCCCAGGGCCAGAAATGATGTCCTTATGGATGATATTGCTGCCAGGTATCATAAGCGGCCCCCGTATGAACCAGCCGACCAGACCAAATACTTTGACTTCTGGAGATTGTATTACACCGCTTTTTCCAGAGCGCAAGACCTCCTGGTTCTTACAGCCAACGAAACAACGAGAGAACCCAGTATGTATTTCAGAGAGGTCTACGAAAACCTCTGGAGTTATAAGAATTCCAGGTTTGATGTGAGGGCATTTGACTTCAAAGAGGTTAAGGATGTAAATATCAAGGAAACATACTCCTTTACTTCCCATATTTCTGTGTACGAAGACTGTTCGATGCAGTATATGTTCTTCAAAGAACTGGGATTTACGCCGATAAGAGTCGGTGCAACCTTGTTCGGTCAAGTAATTCACCAGACCATAGAGGACATTCATAAGGCAGCTCTGCGAAAAGAAACCCATCTTATCACGCCCGATAATATCCGTCTTTGGTTCTTCACCAACTATACGACCCTTTCCAGTAACGAACATTCTTATCTGGGCCAGCCGCAGCTTGAAGTGGCATTGGGCCAGGTTAACCGTTATGTGGAACGGCAGAACGGTGATTGGAGTAGACTACAGGAAGCGGAAGTGGAAGTCAGTCTGCTGAAGCCAGATTACATCATTGAGGGTAAGATTGACCTTATCCGTGGTGAGGGCGATACGGTGGAGCTGGTGGACTTCAAATCAGAGAAGAAGCCCGATATTTTCAAAGACAGAGAGTTGTTGGAGCGTTATAAGCGGCAGTTGCAAGTTTACGCCCATTTGGTAGAGGAAAAGACAGGCTATACCGTAAGCAAGCTGCACCTTTACTACACGGGCGAAGAATTGGGCAATCCGCAGATAACTTTCCCCTCGGTCAAGTCTGATATTGAAGCTACTATCCAGGGCTTTGATAAGATTGTTCAGAAAATTAAGAAAAAGGATTTCTGTGCCAAGTCGAAGAATCAGAAACTTTGTGATAACTGCGACTTTAGGTACTTCTGTAAGAAATAATTGGAGGTAGTAAATACCATGGCAGAACAAATGCAAATTGAAACCTTTGCTTTTGAAAAAAGAAAACCCATTAAAGGATATCCCGAACTGCATTGGACGGGAAAGCGGCCCTATGAATCCACTCAGTATTTCCCTGCACAGCTTCGGGAAAGATATGGTGCAGAACAGGATGGTTGGATTAACAAAATCTTCTGGGGTGATAATCTCCAGGTAATGAGCCATATGCTCAAAGAGTACCGTGGTAAGATTGACCTAGTCTACATTGACCCTCCTTTTGACAGCAAAGCGGACTATAAAAAGAAGATTAAGTTGAAAGGACAGGTTGTTTCTAATGATTCAACTTCTTTTGAAGAGAAGCAATATGGCGATATCTGGACAAATGACGAGTATCTACAGTTCATTTATGAGAGAATTACCATCATAAAGGAATTATTATCTGATAAAGGTGTTCTATTAGTTCATTGTGATTATCATAAATCGCACTTCTTAAGATGTATTCTCGATGAAGTTATGGGCCCAGGAAACTTTGTTAATGAGATAATCTGGTATTACGAAACCTATCAAGGAGCAGTCAAGCGTTATTATCCTAGAAAGCATGATAATATCTTTGTATATTCAAAGTCTGCAGATTATCATTTCGAAATGCAGTACGACAATGATTATAAAGATTCTATCAACTACAAGCGTTGGGAACAATATGTTGTTGACGGCAATAAAATTAAAGGAGACCATTATCCTAGCACCGACTCTCGGTTTATGCAACGATACAACAAGTGGGTTAGGGACAATGGAAGACTTCCTACTAAGGATGATGTGATATTCGAGATTCAAAGTGTATCTATCAATTCTGTTTGGAAAGATATTAAGCCTGTTGACCCTAAGGACTCTAACGAAAAGCTGGACTATCCTACTCAAAAACCAGAAGCATTGATTCATCGTATTATCCGCTCGTTCTCCAAAACTGGGGATATCGTTTTCGATTGCTTCATGGGTTCTGGAACTACCCAAGCAGTAGCCATGAAGTTAGGCCGTCGTTTTATTGGTGCTGACATAAACCTTGGCGCAATTCAGACTACTACAAAGCGGCTTATCGGTGTGGCCCAAGAACTTGAAGAGCAAAGTCTATTTGGGGATGGGCAGCAGAAGTATACTGGGTTTGAGGTCTACAATGTAAATAACTATGATTTCTTCCGTAATCCTCTGGAAGCAAAAGAGCTTATTATTTCTGCCCTAGAAATCCAGAAGTTTGATGCTGGCAGCGTATATGATGGCGAACTTGATGGTAGAATGGTGAAGATTCTTCCCATCAACCGTATCGCAACTAAGGCCGACCTGGAAGAACTGAAAGCAAATCTGCCCTATAAGAGCTTTGAAAAGCGCAAGGAAGAGAACCCCAACGCCCCTGTTGAATATATCACACTTGTTTGTATGGGCCACGAACCCGACCTTAAGGCATCTCTGGAACAGGAGTTGTCACAGTACAAGTTGGATATCCAGATTGTTGATATTCTCCGTGATAAGTCCGTCCTTCAGCTGAAGCGTGAAGCAGAAGCCAATGTGGTTATCAAAGGCGGTAAGCTGACAATCAAAGAGTTCTTCCCTATGAACTTGATGCAGAAACTCAGCTTGCAGAAAGAATATGTGGATAACTGGAAGCAGCTTGTTGAATCCATTATGATTGACTGGAACTATGACGGCGTTGTGATGGAGCCGACCACCATTGATATTGCTCCCAAGGATGGTTTTGTTGAGGGTGTTTATACCGTCCCTGCCGATGCTGGAAGAATCAAAGTAAAAATCACCGACTTGCTTTCTGAATCTCTGGAAATCGAGGTGGGATAAATGGCTGTAAAGTATAGCGAAGAGTTTTCGTTCTATAGTCAGCTGCAATTCTACTACAACTCCAACCGTGGTAAAATTCGCAGAAACTATAAGGACATTACCCGAAAGTTCCTGGACTATAACGATAAAAGTCTAAATCCATCTGCTTTTTTGAGAAAACCGCAGTTTGAAGCATTGGAGATGTATGTGTTCATAAAGGAATTTATGAACAACGCCCAGGTTCACCAGATGTTTGAGAACTGGAGCAAGAAAAAAGATATGTTCTCAGATGCTTCCTACTACTCTATCACTCATGGTCAGCTGATGATTGGCGAAGCTAAGACCGATGAACAGATGCAGGCTGTCTTCAAGCGCATGAAAAAGGTATCGGAAAACTATCCGAACTACATCTACGCATTGACAATGGGCCTGGGTAAGACCATCCTTATGGCTACTTGTATCTTCTACGAGTTCCTGTTGGCAAACAAATATCCCAAGGACAAGCGTTTCTGTCATAACGCCCTGGTTTTCGCTCCCGATAAGACAGTTTTGCAGTCTTTGAAGGAGATTATGACCTTTGACAAGTCCCTGGTTGTTCCCCAGGAATACGCACGGGTACTGGATGCCAATATCAAGATTCATTTCCTGGAAGACACAGGCACGACCCTTAATACCCTGGACGATTCCAATTTCAATATCATCATTTCCAACACGCAGAAGATTATTGTCAAAAAGAAGCACAAGGAAGACAGCTCGGTAGAAAAGCTGTTCAAGTCTTCTTCTCTACTCGGCAGCATCTATGACGAGGACGATTTTGACAATGACTCCGACCTTATGTTTAACCAGCGTTTCCAAAAACTGTGCCGTCTTTCTCAGATTGGTGTTTATGTTGATGAAGCGCACCATATGTTCGGCAAGGAATTGGAGAAAGATTTGCGTACCAACTCTACGCAGACCTCTCTTCGCAGCACAATCAATCTTCTGGCTGATGATTTGACCAGGCGTGGCACAAATGTGGTAGGATGCTATAACTACACGGGTACACCCTATGTCAACAACCAGGTTCTCCCCGAAGTTGTCTATGCCTACGGTCTAAAAGAATCCATTGTTCACGGTTATCTGAAAGAAGTGGACGTACAAGGCTATGCTAATGTCAAGAATGAAGAGTTCCTGGCAAACATCATTAAAGACTTCTGGAAGAAATATGGTGACAAAACCTATGAGGGATTGCAGCCGAAATTGGCTATCTTTGCATCCCGTGTAGAGGAAGCCAACAATGAAGTTCGCCCTGCAGTTGAAAGAATCCTGGCAGAACTGGGCGTTCCCCTTTCCAAAGTTCTGGTCAATGTAGGCGATTCCTCCATTACCTCCAATGATGATATCCGCAATTTCCAGAATCTTGATGTAGAGGGAACAGAGGGCAGCAAGAAACAGTTTATTATTCTGGTTGAAAAGGGCCGTGAGGGTTGGAACTGTCGTTCCCTCTTTGGTGTGGCCCTGTTCAGAAGCCCGAAATCTAAGGTGTTCGTTCTCCAGGCAACAATGCGCTGCTTGCGGAAAATCACCGAAGAACAGCAGACCGCATCCGTCTATCTGTCAAAGGAGAACTTTGATACGCTGAATGATGAACTGAACAAGAACTTCAACATCGAAATCAAAGACCTTAAGGATAGCAGTGGCAGCAAGAAGCAGCCTTATAAAGTTCGTGTGCTTCCCCCTCCCAGATATTTGACGGTAAAGCAAATCAAGCACAATTACACTCTTGTGGAGCATGGCTATTCTGCCCCGATTGATTTCCAACTTTCTGAATTGGATTTGGAGAAATACCAAGCACTTATCTACCGCAAAGAGGGCCTTGCATACGATAAGACCGTTAAGGAAGAAAATGCAGACCATTTGAGAGAGAACACCAAGTACAGCGTATTTTCTCTGGCAGCAGAGATTTCCAGATATTTGAACATTTCTCCCATCCTAGCATCCAGAATCCTTAATGAATCGGTGGACGGTGCTGAAACGGTCATTGAGTATATCAACAAATATAACGATATACTCTATGATGTGGTCATTCCGTCAATCTTCAAGGCCATGTTTGAAATCAAGTGTGACCGCACGACTGAAGACAAGAAACTTGTGCTGCTGAAAGAGCCTGCGGATGCTGGCTACTATGAGTTTAAGGGCTTGCCAGAGTTGGTTGTAACAAGCTACGATGACAACCTTGCCAAGTTTGCACACAAGAGTTTCCATGCAGATACCTATTGTTTTGACTCCAAACCCGAAAAGGAATGTTTCTGGCAGTATATCACCAGTTCCAAGGTCAAAGAAGTGTACTTTACGGGTATGTTCACAAGCAACCAGGGCGATTTGTCCATTCAATATTACGACCCCGAATCCAGAAGAATACGGCATTACTATCCCGACTTCCTGGCTCTGATGGAAGATGGCTCCTATCAGCTGATAGAAGTTAAGGGTGACAACAAGATTGACGATTTTGTTGTTAAAGCCAAGGCCGATGCAGCCAGGGAAATCGCTGCAGAAAGTGACATGGAGTATATCATGTACGCTGGCAGCACCTTAATGGCAACCAATGTGCTTGCCGATTCTCCCGTACAAGCTGGATTTGGAGAATAAGAGAACTAATTTATCTAACTTACCTACACAGCAATAACAAAAAGCAGCAGCCGAGTTGGCTGCTGCTTTTTTCTGCCCGTACACGCTGATTTGGTTCTTCTACAATGATAATGAATCAAATTAAAAGGTAGGTACATCAATTATGAAGTTATTAAAACCAGAAAAAGTTGCCATGAAAGACCGCATTGACTGGCTGAAAGCCTGGGTAAAGGGACGGGACTACGATATTGGAGAACACAGAAACGATTATCTGTATGTTTATTATTCTACTCTCCGTATGGTATATTCCCCCAGGAATTCCCATCATTTGTTGCATCATATGAACAGTTATTTCAAAAGGCCACTTTCAGAAAGCAGCGTAGACAAAATCATTTCCAATATCGAAAAGAAACAATCGCCTAGCAGATATAGAAATAAAGATATTATTTCTAAGTTAGGCATTACCCAAGATGAAATCGAGTTGCTACGAATCGGACACAATAAGCAAGAAACACAAGAACGCGCTAAACGGAAAGCAGCCAAAGAGCAGCGAAATAATGATATTGCGTTCATGTATGCTATCGGGTACAAAGTCGATGAAATTGCTGCTGAACATCCAGAAATTAGTAAGCGAACTATTCAACGGTTTATTGCAGAACAGCGCCAGAAATCACAAACCGACCATGAACGAAATCTTATGGTTGCAGAAATAATACGCCTTTATCAAGCAGAATACTCCATAACAGGCATCGCACGGCAAATGGGTTCAAGCAATGACGAAGTTTGTCGAATTTTGGGCTTGGAAAGCATGACAAAACTGACAATACTGGAAACCAAAAGGCAATTAAGTGAATCCCCACAATTTAAGACTGCTGAGTGCCAAGAGCTTTTTTATTGTTCTCTTTCCAAGGAAACAAACACCCAGTCGGGTATTGATGAACACACTATTGCTATGGCAGCATTGCGAACTGACAAAAACAATATCGCACTTATCGGAGCAGCGGGTACAGGAAAATCAACCCTAGTAAGGAACTTTCTATCAAAGCTATCACCCGAAGAACGAGCTGCTACATTGGTAGTTGCTCCTACTGGCAGAGCGGCAGACCACTTAGATGCCCAAACAATACATAAGGCATTTCAACTCCCCAATGACGTACAGCCAAATGATGAAGTAACCGCTGCTCCGAAAGCACTTTATTCTATTTCCAGACTTATTATAGATGAAATCAACATGGTTCGTATTGATGTTTTTACAAAGGTCATTAAAACGATTCGGTTCATCGAACAGCAAACAGATAAGCACATCCAAGTCATCGTAGTTGGTGACTTCGGACAAATCCAACCTGTTACTACAGACGAAGATATGGATGTAATCAAATTCTACTATCCCGAAGCCAAAGGGGTATATGCTTTTCAGTCTGAGTTATGGGAGCAAATGAATTTTCGTAAAATCGTATTGAAATATATCTACAGGCAACAGGAGCCCGAATTTATGCAACGGCTCAATGAAATCAAATACGGAAAGCTATCTGCTGTAGATTGGTTCAACAAAAACGCTGGCTCATTGTTCAGCTGCAATCCGATTTACATTTGCCCCACAAACAAGCTGGTGGACTATTACAACAAGCAAGCTGAAGACAGATTCTTCCCCGACGAGCTGGTTAGTTTTGATGCTGTTATTACAGATGGTACACCACAGGAAGCAGAGCTGCCGTGTCCCAGGCAGTTACGCTTAGCTGTCGGTATGCGTATTATGACTATTTGCAATGCAGATAAGTTCAAAAACGGCAGCATGGGACGAATTATCAAAATCAAGCCCAACAGCATCCAGGTAAGATTTGATAACGGTGCAGAAGTTACGATTTCCACTATGCGTTTCAAACTACAAGATGGGGGTATTTATGAGCAGCTTCCCGTCGTTCTTGCATATGCTATAACCGCTAATAAAAGCGAGGGCATGACATTTGATGAAATCAATGTTGTACCAGGATACTTTGCCCCAGGTCAGTTGTACACGGTTCTTTCACGCTGCAAAAGCCTTAAGAACATACACATTATCGGTAAGCTATCCGAGAAAGATTTAATCGTAGATGTTGCTGCGTTGGAAATGACAATATAGAACACTTCCAAATGGATATTCCGTTCAGCATATATATTTTTCCGTCAGCGCATCCAAAGTGGTTATCCAGTACCGAGCATTGATAAACTGTGCATCCTGGAATGTAGAACCAGGAACTACATCATATGTAGACTTGCACAGTTTAACATTATCCCCAACCAGGACAATGCTAAGAGCCTGAATAGCTTCGGCTGTTACCGTTGCCCCCTTGTATTTAATTTGTCGGTAGCTGCCCTCTTGGGAAAAGACAGTTGCAATATCGACCGCAACCGTTACCAGACTGCCCCCATCCAGAACAATCTGCATGGGGGCTTGGCTCCTGGCAAACTTAACCGCCAGGTCAACCTTTTCCTGGATGCTGTCAGCACCGATTTTCTGCAATGCTTCATCCGCAACCGCTTTGACCTTTTGTACCATTTCAGCAGTTATATTCATTTGTCAAAAGTCCTTTCTATCAAGCATTTATCATTATATCAGCGTAGCCATGGAAAAGGGTTGCTTTCGGGCAACCCTTTTCCTATACAAAAAATCCTATAGAAAGCCTATATTTCCCCAAAATAGTATAGACGAGCCGAAAGCGGCATTTTTAATCTTCTATATTATCTGTAGAAACTTAAAAACCAGGAGGGGCAACATGAGAGAGATTGAAACAGCCAATACTTATGAAGTACAGATACGGAATGGCATAAAAGTGATTGCACACATGAGCTGCAGCCTAATTAACGAAGAAATCTACATACGAGATTTATATGTGTTGCGGCATTATCGCGGAAAAGGTCTGGGAGAAGTTTTGCTGACAAAGGTGCTGGATTATGCAACAGAAAACAACGCCAAACAGATTATTTCATATTGCGGAGCTGAACCATTCTGCAAGGATGGTCAAATCCCCATGGAACAAGAAGTGTCTTGGTACAAAGACCACGGGTTTAACCACCATCATAATGTAATGGGTGTGACCCCCTGTATGGTAAAGCAACTGTGAAAGGAGATAGTATGAAAATAAAAAACTTTATTTGGTTCACGGGGCTATGGTTTTACCCTCCCCTTGCGTTGATTTTTCACTATATTATTTATGAATCCGAAATAAACATTCCACTACATCCGATTTTGAAAATTGCTTTTGCCTACATACTACCGCTTATTGTTCCCATCATAATCACCGTGACCAATGTAGAGCGGCAGCAGCGTGGACAAACAGATTTTTCTTTTGCAGCTACCTACGGTCTGGCCGCAAAGGATGAACGACACTCAAAAGCATATCTGGATGCTGCATATCCCGACATACCAGCTCAGTACGCCAGCAAGATACCAACAGGACTTGTCCTGGGCAAGCACAAAGGTAAGTATGCTTATTGTCCCATTGATAAGGATGGAATCAACGGATTTGTGGTAGGTACACCTGGCAGCGGTAAGAGCGTATTGCTCCTAGGGTGGCTCTACAGTATGATGTTCCGCAATGAGATAGCCAGGAAAGGACACAGCAAGCCAGGGAAACCCTACAACTATTTCCTGGTGGATATTAAGGGTGAACTATTTGAAAAACTGTTGGGAATCAAAGCACAGGACTACAAGGCAGAGGAACACAAGGATTTCCAGGTGGTTGCCCCTGCGGTGGAATCCTCCTATGGATATGATGTTTTTTATAAAATCCACCGTGAGAATGTAACAGAAACAGAGATTATCAAAGCGGTTACGGATATAGCGGATGCCCTGGTAGTTGCAACGGGAGATAACCCCTATTTCTCAGACAACGCAAAGAAGATACTTTCGGGCGTTCTTTACTACTTTGCAAAACAAGGATATGACTTCCTCCCGATAATTCAAACACTTATGCGTACAGGTTTGGATGAACTGCTAACTGCCATTGTTGCAGATGCAGAAAATCAGAATATGGGCGTTGTGCTGGACAAGCTTAAGGGGTTTGTTGGAAAGAGTGACAACGAAAGTGTTGCTGACATTGAAACTACCCTAAAGAGCTATCTTGAAGTGTTTTCCTATCCAGAACTGCAATGGACATTACATGGAAACCCTAACAAAACAAGCCCTGCTGCATTGAACGATGGCACAACCAACTTAGACCTTGCAATACATGAATCTATGTTGGTGACATATCAGCCATTCTTCCGTTTGGTGACGATACAAATACTACGGCATTGCGAAAGTGAGTTTAAGGAAGAAGATGACCGCTATACCATGCTAATAGTAGACGAAGCGGCGAGGGTTGGAAAACTGATGGGGCTTTCGGCAGCCATGAGCACACTTAGGTCGAAGCACACCGCCCTGGTATGCCTGTTCCAGTCAATCAGTCAATTCAAAGATATATACCCGAAAGAAGAAGCAATGACCCTTTTGAACCTATGTGAACTGAAACTGTTTCTATCTGGCAGCGGTGATAAAGACAGCACCGATTATGTATCTGGCATGGTTGGTCAATACGATGTCACAAAGATGGCATACAAACGAAAAGGTGTTTTTGGTGGAAAATCGGACGGCAATTACAGCAGCGAAAGACGGGCTATTGTAGAAGCACGGGATTTGCTTGGTTTGCGTGAGCGAGGTGAAGCAATCGTTTTTTTGTATGGTCATTACATACGCTGCAAGAAATTACGCTATTTTGAAGACCCATATATATCCCCTATTTTGAAAAGACGGCAAGAAGAATTAGCCGCATTGCATAAAGCACAGGCTCAAGTCGAGCCGACTAAAAAGGACACAACAACATGAAAGAAAGGAAAGACCAAAACGAGAAAATTAAAGAGCTGACCGAACAGCTCCATGAGGGTATCACAAATCTATTTGAATCTGAACGATACCGAGATTATTTGCAAGCCATGGCAAAATTCCATAACTACAGTTTTAATAATTCTCTGTTGATATGGGCGCAGCGACCCGATGCTTCAGCTGTAGCAGGGTACAGAGCATGGCAAACCAAATTTCAGAGAACCGTAAATCCAGGAGCAAAGGGAATTATGATTATTGAACCTGCTCCATGGAAGCGCACCATCCATGAAAAGGTTTTTGACGAGGACGGAAACCCCGTAAAAGACCAGGACGGAAACGAGGTTACACAAGAGGTAGAAAAGAGCTACCAGGGATTCAAAGTTGGTTATGTTTTTGCCTATGAGGACACAAGCGGAAAACCGCTGCCCAGTATTGTTTCTATTCTGGATAAGGATGTAGATAACTTCGATTCTGTGATGGATGCTTTGCGAAAAATCAGCCCTGCACCAATCCGTTTTGATTCTGTAGGCGGTGGCGCAAACGGGTATTATGACCTTGTAAACAGAGAGATTGTCGTTAAAGACACGCTTCCCCAGGCTCAGAAAATCAAAACCGCTGTCCATGAGGTAGCCCATAGCATCCTCCATGACAAAATAGATGGACTTGACCAGGAAGCTACAAAACGGGAAATGGAAGTATCGGCTGAATCGGTGGCATTTGTAGTCTGTTCCTGGCTTGGCTTAGATACCTCTGAATATAGCTTTGGCTATGTGGGGGGATGGAGCGCAGGGAAAGAGCTGAAAGAGTTGCAGCAGAAAATGGAGAAGATACGCACAACGGCAAGCATGATTATTTCTGGCATTGATGGAGAGCTGATGCAGCAAGTCATTGTGCCAGAGGAAATCGAAGAAGAACGGGAAATGTTGCAATCGGTTACGGTTGTTGCTGTTCAGAAAGAAAAGCCGCAGCGTTCCGTTAGTCATAGACGGAGGTAACGAAAATGGGCGCACGACCAATAACAGAGCGTGTTGCAGAGGTTAAGAAAAAAAGAGAAAAGACCAAGAAGAAACTGGAGCAGTACGACGAGCAAATAAAGCGGTTGGAAAAACAGGATGCAGACGAGAAGCGGCGGCAGCGTACTCATGCCTTGGTGGTTTGCGGTGCAGAACTGGCAGCACTTTTTGGAAAGGTACTGAACGAGAACGAGGTTTTGGCTGTCGTGAATTTCCTACGGGAGCAACAGAACGCAGGGAATTTTACCTTGGAAACGCAGAAAACGGAAGAACCACGGGAGCCTTCAGAGAATACGCAGGGTAACGAGGGAGAACCGTTTGGAGGGTTGTTTAATTTTTGAAATAGCGGCTGGGTCTATTGCCGATTCAGCCACAATTAAAATTGTGGACTGCGCCAATATAGACAGATTCCACCCGTCTATTTCTTGTCGCAATTCCATTGAGGGTCTTATGCAGACAGCACCAATTTTCCATTGGAAATAATCTTTCCAGATGGGAGCAAAATTTTATTACATAAAACATTGATTTTGCAGCGGCAAAATTCCTGTGCGGACAGCACCAATTTTTCATTGGATGAAGTCTTGCAGACAGCTTGCACTTTGCCGCAGCGTGGAGGTGAACTATGGCTTTTCTATTTATGCAAGCAAAAATTGTAAAAGCCAGTAGCGGCAGAAGTGCAGTTGCGGCAGCAGCATATCAAGCAGCCCAGAAATTGAAAGACGATTCCCTGGGCATGACTTTTCAATATTGGAACAAGGAGGAAGTTATATTTTCCGAAATCCTACTTCCCTCCCATGCCCCTGCTGCCTATGCCGATAGAGAAACGCTATGGAACGCCGTCCAGGAGAAAGAGAACCATGCGAACAGCCAAGTTGCCCGTGCGTTTATTATCGCAATGCCGAAAGAATGGACACGGGAAGAATCCATATCCCGTGCCAGAGAGTTCATACAGAAAAATCTTGTGGATGCTGGAATGGTGGCAGACTGGGCTTTTCACATGAAAGACGGCAATCCGCATCTGCATTGCCTTTGTACCATCCGAGGATTTAAGGAAGATGGGACATGGGATGCCAGGGAAAAGAAAGTATATGCCTTGGACGAAAACGGGCAGCGCATTCCAGAAATCGACCCTAAGACGGGAGAACAGAAAATACGCACCCGTAACAGAAACGGCAGCATTGTTACAGAAAAGATATGGAAGCGAAATACCGTGCAAAGCAACCCTTGGAATAGCCGCCAGTTTTTACATGAGCTGAAACGGTCATGGGTCAGCTATTGTAACAGTTATCTGCAGGGAGAATCCCAGATAGATAACCGTTCGACCCATGAACAAGAATCGAACCGAGTGCCGTTGCTCCATGAAGGCCCTGAAGCCAGGGCAGCATTAGAGCGTGGCATCGTATTTGATGTTATCAAAGAAAACCAGGAACGGCGCAGAATAAACGCCGCACTTGCCAGGATGGAACAGCTTATCCGTGATGCAAGGAAGCTGCTGGACGAGCTAAGAGAGAAATTTATCAAATGGAGAGAATCACATGGACAAAAACGAAGCGTTACAGCACATGACCTTATTAGAAGAAATGGAGGAATTGCTGGAGCAGTACCAGGAGCTAACCCAAGAAATGCTGCTGGAGCTGGAGCAGACAGCCCCTATCAACGAATCAAAGAAATAACGGCGCAGCTGGAGCAGCGAACACAACAGATACGCAGCAACAGACCACGCCACTAAATAAGAGGTAATATTATGGAAGAAAATTATTTTGAAGAATTTGAAGAAAGAGAAGCAGAAAGCGGAATGACCGTTGTTGCTTGCTATCCAGGAAAAACCGCCCAAGTGATTGAAATTGACGGGAGTTTGGAAAGTATGCAGCAGTTTGTTGGAGGTTATTTGCAAGCTGTATATCCTTTCGATGACCCTGTTGCCATTATTTGCAATGAGGAGGGTAAGTTAAATGGACTGCCATTGAACAGAGCGTTATATACCGAAGATGGTGAGATGTTCGACATAACGGCAGGAAATATCATAATTTGTGGACTTGGAGAAGAAGACTTTGCATCCCTCCAAGGGGAGCTGCTGGAAAAATACCTAGAAAAATTCAAGCACCCAGAAACCTTTATAAAAATCGGAAATGATATTCTGGCAATTAAGCTGCCAGAAGAACAGAAGCAGACGGAGGGACAGACGCACAAAAATCATATACATAAATAATTTTAGCTTTTCCCCTCCCTTTATAAAAAAGAAAGCTATAATATATAGGTAAATATCGTAGCGCATAGAATCTTTTTGTTTGTCCCACAGATGTAGGACGGATTTTGCGGACATTCAAAATAAAAAAGAATGTGGAGGTAACAGACAATGGCAAAATCATTATTTGAGGAACTGGGCGGCAAATACGAAAGGCAAGGGGATTATTTGATACCGTGCTTAACTGTACCCGC
>JAFQQD010000019.1 GCA_017411435.1 Clostridia bacterium
AAGAGTTCTCCAAAGGTTGCAAATCTTTGGGAACAACCTTTGGGAACAGCTAAAAACAACGATATTAAATTTTCAGAAAAGTCCCGTAGAATCAGGGTTTGTAGCGGTTGGGACTTCCTCTAACTTCACTACATTTCGAGTGCGGACCCTTCAACCACTTGGGTACATCTCCATATTAAGCTTTTTTGTTGTCGCGCAGGGCAGTAAAAAAGTCCTTAAGCATTGCGGTACATTCTTCTTCCATAATGCCTCCGTAGACCTTCGTAGTGCTGCCGAAATAGGATTTGGAGAAAAGGTCTATCCTGCCCCCTGCTGCGCCATATTCAGCATCATACGCGCCGAAATATACACTGTGCATTCGTGAATTTATTATTGCGCCACTGCACATTACGCAGGGCTCAAGAGTTACATATAAATCGCAGTCGGAAAGTCGCCAATCAGAGAGAATCTCTGCAGCTTTTCTTATGGCAACAATTTCTGCGTGAAGTGTAGGGTCATGGGAAGCATTACGAAGATTATGCCCCGTGGCAATAACTTCGCCATTTCTTACGATTACTGCACCAACGGGCATCTCGCCTTCTTTTGCGGCAAGTTCTGCCTCATTAAGTGCCATTCTCATAAACTTGTTTTCCATTTTCACACCTCACTTATAATAACATAATAGCATTATCAAGTCAAGAATTTATCAGCCGATGCAATGGCGCATCGGCTGAAATATTTTAGTTTAATTTAGAGAGTTCTTCTTCAATCATTTCACGGGTTACGGTAATTACGCTTGTAAATCTGCAATCAAGCGCTTTTTCAAAGTTTTCTCGCGCACCCTCGATATCGCCCATGTTTTTGAGCACAAGTCCGTAATTATAGTACGGCATGGGTGTAATCAGCGCGGTTTTCAATAATGTACTATAAACTTCGCTTGCTTTCTCGTATTCTCCCATATGGAGATAAAGTTCGCCAAGATTATCGGCAATAGTTTTGTCAGAGTCGTTATAGTCATACGCCTCAAGCATAAATGGAAGTTCTTTTTCAAAGTCCCGGTCGCGCTTTGCCCTTTCAAGATAGAGCACACCAAGGGTTCCATAGGTGTTTGTTGCAGTAAACTTTTCGTGAACTTCCTCGAGAAGTTCTATTGCCTCATCAAGATTTCCTTCCTTCCACACAAGGACGGCAAGGTTATGCTTGGCATTCATCTTATTCTCATTGGTTGAACGCTTGGAATTTATTACTTCAGTAAGAATTCTTCTGCCTTTATCAAAAAGATTTTCGCGCAAGCAGAATGATGAATAAGCAATTTTGCACGCAGGAGTCATATCCCCTGTTTTATATGCCTTTTCGTAAAGAGACTTTGCCTTTTCAACATTACCTTTTACAAAGTAGTGCTGATTTGCAGACCGTGTCATAAGTGTAGCGCGTTTCATATAGCATATGACACCTATCATTACTGCAACCAGCCCTAATGCTGCAAGGAACCCAAATTCGTTATTAACCACATACAAAGCCAGAAACAAGGCTATTGCATACAGGATTTTCTTCATAACTTCACCTTCTTAGAACTCTGCAGAGCCTGTTGTTCTGGGGAAACTCATTGCATCACGGATATTCTGGATACCTGTAATATACATGAGAGCTCTTTCAAAACCAAGACCAAAGCCTGCATGCTTTGCGCTGCCGTAACGGCGAAGGTCAAGATACCACCAGTAATCCTTGGGATCAAGACCGAGTTCTTCCATACGCTTTTCAAGAAGGTCGAGACGCTCTTCTCTCTGACTTCCGCCAATGATTTCGCCTACACCGGGAACAAGGCAGTCCATAGCGGCAACGGTCTTGCCGTCATCATTCATACGCATATAGAACGCTTTGATATCCTTGGGATAATCCATAACAAATACGGGGCGCTTGAAAATCTTTTCTGTAAGATAGCGCTCGTGCTCAGTCTGAAGGTCAATACCCCACTCTACAGGATATTCAAACTTTTCTCCGCTTTCCTGAAGAAGCTTGATTGCCTCGGTATATGAAACGCGTCCGAAGTCAGAGTTTAGGACTGCATCAAGTCTATCAAGAAGTGTATTATCAATAAATTTATTGAAGAACTGCATTTCTTCGGGAGCGTTATCAAGCACATACTTGATTATGTACTTGAGCATATCCTCCGCAAGTTGAGCATCGTCTTCAAGGTCTGCAAATGCAATTTCGGGTTCTACCATCCAGAACTCTGCACCGTGACGGGGAGTATTACTCTTTTCCGCGCGGAATGTAGGACCGAAGGTATAAACACCACCGAGAGCCATTGCATGAGTTTCAACATTAAGCTGACCGCTTACAGTAAGGTTTGTAGCCTTTCCAAAGAAATCCTGTGAAAAGTCGATTGAGCCATCTTCCTTTCTGGGAGGATTTTCAATATCGAGAGATGTTACGCGGAACATCTCTCCTGCACCCTCACAGTCGCTTGAAGTGATGATAGGAGTATGAACATATACAAAGCCTCTTTCATTGAAGAAAGAATGAATTGCATATGCAAGAATACTTCTCACGCGGAAAACTGCGGAGAATGTATTTGTTCTCGGACGAAGATGCGCTATTGTACGAAGATATTCGTTTGAATGGCGCTTCTTCTGAAGAGGATAATCGGGAGTTGATTCGCCCTCAATTTCGGCAATATCAGCATTAAGTTCGAAAGGCTGTTTAGCATCGGGAGTAAGCACGATGCTGCCTTCGAAATAAACTGCACTGCCAACATTGAGTGATGCAATCTTGTCGTAGCAGTCGAGTTTGTCCTTTTCAATTACAACCTGAAGGCAGTCAAAGAAGCTGCCGTCATTGATAGAAACAAAGCCGACATTATTATTTGCACGGATAGAACGAATCCATCCTGCAACGCGCACTTTTTCCCCATTTTTGAGGTCAGTGCTTCTGAAAAGTTGTTTTATTGTAGTACGCTTCATAACATTCCATCCCTTCCGGATATTTCAAAAAAAGTGTCACGCCCTCAAATTCGCCTTTGAGGGCGTGACAGCTCAAGCACGAATTAGTCTTCGCAACATTCGCTGCAATTTTCGCAATCGCAGTCAAATTCGATTTCAATTTCCTCTTCACAGTTGGGACATGTGATTTTTTCACAGTTCTCAAGAGTGTCAAGGTCAAGACAAAGGATATCACCACAGTTGGGGCACTCTACCTCAAACTCGTCATCTTCGAAATCGTCTTCATCATAGATGAGTTCTTCAAGTTCATTGAGGTCTTCATCAACTTCATCAAGCTGTGCCTGGATGTCGTCCTGATATTCTTCGATTTCTTCAATTTCGTCTGCAATATCTGCAATAGCTTCTACGATTGCCATGAGAAGCTTGCCTTCTTTAGTGGTTTCGTCAATATCGAGACCTTCTGCAAGACCGCCGATATATGCCATTTTCTCTGTTAAATAGCTCATATTAACCTCCAAAAAATTTAATTATGCTCTACCAAGGTATTCGCCTGTACGGGTATCAACCTTGATAACTTCGCCATTATCGATGAAGAGAGGAACCTGAACCTGTGCACCTGTTTCAAGTGTAGCGGGTTTTGTAGCACCTGTTGCTGTGTTTCCTGCGAAACCGGGTTCCGTCTCTGTGATAGCAAGTTCTACAATGTTCGGAGGTTCAATAGCAAAGATATTTCCCTTGTAGGAAAGAATCTTAACCTGCATATTTTCCTTAACGAACTTAAGAGCATCACCAAGCTGGTCTGCGCTTACGGGAATCTGCTCGTAGCTTTCGGGATCCATAAAGTAGTAAAGATCGCCGTCGTTGTAAAGATATTCCATGTCTTTACGGTCGATATGTGCCTTAGGCATCTTATCTGTGGGGTTGAAAGTTTTTTCAACAACACCGCCTGAAATTACATTCTTAATCTTTGTTCTTACGAACGCTGCACCTTTACCGGGTTTAACATGCTGGAATTCGATTATCTGATAAACGCTTCCATCATATTCAAATGTTACACCATTTCTAAAATCGCCTGCTGAAATCATTTTTATACTATCCTTTCGTAAATAAAATTACCTATGCTATAGTTTACAACATTTTCCTGTAAATATCAAGTATTTTTTATATTTATTATTTTAAGAGGTATCCTCGGGTGAAAACCGGCGGTTTAATCGCCTCGCGTTTTCCGAGATACATATCAATTGTATTTTTTGTTTCTTCGCCGTTTTCCAAAGTAAATACAAGGCGGATTCCGTCCACACCGCTTTTCTTAACCTCTCTTAATTTGTCCGCTGTAAATGTAGGGCGCGAGTTATAAACCGTGTTAAGATGGGTTTCTTTGTCCCCTGCAATCATGAACTGTGCACCTGTTTTGTCCTTTATGAAAATCGGTTTTGTGCAATCGCATTTACCCGTTATTCCGCGGATAAGACAGGCACGGCTTGTCATAACCGTCTGATAACCGTAGCAGACTATTTCGCATGGAGCTGAAGTCTTCTGTACAATATTCTTTATATCTCCAAGAGGAAGCTCAACAGAAAGAGTTACACTGTTACATTCTTCTGCGAAAAAGTTTGCACTGACGCTGTTATATATATTCATTCCCCAATCGCCATAAACTGCTCTTCCTTGTTTTTTAGCAAGCTTTATCATGCCTGGGCTTGATGCATATACGCCATACGAGGTGGGTATTTTCGATAGTTTTTCCTCAACTGCTTTGTCATTCACAACTACCTGCGGAAGAAGGACAAAGCACCTTCCGTCAGGCGTAATTTCATCCCAGAGCGAAAGCGGAACGAGTACCCTGTCGGCGTAGTCTGCGTTTTCAAACTGTTCTTTTGTGGAAATCTGTACACAGAGATAATTATTCTTGCTTATGTCCGTTTTTATCGTGGGATATTCAAAAGAATTCGTTTTCTTTTCCACAATTTCCGCGCGTTTTTCAAGAAGTTTTTCAGTCGCTTCACGGCGCATAGAATTAAGTGCTGACACCGGAAGCGTTATATTCTCGTCTGCGACAAATTTGAAGTTTTTAAGGACAAAAGGCGTCTGCCCCATCTTACCGATTTGCGACTGTGCGCGCTTTTCTGAAAGCGCCAATTTCTGTGCCGCTTCTCCCTCATCGCCAAAGGCAGTTACTGTATGAATTCCGTCACTCAGCGTCAACGATGATTTTTCTTTGTAGCAGATTTTCAAAGCAGCGTCAACGGGGATTTTTTTATTTTCGTTACCATCCCTGAAAGTTGAGCGCGCCTCTTTTATAACATTATCATCCGCGCGGGATGAGAGATTGTCATTACTGATGGAATAATTCATGATTTCGGGCGTGTTTTTTTCGTTAAAATACGCCTTTGTAAAGCCGTCTCCGCGTACAAATATTTTTTCAAGTTTTTCTTCATCACAGCGTTCCAGAGGAGCAAAACTGTCAAGGTATTTTCTGTATACACTCGTTACAGTTGCAACATATTCAGGACTTTTCATTCTGCCCTCAATTTTGAAGCTCGTAACCCCTGCATCGCGCATTTTTGAAAGCTCGTCTGCAAGGCACAAATCACGCGGGCTTAAAAGATATCCGTTTTTTCCGCAGGATGAGTATTTTTGTCTGCAGGGCTGTGCGCACATACCGCGGTTTCCGCTTCTGCCCCCGATAAATGATGACATCAGGCATTTTCCTGAGAAGCTTATACAAAGTGCACCATGGCAAAAGGCTTCTATTTCGGCATTTGTATTTTCGGCAATGTGACTGATTTCCTCCTCAGAAAGTTCACGCGATACAACAACTCGTGAAAAGCCGAATTCTTCGAGTGCAGCGACATCATATTTATTTGACGCGGTCATTTGCGTACTTGCGTGAATGGGCATATCGGGACATACTTTTTTTGCGATTACTGCCGCGCCCATATCCTGAATTATAAGTGCATCCACGCCTGATTTTGCCGCCTTTACAACAGACGCCTCAAAAAGAACAAGTTCATCCTCGCTAACGAGTGTATTAAGCGCAAGGAAGACACGAACACCCCTTGCGTGACAATAGGAGGCCGCTTTTTTTATCTCGTCCCATGTGAAATTTTCTGCATTTTTCCTTGCGCTGAAAGACTGCTCACCAAGATAGACCGCGTCTGCGCCGTTTTGCACCGCTGCCGTAAGTGATTCCCACTTTCCTGCAGGAGCGAGCAGTTCTGTGTAGTTCTTTTTCATAACAATACATCCTAACAGAGCTACCGCGCATTGCGGTAGCTCTAATTTTATCTGTTTTTAAGTTCGGTTTCGAGTTTTACAACATTCATTTTAAGCGATTGATTCTCTGCACGCAGGCGCGCAAGTTCAGCGTTTAGTTTATCAAGTGCAAGCTTGCTTCCGCCTGCCTCCTCGGCATATTTAAGAAGCTGAGCACGGAGTTTTTCGTTATCCTCCTGCGCCTGCATATACTCATCACAAATATTAACCGCAGTGAGCACCGCCGCCATAGATGTTGAAAGACGCTTATCGCGTTCTATGAGTTCGCGCATATTCTTATCAACATGATATGCAACATGCTGAACATACTCCTCATCCGCGTTGCATGAAATTCTGTATTCTGCGCCATTTATTTTAACAACTGTCGTAACCTTGTTTTCTTCCATAGTAAATCTACCTTTCGTAATAGATATTTTAATTATACATTAAATTTAATCAAAATTCAACAGTTTTAGTGCTGTTTTTTCTATTTAAGATTTATATTCTTGTAAATACGCTCTTTTTGTGATAAAATGACCAAAAGCGCTGCTCACTCCGTACCAGAGTGTTGCCCAGATAAATGAGACTGAATAACTATTTTCAAAGAATAGCGCGATTGCAGAAATCAGGAAAAAAGGCGCAAGTCTTCTTGGCGATGTGTACGAAATCACAACAGTGCTTATGAGAATAAGGATTTGAACGACCAGTTTTATATCGTCTGCAAAGGCAAGGGTAAGCACGCTGCAAGAGAGTACGGCAAGCGGTATTTCCCATAAAAATGAGTCGCGGAACTTAAAAAGCGACATTAAAAGAAGCACCGATGTGAAACCAAGCCATATATCTCCAAGTCCAAAAATGTAACAAGCAGAAAAAGTTGCTATAATATAGAGTAATTTTCGCATAATACACCATCCTTGTGATAATAGTATTATTAGCACGAAGAGATTTTATATACTGGAGTTTTATATATGCACGAAACAGAAAAAGAAATTGAAAAAGTAATACTGTGCGGTGTTCATACTGGAAGAATCAATACACTTGATGACACGACTGAGGAATCGATGCAGGAACTTTATGAGCTTGCCCGTACTGCTCAGGCGGAAGTTGTCGGAGAGATAATTCAGAATAAAGACCATCCCGAAAATGCCACCTATTTTGGCGAGGGTAAGATGGAAGAGCTTCGTATTGCGGCAGAAACCTTGGGTGCGACACTTCTTATTTTCGATGACGAGCTGACGGGAAGTCAGATACGAAACATTGAAAACTACACACATATCCGTACAATTGACCGAAGCACGCTTATTCTTGACATTTTCGCGCAGAGAGCCATATCTAAAGAGGGGAAAATCCAGGTTGAACTGGCACAGTTAAAGTATTCTCTTCCCCGCCTTTCAGGTATGGGGGCTGAGCTTTCAAGACTCGGTGGCGGTATCGGAACGCGTGGCCCCGGCGAAACGAAACTTGAAAGCGACAGACGGCATATTCACAGACGCATAAATTCGCTTGAGGCAGAGCTTCGCGAAATTCAGGCACACCGCGATTTGCAAAGAAGCAGACGCGAGAAGGACAATGTCGTTGTAGCCGCGCTTGTCGGTTACACAAACGCAGGTAAGAGCACGATATTGAACTACTTCACAGACTCAGGCGTGCTTGCTGAAAATATGCTTTTTGCAACCCTTGACCCGACAATGCGAAAGCTTGACCTGCCCGATGGCAGAAACGCTGTAATCGTGGACACGGTTGGTTTTATCAGAAAACTTCCGCATCATCTTATTGAAGCGTTTAAGTCTACACTTGATGAGGCGGTTTTAGCCGATGTTCTTATCCATGTAATTGATTCGTCAAACCCTGAAATGCATACGCAGATGAGGGTCGTAGATGAACTTATACAGACACTTGGTTGCAGGGCACAGAGGATTATCGCTGTATTCAATAAGTGTGACATTGCTCCTCCCCTTTCTCCGCGTCCTGAAGGCAATTACACCGATTTTATTTCTGTAAGTGCAAAAAGCGGTGAAGGTATGGAGGAACTTGTGGAGCTTCTCCACGATGCTTTGCCGGGGAAGAAAAAGGAAATTGAGGTGCTTATCCCCTATTCTGACAGTAAAACTGCGGCTCTGCTGCACGAAGGCGAAGTAATACTTGAAGAAAGTTATGAGGCTGAGGGCACAAAAATACGCATACTTGCCGATGAGGCGCTGTATGCGAGACTAAGAAACTATATCATATAAAAGGAGGTCGGGCGGAATGGAAGATTATAAAACTGTGCAAAATGACGCGAGTGCGGAAATGATTGAAAGAAAAAGCCGTTTTATAGGCTATTGCCGTCCGGTCAGAACTCAGGATGAGGCGGTTTCCTTCATAAATGAAATCCGTGCTATGCACCGTCAGGCAACGCATAATGTTTACGCATATGTACTGCGTGAAGACAATATTATGCGCTACAGCGATGACGGAGAGCCTGCAGGTACGGCAGGTGTACCTGTGCTTGAGGTTATAAAAAAAGAGGGGCTTACCGATGTGGCAGTCGTTGTGACAAGATATTTCGGCGGAATACTCCTCGGCGCAGGCGGTCTTGTGCGCGCATACGGAAAGAGTGCAAAACTGGGCATTGATGCTGCGGTCAGGATAGAGAAAATTTACTGTAATCTGTTCCTTATCCGCTGCGATTATTCCACCTACGGAAAGCTTGAATATCTGATAAACACCGAGGGGTATATATTAAAGGACTGCGCGTTTGAAAATGATGTATGCATAACAGTCGGCGTAAAACCTGAAGATGTTGAAGTTTTTAAGAAAAATGTTGCTGATATATCTGGTGGCAGCGCACAGATAGACGAAATTCCGGGCGAATACATAACAAAAGAGATAAAGTAAAAGGTGTCGGCAATGCCGACACCTTTTACTTATCATTCTGAACATAGTGAAGAATCTGAAAAGTTAAAGAGATTCTTCGTCATAAATTCCTCAGAATGACACAACTATTCATTTTTGTTATTCTATGGGGATTAGTTTACCTGTATTGAGATTTACTATTCTGGGGATTCTTGAACTGTTTGAAATACAGTAAAGATTTCCGTCAGGACCGAAGAAGGTTTCACCGCAGATATAAGGGTAAAGTTTTGTGATTTCACCCGTATTTACATCGAGTGTGTAGTATCCGCCGTTAACTGTGCTGAAAGGAGGATATCCTCCCTGTCCAGGGTTTTCCTTTTGAGCATCGTACCACATACCGAGGAAATAGATTTTACCATCCTCTTTACCCAGAGCGTACATAGAGTTAAAGAGGTCTTTGTGTTTTTCTGTCAGCGGCTGGAATTCATCCGCACCTTCTTTGTAAAGATAAATGTCGCTGAAACGGTTACTCCATCGTCCTGAATATGCAGGTCGGTAGCTGTTGGATGTAACATAAAACTCCCCGTTTACGCCTTCGTAAACTGCATTAAAATTGCATCTTGCATCCCACGGAATTTGCTTTATACCGTTTTCGTCTTTTCTGAAGAAATATGACCTGTATTGGGTGTACGGTGCAGGAGCATTTCCAACCTGTACTGAAAGATAGATAAGGGTGCTATCTCCCGTTTTGTATTCATTCACAGTTGATACATTCACGATTTCTTCGCCTTCAAGAGTCATTAAAAGAGTATCTCCGACATAGATGCCTTTATCTTTTATTGTTGCTTCCAAAGAAGTTGGCGCTACCTTATCCTCACGCGCAGGCATTTGTGTTCTTTTTACTGCGAATTCGGTGTCTTCTTTGCGGAAAACTTTTTGAGCCGCTGTGTCGAAGTCGTAGTTAGCATAATAACTGTACAAAAGAGTGTATCTTGTATCGCCGTTCTCGTTAATGCTTTCATCATAGACTGATATCTTATTTTCCAGTTTAACGATATTTCCGTCTACCGTGTAAGCATACGGGGGATTGCTTTTTCCGTCCTCGTAGAGCTTGAAAGAATAATCCTTTTCTGACCACTCGATGTCAAAGTTTAATTCCTCGTATGCAAAGCGCCATGTCATCGGGAAATATGTTATTCCGCGGAAGTTTATAAGCGGATATTTCTCTTTTGTGTTGTCAATATAAATACCGTTAAGATAGATAGGATAAGTGGGAATCACAGCATCATAGAGCTTATCATAATAATTCAGCGCATCGCCACCAAAATAATTGGGAGTTTCGGTATAGTAATCAACATATTCGCGAGTTATAAAAAGTCCCTTTCCGCTATCAAATCCGCACATAAGACCAAGGCGGGCACAAAGGTCGAAGGTCATCGGGAAATATGTAATATCCTTATAGGTTATAAGGGGGAACTCAACATAGCGGTTATCCACGCTCATATACTGAATCTCTGTATAAAATGGTGCAATTTTTACCTTTACCTCATCATTTTGAGCCATAGCAGGAAATGATGATACAAAAAGTGTCAGAACGATTAATAATGTAAGTAATTTTTTCATATTATCACCTCAATTTTAGTATAGCATATGCAAGATTTGGTGTAAATACAGGGATTGATTTTTTAATCTTATTGTAATATACTTGTCTTAGGTGATTTTATGATTAAAGTATTATTTGTATGCCTGGGCAATATATGCCGTAGCCCAATGGCAGAATTTGTGATGAAAGATATGGTTGAAAAACGCGGTATTGCGGATAATTTCGAGATTGCATCTGCCGCGACAAGCGACTGGGAAATCGGAAATGGTGTTTACCCCCCTGCAAAGAAAAAACTTTCCGAAAACGGAATTGACTGCACCGGAAAAACTGCAAGGCAAATGACAAAGGCTGATTATGGATATTATGACTACATCATCGCGATGGATGAGGGAAATCTTCGTGATATGGTGCGTTTTGTGGGCGATGACCCCGATGGTAAAGTTTCTCTTCTCATGGAGCATACCTCAACTCCCCGCGACATTGCTGACCCGTGGTATACGGGCGATTTTGAACAAACCTGGAAGGATGTAAATAACGGGTGCAGTTGTTTACTGAAAAAATTAGGTTTTTGAAAAAGAAGCGTGCCGCTTCACCCATTTCGCGCCCCAACCCAACTTGAAGCCAACATATGTTGCTCGCGATAAAAACACGCAAATTCCTATACGGTAAAAAATAACAGGGTATCGAAATCGATACCCTGTTTAATTTAATGCTTATTCTTCGTCCTCATCGTAGTCTTCATCGTCATCGTAATCGTCATAATCTTCATCGTCATAATCTTCATCGTCATCCTCGCCCTTTTTAAGGAAAAGAGATGTTGCGATAAGGAGACACACGATAACTATGATAACGAGTATTGTGATGAGAAGTCCCTTCATAAAGCCACCGGATTTTTTATCCTTCTTAGCAGAAGTATCCTTGTCAGCCTTTGCAGTTTCCTCCTCATTTTCTTCAGGAACAATGGCTTCTTCTTCGCTATTTTCAGCAATAGCCTTGTTAGCTTCAACAAGCTCGCCCTTGAGCTTATTTATCTCACTGTTGAGGGTGCTGATTTCAGTTTCAAGTCGTGTCTTTTCGATTTCTGCTTCCTGTTCTATCTGGCTTATTTTCTGCAAGGCTTCCTCGGACTGTTTACCTGAAGAAATAGCTCTTCCGCACAGAATTCCGATTAACAAAGCAAGCACACAAAGTACCATTGCCGCAGGCACGGTAATCTTTCTTACCTTCTTTTTTAACGGAGTAACGCTTCTATAATTATTGAGTTGATCCATATGTATCCCTCCATATACTTTTTCCTGAGTTTATTATAGCACAAAAAAATACATCTTACAAGAAAAAAATACAAAACTTGAGTATTTTTTTAAGGTCGGAGGGAACAGTGAAAAGTGAATAGGTGATAAGTAAAAATCCCCGTACGATTGTACGAGGATTTTTGGTAGCCGAACAACGATTATCAATCGTTTTTTATACGCTCCCGTTTGCGGTACCCGAAGACTCGTTGCACTCGCAACTCGCTTTTCGACCGCTGCACAACTCTGCACCCTCCCTTTATCTGCCACAGGCAGCGGTCGGGTTCGATTCCCTCTTCTGGGTTCGAATCCTGCTAGGCAATAAAAAAGCACCTGCGACAAAAGTCGCAAGTGATTTTTTGGTAGCCGAACTAGGATTCGAACCCAGACATACAGAGTCAGAGTCTGCTGTGCTACCCTTACACAATTCGGCTGTTTTTTTGCTACCCGTTTAATATACAACATTTAGAATTGTTTGTCAACTGTTTTTTTATTTTTTTCCAAACTTTTTTTCTTATTCAAAAATAATTGATTTTTACTATTTTTTCCTTTAATACTTGACATTATTACCTATATAATAGTAAAATAAAGTGATATCGTATGTAAAAATGGGAATATTGTAATTATTAAAAGAAAGGGATGGTTTTTGTGGCAATTACTGCACCCCGTGGTACTGCAGATATACTTGCACCCGACATTCTTAAATGGAAATATATTGAAAAGAAGATATCCGAGATAAGTTCTCGTTTCGGATACAGTGAAATCCGCACACCCGTGTTCGAGCATACAGAGCTTTTTGAGCGCGGTGTCGGCGACACGACAGATGTTGTTCAGAAGGAGATGTATACCTTTAATGACAAGGGTGGCAGAAGCATCACTCTTCGTCCTGAGGGCACCGCATCTGTTGCAAGAGCATTTCTGGAGCATAACATTTACGCTCAGCCTCTCCCCGCCAAGCTTTGCTATAACATAACCTGTTATCGCTACGAAAAGCCTCAGGCAGGAAGACTTCGTGAATTCCACCAGTTCGGTGCCGAATGTTACGGAACAAGCGACCCGACAGTTGACGCAGAGGTGATTTCTCTTGCTAAAACAGTTCTTAACGAGCTTGGTATAGAAAAACTTACGCTCAACATCAATTCTATCGGTTGTCCTTCTTGCCGTGCAAAGTATAATGAGGCACTCAAGGATTATTTCCGTCCTTATATAGAGGATGGCACACTCTGCGGAACATGCCGTGAAAGATTTGACAAGAATCCTCTTCGTATACTTGACTGCAAGAGTCCTGTATGCGGTGAGATTGCCAAGAAGGCTCCCGTACTTCTTGATTATATCTGCGATGAATGTCGCGACCATTTTGAAGAAGTTAAAAAGCACCTTGAGGCTATGGGTATTGAATATAATGTGGACGGCACTATCGTGCGCGGTCTTGATTACTACACAAAGACTGTATTTGAGTTCAAGACAGCCCTTTCAGGAACTGCAGGAACAGTTTGCGGTGGCGGAAGATATGACGGACTTATTGAACAGTTAGGCGGTGCAGCTACACCGGGCATCGGTTTTGCGATGGGGATTGAAAGAATTATCCTCGCACTTGAAGAGGCAGGCGCTATGCCCGACCTTTCTGATGTGCCTGATATATTTATTGCAAACATCGGCGAGGAAACAAAACTTTTCGTAACTGCACTTACCGATAAACTCCGCAAGGCAGGTGTAAAGTGCGAAAGAGATTTGTGCAACCGTTCTCTTAAAGCACAAATGAAATATGCCGACAAGTGTGGTGCACGATTCAGTATGGTAATCGGTGGAGATGAAGCTGAAAAGAAGAGTGCAACTCTTAAAAATATGGCAGTAAAAGAACAAACTGAAGTTAGTCTTGAAAATCTTGACGAGCTTATAAAGATAGTGAAGGAGTAATAAAATGGATACAATAAAAGGATTAAAAAGAACATATATGTGCGGCGAGCTCCGTGAAGAGCATATAGGCGAAACAGTAACCCTTATGGGCTGGGTCGCCAAGGCAAGAAACATGGGCGGACTTGTATTCGTTGATATCCGCGACAGAAGCGGCATCTCACAGATAGTGTTTGAGCCTGACAATGCTCCTCTTCAGGAGAAGGCCACTTCTCTTCATATGGAATATGTTATTGCAGTTACAGGTAAAGTCAGAATGAGAAGTAACATCAACGAAAATATTCCTACAGGTAAGGTTGAAATTGAAGCGAGCGAGCTTCGTATCCTTAATACCTGCGAGGTTACTCCTTTCGTTGTAACTGATGATGTCAAGGCAGGCGAAGACCTCCGTCTTAAGTACCGTTACCTTGACCTTAGAAGGCCTACTCTTGTAAATACTCTCCAGATGCGTCATCGCGTAACACAGGTTGCAAGAAGATATTTTGACGAAAACGGTTTCCTTGAAATAGAAACACCTATTCTCACAAAGAGCACTCCCGAGGGCGCGCGTGACTATCTTGTTCCCAGCCGTGTTTACCCCGGTAATTTCTTTGCTCTTCCCCAGTCGCCTCAGCAGTATAAACAACTTCTTATGCTCGGCGGTATGGACAGATACATTCAGATTGCTAAATGCTTCCGTGACGAAGACCTTCGTGCTGACCGTCAGCCCGAATTTACACAGATTGACCTTGAAATGAGCTTCGTTGAAGAAGACGATGTTATGAATATGAATGAAGGCTTCCTCAAGAGAGTATTCAAGGAAGTGCTTGATTACGATGTAACTCTTCCCCTCCCCAGAATTACCTGGCAGGAGGCTATGGATCGCTTCGGCAGTGACAAGCCCGATACAAGATTCGGTCTTGAACTTTGCGATATGAGTGATCTTTTCAAGGACTGTGGTTTTGGTGCATTTGCCGATACAGTTAAAAATGGTGGTACTGTCCGTGCAATCAATGCAAAGGGACTTTCCGACAAACTTACAAGAAAGACACTTGATAATCTCGTTGAATTTGTTAAGACATACAAGGCAAAGGGTATGGCATGGCTTATCGTGGATGAAAACGAAATCCGCGGTTCCATTGCAAAATTCTTCTCCCCCGAAGAGCTTTCTGCAATCGCTGATAGGGCTGATGCCAAGGCAGGCGATGTTATCCTCTTTGTTGCAGACCTTAAGGCAAGCGTAGTTTACGCATCACTGGGTGCGCTCCGCTGCGAAATTGCAAAGAGATTTGACCTTATCCCAGGCGGAATGTTCAATCTCCTTTGGGTAACTGACTTCCCGCTTCTTGAGTATGATGAGGAAGAAAACCGCTTCGTTGCGATGCACCATCCCTTCACATCTCCCAAGGACGAGGATATTGCACTTCTTGATACTGACCCCGGCAAAGTGCGTGCAAAGGCTTACGATATAGTTCTTAACGGCTATGAACTCGGTGGCGGAAGTATCCGTATTTACGATGCGGCTATGCAGCAGAAAATGTTTGAAACACTCGGCTTTACTCCCGAGCAGGCACAGGAGAGATTTGGTTATCTCTTAAATGCGTTCCGCTACGGTACTCCTCCTCACGGTGGACTTGCATACGGTCTTGACAGAATTGTTATGCTTATGGCAGGAGCTGATTCAATCCGCGATGTTATCGCATTTCCCAAGGTTAAAGACAGTGGCGAGCTTATGATACAGTCTCCCGATGTTGTTGACCAGAAGCAGCTTGATGAACTTGGTCTTGCGATTGTGAATGGTGTGGACCGTTTTGCAAATGAAGAATAAAAAAAGAAAAAACTTCACGAAAGGAGCGAGAGAGTTGAGTGCACTAATTAAATATGTGGAAATCGGTTCCATCGCCGAGGAAATCGGTCTTGAAGCAGGCGACACTATTCTTGAAATAAATAATACCGAAATTAAGGATGTGCTTGACTACCGCTACCTTATAAATGATGAATTTATCACGCTGAAGGTTCTGACAAAGCAGGGCGAAGAGGTTGAGGTTGATATTGAAAAGGATGCGTACGAGCCACTCGGCGTGGAATTTGAAAATTCGCTGATGGACAAACCTCTTCACTGCACGAATAAGTGCGTATTCTGCTTTATTGACCAACTCCCCAAAGGGATGCGCGAAAGTCTTTATTTCAAGGATGACGATACGCGCCTTTCCTTTTTTCAGGGAAACTATGTCACTTTCACAAATTTAAGCGATGAGGAAATCGACAGGATTATACGCCTTCGTATAAGTCCTATCAATATTTCTGTACACACAATGAATCCCGATTTAAGAGTGAAAATGCTCAAAAATCCCAAGGCGGCAAATCTCCCGAAGATTATGCAGAAGCTTTGTGATAATGGCATCATAATGAACTGCCAGATAGTTTTGTGCCCTGATTACAACGACAAGGAAGAACTTTCCTACACCATTGAAAAATTATATGAAATGCGTGAGTGCGTAAAGAGTGTGTCGGTCGTGCCTATCGGTCTGACAAAGCATCGCGAGGGGCTTTGCCCGATGCGCGGGGTGGATAGCGATATGGCAAAAGAAATTGTCCGTCAAGTCGAGGCGTGGCAGGAAAAGGCACGCGGGGAAATCGGCACAGGGTTTGTGTACGCTTCTGACGAGATTTACTTAAAAGCAAATCTCCCAATTCCCGAAAGCGATTGCTACTTTGGTTTTCCGCAGATTGAAAACGGAGTTGGAATGATTGCATCATTAAAGGATGAATTTGAAGATGCACTCAAGGATGCTGAAAGTTCAGACAAAAAGCGCACAGTTACAATCGTGACGGGTGCTTGTGTTCACGAAACAATGCAGGACATAGTCAGCCTTGCAAAAGAAAAGTTCCCCAACATAAAAGTAAATGTAGAAAAAATTATAAATAATTTCTTCGGCGAAGAAATTACCGTTTCAGGTCTTTTATGCGGATGCGATGTGATAGCTCAGCTTCGCGGAAAGGATTTGGGCGATAATCTTATAATCACAAAAAATATGCTCCGTGACGGAGAAAATGTTCTCCTTGACGATGTTACCACGGAGGATATTGAAAAGGAACTCGAAACCCAAATCATCGCAGTCGGCGACGACGGATACGAGCTTCTGGAGGCGATAGTTGGATAAGGAGGTATCTTTATGAAAAATAAAAGGTTCAGAATTTTAGGTCTGGTATTAAGTTTTGTTTTTATTTTCAACCTCTTTGTATTCGCTGAGGATACGGGCGAGATTTGTGTTGTTAACGATTTGGGCGATTATAAAATCATTGCTGAAAAATATTATAATTATTATCGGGGAAATAAATTCCTCATGTATAAAAACTACGGTGTTACAGATAAAGAAGGTAACATCATAGTTGAGCAGAAGTATCTGGGAATACTTCCGCCCAGCGAAGGTCGTGCCGCATTTGCTATTGACGGGAAAATCGGCTTTTTCGATGAAAACTGGAAAGTCTGCATTGAACCAAAATACCATTTGAATCAAATCCCTTTCAGTGATATTTACTTTTCTGAAGGTCGTGCCGCTGTACCGAAAAAAGATGATTTAAGGGCTATGGTATGGGGATATATAGACCGCGACGGTAATGAGGTTATTGATTTTATCTACGACAGTGCCTCTCATTTCAAAAACGGCGTTGCCGAGGTTGAACTCAGCGAAGAGGTTTATCATAATACAATAAGAAAGTATGCTGTCATCGGCAAAGACGGTAGCATAATACATCCTTTCAAATTCGCTTATTCTCTTAAAAAAGATTACGAATACCTCTGGAAAGACCCTATTGAGGTTCAATTAAGTCAGAACCTTGTAGAATTAAACGGAAGAAGATATGAAAATTCCAACATAGAATATCCCTTTATAAATTATCTTGGTTTCAGCTACATTCCGCTTACCTATTATGGTTGCAGAATGCTCGGCATTAACTGCGACTGGACAGAGGAAACAGGCGTTGTCCTTTCAAGAGGCGGAGAAATGGCTGAGGATATAATAGGCGACAATGGTATGACCGAAAATGTTCTTGAAAAAGCGACTTTTTATAAAGGGAATCTTACTATTAACGGAACGGTTTATGAATACGGTGACACCGCATATCCCTTAATTCACTACAAAAATGTAGTTTATATGCCCGTTCTTTGGCAGACGGGTATGGAAGCACTTGGTATAGAATACAGTTTCCTCGGCGCAGAGCATATTGAAAATTCTGACAGAGGTTGTATGGTTTTTAATACAAATCAAACACCGATAGAAGACCATAATAAAGCGAATCTTGATAATTTCCGCACTATAGGTTATTATTCGTACGATTTATTTGAAGAGCCTCTTGAAAATCTCCAGACAAATAAGCTGACGCATATTATGTACGCATTTCTTATACCGCAGAAGGACGGTAGTGTTCTTCCTCTTGCAGAGGAGGAAAATGTCCGTCAGCTTATAGAAAAGGCACACAATGATAACTGCAAGGTTTATATTGCAGTGGGCGGATGGTCGTATAATGACATACCGCTTCAGTCCACCTTTGAAGAAGCCGCCAGGAACTCCGAAACACGCAAAAAGCTTGTAGAAAGCATTATAAGCGTAGTAGAGGATTACGGTTTTGACGGGGTGGAGCTTGACTGGGAATACCCTCAGGCATCATCTGCAAAGGATTATGAGTCACTTATTCTCGAGCTTGATAAAGAGCTTGAATCGCGCGGAAAGCACTTAACTGCAGCATTAAACGGTGCATGGTCACAGACCGAGGGTCCCGAGGTTTCAAAGTATGTCTCTGATGCGTGTCTTGATGCGTTTGAATTCATAAGCGTAATGAGCTACGATATGAATAACGATGCTCACAGTCCTTTCTGGTTTGCAAACACCTCGATAGACTACTGGCTGTACAGGGAAGTCCCTGCCGATAAAATCGTACTGGGTATGCCTCTTTATGCAAGACCGACATTTATGCAGTATAGACATCTTGTGGAAAAGGATAAATCCCTTGCCTATACCGATTTTGCAGAAGTTGACGGCAAGGAGTCACACTACAACGGAATTCCCACTCTTTGCAAAAAGACAATTCTCGCCGCAAAAAAGGCAGGCGGAGTTATGCTTTTTGACGTGAACGAGGACACAAATGACGAAACGAGTATTGTTTCTATGATAGATTCTACACTTTCTTATATCGAAAATAATGGTTATGAAAATATAACCTCCCTTGAATTTCTCGAAAAGGCAGACAATGTAGAAGAGCTTATTGGTATAATTCAGTAAGGAGGTATCTTTATGAAAAAACTTGCAGTTTTATTTTCAGTTTTTATTCTTTCTATGGCATCAAATGCGTATGCAAAAGAGGTTGCAACAATTCCTTCTTTTGATGTGCATTTCAACGGAAACAAAGTTGAGAGCGAATTTAGAGAATACCCACTGCTTGTATACAAAGATATTACATACTTTCCCATGACCTATTTTGACAGCCGTCATCTCGGACTTACAACCGAGTGGGATGAATCCACCCGTACATTAAGTATAAATAAAGAAAGTATCAGCGCTTCTTTAAGAGATTATAAAGCGGAGCGTAAAAATTCAAAGTCGCAGTATGTTACAATATGCGATTTTAACATTAAGATACATGGAAATCTGATAGATAACAGTAAAGAGGAATATCCCTTTATTACATTTCGAGATGTAACCTATTTTCCTCTCACATGGAGATATGCTTATGAACTTTTTTCATGGCATTATGAGTTTTCTCCCGAAAAAGGACTTTCTATTGAGGGTGGTGGGAGGTCACAGAATGTAAGGCTTCCTTATCTTGACGGAGTTTTTTCTTGTGATGAGGACTACTATTATTATGTTGGCTACAAGGATGGCAAACAAAGCATTTACAGAGCTGATATTAACAATACAGAGAATTATACAACAATATACGATTTTCCGTACAATTACAGCAGCAGTACCGGCAAGTGTATAACCTCAATAATTTCCGATATGGGCAATATATATTTTAGATACCATGTTGGAAGCAACCTAATGGGAAGCTTACTTTATGTAAAAATAAATCCTGATGGTACAGCCGTTGAGGAAGCACCGAAAAATTACACACATTCAGTGCGTGCAGACACTACATATTATAAGGAAACTGCCGATATGTCCCTCGTTGTAAAGCATGATTATTTCGATGCACCTTCACGGTTTTATTACACCATAGCCGGTGTTGAGCACGAGGCACAAATGCACCCCGACAAGCCTCATGTCAGGGCGTATCAGGAGGGGAAAAACGCAAGTGATTCCGTAAGCAGTGATAGTTTAATACAAATTCTTGGCAACAACATTTACTTTGTCGGAAAAAACCTTCAATCCGACACGGACAGTGCCCTGTATCGTATAAACACCGAAACAGGCGCAACCGAAAAGCTGCTTGAAAATGTTGGTGCTTTTCACGCTTATTTTGGCAACTCGGAGGATTATTATGAGGGCTGGAATTGGAGAGAGTCTGCCGACGAAAATCAAATAGGTGATAATATCATTTTTGACAGAGGTGGCGTTTTACATAGTTACAATGTAAAAACAGGTGTTGTAACACAAATGGGCGGTACTAAAAACGGAAAGTTTATAGCAGGGCTTGGTTCACGCCATTATATAGCACAGCAAAACCTCGAAACAAAGGAAGAGTTTATAACACAGTTTGGTGTGCCTTACAGCGGAAACATATATAACCCGATACGCGTCAGTACAAAGGGCGGAGCGAAAATGTACACTTTCGGAAACAATCTTGTGTATCGGGCACTCTCCGAAATGCCTGAGGATGAAATAAGACTCGCCGTGTTCAAAAATACAGTTGGAGGTTTTTATTCGTCAGATGTGGCAAAAAGTGTATATGTAAATGACAACACGATTTTATACTCACTTTCAGGAAATGATGAAACTATTGTAAAAGTTGATTTTAATTAAGGGGGTATTTTATGAAAAAAATTGCAATTGTTTTCACATTAATCATCCTTTGTATGGCATCAAATGCGTATGCAAAAGAGGTTGCTACAATCCCTTCTTTTGATGTGCATTTCAACGGAAACAAAGTTGAGAGCGAATACAGAGAATATCCTCTGCTTGTATACAAAGATATTACATACTTCCCGATGACCTATTTTGACAGCCGTCATCTCGGCATTGAAACACAGTGGGATGAAGAATCAAATACACTTACTATATCAAGGACTAATATAAACTCTATTCTTACTGCTTATAAAAGCGAAAGTAAGAATTCTGCAAAAAACGATGTAACTATTTGCGATTTCAATATAATCGTAAACGGAACAAAAATTGATAACAAAGCAGAGCCTTATCCGCTTTTAACCTTCCGTGATGTGACATACTTCCCCCTTACATGGCGTTTTGCAGTGGATATGTTTCATTGGGAATATTCTTTCGACAGTGAGAGTGGACTTACCATAAATTCAGCCAACCACAAAATAAAGATGCTTGATTTATCTTCTCTTGAAATGGTCGGTGCATATGCCGGTTTTACCTGTGACGGAGAATACTATTACCATCACAACTCGGCTAACGGCAATATATATAGAACCCCTGTTGACGACCTTGATAATCAGGAGATTATCTGCAATATCGGAAGCGGAATCCCTGCAGGACTTGGCTTTTCAGACGGCAAAGTATTTTTGAATTACCATAGTGGCGGTGCTACTATGGGAACGACCTATCAATACTATATCAATAAAGATAAAACCCTTACCGAAGCTAACCCGCCTCGTTCGACTATGTTAGGGGCAGTAAGTTACTATCGTGCTTATGGCGACGGCGTTACGGCTGAACTCTCTTTCTTTACGGGAACTTGGGAATTCTGCTACTATAGCGGAGAAAATAAGACCGAGGTTGAAATACCTGGCATATCCTTTGGTACGCCGGGACGACATTCATCAAACGAGGTTATCCCTCCGCAGATTGTGGGAGATAATATTTATGTAATCGGCTATAAGGGCGAAGAGGAAACAAAAATCTTGTATTCCATAAATGTTGAAAACGGTGAAATTTCAGAAATCGCTTCAAATGTTGATAATTTTGTGGCTTATGATACTTTCGTCAGTAGAAAAAACAACAGCAGAATAAAAATAATCTACTCTGCCGAAGGTAAACTTTATCAATATCTTACAGAAACAAAAGAGCTTTTTGAAATCGACAACGATTCAAAACCGCTTGTCATGATGGTGCCCATGATTAGAAAAGATATCAGCACTACTGTAACTAATCCCTATACGGGTATGTATGTTGTAACGGGTGATGATGAAGGCTACAGCGTGTTTATGTTTGACGACTATAGAGGAATAGACCCGTCTCCGCGTCAGGGTACTTTAATTATGGAGTTTTCTCCAAAAACAAGTTTCAGTTATCAAAACGGCTATTTAATAGCAAGAGATAAATCTGAAAATCCCAAGGCAAGGCTTGTTGTTTTCGACCCTTGGAACGGTTTTTATGTAATGTCGCCTTTCAAAAGTGCAGATGATGCGACTGCAATTACTATTTTTGGAAACACCCTGATTTACAGAAATATAGAAACAGGAGAATTTTGCGTAGTTGAATTAAAAATTTAATCAGGAGGTACTCTTATGAAAAAACTTGCAATTCTTTTTACATTAATCATCCTTTGTTTTGCATCAAATGTTTGTGCAAAAGAGGCTGCAAATATCCCTGCCTGCTCCGTTACACTATCGGGACAGAATGTGGATAACAGTTACAGACAGTATCCCCTTTTGCAGTATAGGGATATTGTGTACTTCCCTATGACATATTACGATTGCCGTTTCCTCGGCGTTGCCACCAAGTGGAATGCTGATACAAACACGCTTGAAATTACAAAAGAAAATATTTCAGGTGCATACCGTAACTATAACTGGGAATGGAAAAACGGTAAATTAAACGAAATCAGCATCTGCAATTTCAATATTATTGTAAACGGAAAAGAAATTGACAACAAGAACGAGGAATATCCCCTTATTCTTTTCCGTGATGTTACCTACTTCCCTCTTACATGGCGTTTTGCAGTTGACGAATTCGGTTGGGAATACAGTTATGACGATAAAAACGGACTTGTGATAAATGCAGATAATTATATCTGCAAAACACTCAAGCTTCCCGATTTAAGAACGCAAACAGTTCCGAATGCGGCAACCGACGGTACATATTATTACTATACCGGTAATGACAGAAAGATTTACCGCGCTCCCGTAGATAATCCATCCGCAAATGAGCTTATTCTTACTACTGCACCTAACGGTTATGCCGAATACGGAAATAACCTTATAGGCTTTTCTGTTCAGGATAGTGGCACATATCTATCCTTCCGCACAGGAAATTCAATGGGCACAAATTACCGCTACAAGATAAATCCCGACGGCTCTGTTGAAGAATCAGAGGAAGGAAATTACTCACAGGGCTTTGTTGGTGGGAATGAATACATTTATGACCTTGACGGCTACACAGTAAAGGTTTTCCGCGGCGGTGGTCCCGGTACTTCAAGAGTTATTTATTATAAGGACGGAAACGAGAACTACTCAGAAATCCTTGCTGAAAACATGATTTTTGCAGAAAAGAAGCATCCTTCTTACGACAGTTGGCAAGGGCGCGAGGGGCGTGACTATAACGATATTCAAATAATCGGAAATAACATTTATCTAACGGGATATAATACGACTGACGAAAATAACAGTTCACTTTACTGCTACAATCTTGACACTCAAACGCTTACACCATTGATTGAAAATGTGACGAATTTCCTCGCCTTTACGGGTTGGGATAACGAGACAAAGTCAAACAGCGAGATGATAGTATATTCTCGAGATGGCAAGATGTACCGCTACAGTGGCGCAAGCGGTAAAACAATTGTAATCAATAACAATTCACTGCCTCTTA
Source organism: Clostridia bacterium (assembly GCA_017411435.1). Taxonomy (GTDB): domain Bacteria; phylum Bacillota; class Clostridia; order UMGS1883; family UMGS1883; genus UMGS1883. Next base: position 23,729 of record JAFQQD010000019.1, read on the forward strand.
TACGCGGTGTATGCTATAGCGACACTCTCTATCTTCATACCGAGAATGAGGAAAAAACAGTTGTGGAAATGTACCTTGGTTATGGCATAGGCAGTGCAGCAGGAGCACATATTTTCGAGACTACACTTCCTACTGATTCTCAAATTCTTGACGGTAGACTTGTAACTCATTCCTACGGAGAGACTGACGGCGACAAAGATATACGCACTTGCGTATTTCTCTATGGAAATACCTTCCGTTCAAGCGACAATATACGAGATATTTTTATCCATAATGGCATAATGTTGTACAGACCATTTGAAGAAAATATGATTGTGGAAGTAGATTTGAATAAAACTTTTTATCCTAACTAACCAAGAAAGGGGCAGGTAAAATGTCAAAGCCCATTATTGCCATTGTTGGCAGACCGAATGTTGGTAAATCCACATTATTTAATAAAATAGCAGGTAAGCGTATATCTATTGTAGAGGATACGCCCGGTGTTACGCGTGACAGAATTTTTGCCGATGGCGAATGGTGCGGCAAAACCTTTACAATGATTGACACAGGCGGTATCGAGCCTTATTCCAAGGATATTATCCTTGAACAGATGAGAATGCAGGCAGAACTTGCGATAGATATGGCGCATGTAATAATTTTCATGACCGATATTCGTGACGGTATGACCGCTGCCGACCAGGAAGTTTGCACAATGCTGCAAAAGTCGGGCAAGCCTATCGTACTTGTTGTAAACAAGGTTGACTCCCCCGGCGAGCCTCCGCTTGATTTTTACGAGTTTTATAATCTCGGTCTTGGCGACCCGATTGCTATTTCCTCGCTTCATAAAATGGGCGTTGGCGATGTGCTTGACGAATGTGTGAAGTACTTCCCCTCTGCAGAAGAAGAGGAAGAAGACGATACAATCAAAATTGCTATCGTTGGCAAGCCCAACGCGGGCAAGAGCTCACTTGTAAACAAACTCCTTGGCGAAAATCGAGTAATTGTATCAAACATTGCAGGAACAACTCGCGACAGCATTGACACACTTTACGAGCGTGACGGAGAAAAGTATACTCTTATCGATACTGCCGGTATCCGCAGAAAAGCAAAGGTTACAGACTCGCTTGAGCGCTACAGCGTTATCCGTTCATACAGTGCGGTGGAAAGATGCGATGTGTGTCTTATCATGATAGATGCAACAGAAGGTATTTCCGAACAGGACGCTAAAATTGCAGGCTACGCTCACGATGAGGGCAAGGCTTCCATCATTTGCGTGAATAAATGGGATTTGGTTGAAAAAGATAACGGCAGCGTTAACGAATTCACAAAGGAAATCCACGAAAGATTAAGTTTCATGACCTACGCGCCCATACTATTTATCTCAGCGCAGACAGGTCAAAGGCTTGACAAGATTTTTGAACTTGTGACCTATGTAACAAATCAGAACTCAATGCGTCTTCAGACGGGTGTTCTTAACGACTGTTTAGCCGAGGCAACAATGCGCGTTCAGCCCCCGAGTGATAAGGGTAAGAGATTAAAGCTTTACTATATGACTCAGGTGAGCACAAAGCCACCTACATTCGTTATATTTGTAAACGACCACGAGCTTGCTCATTTCAGCTATATCCGTTATATAGAAAACTGTATCAGAGATGCCTTTAATCTTAAGGCTACTCCGCTTAAGTTTATTGTGAGGGAAAGAAGTAAAGAAACAAAATAAGTTCGAAAGGGTTTGATAGTGTGGCAGCTAAAGTTATACTTTGTTTAATTTTGGGTTATCTTATAGGCTCGCTTAATTTTGCGATTATTTATTCAAAACTTAAAAAAGACGATATCCGCAATCACGGAAGCGGAAACGCAGGTGCGACAAATGTACTGCGTACATACGGAAAACTTCCTGCGGCAATCGTGTTTTTGCTTGATATTTCAAAGGGCGTTATAGCAATACTGCTTGTGCGCAGCGTGTTTGACGGTATGATTTTAGACTGCAGTGCAGCACTCGGTGCGGTGCTTGGTCATAATTTCCCCGTTTACTATAAGTTTGCAGGCGGCAAGGGTGTATCGACAAGCCTTGCGGTACTTTTGACGCTTCACTACCCTACCGCGCTTGTGGCAATGGCTACATTTCTTGTCGTAGTACTTATTTCAAAATATGTTTCTCTTTCATCAATTCTTGCATCTGTTGCGGCAATGATTTTTGCATTTGTCATTTTCAGGATTGATGTATTCTCAGTATTTTGCCTGATTATCGGTGTGCTTTGTATTATCCGTCACCGTGCAAATATAAAAAGGCTTATAAGCGGTACTGAAAACAAACTCGGTCAGAAGAGAAAGGACTGATAGTATGAAAATTTCTGTTATAGGTAGTGGTGGCTGGGGAACTGCGATTGCACTTCTCCTTTGTAAAAACAAACACGAGGTGTGTCTGTGGTCATATAAAAAAGAAGAAAGTGAAAATCTTAAAAGAGACCGCGAAAACAAGGAATTTCTTCCCGGAGTGGCTTTCGGGGATTATGATATGAAGTTTACAAGCGATATTGAGGAGGCAGCAGCATTTGGCGAAATCATCGTTTCTGCCGTTCCGTCAAAGGCAGTACCCACTACTGCGCGTGCACTTGGCAAATGTGCAAACGGAAAAACACTTGTAAACATTTCTAAGGGTATTGACGAGGAAACTCTCGAAAGACTCAGCCAGACATTTGAGCGCGAGATGCCCGATTCTGTTATCGCAGTTTTGAGCGGTCCTTCCCACGCGGAAGAGGTTGCGCGCGGTATTCCCACAACAAATGTTATTGCGTGCAAGGATATGGAAATCGCAAAGAAACTTCAGGATGTTTTTATGGCGCCTTCATTCCGTGTATACACAAACGATGATATTGCAGGCGTTGAGTTTGGCGGTGCGCTTAAAAATGTTATTGCACTTTGTGCAGGTGTTACTGACGGACTTGGATTCGGCGATAATACAAAGGCGGCACTTATGACACGCGGTCTTCACGAGATTGCGCGTCTTGGTGTACATCTTGGCGCAAAGAAAGAAACTTTTGCAGGTCTTACAGGCGTCGGCGATTTAATCGTAACCTGTACATCCATGCACAGCCGTAACCGCCGTGCAGGTATACTTATCGGTCAGGGGAAAACTCTTTCTGAGGCACTCGATGAAGTACATATGACCGTTGAGGGCGTATGTGCTACCGAGGCGGCATACAAACTTGCTCAGAAGCATGGTATTGAAATGCCCATCGTAACTGCAGCGTACCGTGTATTATTTGAAAATGCAGACCCCAGAAGTGAAGTAATCTCACTTATGACGCGCGATAAAAAAAGCGAGGCTGATATACTTTGAAAATTGCAATAATCGGCGGCGGTGCAAGTGGTATCGCTGCGGCAATTTATGCAAAACGAAACAATGAAAAGAACTCTGTCACTGTGTTTGAGCGCAGTGACAGAGTTTTAAGGAAGCTTCTTGCTACGGGAAACGGCAGATGTAATCTTTCAAATGAATACATTTCGCCTGATAATTATTTTTCCCATACACCCGATGTGGTTTCAAAGATACTCTCTGCCTTTACCCCCAATGAGGAAAGGCTGTTTTTTGAAAGCATCGGTCTTTTGTTATGCTCGGAAGACGACAGAATTTATCCGTATTCAAAGCGTGCAAACGCGGTAAGCGATGCGCTGAGGCATGAGTGCGAGAGGCTTGGTGTAAATATCCGTACAAATTCTTTTATCAGTAAAATAGAAGAAAAAGGAGAAAAGTTTGTAATCCTTGGCGAAGTTTTTGACAAGGTTGTCATCTCCTGCGGCGGTTTTTCCGCACCGTCATTCGGTACGGATGGAAATTCATTCACACTCTTAAAATCACTCGGGCATACAATTACAAAGACTTCCTATGCCCTCTCTCCCGTTAAAGTTTATGAAAATGTAAAATCACTTAAAGGTATCCGCACAAATGCCACTGTTACCCTTATTGACAATGGCGAAAGAGTCCGTCAGGAACAGGGCGAATTGCAGCTTACCGATTACGGACTTTCGGGAATTGCGGTTATGCAGCTTTCAAGGCTTTGCAAAGATGGTAGTATTATCGAAATTGACCTTATGAGCGTATTTTCAAAAGAAAAACTTGTAGAATTTCTCTTAACCCGAAAAGAAAATTTTCCGCATCTTAAGGCAGACGACTTTCTGACGGGAATTATGCATAAAACACTTGCGCAATATATTCTTGCAAGATGTAACATAAATGCAAATATTCCTGCAGAAAATCTCCTTAAAAAGGATATTTGCGCTCTGGCACAAGAAATCAAGGCTCTTTCATTCAAGGTAAAATCCGTTATCGGCAAGGAGCAGTCACAGGCAACTTGCGGCGGAGCGCTCTTAAGTGAATTTGATACTGAAACCCTTGAATCAAAGAAGGTTAAAAACCTCTATTGCATCGGTGAAGCGCTCGACTGCGTAGGCGATTGCGGTGGATACAATCTTCATTGGGCATGGAATACAGCATATATTACAGGTAAAAACTTATGATTAAGATAACAAATCTTTATCTTCCAATTAAATACACTGACGATGATATTAAAAGTGCGATAAAAAAGAAACTGCGTATCGGCGACTATGATATATTGTCGTTTGAGGTTATAAAGGACTCGATAGACGCACACCGAAGAGGCGAAGTACACCGCTGCATAAGTGTGGCGGTTAACTTGCGCGGAGAGGCGCGGTTTGAAAATATAAAGGGCGTTGAGAAGTATCAGAAGTACAGTTATGAATATCCGCCCGTATCAAGACTTTCAAAGCGTCCTGTTGTAGTCGGTAGCGGTCCTGCGGGACTTTTTGCAGCGCATATTCTGGCGGTATGCGGAGCACAGCCAATAGTAATTGAACGCGGAATGGATGTCGATGCACGAAAAAAAGCCGTCCTTTCCTTTTTCGAGGGAGGAGAGCTTGATACAGAGAGCAACATCCAGTTTGGCGAGGGCGGTGCAGGAACATTCTCTGACGGCAAACTAAACACAGGGACAAAGGACCCCAGACAGAGAAAAGTGCTTGAGGAATTTATAAAACACGGTGCCCCGGAGGAAATCGGCTATATAGGAAAACCTCATATCGGCACCGATTTACTTTCGGGAATCATAAAGAATATGCGCAACGAAATTATATCACTTGGCGGTGAATTTCGTTTTTCGTGCAAACTCGAAGATATTTATGTAAAAGATAATAAAATTGTCGGTGTAAAAACAAGCACCGGCGATATTGATACTGATAGTGTCATCCTTGCAATCGGACACAGTGCACGCGATACGGTTAAGTTGCTTTACGACCACAATATTTTAATGGAGCGTAAAAGTTTTTCCGTTGGGGTTAGAATAGAGCATCCGCAAAAGCTTATTGATAAGGCACTTTACCACTCATTTGCAAAAGAGCTTCCCGCTGCGGATTACAAAGCGGCAGTGCATCTGAAAGATGGTCGCGGAGTGTACACCTTCTGTATGTGTCCTGGTGGCAGCGTTGTTGCCGCGGCGAGTGAAAAAGAAGGTGTCGTTACAAACGGTATGAGTAATTTCGCGCGTGACGGAGAAAACGCAAACAGTGCTCTTCTTGTTTCTGTGCTCCCCTCTGATTTTGAAGGTGACGATGTTTTAAGCGGAATTGAGTTTCAGCGCAAACTCGAGAAGAGCGCTTTTTATATGGGCGGGGCTAATTATTATGCACCCGTACAGACTTCGGCAGATTTCATAAATGGCGAAAAAAGTGTTTCGCTTGGCGATGTAAAGCCCACCTACCCAATCGGTGTGACACCGTCAAATCTTGCGAAATTGTTTCCTCAGTTTGTGACTGAGTCACTTAAAGAGGCAATCCCCCTGATAGACCGGAAAATCAAGGGATTTGCGCTTCCTGATGCGGTTTTAACAGGTGTTGAAAGCCGTTCATCCTCCCCCGTTCGTATTGTGCGCGGAGAAGATTTTCAAGCATCTGTAAAGGGGCTTTATCCCTGCGGTGAAGGCGCAGGATATGCAGGTGGCATTATGAGTGCTGCCGTTGACGGAATACGCGTTGCTGAGTACCTTTTGGAGAAAAAATAAGTTTAGTTACAAAAGCTATCAGAAGAATTCCTGCTGATAAATATAAAAACATATATGTATCAGAACATATAGCAAGTGTGATAAGATATGAAATCACGCTTGCTATTATTTTTCCAAAATAATACGGTTTCATATCAAAGGCCCCCTTGGTAAGTGCAGACGCTTGAAAATGAACACTCATTCCACCCCACGCCAGAAGTGCACTGATAACGGGGATTGCTCTCTCCCCATCACGGGAAAGTTCAGCTACTCCGCGCGTTACTTCAAGTATTCCCGAAAGAATACGGTGCTCTCCAAACGGGAGAATTTCAAGTATCGCGCTGAATGTTATAACAAAAACACAAGCATTAATAATTGCGCCTGCGCTTTCAATTGCGCAAGAGGTAATAAGCTCTCCTATGGAGGGCTTGTTTTTTTTGTAGTAAGCCCACTCGTCTTTTAGCGTGATTCTTTTCTTTTTTATTTCTGTGCCGAGTACCCGAGCACAAATAATGGCAGTTGCCACCTGCACCAAAAACAAAAGTACACCTATGGATTTACTCATAAAAAAGCTTATTCCTACAGTTGCTATTATAAAAAGCGGTCCTGCATTATTGCAAAACGGAAGTATTCTTTCCGCCTCCTCCTTTGTAATCTGCTTTTCCCTGTAGCTTTCGTATACCGCCCTTGCACCTACTCCAAATCCCCCGAAAAGCCCCGTTAAAAAGCAGACACATCCCTCTGCACTTAAATTTGTAATCGGAGAAAGTATTTTCGAAAGAGCCGCCCCGAAAGGCCTCGAAAACCCGCTTTTTATTACGCATGAGCTTACAAGCATAAAGGGCAGAAGTGACGGGATAAGCGCATTAATACACAGTGCAAGACCGTTTTGTGCACCGTAAAGCACCTGCTCGGGGAAAAGCGCAAAGCACGCACAAATTACAAAAAACAGCATATATAACCCCTCCTACACAAATTCCATTCTTATTACTGTGCCTTTTATACTGACACTTTCATCGCTGATGGACTCGATAAAAAGTTCATCTCCGTCAATTTTCAAGATTCCTATTGTCGTATTTATTTTTATACAGTTTTCGTTATAGTCAAGTATTCCGCGTATATTTTCTACCCAGACTTCGCTTTTGCCCATTATTTCAATCCGCGGTATGTCCGTTATTACATCAAGCGGCAAATCAAACATATCAGCTACGCGCTGTGCGCGGTTTTCTTTCTTTTTCATGATTTACACCTCATTTATAGTTATGCAGGAGGGAAGGCAAACATACAATTAATTATCTGGGGAGGAGTAAAAATGCTTGGTTTTTTATTTGATTCCATCAAAGGAAAAAGTATAATTCGCGCAACGGGAAGATTTCCTGAAAGAATACTCAATATCGCATCAACATCGGGGGTTTTTGTTTCCGATGTAAAACGGGACGGAGAGAATTCCATCATCTTTTCCACAGGAATAAAAGGCGGCAAAAAGATTCTTTCGACAAATCTTGAGGGGCTGACCTTAGAGCTTTGTTACAGTTATGGACTGCCTGTGGTTATGAAAAGGTATAAAAAGAGAGTACTTCTTTGCTTACTTCCAATAATTTTTATTTTATCATCATATATCTTTTCGCTTTTTATATGGAGTGTGGAAATTGAAGGCGGTGACAAAAATCTTCAGCAGGAGGTTCTTGAAAATATTTCAAAAAACGGTGTTTTCGTTGGTGCTCTCAAAAGGAAAATTGACCGCTATGACATAAAGCGTAAGGCTATAATGGATATAAATGACCTGTCATGGATGTGGGTGGATATCAAAGGTGTGACAGCAAAAGTGAAAATCAGGGAAATAAAACCCCATCTTGATTTAATTCCCATAAACGAGCCCTCCGATGTTATCGTAATGCACAGCGGACTGATTGAAAAAATGCAGGTTTACTGCGGAGTTCCGCTTTTCCGCGAAGGTCAGTCAGTAAAAAAAGGCGAAACAGTTGTAACAGGTGTTTTCAGAAGTGAAAACGAGAACATCCCGACCTATTATCATCATGCCACCGCCGACATTACATTGCGCCTTTGCGAAAGCAAAAGTGTTATAATTCCCCGAAAAACTGTCAAAAAAACCCCGACAGGAAACAAAAAAAGTGTATATAAGGTAATTTTTGAAAAAAATAATATAAATTTTTCATTAAACAGTAGAATTTCATATGCCGAATATGATAAAATAGAAAAAAAGTATGCTCTTCCGTTTACAAGTATTTCATTCGTAAAAACAACCTATGTTGAAAACAATGTTTCTGAAAGTGACACGGATATTCCCGCGGAGATTTCAAAACGCAGAAAGGCATTTACTGATTCCCTTTCAAAAAAAGGAATGGAGCTTGTGAATTTAAGCGAAGAAGTTATAGAAAATGAAAACAGTATTACCGTAATTTTCAATGCGGATTGCCGTGTTAAGACAGGCAAGGAAATCCCCATTGAAACTAAGGAGGGTAAATCAGAAAAAGATGGAGAGAATTCTTGAAGTCAAAAGTACAGACACCCTTATGACGCTCTTTGGAAGTTTTGATATAAATGTGAAACTTATTGAGCGTGAGATGGATGTTAAAATCACAAATAAAGATACACAAATTAAAATCATAGGCGACAACTGCGATAAAACCGCAAGTGTCCTTGAGAGGCTTATTGATGAAATTGAAATTGGCGAAACGCTGACTGAGCAGAACATTCGTTACGCTATTTTTTCAGTTAAAGAGGATATTGACTATGTTCCCCCTGCAAAGGGAGATTATATCTGTATAACTGCAAAGGGCAAAAGTGTAAAATGCAAAACTCACGGACAGAAAAACTATATTCAGAAAATCCGTGATAACACTGTTGTTATTGCGATCGGCCCTGCAGGTACGGGAAAAACATACCTTGCCGTTGCAATGGCAGTGGATGCTTTCCGCAGAAAAGAGGTAAGCCGTATTATTCTTACCCGCCCTGCCGTTGAGGCAGGCGAAAAGCTCGGCTTTTTGCCCGGAGATTTGCAGATGAAGGTTGACCCGTATTTAAGGCCTCTTTATGATGCTCTTGGAGATATGCTCGGTATGGAAAACTACCAGAAATATCTCGAGCGCGGAGTAATTGAGATTGCGCCACTTGCATATATGCGCGGAAGAACACTTGACGATGCTTTTATCATTCTTGATGAAGCGCAAAACACCACCCCCGAACAGATGAAGATGTTTCTTACCCGTATCGGCTTTGGATCAAAGGCTGTTATTACAGGCGACATTACGCAAATAGATTTACCTGACGGCAAACGCAGCGGACTTAAAGATGCCGCAAAAGTACTGAAAAATATCGAGGGGCTTGATTTTTCATATCTCTCTGACAGGGATGTCGTTCGTCATCCTCTTGTTCAGAGGATTATTGCAGCATATGAAAGGTTCGAAAAAAAATCTTAACCCAAAGTGGTCAATAAAGGACTGATACAATATGAAAAAAGCGTTTTTCAATAGTACACTGCACGCTATAATTTCAGGCGTTTCAATTATTCTTATTATTCTTGTCGTTCTTTTTTCCGGTAAAACAGGACAAGTTGATATTGCAGTCGGAGAAGTTTCGCCTGAGGATATCTATGCCTCGCGGGCCGTTGTCGATACCGTTACTACGACTGCAAACCGCAAGGCCGCACGCAAAAGTGTTGAAAATGCTTATGTGGTTAATGATGATAAAAGACTTAGCGCAGTTGAAAGCATTTCTGACTTCTTTGCCCTTGCAACATCATTTAGGGACGATGAAGATAAAAGTGATTCCGCTGCACAGGCTTTTCTTCAGGCGCAGACAAAGCTTGATATTTCCGACTCTGCCGCCCGTACAGTGATAAATGCAGATGAGTCTGATTTTCGCGAAATGGGGAAAGCCGGCGACATTGTAGATGAAATTATGACGCAAGGCATATCTGATATTTCTGAGGCTAATAGCAGTTTTAATGAGAAGGCAGATAAGCTTAATCTTTCTTCCGCACAAAAATATGCAATTGAGGAAATAGCTTCGCTTGTAATGACTCAGAACCTTGACCTTGATGAGGCTGAGACTGAGCGCAGACGCGATGCCGCCGCTGAATCTGTTTCTGAAATAGTTTACGAAAAGGGCAGAATCATTGTAAGGAAAGGCGAAATAGTATCAGAAGCGCAGCTTGAGATGTTAAGGCAGCTCGGACTTCTCAAAGGCTCTAACCCTATCTCGATTTCTTACATATTCGGCGTTATTATACTTATCATTATTTTCTATATAATAATTGCGCTGTTCTATGTCAAGCAGGAAAAAAGAACTCCATATTCAATTCCTATTGCTTCGCTTATGGGACTTATTGTAACACTGATGGTGTTTTACGGTTCAAAGCTCATCCCAAGTAATCTGATGCCAATCCTTCCTATCGGACTTTTCCCAGGAATTGTAGCAATTTTTGCAACATCTCAGTTATCTATAATTTCAAATCTGGCACTTTCAATTTTCTGTGCCATCGCATTTGATGCAGACTGGAGCTACGCAGTTTCTCTTATTGTTGCAGGAACGCTTACCGCATTTTGCTTTTCTGCGGTAAAAAGGCGCAATCATCTTCTTCCTGCGTCAATAATCTCTTCCCTTTTCTACGGACTTGCATTCTGCTCTATGTCACTGATTGAGTCTAGCAGTGCATTTTCAGCTTTTGCATCATTTGCAAAAGGATTTGTAGGCGGATTTATTTCAGGACTTATAACTATCGGCTCTCTGCCTCTTATTGAGTGGCTCTTTAATGCAACAACGCCCATGAAGCTCAGCGAGCTTGCAAATCCTGAAAACAAGCTCCTTAAAAAACTTTTGGTCGAAGCTCCCGGCACTTACCACCATTCGCTGACTGTGGCAAATATTTCTGAAATTGCCGCACGCAGCATTCACGCTGACTCACTTTTGGCGCGTGTCGGTGCCTATTATCACGATATTGGAAAACTTCGTCATCCTCTTTATTTTAAGGAAAATCAATATGACAAAAATATTCACGATACTCTTTCTCCGCAGGAAAGTTCTCAGGTTATCATCAGTCATGTAACAGATGGCGTTGAAATAGCAACTAAAAACCGTCTGCCACAGACTATAATCGACATAATCGGGCAGCATCACGGAAAAACGACCACTGGCTATTTCCTGATTCGTGCAAAAGAACTTGGAGAAGTTGACGAATCTAAATTCACATATCCCGGCCCCGTTCCTCATTCTAAGGAAGCAGCAATAGTAATGCTTGCCGACTCGTGCGAGGCAGCGGTAAGAAGCATAGAAGATAAAACCGAGGGTAAAATCGAATCTATGGTCCGTAAAATCGCGACTGAGAGAGTTAATTCCGGACAGTTTTCGCAGTGTAACATGACATTTGAGGAGCTTGAAACGGTAATAAGGGTTATTACAAAAACTCTCGGTGGTTATTTCCACGAGAGAGTAAAGTACGAATAAAGGATGACACTGTTATCCTTATAAATATAGAACGGAGAAAAATTATGATACAGTTTATTATTGAAAACGAACAGGACAAAATCCCTTTTACACCTGAATTTGAAGAAATTATGCAGAAAGCAGTTGCTACCACTCTTGATGTTGTAGGCAGCGGTGATGAAACAGATTTTGAGGTAAGTATTCTTATCACAGACGACAAGGGTATTCACGAGATAAACAAGGAAACACGCGATATTGATTCGCCTACAGATGTACTTAGTTTTCCCATCCTCGAATTTGACGAAGATGGTGTTATGATTGAAGAAAGCGGAGATTATGACGGGGAGCTTCTGCTCCTTGGTGACATTGTTCTTTCCCTTGAAAGAGCTAAGGCGCAGGCGGAAGAATACGGTCACTCAATTGAGCGCGAAGTGGGATTTCTGACAGTGCACAGCACGCTTCATCTTCTTGGTTTTGACCATATGGAAGAGCCTTTTACATCTGTTATGCGTGCACGCGAAAAAGAGATTATGGATATTATGGATTTGCACAGATAAATCGAAAGTGAAATTTTGCCTTGCAAAACATTCACTTTCGAAAAAAGGGCTTTCGCTCGCGCACCGCTCACCGCGGTAGCCCTTGATAGGTGTTAAAATCGAGGTACACGCCCCCGATTTTAACGGATTTTGAAGTTAAGGGGAATCCCCTTAACAATCCCCTTCTGCTTTTTCAAAGTTTTCTCAGAAAGGAAATATAACCAATGAGTAATTTTAGATCAGGCTTTGCCGCAATAGTCGGCAGACCCAATGTTGGAAAATCAACTCTTACAAACGCATTTATCGGTGAAAAGGCGGCTATCGTATCAAATAAGCCGCAGACAACAAGGACAAATCTTGCCGCTATTGACAACGGCGAGAATTATCAGATAGTTTTTGTCGATACTCCCGGTATGCACACACCGAGGACTAAGCTCGGCGAATATATGAACACATCTGCCGGAAGTTCTCTTTCTGATGTTGATGTAGCAATCCTTGTTGTTGAGGCAGGGCGCGAAATTTACGACCTTGAAAAAAACATCATTAAAAACGCAAACTCAAAAAAAATCCCGCTTATTCTTGCAATAAATAAGGCAGATACAGTTGAAAAGGATATTATTCTTCCCCAGATTCAAGCGTTTTCCGAAGAGGGCGAATTTGCCGCAATTATTCCCATCAGCGCACTTAAGAAAGACGGCGTTGATGCTATAAGGGAAGAAATCTTAAAGCATTTTGATGAGGGCGAGCCTTTCTATGACACGGAAATTTATGCTGACAGCACCGTTCGTGAAATGTCGGCTGAAATCATCCGCGAAAAGATACTGCGCCTCTTTGACCGCGAAATTCCTCACGGAACCGCTGTTGAAATAGAGTCTATGGATGAAAGCGAAGATGTGACAAAAATAAAGGCGGTTATATACTGCGAAAAAGAAAGCCACAAGCCTATAATAATAGGCAAGCGCGGCGAGGCTATAAAACGCATTGGCTCATATGCAAGAAAGGATATTGAAAAATTGCTTGATACACAGGTTTATCTTGAACTGTGGGTAAAAGTACGCGAGGATTGGCGCAACAAGGGTTCTATTCTCAAGGAGCTTGGTTATACAAAGTAAAATTTACAAGTTATTAATTAAATGATAATATCACATAATATTTTTGAGGTGATTAAATTGGCACGGACAAAAAGCATTATGTGGGATATGTTTACCACCACGGGAAACATAGATATTTATCTGAAATACAAAAGACATGAAGAGCAAAAGGAAAGAGTAAAATGTCAGACGACACAATCAAACTCAGTGCAATAGTAATAAAAGCGACAAAAAGTGGCGAAAATGATAAAATGCTTACCCTTATTTCGCAAGAGGAAGGAAAGGTAACCGTTCTCGCCAAGGGACTGATGAGTCTTAAGCACAAGAGCAAAAGCGCTTGTGCGCCGCTTTGCTACTCTTCTTTTGTGCTCAAAAAAGTAAAAGACGGATTTTATACACTCATAAGCGCCGAGCTGATTGAAAGTTTCCGCACCCTTTCTGAGGATGTGGTGCTTTTATCCTACGGCGCTTATTTTTCATCTCTTGCCGGAATGTGTGTACAAAGCGGTGTAGGTGCTGATGAGGAAGTAAGGCTTCTTCTTAACACCCTTTATGTTCTTTGCAAAAGGCCCGATGAGGCTGCGCTTATAAAAACGGTATTCGAATTTAAGATAATGGAGCTTTGCGGAATAGTACCCGAATTTGAATATGAATGTCCCTGCGGCAAGGAGGGAAGCTTTTTCAGCGTGTCCGAGGGAGAGGTAAGATGCTCCGAACATAAAACTCCTGAAGCAATTCCCATTCATAAGGCACAGATACAGCTGGCAAAATATTTGACTGAAAGCACTCTTAAGGATGCTCTCTTCTGCAGTTGTGATAAAAGAGTTTCCTTTTCCCTCTCTTCTGTTACAGAGCCATTTTTGCAGTATCATTTAGGGAATTTGCCTAATTCCCTTGATTATTTACACTCTATTATTGAAAAATTCTAATAAAATTAGCATTTTCCCAAAAAAATACTGGCTTTTTTGGGAATAATAGTGTATAATAGTATTCTCGCTAGAAATATAATTTAATTTTATAATACTTAGGAGGTAATTTTCGATGACAAAGTTTGTCTATCTCTTCAAAGAAGGTAACGCTACAATGAGAAACCTTCTTGGCGGTAAGGGTGCTAACCTTGCAGAAATGACCGCTATCGGTCTTCCCGTTCCTCAGGGTTTCACAATTACAACAGAGGCTTGTACTCAGTACTATGAGGACGGCCGTAAAATCAACGATGAAATTCAGGCTCAGATTATGGAGTACATCGACAAGATGGAAGAAATCTGCGGCAAGAAGTTCGGCGACAAGGAAAATCCCCTTCTCGTATCAGTTCGTAGTGGTGCAAGAGCTTCTATGCCCGGTATGATGGATACTATCCTCAACCTCGGTCTTAACGAAGATGTTGTCCAGGCTATGGCTGCTAAGAGTGGTAACCCCAGATGGGCTTACGACTGCTACAGAAGATTCATTCAGATGTATTCTGATGTAGTTATGGAAGTTGGTAAGAAGTACTTTGAACAGCTTATTGACGAAATGAAGGAAAAGAAGGGCGTTTCTAACGATATCGACCTTACAGCTGAAGACCTTAAGACTCTTGCAGAGCAGTTCAAGGCTGAATATAAGTCCAAAATCGGTAAGGATTTCCCCACAGATCCCAAGGAGCAGCTTATGGGTGCTGTTGAAGCAGTATTCCGTTCATGGGACAACCCCCGTGCTAATGTTTACCGCCGTGACAACGATATTCCCTATTCATGGGGTACCGCTGTTAATGTACAGATGATGGCATTCGGTAACATGGGTGACGATTGCGGTACAGGTGTTGCATTTACCCGTGACCCCGCTACAGGTGAAAAGGGTCTTATGGGTGAATTCCTTGTAAACGCACAGGGCGAAGATGTTGTTGCAGGCGTTCGTACTCCCATGCCTATCGCTCAGATGGCTGAGAAGTTCCCCGAAGCTTTCGATGAATTCAAGAAGGTTTGCGCTATTCTTGAAGACCACTATAGAGATATGCAGGATATGGAGTTCACTATTGAAAACAAGAAACTCTATATGCTTCAGACTCGTAACGGTAAGAGAACTGCAAAGGCTGCTCTTAAGATCGCTTGTGACCTCGTTGATGAGGGTATGATCGATAAGAAGAAGGCTGTTGCAATGATCGACCCCAGAAACCTTGATACACTTCTTCATCCCCAGTTCGATGTAAAGGCTCTTAAGGCTGCTACACCTATGGGTAGAGGTCTTGGTGCTTCTCCCGGTGCTGCTTGCGGTAAGATCGTATTCACAGCTGAAGATGCTGAAAGCTGGAATGCAAGAGGAGAAAAGGTTATCCTGGTTCGTCTTGAAACATCTCCCGAAGATATTACAGGTATGAAGGCTTCTCAGGGTATCCTCACAGTTCGTGGCGG
>JAFQQD010000020.1 GCA_017411435.1 Clostridia bacterium
ATTTGAACTTATATAAACATCATATAAAAAAGCGTTCTTAACGCATCAACCCCCTGACCCCCACTCTTGGGGGCAGGTCGGTACGCTTGTTTGAAACAAGCCTATTGCGCACTTTTCGCGCGCAATTTCCTATGTTATAAAATCGAAAGCGTCATACGAATTCGTATGACGCTTGTTTTAATATTTATTTTTATTACGCTTGTTTTGTACTTTTACATATACATAACGGATTGAATATTCAAGTCCGATCATTCCGATAAGTACACCCGGAATCAGATAGTTCGGCACAAGAGAACTTTCAATAATTCTGTAAAAAGCATATAATTCCGCTACTACAAGAATTGCTTCTATCGCTCTGAACCTTTCAAAAACAAACGAATGGCATTTAGGGCATTTGAGCTTCATAGCACCTATTCTCCAGAATGAAAATACCATCCTTTTTCTGCAATTAGGACAAATTGCTTTCAATTAAATACAACTCCCAAAGATATTATTCTACAGGGTCAACAGGCTCCGTTTCAGACTCTACATACTCACTCTGACCGTCATAGATATCTGCTTCTACCGCTTCGCTGTCAACAGAGGGAGTATCTTCAACTCCAACTTCTTCTGTATTCTTTATATCGTCAATGGTTTTGCGGATGATTGCTATCTTTTCCTCGATTGAATCAATTTTTTCAAGGATTGGTAAAACAGCTTCCTTTACATCTTTTTCTTCTTTATAAGCCTTATATGCTTCAAAGCCTGCCTCTTTATAAAGGTTTTTTACGCTGTTCTGTTTCTCAACAACTTCGAGATTAAGTTTTGCTATTGAATAAAGTTTCTTACTCTGCTTGCTTGAAGCAGCAGCAACATCAGTTGCAACTTTTTTTACTTTATCTAAAAATTCCACTTCTACCTCTCCTTAACCGAAAGAGTGTAATCCAAACTCTGATTTTTAGAGGCAGATTTCCACTTTCGATGTGTTAAAATACTCGGCAATCCGTCTGGATTACCTGTGTTTTTCCTTCCGAAATCAAAATCTGCACTCTAAAAATTCTATTGCCCTAAAACGGATGAAATTTTGAGCGGATTCTGGTGCGGAAGAGGAAGCAAGGCTTTGTGCCTTGCAAGGATGACAAGCCGGAAGATACCGAAATTCCACCGCTTCAGGCAGATTCGGATTACGCTCTTTCGATTAGTCAAAATTAGGCTTCTGCAAAAAACCGGGGATTTCAAGTTCACCGTCATCGCTGATTCCACCAAAGAAGCTTTCCTTTTCTTTCTTTTTTCCTTCAAGGCCTGTTGCAATAACAGTAATAATTATATCGTCTTCAAGGCTTTCATCTATCGCTGCGCCGAAGATAACAGTTGCATCCTCATCTACGCAATCGCCGATAAGGTTAGCAGCTGCGTTGGTTTCGTGAAGATTAAGGCTGGCACCGCCGATGATGTTAATCAGAACGCCTGTTGCACCATCGATTGTTGTTTCGAGAAGTGCGCTTTCAATAGCCATCTTTGCAGCCTCTTCAGCACGGTTTTCGCCGCTTGCACGACCGATACCCATGTGAGCAAGACCTGCATCCTTCATTACTGTTGTAACATCGGCAAAGTCAACATTGATAATGCCTGCGCCTACGATAAGGTCGGAGATACCCTGCACACCCTGACGGAGAATTTCGTCAGCGTCCCTGAAAGCGTCAAGAAGGCTTGTCTTACTGTTGCTGATGTCAAGAAGTCTGTCGTTGGGGATTACTACGAGTGTATCAACATTTCCGCGAAGCTGTTCAACACCCTCTTCAGCCTGAATCATTCTTCTTCTGCCTTCAAAACCGAAAGGTTTTGTAACGATTGCAACTGTAAGAACACCAAGTTCCTTTGCAATACCTGCAACAACAGGAGCCGCACCTGTACCTGTGCCGCCACCCATACCTGCAGTTACAAATACCATATCTGCATCTTTGAGAATCTGTTCGATTTCGCTGCGGCTTTCTTCAGCAGCCTTTCTGCCGATTTCAGCCTTACCGCCTGCACCCTGACCCTTTGTCAGCTTGTCTCCAATCTGGATTTTCTGGCTGGCATGACTCTTTGTAAGTGCCTGCTTATCTGTATTTACTGCGATGAATTCAACACCTTTAATGCCTGCTTCTACCATTCGGTTAACAGCGTTGTTTCCGCCACCGCCTACACCGACAACTTTAATTTTCTGAGCTAAACCCAGCTCTGCTGCATACTCCATTCTCATTGGAACTCCTCCTCTATATGTAATATGGATACACTGTATACGATTATATACTATTATAATACACCCAAACACCGTTTTTTTCAAGAGGTTTTTTACAATTGTTAATAATTTATTGTTCTTTTTCTGTTACGGATGTTTTTTCTTCCATGGGGCGGTATGTGGGATTTTCGTGTTTAAGGTTTATATATCCCGTGGGAGGGGTGTCAATTTTTTCAAGAATTGAGCCAAAACATTCCATTTTGTAGCCCAGCTTATCTACTGTTCCTATTGACACACACAAATCCTTGCTTCTGTAATAAAATTTGATGTCGGTAATATCTGTTATATCAATTTCGCGTATATCGAAAATATAGTCATATCTTGAAAACTCGTGCAGACATGCGGTGAGTGATTCAAGCTGAGTTTCATTTTCTACCGTGATGGTTTTTCCAACCTTATATTTGACATTCTTCATCCCTCTTACAAAAGGGAAATCGGGAGTTTGTACAGCGTTTTTTCCATCGGTTCCGTCTGTTATATCAATACATCTGCCATCGGCGGTGATTATAACAAATCCTTCTTCCGCCTTAAGATATGCAACACCAACTTCCTCAACTACGGTTATCTTGACAGTTGACGGAAGCGAACGCTTTATTTTTACGCTTTCCACATATCCGAGGGATTTGACATTTTCCTTTGCTTCTTTCGTGGAGATTCCAAAAATGTTAACACCCTTTATAATCCCGCTTGACTTGATAATCTGTTCATCCTTGAGTACAGAATTTCCATACACTTCGATTTTTGATATATTAAAGGCAGGGGTGAGAAGTATAATTGCAACAACTGATGCCATAAGCACAAGTGCAACCAAAAAAGCAAGGCGCTTTTTCTGGCGTCTTTTCATTTTTCTCATTTTCTCCTGCCTCCTCTTCATGGTGTTTTATTTTCAAATACTCTTTATGTCTGCTCCGATTTCGCGCAGCATATTATCCAGCTGAACATAGCCGCGCTCTATATAGTGCACTCCCGAAATTTCGCTTTGCCCATCTGCGCCAAGAGCCGCAACAGTCAGCGCTGCTCCGCCGCGAAGGTCCATTGCGCGGACATGTGCACCGCAAAGAGAGCTTCCCTTTATCACTGCGACTCTGCCATCCTGGAGGATATCTGCCCCCATTTTGGAGAGTTCGGGAATGATTTTATATCTGCTTTCAAATATATTTTCCACAATCACGCTGGTTCCCTGAGAAAAGCACAAAGCAGCCATAACAGGTGACTGTGCATCTGTCGGGAATCCGGGATAAACCTGTGTTTTTATCATATCCGTACTTTTAATTTTTTCAGGCGCGCGTATATACATTTTGTCTCTGAAAAACTCTATTTTCGCCCCACAGTCACGAAGCACCGACACTATTGCGCCGAGGTGTTCGCTACGGACATTCAGAAGTTCAATCTCGCTTTTCGTGGTCATGGCACTGCACATAAGTGTTGCGGCAACTATTCTGTCCGGAACAACCTTGTGCTGTGCGCCGTGAAGATGTGGCACACCCTTTATTCGTATAAATTCTGTTCCTGCGCCCTCGATGTCTGCACCCATTTTATTGAGAAAATCACACATATCCGTTATTTCCGGCTCTTTCGCGGCATTGGATACGGTTGTTTCTCCACGGATACATACTGACGCCAGAATAATATTTTCAGTCGCTCCTACGCTGGGGAAATCAAGGTGTATATCTGCCGGGTGCATACGCTCGGCAGTAGCTTCTATAAATCCGTTTTCCTCACGAATTTCAATTCCTAGCTGTTTAAGTGCCTTAAGATGCAAATCTATAGGTCTGTTTCCAAGCTCGCATCCACCGGGGGCACAAAGTCTTGCCCTTCCCATTTTTGAAACAAGTGCTCCGAGAAAAATTATTGAACTGCGCATTTCACGCATTAATTCCTCGGAAATTTCCCATGCTTTTATGCCTTGGGAATCTATTTCAAGAATGTCATCCGAAAGAATTACCTCGCAGCCCAGTCTTTCAAGAATTTTCATCGTGTTTTTTACATCACTCAGCTTTGGGCAGTCAAATACTCTGCATTTATCTCCCGACAGGATTGATGCCGCCATTATTGGCAAAACTGCATTTTTCGCCCCGTGCACACGCACCCTTCCAGAGAGTTTCTTTCCACCGTTTACTATGTATTTTTCCAACCCTACACCCCCTACAACTACATAGTATGCCCCAGGGGGAGAATTTGTTATATAAGCTAAATGAAATAGTCAGAATCGTATTATTACTTTCTGGTTAACTCTTTAATACAGCTGTATATTTTTTCACAGGCGTCTGCTATTCCTATATTTTTAGAGCTCTGCTTCATTTTTTCCAATTCTTCAGGATTCTTCAGAACAGAATCAATTTCGTTTGCAATTCTTTCTCCGCTTGTCTCACTTTCAAGCACAACTTTTGCTGCCCCGTTCTTTTCAAGGTAGCGTGCGTTATGTTCCTGATGATTGTGCGCCACATAAGGGCTGGGAATAAGAACTGCTGCCTTCCCGAGCGCTGTAATTTCACTCACCGTGATAGCACCTGCTCTTCCAACGACAACATCTGCCGCGAAGAATATTTCTTCCATATTATAAATATAGGGCAAAACCCTTATGTTTTTTAGTTTCTCTATGTCTATGCCTTTTTCTGAAAGAGAGTTTTTCACCTCATCAAAAAGTCTTTCGCCTGTTGATGCAATGAGATTAAAATTACGGATTTTGTTCTCTGCAATCATTTCCACGAGCGCTTCATCGATTTTTTCGGCGCCAAGAGAACCTCCAAACATGAGAACTATCGGTTTTTCGTCAAATCCGTACTGCGCACGCAAAACATCGATGTCGTGCTCTTCAAAAAGATTCGGTCGTAAAGGATTGCCGGTAAGAACCATACGCTTTGCTTTCATCATATCACGGGTTTGAGGAAAGCTGATTGCCGTAACATCTGCCTTTTTAGAAAGCATTTTTATTGCAAGACCCGGGAAAACATTCTGTTCGTGAATAAGTGTAGGAATCTTAAGTGCTGCTGCAGCCTTTACAACGGGCGCACAAACATATCCGCCCGTTCCTACTACAACATCGGGCTTGAATTCTTTTATGATACGCTTTGCATCGCGTATGCTTTTTACATAGTTTGCAAGGACTTTGAGGTTTTCCACGCTGAGGCTTCTGCGAAGTCCCATAACTTCAATAAACTTGATTTCATAGCCGCATTTCGGCACAAGATTTTTTTCAAGACCGCGTTTTGTTCCGACAAAGAGGAACTGGTTTGCAGAGTCTTTTTCTTTTATGTAGTTTGCTATTGCAATTGCGGGATTAATATGTCCGGCTGTTCCGCCACCTGTAAGTAATACACGCATACCAAAGCGCACCTTCCGTTATATTTTTTTTATTCTGCTTGTTTTTGATATATTAAGGAGAATTCCCATTCCCCACATTGTCGCAATCATTGATGAACCGCCCGAACTGAACAGAGGAAGCTGCATGCCTGTCGAAGGCATCAGCGAAAGAACAACGGCTATATTGATAAGCATCTGAACGCCTATTATACTTGTTATGCCAAACGCTGTTAACATACCGAGTTTATCCTTTGCTTTAAGAGCAATACTCATTCCGCGCCACACGAAAAGAGCAAAGAGAAGTATTACCGCAATACCGCCGATGAACCCGAGCTCTTCGCATACAACTGCATAAATGTAGTCATTTTGTGCTTCGGGAAGGTAGTTGTATTTTTGTCTTGACTGACCAAGTCCAAGCCCGAACATTCCGCCACTTCCAACTGCGAGAAGTGACTGAACAATCTGCCATCCGATACCCTGTTTATATTTGAAAGGGTCAAGGAATGCCACCACTCGGTCCATACGGTAACCTGTTCCCAAGGTTGCAACAAAAAGGAGTATCACAGCAGCTATTGCACCAAAGCCCACCACTCTGTAACTAAGCCCTGCAACAAACATCATCATTATTATGATAAGCGCCAGCACTACTGTTGCTGAAAGATGACGCTGAATATAACAGGTGATGCAGATAGCGCCCATAACGGCTATTGCCTTAAAAAGATTTGTTCTGTCGGTAGTAATATTTTGTGTTTTCGGGTCTGAAAGAAACGATGCGAAGTATAAAACCATCGCAACTTTTGCAAATTCTGACGGCTGAAAACTTATAGCACCGAGCGAAATCTGTCTTGTCGCGCCGTGAGAAACAAAGCCAAAGAGCGGAACGGCTAACATTATTGACACTGTGATTATAAGTATTTTCTTGCGGTGTCTGCTATAGCGATGATAATCAAAATTCATTGATGCAAAAAGCGTTGCTACACCCAGGCCGAAAATTAAACCCTGTCTCATCAAAACGCTGTATATACCGCCATTTGCAGCCTCAGGAGAGTTAGCTGAGAAAAGCATGATAAATCCAAAGAGCATAATGCTCATTATTATAATAAGAAGCACGAAATCTATTTGACCACTCTTCTCTTTTGGTGTGATTCTGCCTTTCATTTTTCTCCCTCCTTAAGCCTTGAAATATTTTTAATTAAAGTGCCACATAGCAAATGGCACAAAGAAGCAATGTGACAATGCTGAAAACTGCCACAACCTTTGTTTCTTTCCATCCGCTCATTTCAAAATGATGATGCACGGGTGCCATTTTGAATACGCGTTTTTTCGTTTTCTTGTATACACCTACCTGAATGATTACGCTGAGCGCCTCAAACAGGAACACGAATGCTGATATAATTATAAAGAGTTCCATTCCTGCGCTGATTGCAACTGCAGAAATTATACCGCCTATAAAAAGGCTTCCTGTGTCGCCCATAAAGACTTTCGCAGGATAAGCATTATAGATTAAAAATCCCAAAAGACCACCTGTGAGAGCGCCTGAAATTGCGCTTGCTTCAGCCTGTGCTGAAACAGTTGCCAGTGCCAGTGCAAAGAAAAGCGATATTATACTTCCTACGCTTGCGGCAAGGCCGTCAAGACCGTCAGTAAGATTTGCGCTGTTTGTAGTGGCAAGAAGCACAAGCATTACAAAGGGGATGTAAAAAATTCCGAGATTCAAACTTATATCAGTAAAAGGGATTTTTGTTGCAGTCTGCCCAAATGAAAAATATAAAAATGATGCATAGAGAAGACTTACAACTGTCTGCGCGAGAAACTTCTGCTTTGCAGAAAATCCCTTGTTGCGTTTTTTGACAACTTTTATGTAGTCATCTATAAATCCTATCACACCAAAAAGCACACCGCAAAGAAGGATTGCTCCACCTCTTAAATCGCGCACAAAAAAGAGTGACGCAATTACCGTTGCAGCAATAAAGCCTATGCCACCCATAGTGGGTGTTCCCTGCTTTTTTTCGTGCCAGGTTGGACCGTCTTCAAGAATTGTCTGCCCGAATTTAAGCTTCCTTAAAAATGGTATTAATACGGGCTGTACTATTGCTGATATTATAAAACTTATTATACATGCTTTTATCCACATAGTTTGATACCTCTTTTAAGCCTGAGCGAAACCACAGCTTATATTTCTGCAAGAATTTCTTTAATCACAACACGCTCATCAAAGTCGTGCTTGATATGCTCAATTTCCTGATATGTTTCATGTCCTTTTCCTGCAAGGATAATAATGTCATCTTCCTTTGCAATCTGCATCGCGTGTTTTATTGCATCGCGTCTTTTTGAAACTACTGTGTGATTGTCTTTTTTCATGCCGTCAAGAATATCTTTGATGATATCATCGGGGTTTTCGCATCTTGGGTTATCGCTGGTAACAATTGCTATGTCGGAAAGTTTTTCTGCGATAGCACCCATTTGCGGGCGCTTTGTCGCATCGCGGTTTCCGCCACAGCCGAAGACAGTTATTACACGGCCTTTTGCAAATGCCCTTACTGCTGAGATGATATTCTCCAGTCCGTCAGGAGTATGCGCATAGTCTATTATTACGGTGTAAGGCGTATTTGTGTGAACAACCTCGATTCGTCCTTTGATGCTTTTTGCAAGGACAAGTCCTTTTTGAATGTCTTCTGTTTCCATGCCTATATTAATGCAGGCACAAATAGAAGCAAGTGCGTTATATACAGAAAATTCTCCGGGAATTCCAAGTCGCATCTTTGCGCTTTCTCCGTTTCTTTCAATATCGAAAATAACACCTCGCTCGCTCATTTCGACATTTTTCGCACGGATGAGGGAATCCTCTTTTATTGAATATGTAAGCACATTTCCATTTGCGTTTTTTATACACAGATCAGCATAATCTGCATCCATATTAATTGCACAGGACTTGCTGACAGCGAAAAGTTTTGCCTTGGCGCGTGCATAGTTATCCATAGTTTTATGGAAGTCAAGATGGTCCTGAGTGATATTTGTAAGAATGGCTGTTTCAAACTCAACCCCGTACACGCGGTCAAGTTCAAGCGAATGGCTTGAAACCTCCATAGCCACATACTCTCCGCCACAGTCTGCCATTTTTGCGAAAAGCTCAAAAAGGTCAAGAGATTCGGGAGTTGTGCGACTGCTTTCTATAACCTCATCCCCAATAATTGTCTGATTTGTTCCGATAAGGTCGCAGCGTATTCCCTTGAGCATAAGAATCTGTCTGATAAGATAGGAAGTCGTTGTTTTTCCGTTTGTTCCCGTAATTCCTATTATTTTAAGCTTTCTTTCGGGGTGAGAGTAAAACTCGGCTCCGCACATGGCAAGCGCGCGTCTTGAATTCTTAACTCTGACATAGGTGAAATCACCCTGGATGTCTTCCTCTCCAAGAACTGCTACTGCACCGTTTTTAATAGCGCTTTCTATATATTTGTGACCATCGGTTTCAAAACCCTTTATCGCTACGAAAAGGTATCCCTCTCTGACTTTTCTTGAGTCATAGGCAATTCCCTTTATTTCGATTTCACCGGGTTTTGAAATCTCGCACTCGATGTTTTTTACAAGTTCTTTTAATGTCATCATGTACCTCCGTCAGTCTGTTTCCCGTTTAACAAACTTTACATATATACTCGTTCCCTCGGCCACTTCTGAATTAGCCGCAGGGCTTTGTGTAGCGGCAATATAGTCAGAAGAGCTTACATCTGTACTGTTAGATGCATCAAGCCTTAGTACAAGTTTCACATTTTCTATTGCCGTTTTTGCATTCTGATAATTCATTCCCACGACATCGGGAACTATTGCAGTGCCTTTCTTTTCTTCTGCCTGAGTATAGGCGATAACCACACTTCCTTTATGAAGTTTTGTTCCTGCCTCAGGCACCTGACTGTCTATCTTTTCGCCGCTTCCCTTAGGATCAATTTTAAGTCCGATTTCATCGAGCTTTTTAAGTGCATCTTCTGTGCTGAGTCCTACGATGTTGGGAACGGTAACTGATATTTTCTCCGCATTTTCTTCTGTATACTGAGGCTCATATCCGAGATAAGGAAGAACATCCTCGAAAATTCTTCCCACCGCAGGTGCCGCTATTGCGCCACCACCTGTTGCGCCTGCATTGGGTTCGTCAAGAAGAAGGAGACACACTAGCTGTGGATTATCTGCCGGAGCCACTCCTACAAATGATGCAATGTACTTTCCGCTTCCACGCGGAAGTTTTTCACTGGTACCTGTTTTTCCGGCGATACGGAAGCCCTCTACATATCCGCCTTTACCTGTACCCTCGGCTACTACTCGCTCCATCATTGTGCGCATAAGCTGACTTGTTTGTGCTGAAATGACATTTCTCACAACTTCAGGCTCAAAGGTCTGAGTTATTTTTCCTTCAGGATCGGTGTACGCCTTGATAATTCTGGGCTTCATAAGGTTTCCGCCATTTACAACGGCTGAAACTGCACTTATTATCTGAAGTGGCGTTACGGTAAATGTCTGACCAAAAGATGATGTCGCAAGCTCAACAACTCCAAGCTTGTTATGGAATGTTCCTGCCGATTCGCCGGGGATAGTAAAGCCTGTTTTTTCGGTAAGTCCGAACGCTCTGTAATACTTTTCAAAGTTTGCGGCACCAAGTCTTGAGCCAAGCTCCATAACGAACGGGTTACATGAATTCATAAGGCCCTGTGCAAAGGTCTGCTGACCGTGTCCTGCGTGTTGCCAGCAATGGATTTTACGGTTCGCTACCTGCCTGACACCGCTGCAGGAGAAAACATCTGCGGGGGTTGCAACGCCTTCTTCTAAAGCAGCAGCTGCTACAACTGTTTTGAAGGTCGAACCGGGTTCATATGAGTCAACCACCGCTTTGTTACGCCACATTTTTGTAACAGCGGCAGAATAGGCCTTGTCGTATTCTTCACCCTCCAGCTCCAGTGCTTCAAGCTGTTCTAAAAGAAGCTGGTCTGTTATGACGCGGGGCTCGTTAAGGTCATATGTGGGAACGACAGCCATAGCAAGAATTTCGCCAGTGTTAGGATCCATCACTATTGCAGCACCGCCATTGCCGAGGAGGTTTTCCTCATACGCCTGCTGAAGATGTTTTTCAGTATAACGCTGTATTGTTTCATCAATTGTCAGAACAACGCCTTTGCCGTCCTGCGCCTCAATATAGTTTTCGTACTTGTAGGGCATCTCGTTATTTGCGACATCCTTCGCCGCAACGATTCTTCCATCCACACCGCGCAGCTGTGAATCAAGAACATTTTCAAGTCCTTCAAGACCCTGGTCATCACTACCGGTAAATCCTATAACCTGCGCCGCAAGTGACCCATAAGGATAGTAGCGTTTCGAATCCTCTTCAAAATATATACCGGTAATATTTTTTTCGCGAAGAAGGTCTGTCGTGCTTTTTTCAACCTGCTTGGCAATAACAACGGACTGCATGTTTGTGCGTGACAGCTGTTGTCTGACGAAATCTTCCTTCACGCCCAGGATATCCACAAGCGCTGCTATAACTTTTTCCTTGTTTCCAAATTTTTCGATTTGTTTGGGGTTTACTGTAACTCGCTCTGCAGTAGCACTTTGCGCAAGAACTTTCATGTTTCTGTCGTATATACTGCCTCTCTTTGCAGTAATTATACTATCTCGCGTCTGCTGTTCTGCGGCAAGTTTACTATACTCGTCTCCGCGTACGAACTGTATCCATGCAAGTTTTATAATAAGAGCGATTACTCCTATCACGAAGAGTGACATCATGATTTTTATTCTCTTTTTTACGGCACCTTTATTCACTTTGTCACTCTCCTCTCCGAAAATCTGTCATATTTAATAAACGCAAAAAGGGATTTGGCAAATTTTTTCATCGCCACTTCCCTTTATTATATTAATATAAGTATTCCAGTATGACCGACATGCGATTTATAAACGCAACAAATGCACTCGGTTCTTCCGCTTTAAGAACCTCTCCATTGTCAGTATTTCCAAGGGAAATGTATTCCACCTGGTTCTTAAGCGGAGGTCTGAGTCCAAGTCGCTCTGCTTCTTTTTCTATCCTTTTCGGGTCCATATCTCCCTCTGCCTGAACTTTAGTTTCAACTACTTTTGCGCTGATAAGCTCAAGTTCTTCGCGGGCAGTGGTAAGTTTGTTATATTCTTCTGTAATTGCCGCGTATCTGAAAAGCACCGTAAATGCCATCAAAAAAGCGAAAAGCATAAGAGCAACTGCCCTTTTCTTCATTCGAACAACTTTTTTGGATGAAGATTTCCTGACTGTCTTTTTCTTCTGCACACTTTCGCCAGGCGCGTCAGCTGTATAATATTCACTTTTCAACGCATTTGAACCGTGTGTATACATCAGGCGATACTCCCATTAAAGTATTTTTTCAATAGTTCTGAGTTTACTGCTCCTTGCTCGGGGATTTTCGGCGAGTTCTTTTTCAGAAGGAACAAGTGGTTTTTTCAGCACGCTTTTAACAGATGGTTTCTGTCCGCACACGCATACGGGAAATTCACGGGGACAGGTGCATCCTTTCTGAAGTGCCAGAAATGTCTGCTTTATAATTCTGTCTTCAAGGCTGTGGAATGTTATAATGCTCATCCTTCCGCCTTTTTTGAGAAGCGCTGCACCGTCACGGACAGCTTGCTCCAAAATGGCAAGTTCCCCGTTCACCTCTATCCTGATTGCCTGAAATGTCCTTTTTGCAGGATGAGGCCCGTCCTTCCTTGCCGAAAGGGGGATAGCGGCTTTTATTATGTCAACAAGCTCAAATGTTGTTTCAATGTTTTTCTTTTCCCGTTGTTCTACAATGAAGTTAACAATTCTGCTTGCCCATCGTTCCTCTCCATATGTGGAGATTATTCTGAAAAGCTCTTCGGATGAATATGTATTTACGACATCGCGCGCGGTGAGCGAGTCGCGGTTATCCATACGCATATCCAGTGGCGCGTCATGCATGTATGAAAAGCCACGCTCCGGCTCGTCCAACTGAGGAGAAGATACTCCCAGGTCTGCTATGATGCCGTCAAATTTTTCTATGCCCAGGTTTTTTGCTATGTTCGTGATATTTGAAAAGTTGTCGTGCACAGGAATGAAGTCTTGTCCCAAAAAACGCTTTTGTGCGTTTTCAATGGCCGTGATGTCGCGGTCAATTCCGATTACCTTTCCACCACGCTCAAGTATAAGCGATGTATGTCCGCCACCACCTAATGTAAAGTCAGCATATATGCCGCCTTTCTTTACATCAAGGCTGTCCACGGTTTCATTAAGTAATACCGTAACATGGTTAAACTCCACGCTTACTCCTCCTGTTAGAAGCTGATTTCTTCGAGGCTTTCTGCTGCTTCTTCAACTGTCATCTCTTCTTCGCTCTGAGAATATTCGTTCCAACGCTGAGCATCCCAGATTTCCACACGCTTACTTACACCGATTATAACGACCTCTTTAGAAAGGCCTGCATATTCACGGTGAGGCGGTGTGATTAAAACCTTTCCCTGCTTGTCCGGTTCAGCCTCGGCAGCTCCTGAGAGGAAAGTTCTCTGCAAATAGCGGGCACTCTTCTGATTAGAGGGAAGTTTTGAAAGACTTGCTGAAAGTTCTTCCCATTCATTCATGGGGTATACAAACAAGCATCCTTCAAAGCCGTTGGTGATGATGAACTGTTCACCGAGCTGCTCGCGGAACTTTGCAGGGATGATTACTCTACCCTTTGCGTCAATATTGTGCGAGTACTTGCCCAAGAACATTCAAATCACCTCCACTTTCTTGCACTTTAATGCACTTTCCTACACTTTGAGTATATTTTACTATACTTTCATAAGGATTGCAATACTTTTTTCAAAATTTCTTCGTCTTTTGGTGATTTTTTTTGTAGAACTCAGAACATTATCTATATATGGTAAAACAGTCATTTTTTACCACAATATTTTGTAAACAGTTTCTCCTTTTTCTGAAAAATTTGTTTCAAAAATATTAATTACAGCAAAAGTTTTTATTTAGGCGCAAAATTCACTTGCATTTTTGAGCATTTTATATTATAATTCACAATGTTGGGTATTCTACGGGGTGTAGCGCAGCTGGTAGCGCGCCGTTTGGGCAACGAGCACGACCGCCGCCGGTGGCGGATGAAGGGAGTGCGAGTTGCGATAGCGGTAGACAGATGACGAGGTGGCTATGCCACTGATGGCAGATGTCGGGCACCGCTACGAGGCGGCGAAGCCGAGGATGCCGCGGCATTCTGCTAAAACACAAACAACAAAACTTAATAATTTGATTTCGGGGTGTAGCGCAGCTGGTAGCGCGCCTGCTTTGGGAGCAGGATGCCGCAGGTTCAAGTCCTGTCACTCCGACCAAAAAAACACAGTTGGTGCATTTGCATCGACTGTGTTTTTCTTTTGAAAAGGACTTGAACCTTAAGAAGGCAACGAGCGTATAAAAACGATTGATAATCGTTTTTAGCGATGTTGGTGCGCAAACGGGTACTGCAAACGAAGTTTGCGGTCGTCAAGCAAGCAGGATGCGTAGCAGCCGTGTCCTGTCACTCCGACCAAAAACCGAGTATTAATCTTCAGGTTGATACTCGGTTTTTTATTTGCTGATAAAAACTTGAACCTGTGGAAAAGTGCGAGCAAAGCAGGCACCTGCTTTGGGCAACGAGCACGACCGCCGCCGGTGGCGGATGAAGGGAGTGCGAGTTGCGATAGCGGTAGACAGATGACGAGGCGGCTATGCCACCGATGGCAGATGTCGGGCACCGCTACGAGGGGGGGAGTTCGTTATTCTGCCGAACTGATTGTGAGCGCGATAGCGGTAGACAGATGACGAGGCGGCTATGCCACCGATGGCAGATGTCGGGCACCGCTACGAGGGGGGGAGTTCGTTATTCTGCCGAACTGATTGTGAGCGCGATAGCGGTAGACAGATGACGAGGTGGCTATGCCAC
>JAFQQD010000021.1 GCA_017411435.1 Clostridia bacterium
TGCTGTTGTCCTAATGTTTGTGTTCGGTTTCCAAGGTGTACAGAACACAGCAATTTCCTATGAGGAACAAATCAGCACCGCACAGTCGGACATTAAGGTTCAGGAAAAGCGAAGAGCTGATCTCATTCCTAATCTTGTGGATTGTGTCAAGGCATACGATGAACACGAGTACAAGACACTTATGGGTGTCATCGAGGCACGAGGCACATCTTCAGATGCAAGCGTTAACGAAATTCAGACTATGATTTCTGCGGTTGCAGAGGCATATCCAGAACTCAAGAGTAGTGAAAACTACCGTGAGTTAATGAATGAATTGGCTACGACAGAAAACTTGATTGCCAACTATCGTAGCAACTACAACTCATTCATCAAGAAATACAACCAGTATGTTCGTAAGTTCCCGAATCGACAGATTCTCGGAATGCTCGGCTACGAACAGGTTGAGTACTCATACCTTACATATAATGTGTCGGAGGATGCACCGAGCAATTTGTTTGGGGACTAATTTATGTCCGATTTAACAATTACCAAACGAGAAATCCTTTTGAGTATTGCTATTGTCTGCATTATGTTGCTGTTAGGTTTCGTAATTGCAGGCAGTATCAATACCTCGCTGATGGAAAAACACCAAGAATATAATACTGCTTTACAAGTAAACGAAGATAAAGACTTGTTTGAGTATGGTATGAGGACAAGCATTGGCAACGCCTTTGTTTACGGAGAACTTAAAGCGGTTGACCCCGTAGGGTATGAAGGTGTTGACGGGGATTACTCGTACATCAAAAAGGTTAAAGAAAAGTACACCAAACATACACGAGTTGTAACGAAAACACGCACGGTTAATGGTAAGACACAAACCTATACAGACACAGAAACATATTGGACTTGGGACGAAGTTGACCATTGGGAACAACGATCAACAAAAATCACTTTCTTAGATGTTGAGTTTGACTATGGTGAGATAAGTTTCCCATCAAGCGGTCATATCACAACAATCAAAGAAAGCAGTAAGATACGATATGTTTACTATGGTGCTCCGGCACAATGCAAAGGTACTCTTTATACACAGTTAAAAGACAACACGATAAACGACAGTCATATGTATCACTACGACACAATCGAAGAAACACTTGACTCGTTGACATCAAGTTGGCAACTTGTGGTGTTCTGGGTATTTTGGATATTGTTAATTATCGGTGCCGTGGTTGGTTTTTATTACATCGACAATTGGTGGCTCGAAGATCACTGTTGAGGTGAAATATAAATGAAACCTGACATTATTAAATGGTGTGACCTCAGATGGATTGATGGTTATGTTGGTGTAATTTGCAGTTGTGGCAGAACACTGCACATCAAAAATATTCCATCGAAAGCAAGACAAGGTGTGTATGTCGAATGTCCGTGTGGCGCAGTAATCCACACCATATATACACAGTATTCACATAACTAAAATAGGTGGTGACTGTTTTGAGTGAACAAGAAAAGTTTATCCAACAAATCAGAAGCGACAGGGATTACTGGCTGGAGCAGACTGGTAAAACTACAGAGGAAATCGTTGATGGTGTACTCTTTTCACTATTAGTAATGATTGACGGAGATAGTTCTACCAACGACTTTCACAGCTTGAAAATCATCGACACTCACACAGGTAAACGCATCGACTGCGGTTATTTGCACGAGCTGTATTTCAAGAAATAACAAAACGGAGGTGTCTGATTGTGAGAAACAAGGCTTATAGGCGAGCGATGAAAGCGAAGAAAGATAAAAGACTTCGCAAAATTATCAATGAATACACAGGATACGCACCGCACGCCGGATATATTGACTGGGATCTTGTTGATGGTGTTTGGCAGCCAGTTGGCAAATATGTCAAATATCCAAGAAACTCTGCAAAACAGAAGTTTCTCAAGAAGCAATCAAATCGCAAAGTTCGACGGTCAGACATTTCTACCAAAGGAAATGGGTATCGCAAGTGCTCAGAGTACTGGTGGATTATGTATTAGGAGGTGGCTTATTTGAATGTAGTATTTCTCGACTACGATGGTGTTGTGAATACACCTATGTGGAATGCCGACGGAACAAGATGTTCTTTTGGATTTCCGCAGGATAACAAAGTGAACAATTTTCAATGTGTTCAATGGGTATCTGAATTTTGTCAAAAGTTCAATTACTCAATTGTTGTGTCAAGCACTTGGCGCTTAGACGACAATTACAAAGAATGTTTGATTAACGGTGGTTTGCGTAACGGTATTGAAATCTTAGGTCGAACACCGTGTCTTAGCGGAGAAAATCGTGGCGCAGAAATTCAGAAATATTTAACTGACCACCCCGAAATTACAAACTTCTTAATCTTTGACGACGATACCGATATGGGCGATTTAATCGACCGTTTGGTTGAATGTGATCCCAACATCGGTTTTGGTCTCACCGAACTTTGTAAAGCACAAAGACTGCACGAAAAGTTTGAAAACGAAAGGATGTGTGGGTCGTGAGTTATGAAGTAAACGGTGTTAAATATGATTCGTGGAGCGCAAAGAACCAAAGGATCATTGATATGCTGGTCAATCGTGAAGTTTATTGTTGTATGACTTCTGAGGTCGAATATATGATTTCCAGAATTCCATTCAACGATGATAATAATCCGTTTGAAGAAAGCGATTACGATCAGATGATGGTTCCTTATTGCTCCGAATGTGAGTCTTCGTATGGTTTTGAAGAGCTTACAGTTGCAGAATTGAAAGATGACGCTTTCGCAACCGGTGGAGGCTTAAATGAAGAAACAGACGAGCTGGAAGACGGTTTTCTCTGCCCTGTTTGTGAGCATTGGCATAAAACAATTGCTGAAGCACGCAAATGTTGTGGCGAAGATGCAACCGTGTATAGGTGTCAAAACTGCGATAAGGTTATCAGCGAAGACGAACACGAAAATCTTGATACTAAGCCAGAGGAAATATACGAATGGTGGGCTGTTACCAATTGGTTTGGAGAAAAACTCAAGGAGCAAGGCTGTGTAGTCATTGAGGCTTGGGGTAAATCATATTGGGGCAGATGTACAACTGGTCAGAGCATCAGCCTTGACGGTTGCATCGTAAACATCGCCAAGAGTATGCAAATTCTGGATGGTATGGAAAACGAATGGAGTGCGTGATATGCGAAAGAAACTAATTGGAAGAAAACATTTTGAAGGTTTGATTGACATTACAGATCCTTGCTATGACAAAGATGTGTGGTGTCGTATGAACGCCACTGTGAAAGCAGGTACATACGAATGTAGAGTTTGGAAACAGACTGAAAAATATGAGTATGAGGGCGAAGAACATAAGTATCAAATCGTTGGAATTATCGGTATTTACCTCGATGGAATTATTCCACCTCAAAAACAGATGGAAGAGATTGGTTCGATTGGCGTAGATGCTGGTTTGGCTGGGTTCTTTATGAACAAGCCCGACTACACAGACGAGCAGTGGACAGAGTTTTGCGAGTCTATCCGCGAGGGCGACGCTTGGATTAAAGACGAGGGTTTCTTTAGCAGTTCTGGTAATGGCGACGGTTGTTATGGCGTTTATGCATACAAACAAAATGGCGAAATTACCGCACTCGAAATTCGTTTCTGTTAA
>JAFQQD010000022.1 GCA_017411435.1 Clostridia bacterium
AATTCCTTTTTATCATTCATTTAATAAACCACCTTATTTTCGTATATAATTCATCCAAGCAACATCATCGTATTGCTTGATTTCTTTTAATTTAAATTCGGATAATGTGCTATCCATAAATAATGGTTTATCTTCAGCGTCTGCAACAATCGGTGCGACAACAAGACTAAGCTCGTCAATCACATCTGCTCGCTGAAAATAACCGTTTACAATGCTTCCGCCCTCTAAAAGAATAGAGTTTATACCCATAAGGGCTTTAAGCTTTTCAAGAGCGATTTTGACATCAATCTCGGTTTCGCCTGCAAAGATATATGGAATCTCCATACTTTGAAGATATTCCAAATAACGCCCATCAACCTGCTCGGTCAACACTTCAATTATCTGTGCATCTCCATAACCGGGGTCTTCGTCAATTATTTTATTATTTTTCCAACCGAGTTTACCTTTTGGATCAAAGCTTACGGCATAGAATCCCGATAAATTATCAGGAATAAAATCTTCTTTTTTCTCGATAGGCTCGTACCCTGTCAAATCAGGATACCAACCACCTGTGAAACTGCTTTCCATAGTCACACGACCGCAAATAAATCCATTTGCACCGTTTTTGTTATACTCACGATTTAACTCATAATAGATATCTGTAGCTTTTTCACATTCCGGTCGGGACAAAAATTCTCCCGTAACTTTTCCGTCTATTGATGTCACCATGTGACAGATTATGTGCGGTCTGTTCATCAAATCACCTCTGCATCAATTATACTATATATTCATCGATATTTCAATAACTCTGTAAGGTTTCCGTAAAACAAGCATCCAAACACCAATACGACAAAAAATACGCAAAAGAGGGGGGGAAGAATCACCAAAATAAAAGGAAAATAATGTATTGTATTTGCGTTTTTTGTGTGATACAATTATAATATATGTAATCACATCAAATACTTTTTTGGAGGAAAATATGAAATATTCACAGCAATTTGAAGAAAAAAAGAATTTAGTACAGTCAAAATCAGTCTGCGCAGGGTTTGACGGATTTATTGACTATGTAATAAGGCCTGTAAAAACGCGTTCAGACGAAACCACCTGCACATATTTTCCGACCATTGATAAATTTGGCGAAAAAATTACAAGTTTGGCAGGCAGAAGCGGAAATGTAGAGCTTGTTTTTGAAAAAACAGATTTTGGCGGATGCGGACCGCACTACCTTAACGGCCTTGCAAATATGGGGGTAAGCTGTACCTGCATCGGTGCTTTGGGTTATCCTGAAATAAACCCTGTATTTGACCTTCATAAAAACTGCAAGACAGTAACAGTAAGTGAACCCGGATATTCGTATATTTTCGAGTTTGATGACGGAAAGATTATTATGAGCAATATCGAGGAAATCAGCCGTCTTACATGGGCTGACCTTATAAAGCGCGTAAGCATTGATGAGATGGTGGCATATTTTGAGGATGCAGATATAATTACTCTTGTAAACTGGAGCTACCTTGTACATTTTCACGAAATATATGAAAAGTTCCTCGAGCTTGTAATGCCAAAGCTTAAGAAGAGAGACAGAAAAATATATATTGACATTGCAGACTGTGCAAAGCGCGCGCCTGAGGAAATAAAGGCGGCTCTTAAAATGTTTGGCAAATACAGTCAGTATGCGCCTACATATCTCGGTCTTAACAAGAGTGAAGCAATGGTAATGCACAGTGTTTTGTGTGATGGCGAATATGAAGGCTCGCTTCCCATCGCAAAAGCCATCAAGGAATATTCAGGCATCGGCACAGTTATAATTCACCCTGTAGACAGCTCTGCTGCAGTATATGACGGCGGCGAAGTTGAGGTAAAAGGAATATTATGCGAAAAACCAAAGAAAACCACAGGCGGCGGTGACAACTTCAATTCCGGCTTCTGTGCAGGACTTCTGGCAGGGCTTGATATAAAGAGCTGCCTTATAAGTGGTATGACAACATCATATCTTTATGTTAAAAACGGAAAATGCAACAGCTTCGAAGATATATGTGAAGCTATGAAGATGTATGATGACATAGTATAAAAAACATACATAATCGGAGCTGAAAAATATGAAAGAAGAACTCATATCAAAAATTGACGAGCTGATAGAAAATATTGATGAAAGATTGATAGAAGACACAATCAGGCTTGTGAACATAAATAGTGAACAGGGCGAGGCAAAGCCTGGAGCACCTTTTGGGGAAGGCCCCAGGAAGGTGCTTGACGAGGTGCTTTCAATAGGTAACAAGGACGGATTTTTCACTACTGACTATAATGTCGGAGTGATAAGCCTTGCTATGAAAGAGGGGGAACCTGACCTTGGTGTGTGGATACACGGAGATATTGTTCCTGCAGGTGACGGATGGAACTTTGAACCGTATAAGGGCACCTTTTATAAAAATTGTATTATAGGACGCGGTGCCGCCGACAACAAAGGTCAGCTTGCGACGCTTATAAATCTTTTCAGAATTTTCAAAGAGCTTGGAATAGGGTTAAATTACAATCCTGCAATTTATGTGGGAAGTAATGAAGAAACCGGTATGAGAGATATAAAAGGTATCAAGGGGAACCCCGATGCAAAGGGATTTATGAATGTTTGCAAATTTCCGCGACTTTCGCTCGTGCCTGATTCAAGTTTTCCCGTAGGCTATGGCGCAAGAGGACTCAATACTTTCAAAATAAAAAGCAAGAAGCCCCTTAAAAGTCTTACGCTGACAGCAGGACTTGATGAAACTCCCGGTAGTGCAACCGCAATTCTAGAAGGAACAGATTATCCTGACAAATTGCCAAAGTGTAAAATTACAAAGGAAGCCAATAAAACAATCATAGAAACATACTCTCCACCGAGGCACACATCAAAACCCGACCCGGATGGCAATATGATTACATTTATTGCCGATGCACTTTTGGAAAACAACCTCGTATGTGGAGAGGATAGACACATCCTTGAGCTTTTCCGTGACGCATCAATCAATATTCACGGAGAAACCTTTGATATTGATGTTACAGGGAAAGACCCAAAAATGGGAAGAACTATAACCTATGCAAAGACAATTCTTAACCACGACGGATATGTTGAACTTGAACTTAAGGTAAGATATCCTATCGATATTACATACGAAGAGATAAAGGAAAAAATGGAAAAAGTCTGCGAGGAGAGAGGGCTTGAAGTAAACTCAGTCCTTGGAAACAGACCTTATATCAATGATGATAAAAATGAAGTAGTCAAGACTCTTACGAAGATTGCAAATGAGATTAAAGGCACTGTTAAAGAACCTTATATCTGTGGTTCGACTTACGGTCACTATGTGCCAAATGCGTATGCCTTTGGTATGGACGGAAACTGTCCTCCCGAGGATTTTCCGCAGGGAAGAGGCGGAGCGCACGGAGTGGACGAGGCAGTATCGATTGTCCGCCTTAAAGAAGCTATGAAAATTTACGCAAGAGCACTTCTTGCGCTTAACGAAATAAACTGGTAAGCAGTTAAAGAAAAAGGTGAATTCAGATGAATATTTTATCAATAGGAAACAGCTTTTCGCAGGATGCGCACAGATATCTGCACCGTATTGCAAAAGCAGACGGAACAGAACTTAAAACTTTCAACTTATATATCGGTGGATGCTCGCTTTACCGCCACTATCAGAATATGATTAGTGAGCAGGCGGCATACGACCTTGAAATGAACGGAGAAAAAACAGGCTTTAAGGTTTCGCTTAAAGAGGCTCTGTTAAACCGTGAATGGGATGTTGTTACACTTCAGCAGGTAAGCAGTCAGTCAACTTGTTACGACAGATATCAGCCTTATCTCAATAGCCTCGTAGCGCTTGTAAAACACTGCGTGCCCAAGGCGAAAATCGTAATTCATCAGACCTGGGCATACGAGGAAGGTTCTCAGAAACTTACTGAATTGATGGGTTACAAAAAACACGAGGATATGTTAAAGGATGTTAAAAAGGCATACAGCAAGGCTGCAAAGGAAATCGGTGCAGAATTTGTCATCCCCTCAGGCGAGCTTTTCCAGAAGCTTATTGAATCGGGAATCGAAAAGGTGCACCGCGATACATATCATGCTACCCTTGGGCTTGGAAGATATGCACTCGGGCTTTTGTGGTACAAAGCCCTTACAAAAAATGATATTACAGATAATACATTTAACGATTTTGATGAAGAAGTTTCAGATAACGACATTGCGATAGTTAAAAGGTGCGTTAATCAAGTGTGCAAATAAGGGGTGTAATTATGGATTTTATAAAAGAAAATGCAGAATTTGATCTTATAAGCTTTGGCGAGGTAATGCTGCGCCTTTCGCCTCCTGACAAGGATAAGATTTCGCAGAGCGAGGTTTTTGAGAAAAACTGTGGAGGCTCAGAATTCAATGTTGCATCAGGTGCGGCAAACCTTGGAATCCGTAGCGCAATCGTGACGAAGCTTCCCAAAAACAAGCTCGGGCACTTTATCGCGCGCCGTATCCGTTACGGCAATGTATCCGATGACTATGTTGCATGGGATACAACGGATAGCAAGCGCCTTGGCGTTTATTATTACGAAAGCGGTGTGTATCCCAGAAAATCTGCGGTAGTATATGACCGTGCCGCAGCGTCTGTATGCTCGCTTTATCTTTCTGAAATCCCCCGTGATATTTATACAAAAACAAGAGTTTTTCACATAAGCTCAATTTCACTTGCGCTCGGACAGACTCTTCGGGAAACAGCATTTGAAATGATAAGAAGAATGAAAGAAAACGCTGTTGCAATAAGCTTTGATGTCAACTACCGTGCAACGCTGTGGAGCGAAGAAGAGGCAAGAGAAGTTATCAAAGAGATTCTTCCAATGGTGGATATACTCTTCGTTTCTGAGGAAACAAGCAGACGAATGATGCAAAAGACCGGTACTCTTGACGAAATCATGAAAAGCTATGCTGACGAATACGGATGTAAGATTGTTGCTACTACACGCAGAGAAGTAGTAAGCCCCACAAAACACAACTTTGGATCCCGCATTTACTGTGACGGAAAATTTTATGAGGAACCGCACTATATGAATATTGAGGTAATTGACCGTGTGGGAAGCGGTGATGCATATGTTGCAGGCGTATTATACGGTATTCTTTCAAACGGCAGCATAGAGGATGCCATGTCATACGGAAATGCTCTCTCTGCCATTAAAAACACCGTATCGGGCGATATGTCCATCAGCTCTATTGAAGAAGTTGATTCAGTAATAAAGTCCCACCGTGCTGAGGGAATTCAGGATGAAATGGTAAGATAATTTACAAAAGAAGGTAATTGGATTGAATAGGTTAAATGTTGCAAACTGCATAACTGCAATTCGCATATTGGGAACGATTTGTCTTTTGTTTACAATGCCGTTCTCAAAAGAATTTTTCATAATATATTCAATTTGCGGACTAAGCGATGTTTTTGACGGCTTTGTCGCCAGAATGACAAAAACGGTAACTTCGTTCGGTGCAAAGCTTGACAGCGCCGCAGATCTTACTTTTTATGCAGTTATGGTTCTTAAGATATTCCCGGACCTTATAGAAACTCTGCCGTTTAAGATTTGGTACGCAGTTACTATTATTGTAATGCTGAGGTTTATTTCATATATGACAGTAGCAATAAAGTATAAAAAATTTGCGTCACTTCATACAAAGCTCAATAAAGTAACAGGCTTTGCAATATTTCTGATACCCTATATGCTGAAAACTTCAGTAGCAGTGCCATATTGCATTACGGCATGTACAATCTCGGGAATATCTACTGTGCATGAGGTGATTCTGCACCTTACAAGTAAAGACTATCAGGGAAAATAAAAAAAGAAGCGTGCCGCCTCACCCGGTGGCAAGCCTTGAAACCAACAAATGTTGCTGGCGATAAAAACACGCAATTTCCCATGTAATAAGGAAAGCGCCGTTTCAAAATGAAGCGACGCTTTTGATTTTTCTTTGTAATAATACCTCTGGGACAAGAATACTATTTTCTAGGGGTGTTGTTAATGAATGATGAACGCAAAACGCTTTATATATCGGCAGCGATAAATTTCGTTATAGGAATAGTTTTAGGAACAGTTCTTTTTTACGGGCAGATAAAAGGTACAGGGACGGAAATCGTATCCGTTTACGAGTATGATAAAACGACCTCTCTTTCAGATTTTTTCAGGCTGTCGTGGCTGAATATCCTTTGGATGCTTTCTGTATTTTTTGCGCGATGCATATTGCCTCTCGGATTTATTCATCCGATAATTACAGTGAGGGGGTTGATAAGTTCGTTTTCAATGCTTTACATACTGTCTGTATTCGGAGTGCGGGAAGCAGTAGCCTCCATTTTTCCGCAGTGTGTTTCGGTGCTACCGCTCCTTTTATATTTTTCTGTTGAAACAGTAACAAAGTATCGCGAGAATCTGAGAAACGGTAATGAACCGTGCTGCCTGAGGCGCCATGAAATAGCTTCAATTTTTGTTTGGAGTATGCTTTCAGGGGTGGCAGAAGTGTTTGTTTTCCGTATTTTATGCAAATATTTGTTCTAAAATATCAAAAAATGGAGAAAAATATGTGCAAATTGGGTATATACAATTTGAAAATGCAGGTGTAAAATAAAAACACTCTCACTAAAAAAGGCGTACTCTGATGCCTTTTAATTACTTTAAGAAAGTTTGATATTATGAATGAATTACTTCTGGAGTATGAGAAATATCTTCGCAAGGAAAAAGTAGCACAGAATACACTTTCCTCATATCTTCGTGACACGCAGGTTTTTTTGTCTTTTCTGAATGAAGGCAGGGCAAAAAGTCCTCTTAATGTAAAAAAAATAACGATAGATGCCTATATTGAAAGGCTTAAGGATTTGGGAAGGGCAAATTCAACTATTTCCAGGACTGTTGCATCTCTTAGAAAGTTTTACACATTCTTACAACATAGCGGCAAAATAGAAAAGAATCCAGTAAACACAATTGAAGTTCCGCGAGTTAAAAAGAAAGTTCCAGAGGCGCTTACCACACGCGAAATAGTAAAGCTTTTGAATCAGCCAAAGCCCACAGACCTTAAAGGTATCCGTGATAAGGCAATGCTTGAACTTCTTTATGCTACAGGCATAAAGGTCACAGAAATTATAACACTTACGGTGCGAGATGTTGACCTGAAGGGCGGTATGCTCAGTTGCGGAAACGGAAAAACTGAAAGATATATTCCTATCGGAAAGGAAGCAGTGGACGCACTTGATGAATATATCAAAAAGGCACGCGGATATATGACAAAGGAAACAAAGGAAAAAGCCCTTTTTGTTAATTGCAGCGGAACTCCGCTGACGCGTCAGGGGTTCTGGAAAATCCTTCGTGGTTATGCTTCGCAGGCAGGTATAAAAACACAGATT
This sequence comes from Clostridia bacterium, assembly GCA_017411435.1. Taxonomy (GTDB): domain Bacteria; phylum Bacillota; class Clostridia; order UMGS1883; family UMGS1883; genus UMGS1883. The sequence continues at coordinate 7,374 of JAFQQD010000022.1, forward strand.
AATGCTCAAACACTCAGAAATTCCTTTGCAGTTCATCTTCTTCAGAACGGTGCTGATATAAACGCCGTTTCAGAAATGCTGGGACACACAGATGTGGTTACAACACGCGTGTATAATCAGGTGCTTAAAAACAATATCAAAAAGATTTATAAAAAAGCTCATCCAAGAGCATAAAGGCCAGTACGAAAGTTTTTTGTATTGGCTTTTTTCTTGCAATTATCAGTCAATTATGATAAAATGAACACAACTTGCAAGACGGAGGAAAAATTATGCAGAGGGAAAAATTTTCTTCAAGACTGGGCTTTATCCTTATTTCAGCCGGTTGTGCCATCGGTCTTGGTAATGTATGGAGATTTCCGTATATCGTAGGGCAGTACGGTGGTGCGGCATTTATACTTATTTATCTGGCGTTTTTGGTGATGTTTGGACTTCCCATTATGACAATGGAGTTTTCGGTAGGCCGCGGCAGTCAGAAAAGTATTGCGCAGTCTTTTCAGACTCTTGAACCCAAGGGGACGAAGTGGCATCTTTTCAGCTATATAGGTATGGCAGGCAATTATCTTCTTATGATGTTTTATACCACAGTTACAGGATGGATGTTTGCCTATTTTGTAAAAATGATAAAAGGTGACTTCGTTGGAAAAAGCATTGAAGAAGTTACGGCGCAGTTTGGACAGCTTACTGCAAATGCTCCCGTAGTAGTAGGATTTATGATTCTTTCGGTAGTGCTCGGTTTTCTCATTTGCTCGCTCGGTCTTGAAAAAGGCGTTGAAAGAGTAACAAAGGTAATGATGGTCGCACTTCTTGGAATAATCCTCTTTCTTGCCGTGCGTTCAATAACTCTGCCCGGTGCTTCAGAGGGGCTTAAGTATTACCTTGTTCCTGACTTTGGCAGAATGATGGAGCAGGGAATAGGTGAAGTAATATTTGCGGCACTCGGACAGGCGTTCTTCACTCTTTCAATCGGTATGGGCTCCATGGCGATTTTCGGAAGTTATATTTCTAAAGACCGCTCACTTACAGGCGAAACAATTTCAATTGCCCTACTTGATACATTCGTTGCATTTTGTGCAGGGCTTATAATAATTCCTGCTTGCTTTGCGTATGGTATTGAGCCAGGGCAGGGTCCGGGACTTATTTTCCAGACACTTCCGAATATATTTAACTCAATGCCCGGTGGCAGAGTATGGGGAATACTTTTCTTTGTGTTTATGATTTTTGCAGCTATGTCCACAGTTGTAGCGGTGTTTGAAAACATCATATCATTCGCAATGGACAAGGGAGTTTCCAGAAAGAAAGCGTGTCTTGTAAATCTTTTCGTGGTGATAATTCTTTCTCTTCCGTGTGCGCTTGGATTTAATGTGCTTTCATTCATAGAGCCTCTCGGCGCAGGAACAGGAATACTTGACCTGGAAGACTTTATCATCAGCAACAACATCCTTCCTCTTGGCTCACTTATTTATGTTCTTTTCTGTACAAGCAAGAAGTACGGTTGGGGATGGGATAACTTTATAGAGGAAGCGAATCTTGGTAAAGGTATTAAATTCCCCTTGAAAGCAAAGGTTTATGTAAAGTATATTCTCCCTGTAATAGTAATCGTTTTCTGGTTTGTGGGCATACTTAATATGATCATAAAATAGTTGACAAAAAATACGCTTTAATGGTATAATTTGTTGGATGTACAAGGCGCCGAGTGCATTCGGCGCCTTTGCTAATTAGCAAGTATAATATTTTAACAAAGGAGAAATTGCTATGAGCCATGTAACTGAAATATTTGGAAGCAAGGTTTTTAATGCGTCAGTAATGAAAGAACGACTTCCCGAAGATATTTATGAACTGATGCAGCGAGCAATTAAAAATAATAAGCGACTTGATATTGATGTTGCAAATGTTGTTGCCAATTCCATGAAGGACTGGGCGATTGAAAACGGTGCAACTCACTATACACACTGGTTTCAGCCTATGACCGGTGTTACTGCGGAAAAGCATGACAGCTTCATCTCTCCGTCAGGCGACTGTGAAGTTATTATGGAATTTTCCGGTAAGGAGCTTGTTCAGGGCGAATCTGATGCGTCAAGCTTCCCCTCAGGCGGTCTTCGTGCAACATTTGAAGCGCGCGGCTATACTGCGTGGGATCCTACAAGCTACGCTTTCATAAAGGATAAAACACTTTGTATACCGACTGCGTTCTGTTCATACGGGGGCGAGGCTCTTGACCAGAAGACACCTCTTCTTCGCAGTATGGAGGCGATTGACAGACAGGCTGTAAGGATATTAAAACTTTTCGGACACGAAAATGTTACAAGTGTAAAGACAACAGTCGGTCCTGAACAGGAGTATTTCCTCGTTGAAAAGGATACATATGATATGCGCCCTGACCTTATATTTGCAGGACGAACACTCTTTGGAGCAAAACCGCCCAAGGGACAGGAGCTTGACGACCATTACTACGGAAGTATAAAGCCGCGCGTAATGAGTTTCATGCATGACCTTGACGAAGAACTGTGGAAACTTGGCATCCTTGCAAAGACTGAGCATAACGAGGCGGCTCCTGCACAGCACGAGCTTGCTCCAATATATACAACGACAAATATAGCTGCTGACCATAACCAGCTTACAATGGAAATGATGCAGAAGGTCGCACAGCGTCACGATCTTGTGTGCCTTCTCCATGAAAAACCCTTCAAGGGTGTGAACGGCAGCGGTAAGCATAATAACTGGTCACTTTCCACAAATACGGGCAAGAATCTTCTAGACCCCGGAGAAACACCGCATGAAAATGCACAGTTCTTACTTTTCTTATGCTCAGTTATAAAGGCAGTTGATGATTATCAGGAGCTTTTAAGAGCATCTGTTGCCAGCCCCGGTAACGACCACCGTCTTGGTGCTCACGAAGCGCCTCCTGCAGTTGTTTCTATATTCCTTGGCGAAGAGCTTAGCGAAATCCTTGAATCAATTGAACAGGATAAGGAGTATGACGGCCGCGAAAAAACACAGATTAAAATCGGTGTTCATGTAATACCCAAATTCCCCAAGGATACAACAGACCGCAACAGAACAAGTCCGTTCGCATTTACAGGTAACAAGTTCGAATTCAGAATGCTCGGTTCTGCGGCGTCAATTTCAGATGTCAATGTAGTGCTTAACACAGTGGTTGCGGAAAGCCTTCGTCAATTTGCAGACGAACTTGAAGGCGCAAGTGACTTTGAAAGTGCACTTCACGACCTTATAAAAGAAACTATCAAAAAGCATAAGCGCATTATTTTCAACGGTAACGGCTATGATGATAAGTGGATTAAGGAAGCAGAAGGAAGAGGCCTTCTTAACCTGAAAACAACTCCTGACGCACTTCCTCACATAACAGAGAAGAAGAGTGTGGAGCTTTTCGAAACACATAAGGTTTATTCGGAAATAGAGCTTAAAAGCCGTCTTGCAGTGCTTCTTGAAAACTATATCAAGGTATTAAAGATTGAAGCACGCACAATGATTGAAATGTCAAGAAAGGATATTATGCCCGCTGTTTCACAGTTTGTGGGCACAGTTTCCGAGACTCTTAATGCAAAGCGCAGTGCGCTGAAAAATGTTTCCTGCGGATACGAAAAAGGAATCATCGAAAAGGCATCGGCACTTCTTGATGTTATGTGCGAGAAGACAAGCGACCTTGAAGCCTCGCTTAGTGCTGCGAAAAAAATAGCAGACACTCAGGAAAAGGCAAATTACTACCGCGATATTATTATTCCCCTTATGGAAGAACTTCGCGCAGCGGCAGACGAACTTGAAGTAATCTGCGACAGAGCAATTTGGCCGTATCCTGATTATACTGAAATGCTTTTCGGCGTTAAATAAAATCAAAAAGGGATACTGTAAATCTGTGTTACAGCATCCCTTTTTTGAATATTGAGGAGTCATTCGCATATAATAAATATGGGTGATTGATATAATGAAAGAACCACTTCCAAAAAATAAAAAAGAATACAATTTCTTTGATGAGTATGACGCGCTTACAGGAGTTGTGTCAGCGACAGAATGTACGGGGCTTATGTACAGACCTGCAGAGGATGACAGCGAGGCAGAAAGCTACAATGAAATTTGTGCAATTCCTGCGGTGGCAAACAAAGAAGAAAAGCGGTTAGAAGCTGACGGCGTGGAAAACGGCTCAAAATAAGGAGAAAGGGTTATACTGATATGCACCCCAAAAGTTAGACACTTTTGGAGGTGCATATTTTTATGAGCAAAAAAGGGCAAAAACAAAGAAAGTACTCGCCAGAATTCAAAGCATCTGTTATAATGGATATGCGGGAACATCGATTATCATATTGTGA
>JAFQQD010000023.1 GCA_017411435.1 Clostridia bacterium
GAAGGTAACGATTTATATAACGAAATGAAAGAATCGGGTGTTATTGACAAAACAGCCCTGGTATACGGTCAGATGAACGAGCCTCCGGGAGCAAGAATGAGAGTTGCTCTTTCCGGTCTTACAATGGCGGAATATTTCCGCGACAAAGAAGGTCAGGATGTGCTCCTTTTCATTGACAATATCTTCAGATTCACACAGGCAGGCAGTGAGGTTTCGGCGCTTCTGGGCCGTATGCCCTCTGCCGTTGGTTATCAGCCTACCTTGGCTACGGAAATGGGTCAGCTTCAGGAAAGAATTACATCTACGAAAAAGGGCTCCATTACTTCTGTTCAGGCAGTTTATGTGCCTGCCGATGACCTTACAGACCCTGCTCCTGCGACAACATTTGCTCATCTTGATGCAACAACAGTTCTTTCAAGACAGATTGCATCACAGGGTATTTACCCTGCGGTGGACCCTCTTGATTCAACATCAAGAATTCTTTCTCCCGATGTTGTGGGAGTAGAGCATTACGAAGTTGCAAGAGCTGTACAGAAAATTCTTCAGAGATACAACGAGCTTCAGGATATTATAGCAATTATGGGTATGGATGAACTCAGTGAAGAGGATAAACTTACAGTTAACCGTGCGCGTAAAGTTCAGAGATTTCTTTCTCAGCCGTTCTCTGTTGCAGAACAGTTTACAGGTATGCAGGGCAAGTATGTACCCCTTTCTGAAACTATCCGTGGCTTTAAGGAAATTATTGAAGGTAAGCACGATGACCTTCCCGAATCTGCATTCCTTTTTGTAGGAACCATCGAAGAAGCTATTGAAAAGGCAAAGAAGTAATAGCCTAAAAGGACTGATATTATGAATGAATTTGATTTGCAAATAGTTACTCCTGACGGACTTATGTTCGAGGGTAAGGCGCAGAAAATCATCGTTCGCACTACGGAGGGCGATGTTGGTATTCTTGCAAAGCATACAGACTATGTTGCAGCGCTTTCAATCGGTGTTGCCCGCATTTTTACAAGCGAGGGTGAACGCAAGGGTGCGTGTGCAGGAGGGATGCTCAGCGTGACTGACGGAGTTGCACGAATCGCTGCTTCTACATTTGAATGGAGCGAGGACATCGATGTTGACCGTGCTAAAAAAGCGAAGGAAAAAGCTGAAAAAAGGCTTGCCCAGTCAAAGCAAAGCGAATACGAGTATCGTTTGGCTGAAATCAAACTTAAAAAGTCGCTTGCAAGACTTAACGCGTCAAAATAACATCAGAGGGCTGTGGCACTTTGCCACAGCCTTATTTTAGGAGAAAATTATGAATTATATAACTGCTCCCTATCTTCCGAAAAATAAAGTTTCGCTTTTTATAGCGGATTGCAAAATCGATGGTGCTGAGGTTATACCTCCGCCTTCGATTGATGTTCTTCCTGAGTCTATGCGTCATCATGCTGATTTGGGAATTGTTATAGTCAGTGAAAAAAAGGTTCTTTGCGCGCCTTTGACATATAATTACTATTTCAGCGCTCTCTCCCCTTACGGATTTGAAGTCATTAAAGGGAAATCTGATGTGGGCAGGCACTACCCGGAAGACTGTGCATATAATGTTGGTATAGTTGGGAAAAAATGTTTTTTGAACAAAAGTGTATGCGACACGCACTTATATGATATACTTATCAGCGAGGGTTATGAAATTATAAATGTGAAGCAGGGCTATACCAAATGTTCTATCTGCCCCATTGATGAAAATTCATTCATTACCGCCGACAGAGGAATTGCCCGTGAAGGCGAAAAGAGAGGCATGGAAGTCCTTTTAATAGAAAACAAGGGGATTTCTCTTCCTCCGTTTGGAAACGGCTTCTGGGGCGGCTCGTGCGGTATGGGAGACATTGATACGCTCCTCGTTAACGGAGATATTTCTCTTATGCCTTCAGAATATAAAATCAGAAGTTTTCTCAACTCGAAAAACATAAAAATAAGAGAAATTAAAAAAGGAGAAGTCTTAGATATTGGCTCGATTATACCGCTATGTACATAGGGGGTGATAGTTTTTGGAATTAAATACTGCTGTTAATCTGCCGCAGGGAACTGATGTGTACGAATTTGCAGTGCAGATTACAGGAGAAATTATGTCGCACTATGAGAAGCCGCTACTCAAAAAAATCACGGAGAGCGAATTTTACTATTCTCCGCCAAGCGAAAGGGCTGAAATTTTAAGTCTGGCATTAAAGCACGCAAGTGGCGAAAGCACCGATGCTCTGGACACAATTCATTATGAAAGACGCAAAGCGCTGATCCGTGAGCAGGCGCTTGATTATCTTCGCGAGAATAATTATATTATAATAAACGGTTTTGTGAATTTCAGACTTGAGGACTATAAAAAGGAGCTTAAAAATCTGTGTCATGATGCGGCAGAAGAACTGTACGCAATGCGCGAATATGATGAGTTTTTGAATATGCTCAGTTTCTTCATCTCAGTGCAGGCGCCTAAAGAAGCACTTGTCCACATTGTAAAAAAAGACGGCCTCTTGCGGATTCTTAACAAAAGACACAAGGATATCACGGACCATTATTGCGAGGAAGCAATTTTCTCGGACGAGGATTTCGGTGCAGAGGATATTGTGCTGAGCGCACTTATTACAATAGCACCGAGAAAAATCATGATTCACGATAAAAAAGACAATGAGCGTATCTACGATACGATTACAAGCGTATTTCCTGATGTGGAATTTACGGCTGAATAGAATATAAGCACAGGGCATGTAGATTTTGACGCCCTGTGCTTTTTAGTCGGCGCAAGCTTGTTGCACAAAAAGTGCCCCCCTCTACCCGAGGCGTGCCCCTTTTGTCCTTCGGACATTTTCCCCGTCTGCGGGGAAATCAGCCCCAAACTGTGCAGCAGGATTTCAAAGTGCATGGCGGAATATACTTGACGAAAAAAGTCCTTGGTAGTATAATTAATCCTAGCAATTAACATAGAAAAGGAGACATTACAAATGAAAGCAGTTGTTTCAGTTATGGGTGTTGACCGCACAGGTATTATTGCCAAGGTAAGCGGTTGTCTTTATAAACACAGTGTTAATATCCTTGATATCAACCAGACTATTATGCAGAATATTTTTACAATGGTAATGCTTGTTGAATTTTCAAAGGACTCGAAGGATTACAATCTTGTAATGAACGAGCTTGACAAAATCAGCAAGGAAATCGGTGTTGAAATAAGAATGCAGAATGAAGATATATTTAACTCCATGCACAGAATATAAGAGGTTTGTAAAATGATTAATACAAGAGAAATTGTAGAAACTATCAAGATGATCAGTGATGAGCATCTTGATGTCAGAACTATAACAATGGGTATTTCCCTGCTTGACTGCATCGACAGCCATGCCGAAAAAGCCTGCGAAAAGATTTATGAAAAAATCACCCGTCTTGCAAAAGACCTTGTAAAAACAGGCGAAGATATCAGCCGTCAGTACGGAATCCCGATTATAAACAAGCGTATTTCCGTTACCCCTATTTCCATTATTGCCGGTGCGAGCGATGCGGATAACTATGTAATGTTCGCGAAAACACTTGACCGCGCTGCAAAAGACACGGGCGTAAACTTTATCGGCGGTTTTTCCGCCCTTGTACAAAAAGGATTTACAAAGGGCGACAGAATTCTTATTGAATCTATTCCTGAGGCGCTTGCCCAGACGGAGAGAGTTTGCTCATCTGTCTGTGTTGCTACTACAAAAGCCGGCATCAATATGAATGCTGTAAAGCTTATGGGCGAAACAATCAAGAAAACTGCAGAGTTAACTGCTGACAATGATTCATTTGGTTGTGCTAAACTTGTTGTTTTTTCCAACGCAGTTGAAGATAACCCCTTTATGGCAGGTGCTTTTCACGGTGTTGGCGAAGGCGACTGCGTAATCAATGTAGGCGTCAGCGGTCCCTGTGTTGTAAAATCGGCACTTGAAAAAGCAACGGGGAAAGATTTGGGCACAGTTGCCGAAACGATAAAGAAGACTGCGTTCAAAATCACCCGTATGGGACAACTTGTTGCACAAGAGGCATCAAAGAGGCTTGGCGTTCCATTTGGTATTGTTGACCTCTCCCTTGCTCCTACTCCCGAAGTTGGCGACAGTGTTGCGTACATACTCGAGGCAATGGGGCTTGAAAAGTGCGGCACTCACGGCACAACAGCGGCACTTGCACTTCTTAACGATGCAGTTAAAAAGGGCGGCGTTATGGCGTCAAGTTATGTTGGTGGCTTAAGTGGTGCATTCATCCCCGTCAGTGAAGATGCGGGTATGATTGCTGCGGCAGAGTGTGGCACACTTACACTTGATAAGCTTGAAGCAATGACTTGCGTGTGCTCGGTTGGTCTTGATATGATTGCTGTTCCCGGTGATACTCCTGCGGAAACAATTTCCGCAATTATTGCAGACGAATCGGCTATCGGCATGATTAACCAGAAAACAACTGCAGTAAGAATTATCCCCGTTATCGGCAAAACTGTAGGCGAGAGTGTTGAGTTCGGCGGTCTTTTGGGTTATGCACCCATTATGCCCGTGCACAAGGAATCAAGCGCAGAATTTATCCACCGTGGCGGAAGAATTCCTGCTCCAATTCACAGTTTGAAAAATTAAATCAAAATCTCCTGCGAACAAAGTTCGCAGGAGATTTTCTTATCTTAAAAACTCAAGAGCTCTTCTCTTTTTCTCTATAATTTCGTCAATTCGTTTAATATAATCAGCCGCTTCCTTGGGGTTAAAGACACGCTCTATCCTGTCGCCCTTTACCATTTTGGTAGAGGCGCCGCCGCCGAGAGCAAGAATTGTTTGTATTTCCTCCATAATATAGATATTATAAAGGCTTTCATGACCTTCCTTGGAGAAGCCAACATTTTCAAGGTTTCCGAGGGTGTTTTTCTGCTTATAGAGGTAGTAGGGACTATATCCGTTTTTCGTCAGGAAGTCGTAGCCGTGCTGCACCATCGCATCCATATCGGAGGCAAAGCGAAGCTTTTCAAAATCACTTATAAGCCGTGCTGCGCGCTTAAGATACATTGTGTGTACTGTTACTGCATCGGGAGAAAGTGCACAAACTTCGCGCATTGTATGTGCAAAATCTTCGGGGCTTTCATCGGGCAGACCTGCGATAACATCGGCATTTATACTGAAGTAGTTATATTTCTGCGCCATCTGGAATGCCTTTACTGTATCCTCTACGCTGTGGCGTCTGCCGATTTTATCAAGTGTTTTCTGATTCATCGTCTGCGGATTGATACTTATCCGGTGGACAAAGTTTTCACGAAGCATAGAAAGCATCTCGTCAGTAAAAGTGTCGGGACGGCCTGCCTCAACCGTAAACTCGCGCAGATTTGTTACATCAAAACGCGCTTTGACGCGTTTTATAAGCACATCCAAATCTTTCGGAGAAAGAGTTGTAGGTGTACCGCCACCGAAGTATATAGTTTCAACCTTCATCCCTAAATCATCTGCCATGCGTGCCGTTTCGTCTATTTCATAAAGAAGTGCGTCAACATACGGCTTTACAAATTTCTGATTGTGTGCCATCGCCTGAGAGATAAATGAGCAATATGCACATCTTGTCGGGCAGAAAGGTATTCCTACATAGACGCTTACACCGTTTTTTACCCGTTCTTTAAGTAGTTCATATTCCTTTTTCGCAACATCAAGAGAAAGCCGTGCTTTTTTTGGAGTTATGTAAAACTCATCCTGCATATAGCTTAGAATTTCGCTATCTTTATGACCCTCGTCAAGCATCATTCTTGCAGTTTTTGCAGGACGGATGCCTGTCGATATACCCCACGGAGTCGGCATATCGGAAAGTTTTTTGCACGCAAAATAGACCGATTTTTTGACAAGGTCAGAAATTTCTCTTTTTCCGGGGTCAAAAAAGGTATTTTTTATTACACCCTCGGCGGATTTTTCGCCGAGGGTGATTTTAGCCTTTGCAATATATGAATTTTCTTCGTTTTCCAAAGAGGATATTACATCAAAATCTGCACCTATATCAAAAAACAGCTGCAATACCTGACGCACCGCATCCTCAAGTGAATGTCCGAGGGTTTCAATTCTCATATTTAATCATTCCAATGTATTGAGTAAGGATTATTATTGTTTTCAAAGCCGATTGTGGTAGATTCTCCGTGTCCGGGAAAAACTTTCACGCTATCATCAAGGGTATCCGTAAGGAACCTGATGGAACGAAGCTCTTGGGTAAGGTTTCCAAAGTCGTATCTTCCGATTGAGCCACGAAAAAGCAAATCTCCGCAAAAAATGTTATCTCCCCAGAGATAGCTTACGCTTCCGCTGCTGTGGCCTGGAGTATGCAAAACCTTTATAACTGTATTTCCAAGCGGAATTTCTGTTATATCATCAAGAAGGACATCCGCCTCATACGGCTTTATTCTCTCCCCTGTCATAAAGCTTAAGTTTGCACCATTGTCGGTAAGCATCTTACTGTCTCCACTATGAACATAAACCTTGGCACCTGTTTCTTCTGCAAGGTCACAAAGTGCACCAATATGGTCAAAATGTCCGTGTGTGAGAAGAATTTTTTTGAGTGCACAACCACTCTCATTAAGATAATCTGTAATTTTTTCACACTCGGCCCCGGGGTCGATTACTGCCGCCTCTCCACTGTCAGTTAAGATATAGCAGTTCACACCCATAAGTCCGAGAGTCATAGTTTTGATATTCATAATAACACCTTTACTGAACTGTTCTTCTGATGTCGTACACACCGGGAACACGGTGAAGTTTACGGGTTATGTTTTCAATCTGCTCCTTACTGCCTACCTCAATAGTAATATCGATAAGTGCAGTTCTGTCCTTGAGAGCACGCGCGTTTGCCGCAATAAGATTGAGCTTCTGTTCTGAAACAACACCGATAACATCTGCCAGAATACCAGCGCGGTTGATACATTCTATACTGAGTTCAGCGCTGAAAGTTGTAGAAATATCGTCAAGCCAGTTACACTCGATTATTCTGCCACGCATTTCTTCGTCAAGTTTTTCGGGAAGAATATTCACGCAGTCACATCTGTGCACGCTGACACCTCTGCCACGGGTTATGAAACCAATTATATCGTCTCCCGGTACGGGGTTACAGCAACGGGAAAGTCTGACAAGGCAGTTATCAACCCCACGAACTTCAATACCGCTGTCACTCTTTTGCTTTTTCTTTGAAATCTGTTTAGTAATAATTTCGGGCGGAAGGTCTTCCTTATGGTCGCTTTGGTAACTGTCACGCAATCTTGTAACAACCTTTGCCGCAGTAATACCCCCGAAGCCTATTGCCGCATACATTTCGTCTATATTTGAAAAACCGTAGCGTTTGAGCATCGGCTCAAGATATTTTGTCTGGAAAAGAGCTGAGTACGAAAGTCCGAGACGCTTAAGCTCTGTTTCAATAGATTCTTTACCTTTTTCAATATTCGCTTCACGGTTTTCTTTCTTGAACCACGAATTGATTTTATTTCTCGCGGTGCTTGTTTTAACTATTTTAAGCCAGTCACGGCTGGGCCCCTTATTAGCACTTGAGGTTATAACCTCAACTATATCGCCGTTTTTAAGTTTGTAGTCAAGGGTAACTATCTTGGAATTAACTTTAGCGCCTGTCATCTTGTAGCCTACGGCTGAATGGATATAAAACGCAAAGTCAACAGGACACGACCCTGCAGGAAGTCCTATTACATCGCCTTTGGGAGTGAAGACAAATACCTCGTCTGCAAACATATCTATTTTAAGGGTACGCATAAAATCTTCAGGGTCAACGGCTTCGCTCTGAATTTCAAGAAGCTTATTTACCCAGTCAAGATTTTTAGCATCGCCTGACTTACCCTCTTTATATTTCCAGTGCGCTGCAATACCGCGCTCTGCAACCTTATGCATATCCCATGTACGAATCTGTATTTCAAACGGCTGCCCGTCAGGACCGATTACCGTTGTATGAAGCGACTGATACATATTGGGTTTAGGCATTGCAATATAGTCCTTGAATCGTCCCGGGATAGGCTTATACTCCTCATGAACGATACCAAGTACTGCGTAACACTCTGCAACCGTATCTACAATAATTCTGACTGCAAAAAGGTCGTAGATTTCATCCAGAGTTTTATTCTGATTATACATTTTCCTGAAAATGCTGTATATGTGTTTCGCACGGGCAGCTATGTGACATTTTATTCCCATCTGCTCCATTTTTTCAGCAATAACGCTTCTTACATTTTCAACATATGAATCACGCTCAGTTTGCTTTTGCGAAAGACCGTCTACAATTTCGTAGTAAGCCACGCTGTCAAGATAGCGAAGTGCCAGGTCTTCAAGTTCTATCTTTATCTTTGAAATACCGAGTCTGTACGCAAGCGGCGCGTATACATCAAGAGCCTCTTTCGCTTTCTGCAGCTGCTTTTCAGGTTTCATATGCTTAAGGGTACGCATATTATGAAGCCTGTCAGCAAGTTTAATAAGGACAACCCTGATATCTTCCGCCATTGCGAAAAACATCTTGCGCAGGTTTTCTATATGAGCTTCTTCGTTTGAAATGCATTTAATCTTGTCAAGCTTGGTAACACCTTCAACAAGAGTTGCAACCTGCTCTCCAAACTCTTCTTTCATTTGCTCATAAGTATAGTCGGTATCTTCGATAACATCGTGCAAGAGACCTGCTATAATTGCTTCCTTATCAAGTTCCATATCTGCAAGGATTTGCGTAACTTCATAGGGATGAACAAAGTAAGGTTCACCGCTGTGACGAAGCTGTTCGCCGTGTTTTTCCTTGCAAAGAAGATAAGCCTTATAAATCAGGGCGCGGTCCTCTTCTGCATTTTTATTATATTTTTTGATTTTCTCCATCAAGACCTCAAAAGCCTGATCCATACGCTCACTTCCTTTTACCAACAAAAGCTATTTTCAGTAGGTTTCTTCTACTTCCCTTTTAATTCTTTGATATTCTTCGCTCTTGTCAATAGAAACTTTTTTACCTTTTTCAGTTTCACAAAGAGTTATCTGAACAACATCTCCGAGCTTATTGAAATTGAGTATTCCCAAATCCTTGAACACGCTGAGTACATTTATGAGTTTGTCGCGCATAATTCGTCTTCCCAGATGCTCGGTAATTATTCCTGTAAGATTCGAAATTTCCTCGCTTACAGGTCCTCTCTGTCTCAAATATCGGTAGATATCCGTAAAATCACTTCTGTCGGGAAAAACATCGCTCTTCTCCTTATACGAAATACGGATTGAATTTATGATAATCTGCAGTCTTATCTGTCCGTTGTAAAGGTTTATGTTAAGCTCGCCCGCTAAATCGACAAAGTCACCCACAAAATATTCCCTTGCCATTGACCCTGCACCAAAGGCGATTGCTTCTACAATTTTTCCTTCACTCTCGGCCAGTATTCTGCAATGTTTTCCTTCTGAAAGAGTTTTTATGTCCACGATTTTTGCATTCATAAGAGCAAAAATGGGGACCTTATTACCTGCACCATAGGGAGCGAGCACTTCTGTTTTCCTTATAATGGGTGCAGTTATATCTTTTACAGTTATTTTTGAATCTATAAGAATTTCGGGAACTTTTTCTTCAAAATTGCAACTGTTTGCAAATTCGTTAAGCCGTCTGTCAAGTTCACCAATATATTCCTCCTTGATAGAAAAACCTGCCGCATATGCGTGTCCGCCGAATTTTTCCAGAATGTCGGCACAGTTTCCAAGTGCATCAAAAAGGTTAAGTCCTTCCACACTTCTGCCGCTGCTCTTACACCATTCATCCTCAATTGAAATGAGAATACAGGTTTTATTATATCTTTCACAGATTCTTGAAGCAACGACTCCGATAATACCGTGATGCCAGTTCCTTTTAGCAAGAACAAGCACCTTCTTATCAGCAAGGTCAACCTCATTTATCATCTCAACTGCTTCATCAAATATAATTTTTTCTTCACTCTGACGGTTTTTGTTTTCGTTGTCAAGACGGATTGCAAGGTCCTGCGCCTCCACAGGGTCCTTCGTAAGAAGAAGGTCAACAGCAATCATAGCGTTTGACATTCTTCCTGCTGCGTTAAGGCGGGGTGCTATTGAGTAGCTTACAACTGAGCAGTTGTTCCACTTCTGACGAAGACCGAGAGTTGAAATAACTGCAGCAAGTCCTGTATTCGGGTTCTTGGAAAGTTTTTCAATACCGCGTGCTGCGATAATTCTGTTTTCATCCTTAAGCGATACTACATCGGCGATTGTGCCCAGCGCAACCATATCGGCATACTGACTTAAAAGCTCATTTTCGCTTTTGTCGCTTGCCGCACAAACGAGCTTGAATGCAACGCCTACACCTGCCAGGTCCTTAAAAGGATAACTGCAGTCCATACGCTTGGGATTGATTACTGCAATAGCCTCGGGAAGTTCCTGCTTGCACTCGTGGTGGTCTGTGATAATGACATCCAGCCCCAGCTCCTTTGCATAAACCGTTTCCTCAAACGCAGTAATACCTGTATCAACGCTGATAAGAAGCGTTGCACCGTCATCTACGATTTTTTTAACTGCCGACTTGTTTATTCCGTATCCTTCGTTCTGACGGTCGGGTATGTATGCCTTGGCATCTACTCCGTGAGAACGGAGAAAGCTTACCAGAAGTGCCGTTGAGGTTATACCGTCAACATCGTAGTCACCGTATACCACAACATTTTCCTTTTTTTCTATTGCCTCGTGTATTCTCTTAACTGCCTTATCCATATCGCACAGAAGGTCAGGAGAATAAAGAGTATCGGAATTTTTGTCAAGGAATTTCTTCGCCTCTGCCGCATCAGTAAAACCGCGGTTTATCAGGACTTTTGCAACGATAAGCGGTATGTCAAAAAGCTCGGCATATGCCTGTGCCTGAGCTTCACTCGTATTCTCGTCAAGGAACACCCATTTCTTTTCGAGCATTAAATTTCCCCTCTTTCGTAAAAACTAACTGTAATAGATTAATTATAACATAAAGCATACAGCGTTTCAACATTTTTAGTGCTAAAAAGCGGTGAAAAGTATATAAAAAATTGATGGCGGAATAATAAGCATAATAAAAAAAGTAAGGACGGTTTTTATGTGTACGGCTATAACATATTCTGCAAATGGTCATTATTTTGGCAGGAATCTTGACTATGAGCACTCTTTTTCAGAAAAAATAGTGATAACATCAAGGAATTTCCCTCTTGTGATGAAAAACACCGATGATATTTCTTCGCACTTTTCTTTAATCGGAATGGGCGTGGTTTCCAACAGTTTTCCGCTTTATTTTGACGCAGTAAATGAAAAGGGACTCTCGATGGCAGGGCTTTTGTTCCCTCATTTTTCATATTATCATCCGCCAAAAAAAGACAAAGTAAATGTGGCGTCATTTGAGTTTATTCCATATATTCTTTCCAGGTGCGAAAGCGTTTTGGATGCAAAAAAGCTGATGGAGAACATAAACATTACTGATGAGCATTTCAGTGCGGAGTTCCCTCCGTCTCCGCTACACTGGATTATTGCTGACAAAAACGAATGTGCGGTTGCCGAATCAACAAAAGACGGTCTGTCAGTTTATGACAATCCTGTTGGGGTTCTGACTAATGCTCCGCCTTTTCCCTCGCAGATGTTCAATCTCGGAAATTATATAAATCTTTCTCCGGATTTTTGCGAAAACGAATTTTCAGGGAAAACTTCACTTCCTCATTTCAGCCGTGGTTTAGGCGCTGTCGGGCTCCCCGGAGACCTTTCTTCGCAGTCGCGGTTCGTACGGGCTTCTTTCACAAAACTGAATTCACCGTATCCTGATGAAGAACAAAAATGTGTAAATCAGTTCTTTCACATTCTGGAAAGTGTTTATCAGACGCGCGGAAGTGTTATTACGGAAAAGGGCGAGCTTGAGCTTACACAGTATTCGTCCTGTATCAATGCGGATAAAGGAATATATTATTACAAAACCTACGACAATTCTTCGCTTAATGCAGTAAGCCTTTCAGACAAAAATTTAGATGCCGATGTTCTTTATACATTTGACCTCGTAAGGGATTGGAGAGTCAACTTCCAAAGTTGACGATTTACGACAATCTCTTACATTGACTGTAGCAGAGAAGAGCTATATAATATAAATCGGAGGTGGGAACCATGCCCGATTTGAAATCAGAAGACTTTCAGAAAAAGGTATCGCATCTTATAATACGAAATCAGAATGTTGTTGATATACTAACAAAATGTCAGAGTGCGTGCAGCAAAATATGCCGCAGCAGCATCAAAACCGCTACCGGATGCGGATGCCTTGAAATAAATGCCACAAAAAAGCTAGCCTCAGTATCGTCAGACGAAATGACCGGTATAAGCGGAACTCTTTGCCCTGAATGCAGGGAAATTATTGAAAATGAAATCGGCGAAATGCTATTTTATATCGCAGGATTATGTAACGCATTTGGACTTAGTATGCGTGACATAATGAAAAAAGAAATCAAAAATATCGAAGTCCTCGGAAAATACAGTTTGAGGTAAGAAGGTAGTGTCGCTTGCGACACTACCTTCTTACTTTTTTCTCACCTGAAAAGGTTTGCAAATTTAGATGTAGAACGGGCAAACTGAACCCTTCGGGTTACCCGAAGGCGTACAAAGGTACGCCGAGAGGTGAAGTTTGTTCGTAGTTTTAATGCATAAAAAATAGGAATTCGTATCAAACGAATTCCTACCACAAAGTCTTTTTTATTTTCTCGCATTAAAACATTCTACGCTAAAATCGCAAACCTTACTTTCTGCGACTTCCGCGCTTGCCTTCTACATTTCTTTTAAGGTCAAGCATTCTTGCATCGCTGGACTGCTTGAATGATGCCATCATATCTTCAAAGGACATATCTTTCTTCTCATCGCTGCCCCATACAATTTCAGCAGGCTTACCGCTGAAAGGCTCAGGCGCGCGCTTCTGGAAAGTTCTTTCCTGAGCTTTCTTGATGGAAAGGCTGATTTTACCCTTTTCGTCAAGTGATAAAACCTTAACCTTAACCTCCTGACCTACACTGAGGTGTTCGTTTATATCTTTTACATAGTTTCTTGCAACCTCGGAAATATGTACAAGTCCTGTCTCGCCGTCAGGTAAATCAATAAATGCACCAAATCCCGTTATACCGGAAACTTTCCCTTCAACAATTTGTCCTACTTCAAGTGCCATAAAGTATTTATACTCCTTTCAGTATAAATAAAAATATCTACAAGATGAAATTACAGTGCATTAGTTTCCTACGATGAAAACAGTCTCGTTTTCACGGACATAACCTTCATCCCGGGCTTTTTCCTCGTAAAATCTGTCGGAAGAACTGTACGCCGCTTTCTCCTTGAGCTTTTCGTACTCTTTTTTCTGAAGTGCGATTTCTTCATTACAACGCGCAGTTTCTTTGCGTATACTTACAAGGCGAAATTGCTGAGCAGTCAATGTGTACAGAAAACCGCCGATTATTAAAATGGACACCAACAGACGAAGATATCCGCTGCGTGTATATTTGCGTTTTTCGTGCACTTTTTTCTTTGCAGCCCTGCTCACACATATCACCTCACAACATATAGTATAACTTATAGTAATTGATTTGTAAAGAATTTTTTACAACATTTTAATTCTTTTTTTTATGATTTTTTTCCTCCTTTTTGCACTTTTCCTTACGCTTGCAAGTTTTCTTTTTGCCCTTGCCAAATGTCTTTTTACATTAAGCGCAAATTTTTTGACAGGTCTTCCTAAAAAAAAGGCTGTTTTTACAATTGGTCTTATTATTAATTTTTCTGTCACTCCAAAAAGCACTGACAGTATTTTCTGAAAAACACTGCTTAAAAATGCGGTATAGAAAAGGATTCCGCTTAAAGCGCCCATTCCCTGATAGTAGCGTATTTCCCCGTTATTAAACATAAAACTTGATGCAAGCATTATTCCTACACAGAAAAGTGCAAAGACAACATCTTCAATTGTTGTTCTGACCGTTCCGGCAAAAAATTTCTTTCTGAAAAACCGTTGAGTGTCGAAAATCACACCACATACAATTCCCAAAAGAATGAACAACAAAAAAACATATATCTGATGTGATGAGGACACCTGCATTATTTCAGCATCCTCCTTAAAAAGCTCTCTCTTTCACCGTGCTGGGCGCTGTACACACAGCCTGTTATTTCTCCCTCGATGTATATTTCTCCGCTCTGGGTTGAAAGTTTCTTTACTTTCATAGAATTTCCTGTGACGGTAAGAAGACTGTTTTCTGTTACAATTACAATTTTTTCAGGTGAGAAGCTTTCAACATCGCGAACTCCGCCTGCCGTGAGTTTTTCGCGGTTTTCAATTATGATGTTACCAGTTTTCTTATTTACTGTTTCTGTCATTATAAAACCCCCTTGTCTTAAAGTCTATTAAGAACAAAGGGGGTTTATGTGTTACTTCCCAATCATTTTTTTGAGGAACATTCCTGTATAAGATTTCGGGTTTTCTGCCACTTCTTCGGGAGTGCCTGTTGCAACGACTTCTCCTCCGCCGTCTCCGCCTTCGGGGCCGAGGTCGATGATGTAATCTGCCGTCTTTATAACATCGAGGTTATGCTCAATTACAAGCACCGTGTTTCCCTCTTCCACAAAGCGGTTTAATACATCAATAAGCCTGTGCACATCGGCGCTGTGAAGTCCTGTCGTAGGCTCGTCAAGAATATAGATTGTTTTTCCTGTTGAGCGCTTGGAAAGCTCTGTCGCAAGTTTCACGCGCTGCGCCTCACCGCCTGAAAGCGTGGTTGATGACTGACCGAGCTTGATGTAGCCAAGGCCGACATCCTTTATAGTCTGAAGCTTGGTCCTGATTTTGGGGATTGCATCAAAAAATTCCGTTGCCTCATCTATTGTCATATCAAGAACTTCATAGATGTTTTTACCCTTGTAATGAACATCAAGCGTTTCACGGTTGTAGCGCTTTCCCTTACATACTTCACAAGGAACATATACATCGGGCAGGAAGTGCATTTCGATTTTGATTATTCCGTCACCCGAGCAGGCTTCACATCTGCCTCCGCGCACATTGAAGCTGAAGCGTCCCTGATTATATCCACGCGCCTTCGCCTCGGGAGTATGCGAGAAAAGTTCGCGGATGTCGTTGAATACACCCGTATATGTCGCGGGGTTGGAGCGCGGAGTCCTGCCGATAGGTGACTGGTCAATATCGATTACCTTATCAAGATTTTCTATTCCGTCTATTCTCTTGTGCTTGCCGGGAATGGCTTTACTTCGGTTTAATTTATACGCCAGATGCTTGTACACAACCTCGTTCACGAGTGAGCTTTTACCGCTGCCTGATACACCCGTTACGCACACGAATTTGCCGAGCGGAATATCGACATCAATATTCTTGAGGTTGTTTTCCGAAGCCTTTATGACGGAGATTTTTTTGCCGTTACCCTCGCGGCGCACTTTTGGTACTTCAATCTTTTTTCTGCCACTTAAATAGTCGCCTGTGACAGAGTTTTTATTGTTTATAATATCTTCAACTGTGCCCTGTGCGATGATTTCTCCGCCGTGGATTCCTGCACCGGGGCCGACATCGACAATATGGTCTGCGGCAAACATAGTATCCTCGTCATGCTCCACTACGATAAGGGTATTTCCAAGGTCCCGAAGGTTCTTGAGCGCCCCGATAAGCTTGTTATTGTCGCGTTGATGAAGTCCTATACTCGGCTCGTCAAGGATATACAAGACGCCTACAAGACCTGAACCAATCTGTGTAGCAAGCCTTATTCTCTGCGCCTCGCCGCCTGAGAGAGTTCCGGCACTTCTTGACATGGTAAGATAGTCAAGTCCCACATTGTTGAGAAATCCGATTCTTGCATTGATTTCCTTTAAGATTTCCTCCGCAATAAGCCCTTCCTGTTTTCCGAGTTTGATTTCTTCAAAAAATGTTTTTGCCTTGTTGACTGAGAGGTTACATACCTCGTCAATGTTTTTTCCGCCTACTGTTACGGCAAGGCTCTCAGGACGAAGTCTTTTTCCCTTACATTCATTACAGGGAATTTCGCGCATAAGCCCCTCGATATCCCATTTAGCCCAGTCACTGTCCGTTTCGTCATAGCGGCGCTGAAGATTATTCACAATGCCTTCAAAAGTGGTTTTGTATTTTGAAAGCCCGCGTTTGCCGATATGCTCGATTTCTATTTCTTCGTTGCCGGTACCGTAAAGGATTTTGTTTATGGCTTCCTCGCCAAGTTCCTTTACAGGCACAGAAAGGCTGAAATTGTACTTCTTTGCAAGGGCGCGCAGTGTTGCGTTCGCCATACTGCCTTCCTTTTCGGGAGCGCGCCATCCGCTTACGGAAAAAGCACCCTCAAGGATGGAAAGCTCATCACTTATAAGAACAAGTGAAGGGTCAACACGCTTTAGCAGTCCTATGCCGCTGCATTTTGGGCACGCACCCATAGGATTGTTGAAGGAGAACATTCTGGGGGAAAGTTCCTCCATGCTGATTCCACAGTCGTCACACGCATAGTTACGGCTGAAAGAAAGCTCCTCTTCACCGTTTAACACGATGAGTGTACCGCCCGACTGATGAAGAGCAATTTCGATTGAGTCTGCAAGACGGGTACGGATGTCATCGCGCACTACAAGGCGGTCAATGACTATTTCTATACTGTGCTTCTTCTGTTTTTCAAGCTCAATTTCTTCGGAAAGGTCGTATATGATTCCGTCTACGCGCACGCGTACATAACCGCTTTTTCTTGCATTCTCAAATACTTTCTGATGCTCACCTTTTTTCCTGCGGATTACGGGGGCAAGAATCTGCACACGGCTTCCCTCGGGGAGAGACAGTACACTGTCTACTATCTGGTCAAGTGACTGCTGTGATATGACCTTCCCGCAGACGGGACAGTGCGGAATACCAACGCGTGCATACAAAAGGCGCAGGTAGTCGTATATTTCAGTTACCGT
Source organism: Clostridia bacterium (assembly GCA_017411435.1). Lineage (GTDB taxonomy): Bacteria > Bacillota > Clostridia > UMGS1883 > UMGS1883 > UMGS1883. Next base: position 16,932 of record JAFQQD010000023.1, read on the forward strand.
ACCGACCGTTGAACGGGGATTTTTATTGGTCGTTTTCTGGTCGATGCTGATTGCAGGGGAAAGACCTTCGATATAGTCTACTTCGGGTTTTTCCATCTGTCCTAAAAACATTCGCGCATAAGAGGAAAGCGATTCGACATACCTTCTCTGCCCTTCAGCGTAGATAGTATCAAATGCAAGTGATGTTTTTCCGCTGCCCGATACACCCGTAAAAACGATGAATTTATCGCGTGGGATTGTAAGATTTACATTTTTAAGGTTATTCTCGCGGGCACCCTGTATAACTATTTCTTCTTTTCGCATACTACACTTCCTTTTAACCGGGGGCTGGCTCCCGTGTGCTTAAGTCTTTTAATTCTGTCACGGATTCTTGCCGCGTCTTCAAATCGAAGCTCCTCGGCGGCAATTCTCATTTCGATTTCAAGTCTTGCTATTACCTGATGTACATTTGTTTCAGGAGCATCATCTGTCTCGGTAACAGCGGAGATAACATCGCTGACTGATTTGACGATGGTTTTCGGTGTGATTCCGTGCTTTTTGTTATATTCTTCCTGAATAGCACGGCGGCGATTGGTTTCGTCAATCGCGCGGCGCATTGAGTCAGTAACGCGGTCGGCATACATAATGACCTTGCCGTTTACATTTCGTGCAGTTCTGCCAATTGTCTGAATAAGTGAGGTCTCACTGCGGAGGAAGCCTTCCTTGTCAGCATCAAGAATCGCAACAAGCGATACTTCGGGAATGTCAAGACCTTCGCGAAGAAGGTTTATTCCTACAAGGACATCGAACACTCCAAGCCTTAAGTCACGGACAATTTCAAGTCGTTCAAGAGTCTCGACATCAGAATGCATATACTTTACCTTTACACCCATACTGCGAAGATAATCGGTAAGGTCTTCTGCCATTTTTTTTGTAAGGGTTGTGACAAGCACGCGCTCCTTTTTGTCGGCACGGGCAAATATTTCTGTCAGAAGGTCGTCAATCTGCCCCTCAACAGGACGGACAGAAACCTCAGGGTCAATCAGGCCCGTAGGACGGATAAGCTGCTCGGAAACAGTTTGTGAGTTCTCATATTCGTACTGTGCAGGAGTTGCGCTGACGAATACCACCTGGTTCACTCTTTCTTCAAATTCAGAAAAATTAAGCGGTCTGTTATCAAACGCAGACGGAAGTCTGAAACCGTATTTTACAAGGCTTTCCTTACGGCTGCGGTCGCCTGCAAACATTGCGCGGACCTGAGGAATTGTAACATGGCTTTCATCAACCACAAGCAGAAAATCGTCAGGAAAATAGTCCATAAGAGTATAGGGGGCGCTGCCTGCCTCGCGTCCGCTTATATGACGCGAATAGTTTTCGATACCGCTGCAAAAACCGATTTCGCGCATCATTTCGATATCGTAGTTGGTGCGTTCTTCAAGGCGCTGTGCCTCAAGAAGCCGGTCATTGTCGCGAAGCTCCTTTAGTCTTTCTTCAAGTTCTTCCCTGATAGAAGCAATCGCCGCCTCGCGCTTTTCCGCTGTTGTAACATAGTGTGATGCAGGATAAATACCAACATGTTTACGGACACCGAGAACTTCGCCTGTCAAGGTGTCAATCTCAGTTATGCGGTCAATTTCGTCACCGAAAAACTCTACTCGCACAGCATTTTCACCGCTGCTGATGGGGAATATTTCAACAACATCTCCACGCACACGGAATTTTCCGCGGATAAAGTTTATATCGTTTCTTTCATACTGCATTTCTACAAGTTTGCGCAGAACTTCATCACGGTCCTTTCGCATACCGGGACGGAGGGAAAGAACAAGTGTAGAGTAATCCTCGGGGTCGCCGAGGCCGTATATACAGCTTACGGATGCAACCACGATTACATCGCGCCGTTCAAAAAGTGCCATTGTGGCGCTGTGGCGGAGCTTGTCAATCTCATCGTTCACCTGCGCGTCTTTTTCTATATAAGTATCGCTGTGGGCAATATATGCTTCGGGCTGATAGTAGTCATAATACGAAACAAAATACTCAACTGCGTTTTCAGGAAAGAACTCTTTGAATTCATTATAGAGCTGTGCTGCGAGTGTCTTGTTATGTGCAAGTATAAGTGTCGGCTTATTAACGCGAGCGATGGCATTTGCCACGGTAAATGTCTTACCGCTGCCTGTTACGCCTAAGAGAACCTGTCCGCGGTTGCCGCTTTCAATACTTCTGACAAGACTTTCGATTGCCTGCGGCTGGTCGCCGGTTGGCGCAAAATCTGATACTAGCTTGAAATTCATAAGTCTCCCCCTTTCAAAGAGTCTGTTAATGTAAAATTAGTCATTATAATATTTTACACTAAACCAAAAAGATTTTCAACTGTAAATAACAAGAAAAGCTATCCTGCAATCACAGTCGTCTCTCCCATTGTGTATTTTGCACAAATTTTCGTTAAAAAAAGTGGTTAATTCTTGTAGTTTGCTCATTGATTTTTCTATAGATTAGGTATATTATATAGATGTCTCAGTGAGACGCAAAACTTTTTTCATTTTCCCCTTTTGATGACAGACGACTTCTCCTTGTCTGTCATATTTTTTTGCGTTTTTTTGGAATACATTTTCTGTCCCCCTCATATATTCGTTGTGTGAGGAGGATTAGAAATGGAAATAAATATCAAAAATGAAACTCTGCCGCTGTGCAGTGCCGTATGCCGTACAAAAAGCACTTTTTCCGCTGAATGTGATGTCATTGTTCCTGATTCAAAACCGGATATGAAAAAGGTGCTTCAGATAAGTGCAAGACCAAAAATAACAAATACAGAAACACGAAACGGACATGTAATAGTTTCGGGAAGTGTTTCGTTTGATATTTTGTATCTTGCTGAGGGTGAGGAAAAATGTGTTACCGCTATTACTTCCTCATGCGAGTTTTCAAATCTTGTAAAGGACAGTAATATTGCTGATTCTTTTTTGTCGTTCGCTGATGTTGATGTCAGTGACCTTTCCTGCAATATTGCAAACTGCCGTAAGCTTTCGCTTCGGGCTGCTCTTCTTACGAATGTCAGAGTGTATTCATGCAGGGATATCGAAATCATAAGCGAAATTGAGGGCGCATGTACTAAAAAAGCACGGCTTGTAAGTGATGTAATTTGCGCGCACACGCAGGACAGTGCCATAATTTCCGACAGCTTCTCGCTTGCGGCAGGGAAAGCGCCAATTACAGAAATATTAAAAACCGATGCAACTGTTACACAAAGCAGTGTTAAAATAATTGATGACAAAGCAATTGTTAAGGGAATTCTGCGTATATGCGTTCTTTATAAAAGTGAAACTAAGATAGAGCACGCACAAACTGAAATATCCTTTGCCAATGTGCTTGAAGCAAGCGGCATCCGCGAGGATATGAATTGCGAGCACGCAGTAAAGGTTATTGATGTTTCCTCCAAAGCCGGTAAGGACGCTGAAGGAGTAGACTGTGTTGTAGACATATCCGCGCAGATTTCAATGCGTGTGATTGCACGCGCATCCGTCTCGGTTAACTGTGTTGAGGATGCTTATCTTCCCCATGGAAATCTCGAGTATAAATCTTCGCCCATAAGCGCAGATTGTGTGGAAACGGTAATAAACCGCGATATAGATTTCCGTGAAAAAATATCCCTCCCCGATGAACTTCCGCCTATTGATACAGTGTATCAGGTTGTTGCACGGCCGTTTGTACAAAACTGCATTTCAGAAGGCGGTATGCTCAAGGTTTCGGGATATTCTGAAGTTTATCTTCTTTACTTAAGCAATGACTCCGATACACCAATTTGCAGTCACAGGGAGAATATCGACTTTTCTTTCGAATGTGATTCGCCCGGATGTATGCTTACACCCGTGGCAAACTGCAAGCTTCTTAACATAAGCTACACAATAAACGATGAACACACGGTTGATGTAAGAGGCAGTATTGAAAGCGAAGTTCAATGCATACGCACAACTGAAAGCGATGTAATCTACACCGCAGGTGTGGGAGAATACACCCCGGTACAAAGACCTTCGATTATTGTATCGTGTGTGCACTCAGGCAGAAGCTTGTGGGATATTGCCAAGGAATACCGCGTGAGGGCCGAGGATATTCTGAGTGCAAACGCGCTTGAAAATGAAGAAGATATATCAAAAGGCGCAACACTTATAATACCTAAGTAATATGTAAAAGGTGAAAACGATGTTTTCACCTTTTTTATTAATTCCGCATTCTTTGTTTGGGGACAGGTCGATTATAGTTACACCTTCGGTTAACAATAATCACCCCGTCCCCCATATGCGCTCTCAATAACAAAGCGAAGAAACTCTCATTCCGCGCCCCAACCTTCGCAAGAATGGGAGAAAGTAGTGCAGAGCGTGCAAACTGAGCCGAAGGGTTATCCGAAGCTGTACATAGGTACAGCGAGAGGCGAAGTTTGCGCGGAGCAAAACGATTAAAAACCGAAATCCGCTTTCGGATTTCTACATTAAACAATCAAATTAACATTGATAAACAACTCAATAAAAGAGCAACACTATATATGCTTTACGTTTTGCGGTCGGTGCTGCTTTATCACATCCGCACTTATATGTTTTTACGCATACTGGTGATTGCACTCTTTTCCAAACGGGATACCTGCGCCTGGCTTATACCTACCTCGTTTGCGACCTCGGTCTGTGTTTTCCCGCGAAAAAAGCGCATTATTATAATCATTTTTTCACGGTCAGAAAGTTTGTCCATTGCTTCGCGCAGAGAAATTTTTTCAATCCACGCCTCGTCCTGATTCTTTTTGTCGGAAACCTGATCCATAACATAAACGGCATCTCCGCCATCGTGATATACAGGCTCAAAAAGCGATATAGGCTCCTGAATAGCATCAAGGGCGGTTGCAACTTCCTCAGCCGTTACTTCGATTGCTTTTGCAATTTCCTCGCAGGAAGGCTCACGGTTTTGCTCGTTTATCATTTTCTCCCGCACGCACAGTGCCTTATACGCAATATCACGAAGTGAGCGCGATACCCTGACCGCGTTATTATCACGAAGATACCGTCTTATTTCGCCGATAATCATAGGAACGGCATATGTTGAAAACTGCACATCAAGTTCAGTATTAAAATTATCGATGGATTTTATAAGCCCGATGCAGCCGACCTGAAAAAGGTCGTCTACATTTTCTCCACGGTTATTAAAGCGCCCGATAACGCTTAAAACCAGCCTTAAATTACCCTTTATAAAAGTTTCACGGGCGAGTGTGTCGCCTTTTTTTATTCTTTCAAAAAGCTCCTTTTTCTCCTGTGCCGAGAGGGTTGGCAGCTTTGATGTATTGACTCCGCATATCTCAACTTTGTTTACCATAAAAAAGCCTCCGCAAGAAAAAATTAGTATAACCTAATTTTTCCCACGGAGGCCTTTAATTATTCAGTTAACTGCTTTCAATTATTAGTTTCCGAGACGCGCCAGAAGTTCTTTCTGTTGTGCTTCAAAACCGGGTTTGCCAAGAAGAGCAAACATATTCTTTTTATATGCTTCAACACCGGGCTGGTCAAAGGGATTTACACCGAGGACATAACCGCTGATTCCGCAAGCCTTTTCAAAGAAGTAGATAAGGTTGCCGAGGCAGTATTCGTCAAGTTTTTCTGCACGGATTACAAGGTTTGGAACATCGCCGTCTGTATGTGCGAGAAGTGTTCCGCAAAATGCCTGTTCGTTTACAAAGCTGAGGTTCTTGCCGGAAAGGAAATTAAGACCGTCCACATTGTCACTATCCTCTTTTATAACAAGGTCTTTTCTGGCATTGTCAAAGAAAAGTACAGTTTCAAACATCATGCGAAGGCCTTCCTGAATATACTGTCCCATAGAATGAAGGTCTGATGAGAAATCAACTGCTGCAGGGAAAATACCCTTGTTTTCCTTGCCTTCGCTTTCGCCGAAAAGCTGCTTCCACCATTCTGCGAAATAGTGAACCTGAGGCTCATAATTTACCATAATTTCGATTGATTTGCCCTTTCTGTAAAGAGCATTCCTTGCAGCTACATATTTGTAGCAATCGTTTTCCTCGAGATTGGGGTTTTTATACTCCTGCATTGCATCGTATGCGCCCTTCATAAGGGCATCAATGTCTGCACCGCTTGCTGCAATGGGAAGAAGGCCTACCGCAGTAAGAACGCTGTAACGGCCGCCTACATCATCAGGCACAACGAATGTTTCATAGCCTTCTTCATCTGCAAGGTTTTTAAGAGCACCTCTCGCCTTGTCAGTTGTTGCAAAGATTCTTTCCTTTGCGCCTTCTTTGCCGTATTTTTCTACAAGAAGTTCGCGGAAAACACGGAAGGCAATTGCAGGCTCTGTTGTAGTGCCGCTTTTTGAAATAATATTTACGGAGAAATCGATATCCTTAACAATTTCGATAAGGTCTGCAAGGTAAGTAGAGCTGATAGAATTTCCTGCAAAGAAAATCTGTACACCGTCTTCCTTCTGATTTTTAAGGTTAAAGAAATTATGATGTACCATTTCAATAGCCATTCTTGCACCAAGGTAACTACCGCCGATACCGATTACGATGAGTGCCTTTGAATTGCTTTTAATCTTTTCTGCCGCCTTCTTGATGCGAGCATACTCTTCCTTATCATAATTTTCGGGAAGGTCTACCCAGCCAAGGAAGTCGTTTCCTCTTCCTGTGCCGCTGTGAAGCATCTCGTGAGCTGCGCCGATTGCTGGAGCAAGTGCGCCGATTTCTTCTTTTGATATAAATTTTTCTGCCTTTGTATAATCGAATCTGATTTTTGTCATTTTACCTCTCCTTACCAATTTATTTGAATCCTTCTGGATTTTTACTCTGCCAGTTCCATGCGTCCTGACACATTTTTTCTATCCCGCGCTCTGCCACCCAGTCGAGGTCTTCCTTTGCCTTTGTTGCATCTGCATAGCAGATTGCCGCATCACCGGGGCGATTTGGAGCTATTACATAGGGGATTTCTTTTCCTGATGCTTTTGAAAATGCATCTATAATCTGAAGCACACTATATCCCTGCCCTGTGCCGAGGTTATATATATGAACACCCGGTACATTCGCCTTTTTCTCCACCGCCTTAAGATGGCCGAGCGCAAGGTCTGTTACATGGATATAATCGCGCACGCCTGTGCCATCGGGGGTAGGATAATTATTTCCGTAAACATTTACTTTGGGAAGCCGTCCCACTGCAACTTGCGAAACATAGGGCAAAAGGTTATTGGGAATTCCATTGGGGTCCTCGCCGATAAGCCCACTTTCGTGTGCACCGATGGGATTGAAGTAGCGAAGAAGCACCACGCTCATATCCTTATCAGCAAGAGCGACATCACTTAAAACTCGTTCAAGCATAAGCTTTGTTGAGCCATATGGATTTATTGTAAAAAGCGGTGCATCCTCTTTAATCGGAACTGTTTCAGGAACACCGTAAACCGTTGCCGAAGATGAGAATACTATATTTTTAACACCGTGCTCACGCATGACGCGTAAAAGGACGAATGTGCCTGTCATATTATTATGATAATACTCAATAGGCTTTTCACACGATTCGCCTACTGCCTTAAGACCTGCAAAATGGATAACCGCGTCAAAAGTGTTTTCGTCAAAAACTTTTGTAAGTGCCTCATAATCAAGAATGTCGCACTTATGGAAAGTAAAATCTTTTCCCGTAATTTTTTTGACTGCCTCCATTGATTTTTCACTTGAATTGGAAAGGTTGTCAACCACTGTGATTTCGTGCCCCGCATTGAGAAGTTCAACGCAGGTATGACTGCCGATATAACCGCTGCCGCCTGTAACAAGAATTTTCATGATTTTTCCCTCTCATTAAATTTAACACATATATGTACTTACATTTTATACCTGTAAAAAATAGTTGTCAAGAAAAACAAAAGTTCGTTTTTGTTTTTTAATACGGGAAATTGACTTCTTCCCTGTTTTCGATGATGATTCACTGCCCGTGTGACATAAAATCCGATAAAAATTAAGGATGCGACATTTTTTTCACAAAGAATCTTTTGTCAAGCTTTTTTTGAATATGTTTGAATTTTTATGTAAACCTATTTTTCGCCATAAATACGCAGTTTGATTTTTTAACAAGTTTCAAAAAAATTATTGTTAAAACCTGTTAAAACTGTTAATAATTCTTGTTAATAACCTTGTTTTGGGGGTTTTATCTGTTGAAAACTCAAAATTAATATAAAAACGGGTATATTTTTTATGTATACCTTTGTTTACATAAAAAAATTATAATAACTTAATTATCGAAACCTAAATTACGACACAATAAGACAGTAAAAACTGACAAAAAACCCCCGTAGCCTCAAAGCTACGGGGGTTTTCTCATTCTTTTGTTTACAGAGCGTCAATATCTTCCTGCGAAACAAGTTTTACTCCATTTTCGGTAAGAATCTTTATTGCCTTGTCATTATCCTCCACCCTGAGAACAACATATGCATGTTTTCCTGATATTGTGATAAATGCGTAGAGGTACTCGACATTGATGTTGGCCTTGCTCATAAGTTCCAGCACATTTGAAAGTCCGCCTGCTACATCGGGGATTTCTACACCGATAACCTTTGTTACAGAAACAACACATTCGTTTTTGCTGAGAGCTTCTTTTGCCTTTTCGACATCGTTTACGATAAGACGCAGAATTCCAAACTCCTGTGTATCTGCCACGCTGAGTGCGCGGATACTTACAGAGGCATCTGCAATGCTTTTTGTAATCTCGGCAACTGTACCTGCCTTATTTTCAACAAAAACTGATAACTGCTTTATTGTCATTTTCCCCACTCCTTTTAATTATTATAAAGATTTCTCTTATCAATTACTCTGACTGCCTTGCCTTCGCTTCTCACGATGGACTTAGGCTCAACAATACGCACATTTGCATAAATACCAATCATGGACTTGAGTGCCTCGTTAACTTCCTTTTCTATCTTGGAAAGTTCGTTAATCTTATCTGAGAATAATTCGGGAGTCATTTCAACTCTTACCTCGATAGTGTCACTTGTCTTTTCACGGTCAACGATAATCTGGTAATTACTTGTAAGCCCCTTCTTGAGAAGAACTTCTTCAATCTGTGACGGGAATACATTAACGCCCTTTACGATAAGCATATCATCGCTTCTGCCCATAGGCTTCGCCATTTTGACATGGGTTCTTCCGCAGGAACATTTCTTGCGCGAAAGAACGCAGATGTCTTTTGTACGGTAACGAATCATCGGAAATGCTTCCTTTGTGATACAGGTAAATACGAGTTCGCCCTTTTCACCCTCGGGAAGAACTTCGCCTGTCTTGGGGTCAATAATTTCTGCAATGAAGTGGTCTTCGTTTACATGCATACCTGTCTGTTCGCTACATTCGAAAGATACACCGGGACCGCAGATTTCCGTAAGTCCGTAGATATCGTATGCCTTTATACCAAGACGCTTTTCTATATCATGGCGCATTTCCTGTGTCCATGCCTCAGCACCGAAAATACCCGCCTTAAGCTTTATTTTATCACGAAGTCCATTCTCCTCAATGCTTTCTGCAAGGTACTGCGCATATGATGGAGTACAGCATATAATTGTTGATTCGAGGTCGCACATAAACTGTAACTGACGCTCGGTATTACCTGAAGACATCGGAAGAGTAAGACAGCCTACTTTGTGTGAGCCACCGTTAAGTCCGGGACCACCTGTGAAAAGTCCGTAGCCATAGCAAACCTGACACACATCTTCCTTTGTTCCGCCTGCCGCAACGATTGCTCTCGCACAGCATTCTTCCCAGAGGTCGATATCGTTTTGTGTATAGAATGCAACTACTCTCTTTCCTGTTGTACCGCTTGTGGACTGAATACGAACGCACTCTGAAAGAGGCTTTGACATAAGTCCGTAGGGATAAGCCTCACGCAGGTCGTCTTTTGTAAGGAAAGGAAGCTTGTGAAGGTCATCTACGCCCTTGATATCATCAGGTGTAACTCCCTTTTCGTCCATCAGTTTTCTGTAGTACTCGTTGTTTTCGTAAACATGGTTGATTGTTTTTACGAGTCTTTCACTTTGCAGTGCACGAATCTCTTCATGTGAGGCAGTTTCAATCTCTTTCTGATAATAATTCTCCATTTTTCCCATCTCTCTTCTTCAAATTAATAATTATATCCAAGTTCAAAGGCTTTCTTGTTGAGGTCAATAAACTTGGGAGCAACCGTTTTTTCAATAGCCTCTATCCACTTGTCATAACTGATGTCAAAATACTTTGCAAGGCGTGCCATAAGAACGATATTAACTGCCTTTGAGCTGCCTGCCTCTTCCGCAAGTGAAAGAGCATCGAGAGCATCTACAAATGCACCCTTCTTCGCAATTTCATCAAGCACATCCGAAGGATACTGCGCTGCACCGATAATTACGGGCATCGGGTCAATCTGCTGAGTATTAACGATGATTTTACCATCTTTTTTAAGACATGAAAGCCATCTTGCAGCCTCTATCTTTTCAAACGAAACGATGAAGTCTGCCTCACCCTCCTCAATAATGGGAGAGTAAACTTTTTCTCCGTAGCGTACATATGTAACAACGCTTCCTCCGCGCTGACTCATGCCGTGAACTTCGGAAACCTTTACATCGTAGCCTTCATCAACGAGGAGTCTGCCGAGAAGTTTACTTGCAAGGAGGCTGCCCTGTCCGCCTACGCCGACAATCATAATATTTTTAGTTTGCATTACTCCTGCACCTCGCTTTCAATTGCTCCGAAGGGACAAAGACCTTCACACACACCGCAGCCTACGCAAAGAGTCTTATCGATTACTGCCTTGCCATCGTGCATACTGATTGCAGGACAGCCGAATGACATACACTTCTTACAACTCTTGCACTTATCTTTGTTAACTGTAAGGGGCTTTTTGGGTTTAACATACTTAAGAAGTACGCAGGGGCGTCTTGAGATAATAACAGACGGCTCGTCTGCATTGAGTTCTTCTTTAAGAACTCTTTCACATTCTTTAAGGTCGTAGGGGTCAACCACGCTTACGCGGTTTATTCCAACGCTTCTGCAAAGTGTTTCAAGGTCAATTTTTGCTGCAGGGTCACCCTTGATGTTATAACCTGTTGTGGGATTCTGCTGATGACCTGTCATACCTGTAATAGAGTTGTCAAGGATAATAACGGTTGAATTTGAGCCGTTATATGCAATATTTATAAGTCCTGTTACACCGCTGTGCATAAAGGTTGAGTCACCAATTACACAAACGCTCTTCTTCTCGCTTTCTTCTCCGCCAGCCTTATTAAAGCCGTGAAGTCCCGAAATTGACGCACCCATACAAAGAGTGGAGTCAAGGGCAGTAAGCGGAGGCATTGCACCAAGTGTGTAACAGCCGATGTCACCAAGAACTGAAACCTTGTTCTTTGCAAGGACATAGTACATACCGCGGTGGGGACAGCCTGCGCACATCATCGGAGGACGCATGGGAATTTCCATTTCAAGGTCGTAGACCTTCTTTGCATCCTTTTGCATAGCAGCAGCGATAGTTTTCTGTGAAAACTCACCGATGAGGCTGAAAAGCTCCTTGCCGACTACATTCACACCGATATTTTTACAGTGTGACTCTATAATCGGGTCAAGTTCTTCAATTACATATACCTTATCCATTTTGGATGCAAATTCCTGAATGGATTTTACGGGAAGAGGATTTACAAGACCGAGCTTGTAAACACTTACGCTGTCGCCAAGCGCTTCCTTTACATACTGATAGCTTGCACCTGATGTAATAACACCGATTTTAGAGTCTGTATATTCTATGCGGTTGAATTCACAATCTTCTGCAAGAGCAGTAAGTTTTTCTGTTCTTTCTTCAACAAAGGGGTGACGCTTTTTCGCGTTTCCGGGCATCATTATGTATTTAGCAGGGTTTTTCTCGTAGGGTTTTACGCCTACCTCTTCTCTCTCGCCTGTTTCAACGATGCTCTGTGAATGAGCAATTCTTGTGCACATTCTGAAAAGTACAGGGGTATCATATTTTTCTGAAAGCTCAAATGCCTTTTTTGCAAATTCGTAAGATTCCTGAGAATCAGCAGGCTCAAGCATCGGCACCTTTGCACCGATTGCGTAATGGCGTGAATCCTGCTCGTTCTGTGACGAGTGCATTCCGGGGTCGTCTGCAACGCAGATTACCATACCGCCGTTTACACCCGTGTAAGAAAGAGTGAAAAGCGGGTCTGCTGCAACATTGAGGCCTACATGCTTCATCGCACAGGCAGTTCTTGCACCCTGAAGTGATGCACCGAAGGATACCTCGCAGGCTACCTTCTCATTAGGTGCCCATTCGCAGTATATTTCGTCATATTTTGCCGCAAACTCTGTGATTTCTGTACTGGGAGTTCCGGGGTAGGATGAAATTACATTACAACCTGCCTCGTAAAGACCGCGCGCAACTGCGGCATTACCGATAAGTAATTCTTTCATTTTATATATCTTCCTTTCAAAAGCTTCCGGGAATGGATGACACCTCATCCACCGCAAGCGGTCCCCCTTCTCCTCAGGGAGAAGGCCTTTTTATTTATTATCTTATGCGCTTTTTTACTCTCACTGATTACGAAGGTCAAGGATTCTCTTTGCCTTACCCTGGAATCTTTCAAGAGTCTTGGGAGGAACAAGAGTAATCTTTGCCTGAAGACCGAGCACGCTCTTGATTTTTTCCTGGATCGCGCGGATGAGCTTTTCAAGTTCACCGTAGTTTTCAAGCACGCTTGCGTCAAGGAGTTCCACCTTGATTTCAAGAGTATCCTTGAATTTATCCTCACGCCTTACAATGAGCTGATAGTGAGGACTGATTTTATCAATATTGATGAGCACACTTTCAATCTGTGTCGGGAATACATTTACGCCCTTTATAATAAGCATATCATCTGTTCTGCCCTTGGTTTTGGACATTCTGACATGGGTTCTTCCGCACTTACAGGGTTCGTAATCAAGTGTGGTAATATCGCGTGTACGATAACGAAGAACGGGCATACCCTGTTTTGTAAGTGTTGTTACAATAAGCTCACCTGTAGCACCGCTTTCAAGTTTCTTTCCTGTGTCTGGGTCAACAATTTCGGGAAGGAAATGGTCTTCTGCAAAGTGCATACCGTCACGCTCGAAACAGTCACCGCTGACACCGGGTCCGCCAAGCTCTGTCATACCGTAGTTATCTGAAACATATATGCCGAGGTTCTTCTCGATAGTTTCGCGCATTTCGGGAGTACATGGTTCACTGCCTAAAATACCGAGCTTCAGCTTATATGCATCAAGAGGATATTCGCCCTCTTTTACTGCCTCGCTCAAATAAAGAGCATACGAGGGAGTCGCAACAAGACCCGTTACACCAAGGTCGCGCATCATCATAAGCTGTTTTTCGGTGTTGCCTGATGACATGGGGATTACCATGGCACCAAGTTTTTCAAGTCCGTAGTGAAGACCAAGCGCACCTGTAAAAAGTCCGTAACCGAATGAAATCTGAATGATATCCTCGTCCGTTACTCCGCCTGCTGCACATACGCGCGCAACGCAGTCACTCCAGATGTCGATATCCTGCTTAGTATATACACCAACGGTAGGCTTGCCTGTTGTACCGCTGGATGCGTGAACACGCACGATATCTTTGTGCGGTACTGCAACCATGCCGAAGGGATAGTTGTCACGGAATTCGCTCTTTTCGGTAAAGGGTATGTATTCTATATCGGAAAGCGTCTTAATCTTGCTTCCGTCACCCACTCCTGCTTTGTCGAGCTTGTCGTGATAGAATTTTGTGTTGTTGTAACAGTATGCCACGATGTTTTTAAGGCGCTGAAGCTGAAGTGCCTCAAGCTCTTTACGGGGCATTGTTTCTATATCTTTCTGGAAAAAGTTCATTCTATGAATCCTTCCTTTCGTAATTATCCATTTTGACAAATTATATTGTACCATAAAATTATGGGTTTTCATAGTGTTTTTTTGAGTTTTTAAGGCAAAATATGTGTTGTTTTTTGCGGAAAAGAAAAAAGAGAACTGATTTTAGTGATATGCACCCCAAAAGTTAGACACTTTTGGAGGTGCATATTTTTATGAGCAAAAAAGGGCAAAAACAAAGAAAGTACTCGCCAGAATTCAAAGCATCTGTTATAATGGATATGCGGGAACATCGATTATCATATTGTGA
>JAFQQD010000001.1 GCA_017411435.1 Clostridia bacterium
CGGTAAGGTAGCCGTTAAGGGTTGGCTTGAAGACAGTGGTGTATCGGGTATGGATTTCCTTTCCGAAATGCAGAATCTCGGCATAAAGACAGTTATCTGTACCGACATCTCGCGTGATGGTGCGATGCAGGGAACAAACCGCGAGCTTTATCGTGAACTTTCCGAAAAATTTACTATGGATATTGTTGCATCGGGCGGTGTGTCAACTATTGAAGATATAGAAGCTCTTCGCAAAATGAACCTTTATGGTGCAATCGTGGGCAAGGCGATTTACACGGGTGATATTGACCTTAAAGAAGCAATCGGGGTGGCAAAATGATTACAAAAAGAATAATTCCCTGCCTCGATGTTAAAAACGGCAGGGTAGTAAAGGGCGTGAATTTTGAAGGTCTTTCCGATGTTTCCTCGCCCGTAGAGCTTGCAAAAAAATACTGGGAATGTGGTGCAGACGAACTTGTCTTTTACGACATAACAGCCTCTTTTGAGGGGCGTAAGCTATTTACCGATGTTCTGCGCGAGGTAGCATCAACAATCTTTATTCCGCTTACGGTAGGCGGTGGCATAAACACTGTTGAGGATTTTGACCGTGTGTTAAAGTGCGGTGCTGATAAAGTAAGTGTAAATTCGGGTGCTATTCGTAACCCCGAACTCATACGCGAGGCGGCGCAGATTTACGGAAATCAGTGCGTGGTACTTTCTGTTGACATTAAGCGCGTGGGAGACAGATTCCATGTCTTTGCAAAAGGCGGCAGAGAGGATACAGGCATTGAAGCAATCGAGTGGATTAAACAGGGTGTCGAGCGCGGTGCAGGTGAGATTGTTGTTAATTCCATTGACACAGACGGCGTGAAACAGGGATTTGATATTGAAATGCTTAAAGCAGTACAAGGAGTAGTGAATGTCCCCGTTATCGCATCGGGTGGTGCAGGAAAGATAGACGACTTTGTGACACTCTTTAACGAAATTCCTAAAATGTCGGCAGGACTTGCAGCTTCGATTTTCCACTTCGGTGAGGTTTCGATACAAGACCTCAAAGAAGAGCTTCATAAAAATAATATCCCGGTAAGGAGAATATAAAATGATTGATATAACAGCGCTTAAATTTGACGAAAAAGGGCTTATCCCCGCAATCGTAATTGATGCGGAAACAGGCAAGGTGCTCACTCTTGCGTATATGAATGAGGAAAGCCTTAAAATATCTCTTGAAAAGAAAATGACTTGCTTCTGGAGCCGTTCTCGTCAGGAACTCTGGCTTAAAGGCGAAACAAGCGGAAATTATCAGCACATCGTAAAGATAGTTGCCGACTGTGACAGCGATGCGCTTTGTGTATATGTTAAAAAGGACGGCCCCGCTTGTCATAAGGGCACAGACAGTTGCTTTAATGATATCGTTTTCGAAAGCGATGAAGAAGGAGTATTTTCTCCAGAAGCTCTTTTTGAAATGATAAAAGGCAGAAAAGAAGAGAAAAAAGAAGGCAGTTATACTACCTATCTCTTTGAAAAAGGTATTGACAAAATCCTAAAAAAAGTCGGAGAAGAATGTACCGAGGTTATCATCGCATCCAAGGATAACGACAAAAAAGAAACAATCTACGAAATTGCCGACCTTTACTATCATGTTATGGTAATGATGGTCGAAATGGGCATTGATGTTGACGATGTGATAAAAGAACTCGCGTCCCGCCATGTTATAGATAAAAAGGTAAAACAGGAGAAGATGACATCATGACACGCGGAAGTCTACATGTTCACACAACCTATTGTGACGGAAAAAACACCCCCGAGGAGAATATCCTCTCTGCAATAGAGAAGAAATTTACCTATATCGGTTTTTCAGGTCACGGCTACACCGATTTTGACGAAAGATACTGTATGAGCAAAGAAAAAGAAGCTCAGTACTTTGAAGAAATCGGTCGTCTTGCCGAAAAGTACAAAAATCAGATAAAGGTGTTTCGCGGAATAGAGAAAGACGGACTTTCAACCTATGACGCACACGCTTACGACTACACGATTGCCTCTGTTCACTATATACGGGCAGGCAAAGAAATCTGTGAAATAGACGGAGGAAGGGACATTCAGGAAAACACCATCAAAAACTTTTTCGGCGGAGACCCTTATGCCTTTGCAGAGGAATATTTCAGAACAGTTGCAAATCAGGAGGGTGACATCGTAGGCCACCTTGACCTTGTAACAAAATATGACAAGGGCGATAAAATCTTTAACCCTGGGGAAGAAAGATATAAAAAAGCAGTGCTTTCTGCGCTGGAAATACTGCTTGATAAAAATATGGTGTTTGAGGTTAACACGGGCTCAATGGCACGCGGATATAAGGACAGACCATATCCTGACACATGGATACTTGAAGAACTTAAAAAGCGCGGAGGAAAGGTTATAATAACCTCCGACTGTCATCGTGCACAGTTTCTTGATTTTGCGTACGAAGAAACCGAAAAGATGCTTTCAAAAATAGGTTTCACAAACTTTTATAATATTGATTTCATAAAATAAAAGAACGGAAGATTGACTTCCGTTCTTTTATTTTATTCAAACTCTTCTTACCGAGCTTCTTTCAACAAGCTTTGTGTCAAAGGTCTTTTTTACAATTTCTTTTCCGAGCACTACCTTTGCGGCGAATTTGCCAAGCTCTTCCTTTGCGTGCGTCAGTGCTGTGAGGTTATAAAGCCTTGAAATCAATGTGTCATCAGCGGTTATTATTGAAACATCCACGGGTATTTTTATATCCCTTGCGGCTAATTCATCGATGCACTTTTTGGCGAGAAAGTCATTATAACAAAAAATTGCCGCCATACCGCTTTTATATGCTTTTTCAAGCTCTTTTCCTAAATTTTCATCATCATAAATTATGAAAGTGTTTTCAAATTCATTTATAAATGCACCCATTCTTTTTTCTGATATACGGCTGTTTCTTATGCAAACGGCACCGACTTTGCCATGCCCCGTTTTTTTGAGATATTCAGCCGCACCAAGACCAATTTTTTCGTCGTTCATACAAACTATGGAAGTGTCTTTTATTTCATAATCTGCATCAAGGAAAACAATGGGAATATTTTTTTCCCTGAACTTTTTTATGATAACCTCAAGCCTTTTTATATCTATGTCTTTTTCGGGAGTTGCCTGAATAATCAGCCCGTCCGTATCTCTCAAAGAGATTTTTTCAAGTATTTTTATAGTTTCTGCAAAACTATACTTTGTATCAAAGGCAATAAACGATGCCCCGCTTTCTTCCAATACACCGCTTATTGCCTGCGTGTAGTAGGGAAGAAAATAATAATCCGACATATCAAGCAAAACATGAATTTTTTTGCCGGATGAATAATTTTTGCAAAAATATCCCTTCCCCTGATACTTTTCAATCAGTCCCTCGTTTACAAGGACGGACATCGCCTCCCTCGCAGTAAGTCTTGAAACAGAATATTTTCTGGCAAGCATATTCTCGCTGGGAAGTTTTTCTCCACTCTTATGTTTTCCGCTCTTTATTTCACTTCTAAGAGCGTCAGATATTTGTAAGTAAAGCGGTTTTTTATTCATTTCCAGCACCCCCGACTTGTATTATACAACTTTTTCCCGAAAATAGCAATAAGCGATTGACTGCACTCTTTATATAGTGTTATAATCTACTTATATATATAAGTTGGAGGTAATATTATGAAAGAACAAATAATTAAAAAAATCACTGACACCGTAACTGTAATTGACACATCGAAAATTGATTATACATCCATTACACAGTACGCTCATCTCGTGGAAAATAATATCTGGACAAAGGCCATCCAGACAGCTCTTGAAGAAAAGAAAAATGTCTATATTCCCGATATGGGTGAGGAAATATTGATTGATAATTCAATTTTTATGGACAGTGACACCAACCTTAAAATTGATGAAAATCAGGTGATTCGTCTCGTTCCCGGCAAGAATATATGTATGATAAGAAACCGCAACATAATTCCCGGCGGTCATAAATATGTTGAGAGGGAAGATCCCGACAGACACATAAGCGTAAGTGGGGGTATCTGGAGCGCAGAAGGTAATAAATGGATGCGTTGTGACCGTTTCCAGAGTATTGTAGGCGGATTTTCACATTTTGCTTTTTCTAACATAGAGGAACTTAATATCACAAATGTTAAGTTTGTAAAAGGCGGAAGAGCGTATGCGGTAATGATTTCAAACTGCTATAATTTCTATGTAGATAACATAACCTTTGAAAATCACGCAGGAGACGGCGTACATATAGATGGTCCCTCTTCATACGGTATTATCAGCAATCTCAGCGGTTCAGGTCTCCTGGATGATATGGTAGCCATCCTTGCGTGGGATTGGTACGGTTCGGGTATGACTCACGGAGATATTGAGTACATCTATGTGCACGATGTTGAAGGTCTTGATAACGAAATCCGACTTCTGACAGGCAGGAAGGAGTATCCCAATCTTTTAACACACGATTGCGACATACGAAACTGTGTTCTTGAAAATATCACAGGTATTTATACATACAAGATGTATTATCAGCCAAACTGCAGAAATGCTTATCTTAAATGGGATAAATTTGACAGTGCACTGACTGTCGGAAGAATGGAGAATATTTACTTTGAAAATATTTCTCTTCCCAAGCTTAAGAATGCCGGATTCAACGCAATTCCCGTGTATGGTGTTTTTGATATTTTGGCAGACTGTAAAAACATCAACTTGAAAAATATTGCGGTTTCTGATTCTTACGAAACTCTTGAAAGTAAAGACATAAAGCTCGTAAATGCTGGCCCGATTTCCGCAACGGCACAACGCGGAGAAGGCCCTGAGGATTGGCGGGATTACTTTGAGCCCGATATGTGTTGTACGGTAGAGGATATAACAATAGAAAATGTAACTATGGCAGGGGAAAAGATTACAGATGCCGACAAGCTCGTCAAAGAAACGCATCAGAAAATCAATCCCGATTATCCCAACACTCTCCCCGCAGGCGGAACGGGATGGGGTAAAATCAATAAGATAACGGTAATTTAAGGGAATATTTTTATGATATACTATATTTTAATTTCTGTTGCGGCACTTATGTTTTCGCTTCAGTTCATTTGTCAGCAAAGCTATGAAAAAAACTGTGGAACGGCACTCCCTCAGGCACTTTTGTACGCACTGCATAAAGGCTTGTCAGCAATGGTGATAATGCTCGTTTTAGGTGCGTTTTCGCTTGAGTTTACTACATTTTCATTTTTGGCAGCGGCACCTTATTCTCTTTGCTATATACTGATGATTTATTTCAGCTTAAAGGCTTTTTCAGTGGCAAATCTTTCCGTGTATTCAGTTTTTACAATGCTCGGAGGAATGACGCTTCCTTTTCTGACAGGAGTATTTTTGTTTAACGAGGAAGTTTCTGTCTTCAAAGTCTTATGCTTCATTTTGGTAGCATTAGCTGTTGTGATGAATATTCAGAAAGGCAGTCATAACAAGAAAGCGTTTTTATACTACTTTCTTGTTTTTATCTTAAACGGAGCTGTGGGAACTATTTCAACAATTCATCAGAATATAGGGTTAAAAATAACTGATAGTACAAGCTTTTTGTTTTATTCTGGAATATGGACCATCTTAATATGCGGAATATGGCTTCTTGCAAAAGGGGAAAGGATTTATCTTCTTAAAGGAAAAAATCTCCTGTTTCCCGCGTTTGATGGCTTTTTCAACGGCTGCGGAGATTTACTTCTCCTTATATCTGTCGCTCCCAGAGCACTTGATGCTTCGGTTCTGTATCCCTTTGGTACAGGCGGAGTTATGCTCTTTTCGGTAATAATCAGCACATTAAGACGCGAAAATGTAAAGAAAATTGAATATATCGCTGCCGCGACAGCCGTTGTGGCGAGTATCCTGATGGCATTTTAAAAAATAAAAACCTGTTCAGTAATGAACAGGTTTTTATTTTTTTCATTTAAGAGCTGTTTTAGCACATTACTCTCATTTCATAGATAAATATTTTCTGAATACAACTTCCAGTATTTCGTCCCTTTCCACCTTGGTAATAAGGCTTCTTGCACCCTTATGACCTGTAATATAAGTAGGATCGCCCGACATAATATAACCAACAAGCTGGCTTATCGGGTCATATCCCTTTTCAATCAAAGCCTCATGCACACGGCAGATGATAGCTTCTATCTCAGTGTCGCGTGTTTTACATATATCTATATGTGTTGTTGTGTTATTTACCATAACGATCACCCCTTTTATCTACTACTATATTATACTATAATAGTTAACTTTGCAATATCAGTAACAGAATTTTAACAAATGTGTTATGAAAGCGTAACGCGAAAGCGATTAATCTCTTTTATTGAGGAAATTTTTGAGTTTTTCAAAAGTTTCTTCGCTGATATCATGCTCTATTTTGCAACTGTCAGTAAATGCGTTTTCTTCACTTACACCGAGTTTAATCAAGACTTTTGCGATAACATCGTGCCTTTCGCGTACTTTTTCAGCAATAGCAAGTCCCTTTTCGGTAAGCCTGATTCCACCGTCATCAAGATTTATAATATAGCCCTCCGTACGGAAAGCTTTCATTGCAACGGAAACACTTGCTTTGGTAAAACCAAGTTCATTTGCAACATCGACACTTCTGACATAACTGTTTTTTTCACTCAACATAAGAATTGTTTCAAGATAATTTTCTGCCGATTCTTTTATTTTCATAAAAATCACTCCAGTTAAGTGTATTCTATCATACATTTTTGTAATTTGCAACTGTTCGTATTTTTTAGTATAGCAGAGAAATACTAATAAAAATACAAACAGAAAGGACTGATAAAATGTCAAATTACACATTACCCGATGACAATATACAAAATACCGAAGACCCTATGCCCGAAAGCGTGAAAAATTTTGTTGCCTTACAGGCTTTTTTGGAAATTGGCGGAGAAGACGAAGACGAAAAGGAAAAGAGGAAGTAATATGAAAATACGAACAGACCTCGCACTTGAATGCCGCGAAATGTTTGCAGGTGAAATCAGCGGTGTGGAAAGCACTTCTCACGATAGTGACGGGATAACCGTTACCCATGTAAATATTAAAACTCCCGAAGGAGAGGCGCGTATAGGAAAACCCATTGGCAGTTATATCACAATTGAAATTGACAATATGCTCTGTCAGGACGATGAAATAGAAGAACGCGGTGAAAACGCGGTAGGTAACGAACTTAAAAAACTTATAAAAGACAAAAATACAGATTCCGTTTTAATTGTGGGACTTGGCAATCAGTATATAACGCCTGACTCCATAGGTCCCAAAACAGTGGGTAAAGTCACCGTTACACGGCATATTACAAGCGAGGCTAAGCTCGGCTTTGATTTTGATATCCGTCCCGTCAGTGCTGTTGCACCTGGCGTGCTTGGAATAACAGGTATAGAAACTGGCGAAATTGTAAAAGGCGTAGTAGAGCATGTGAAACCGACACTCGTTATAGCAGTTGATGCCCTTGCCGCGCGGAAAATAAGCAGACTCGGGACAACCGTTCAAATTTCGGATACTGGCATTTCGCCCGGAAGCGGAGTAGGAAATAACCGTAAGGAGCTTACAGAAAAAACTCTCGGTGTGCCGGTTATCGCAATCGGCGTGCCTATGGTTGTCGATGCCACTACACTTGCTATGGATATTATCGGCGAGCATAAACAAATCAAAAATGAACTTATCGAAAACGGTCGAGGAATGATATTAACTCCCAACGATGTCGATGCTATTTCAAATACTGCATCAGACATTATCTCAGGCGGAATAAATATGGCTCTTCATTCTTGAAACTTGTCCCAAAATATGATAAAATATTCCGTAATACATTTTAAGGATGTGTAATTATGGGAATGCTTGCAGCACATATCAGGGGACTTCGTAAAAACGCAGGCCTTACACAAGCGCAACTTGCTCTGCGTATCGGAGTAGGGACTACAACTATCAACAATATAGAAAGCGGATATATAACATCTCCTGCACCCGCTATAATTGACGCTCTGGCGGCGGCATTTTCTACCGACAGCTATTCGCTCATAAACCGCCTTTCAATCGATGTCGGAGAAAGAGCAAAGCTTGTTCATGTTGTAAGCTCAATCAGCAGCAAGAAACCCTTTGTGGAGATTGACAAAATCGTTGAGACCGCATTTATTGACCGCGAGGATTTGCATGGGTTTGAATATATGGGACTTAAAATGCCCGATAATTCAATGGTGCTTGAAGCAATAAAGGAAGGAGCAAGTGTCATCATCCGCAAGGATGCCATAATCCAAAGCGGAGACATTGTGGCGGCGGTGTATAATGACAACGATGCAGTTATACGAACCTACTACAAGGACGGCAATACCGTTGTGCTTAAAGCAGCAAGCAACCCTGACCTTTATCCCGATATTGTACTCGACCTTGAAAAAGACAGATTCATCATTATTGGCAAGGTTGTCCATTGTACAAATTATTTCGGCAAAAATAAATGATAATTTTTGTAAATTTGCTTGCTTTTTGCGTGAAATAATACTATACTGTAATGTGGACTAAAATGAAGGGAAAACTTTTATGATATATCTTGATAATGCAGCCACAACAAAAATGAAAGACAGTGTAATAAGTGCGATGCTTCCGTACTTTACCGAAACTTTCGGTAATGCATCCTCCACATATACAAGTGCAGGTCAAGCGGCGCGCCGTGCTATGAATGAAGCACGCGAAAAGATTGCATCACTTATCGGTGCAACTGCTCGTGAACTTTATTTTACAAGTGGCGGCAGCGAGGCGGATAACTGGGCTATAAAAGGTGTTGCCCTTAAAAACAAGGACAAGGGCAATCACATTATAACCACAACGGTTGAGCACCATGCAGTTCTTCATACCTGCCAGTTTCTTGAAAAGCAGGGCTTTGAGGTTACTTATGTACCCGTTGACGAATTTGGTATGGTAAGCCCTGAAGACATTAAAAATGCAATCACAGACAAAACAATCCTCGTTTCAGTGATGTTTGCAAATAACGAAATCGGCACAATAAATCCCATTGCGGAAATCGGTGGCATCTGCAAAGAAAAAGGTGTGTATTTCCACACTGACGCCGTTCAGGCAACTGGTGCGGTAGAAATTGATGTCGAGAAAATGAACATTGACCTTCTCTCTATGTCGGCACATAAATTCCACGGACCTAAGGGTGTAGGTGCGCTTTACATCAGAAAAGGCGTAAAGATTGAAAACCTTATCCACGGTGGTGCCCAGGAATCAGGCAGACGCGCAACTACTGAAAATGTTGCAGGTATTATCGGTATGGCACAGGCGCTTTCTGAGGCTTGTGAAAATATGCAGGAAAAAACAAAAAAACTTGTACAGATGCGCGACTATATCATCGATACAGTCCTTCGCGAAATTCCCTATACCCGTCTTAACGGACACAGGGAAAAGCGTCTTCCCAATAATACAAGTTTTTGTTTCAGATATATCGAGGGCGAGAGCCTTCTGTTATCACTTGATATGCTGGGCTTTGTCGTTTCAAGCGGCTCTGCCTGCACATCAGGCTCACTCGACCCGTCCCATGTGCTTCTGGGAATAGGCCTTCCGCACGAGATTGCACATGGCTCGCTTCGTGCATCACTTTCGGAATTTAACACAAAAGAGGAAATTGATGCCTTCTTAAAAGCACTTCCCCCGATTGTTCAGAGGCTTAGGGATATGTCACCGCTTTACGAAGGTGTAGAAGGAAAGGAATGATATAAATGTACAGCGAAAAGGTTATGGACCATTTCTCAAACCCCAGAAATGTCGGGGAAATAGAAGATGCCAATGCAGTAGGCACAGTTGGTAATGCCAAGTGCGGCGATATTATGAAAATCTATATGAAGATAGAAAACGATATAATCGTTGATATTAAGTTCAAGACTTTCGGCTGCGGTGCCGCAGTTGCAACAAGCTCCATGGCAACTGAGCTTGTGAAAGGAAAAAGTATTGACGAGGCGTTACAGCTTACAAATAAGGCAGTGGTTGAGGCTCTTGACGGACTTCCGCCGGCAAAGCTTCATTGCAGCGTGCTTGCTGAAGAAGCAATAAGAGCTGCTATTCAGGATTATTACGACAAGAGCGGTATTGAAAAGAAAATTGAGTGCAGCGGTGACTGCGAACATTGTCACCATACACATTAAAAGACGAAAAGGAATCCAAACGGATTCCTTTCAGCGTGTCGATAAACCTATCGGCACGCTGGCAGACGAGGAAAAAGGAAGGTAAATTTGTTCAACACGAACTCGTAGGCGCACGAGGGTGCGGTAGAGGGCGTGTTGGACGAAAGCAAGCAAAAGCCCTGAAAATTGCAATTTTCAGGGCTTTTTATTATGTGGCTAATGGTGTTTTTGTTCTTTTATAAGTTTATCGAAAATTTCCAAGCGCTGCAAAAAATATTTATTATTTATTTTTGCTTGCGTTTGACCGACTTTTTCGACAGTCTGAAAGGAATCCAAACGGATTCCTTTTACTTTTTGCTGTTTTTTATGAAATCAGATAATGATACTGCAAAACACCTCGCCCCTAAAATCGCTTCGTCAAGTGTATTTCCGTTTGTGCCCACCTCTACAATAATTCCGCCCGGGGCAAGCTGCTGATTAAATCTCTGGCTTCTGAAATTTATTGGGCGGCAAAGGTCAGGATAGAGTGACATCGTGTGCTTTTGCAATTGAACGGCAAAACGCATATTTTCTTCCCAGTTGTCGTGTGTAAGTCCGCTTTGATTGCTTCCTACGACAAGCATAATTTTTGCGGCATCGCTTCCGTCAATTTTTGTCAGGTGCTTTATTTTTTCGCCATTCTTTCCCTCAATTGCATCGCGATGTACATCAAGTACAATTTTAACAGACGGGTCTTTTTTTATGTTTTTTTCAATAGCCTTTGCACTTTTGTTATAACTTCCGCTGTAACTTGGGTAGTCGTTTATAGATGTGTCGTGATAAACCTTGATGCCGTTTGATTCGAGCACATTTTTTATTTCTTCTCCAACGCGTACCATATTAAAATTTTTGTCAGTTGTGCGGTCTGTATCAGACGGAATATAGCTGAATTTAGGCGAGGAAGTGTAGCTCTCCGTGGTATGTGTATGAACAATCAATACGGAAAAATCTTCAAAGAGAAAATCCGGCGCAGGTGAAAGAAAATTTTCAGCCGTTAATCCGGACGATGTTGTATCCGAAATTTTAACCTCAGGGTTAAGGACTGTTTTAGGCGGTGCCTTTACAGGCGTTTTAATATGCGAAATATCCCCCTGCATAGGCACAGCACCTGTCATAACTTTTCCGGGAATCTTCTCATGCAGGGAAAAAGCTCCCGAAACGAGAAAACTATCATTATCAAAGGAAATGTTTGAAGAAAGAAAAATACGCAAAATATCTTCGGTAAGCGTAATAGCAGGAAGCGATTTTGACAAAACTATACTTGCCATAATCACAAAAGAAAACACAAGCGATAAAAACAAAGGACGAAATCTTCTTAAATTGATTGTAGCAACTGAAGTTTTTTTCAAAAAATCACCCCTTTTCAAATAATATATATTGATTTATTTGGAAATTTATGCGATAATAAATAATATGTTTTTATGAATATATCTGCGTGACTTATTATCCCCGCGATAAGTGCGTTTGCGAATAAAGGCGGGAAGAAAGGCTTGGTAATTATGTTAGTATCAGCAAAAGAAATGCTCCAGAAGGCTCGCGATGGTAAATACGCGGTGGGTCAGTTCAACATCAATAATCTTGAATGGACAAAGGCAATACTCCTTACTGCCCAGGAACAGAATTCTCCTGTTATCCTTGGCGTAAGCGAGGGCGCAGGCAAGTATATGGGCGGCTACAAGACAGTTGTAGGCATGGTTGAAGGTATGCTTGAGGGACTTAATATCACAGTTCCCGTTGCTATTCATCTTGACCACGGCAGCTATGAAGGTGCATTAAAATGTATTGAGGCAGGCTTCTCATCAGTTATGTTTGACGGCAGCCATTACCCCATTGATGAAAATGTTAAAAAGACAACAGAGCTTATCGATATCTGCGCAGAAAAAGGACTCAGTCTTGAGGCTGAAGTAGGCGCAATCGGTGGCGAAGAAGACGGCGTTGTGGGAGCCGGCGATATTGCAGACCCCATGGAATGTAAGGCTATTGCAGACCTTGGTGTAACAATGCTTGCTGCAGGTATCGGTAATATCCACGGCAAATACCCTGAAAACTGGAAGGGGCTTGCGTTCGACACACTTGAAAAAATTAAGGATGCAACAGGCAATATCCCGCTTGTTCTTCACGGTGGTACAGGTATCCCTGCAGAAATGATTAAAAAGGCTATTTCTCTCGGCGTTGCAAAGATAAATGTTAATACTGAATGTCAGCTTTCATTCACTGCTGCTACAAGAAAGTATTTCGAAGAGGGTAAGGACCTTGTAGGTAAAGGCTTCGACCCCAGAAAAGTTCTTGCGCCCGGTTTTGAAGCAATCAAGGAAACTGTCAAAGAGAAGATGGAACTTTTCGGCTCTGTTAACAAAGCATAATATATTCTGCAAACTCAGGGTAGGTTTTAACTATGGATAAAAAGAATATTCTTTCCCGTCAGGCGCTGAAGAGACTTCCCGTATATATGTCATATCTCAAAACACTTGACAGCAACGAAATTGAATATATTTCTTCTGCCTCAGTTGCCCAGGCTCTCGATATGAACGATGTCCAGGTCAGAAAGGACCTTGCGGCAGTTTGTAAAACTTCGGGCATACCGAAAAAGGGGTTTGTTGTCCGCGACCTTATTGACGGAATTTCTGACTTTCTTGATTATGGAAAGGGAAATGACGCGATACTTGTCGGTGCCGGTAATCTCGGGATGGCGCTTCTCAGTTACCGCGGATTTGATAACTACGGAATAAACATCGTTGCTGCATTTGATAACAGACCGGAGTTGATTGATAATAAGAAGGTGTTTGACATTTCGCGCCTTCCTGAAATGTGCAGAAAGCTGAATGTCAAAATCGGCATAATAACCGTTCCCGTAGATGCAGCTCAACAGGTGTGCGATGTGCTCGTTGAAAGCGGTATCCTCGCAATATGGAATTTTGCTCCCACGCATATAAAGGCACCTGAGGAAATTCTGGTGCAAAACGAAAATATGGCGTCGTCACTTGCGCTTCTCTCAAACCACCTGCGTCATAAAATGGAATCAAAGTAATATTAAAAAAGCTTTTATCCAACTGATAAAAGCTTTTTTTGCCGTATAGGGATTTACATGTTTCTCGTGAGCAACATTTGTCGGCTTGAAATTTAGCCGGAACACGAAATGGGTGAAGCGGCACGCTTCTTTTTTGTCCCTTTTTGTGTAAAATTAACTAAAAAAGTGTTGAAAATTATCGTATTTTTTGGTTATTTTTCCCTAAAACCGTTTGACTTAAATCCTAAAGTTTGATAAAATATTATAATAACTATACTTATATGAGACGGAGGAGAAAATATGACAGCAAAGAAAACACAAAAAGCCCATCAAAACCCTTTTATACCTGCCTCCGAACTTTCTATGTTTAACAGCGGAACTAATTTCCGCGCATATAAATTTATGGGTGCACGACCTGCTGAAATTTTTGGCGACAGCGGATACAGTTTTGCGGTTTGGGCACCAAATGCCGATTATGTAAGTGTTGTCGGCGACTTTAACGGATGGAACATTGACGCTCATCCTATGAATCCACAGGGAAGCTCGGGCGTGTGGCACATTTTTATAAAAGGAATAACTGACGGATTGTGCTATAAGTATTTTATAAAGGCAAAGGACGGCTCTGCTTTTTACAAAGCAGACCCTTATGCAAGATTTTGTCAGCTTGCCCCCGAAACCGCATCTATAACATATAATACGGACGGATTTTCATGGACCGATAAGAAGTGGCTTGAAAAAAGAACGAAAAACGCGCCATATGAAAAACCGATGCTTATATATGAAATGCATCTTGGAAGCTGGAGAACACATCCTGACGGTTCGCTTAAAAATTACCGCGAAATTGCTGACGAACTTTGTCCGTATCTTCTTGAAATGAATTATACCCATGTGGAACTGATGCCTCTTACTGAATTCCCGTTTGACGGAAGCTGGGGATATCAGGTGACGGGTTACTTTGCATCGACAAGTCGTTATGGCACGCCCAAGGACTTTATGTACTTCGTGAATAAGTGCCACGAATATGGCATAAGTGTTATTATGGACTGGGTACCTGCGCATTTTCCGCGCGATGCACACGGACTTGCCCGATTTGACGGAACACCGATTTACGAATACCCCAATCCATTGAAGGGTGAGCATAAGGAGTGGGGAACACTAGTCTTTGACTACGGACGCAAAGAAGTTGTGTCGTTCCTTCTTTCAAGCGCACTTTACTGGCTTGATGTTTTCCACATTGATGGACTCAGGGTTGATGCCGTTTCAAGTATGCTTTACCTTGATTACGGACGCGAGGAATATCTGCCCAATATAAACGGAGGAAACGAAAATCTTGAGGCGATTGAATTTTTACAGAAGCTCAATATTGCCGCTTTTTCAGAGTATCCGAATGTGCTTATGATTGCCGAGGAATCTACCGCATGGCCAAGCGTGACGAAGCCTGTCTCGGATGGTGGACTCGGATTTAACTTCAAATGGAATATGGGTTGGATGAATGATATGCTCCGCTATATGAGTATGGACCCGTATTTCAGACGCGATAATCACAATCTTCTGACATTCTCGATGATGTACGCCTTTTCCGAAAACTATATACTTCCGCTTTCGCACGATGAAGTAGTGCACGGAAAATGCTCGCTTATTGAAAAGATGTCGGGACTTTACGGACAGAAATTTGATTCGTTGCGCACATTCTTTATGTATAAGATGGCACACCCCGGGAAAAAGCTTCTCTTTATGGGCGGAGAAATAGCGCAGTTTATTGAATGGCGCTATTATGAACAGCTCGAATGGCATTTGCTTGAAATAGAAAAGCACAAACAGTTTCATTTGTTTATGAAAGAACTCAATACATTCTATAAAGAAGCCAAGCCCTTCTGGGAAATTGAAAACAGCTGGGACGGTTTTGAATGGATAAATGCCGATGACCGCGACAGAAGTGTTATATCATTTGTAAGACGCGGCAAAAAGAAAACTGATGAGGTAGTGGTTATCTGTAACTTTACCCCGGTTGAATATAAAGACTATGTCGTAGGTGTACCGCGCCAGGGAACCTATGCAAGCGTACTTTCAAGTGATGAAACAAAGTTTGGCGGAGGAGGCAGAAAGATCAAACCAATATCCGCTAAAAAGAAACCTCAGGGCAATATGCCCTACTCAATCACTCTTGATATACCGCCTATGAGTGCAGTGTATCTTAAGAGAACCCAACCCAGAAAATAAAATTTTTCAATATAGACAAGAGAGGAAGGATTACTCATGAAATCACCCGAATGTTTGGCAATGATTCTTGCCGGCGGACAGGGAAGCCGACTTGGCGCACTCACAAAAACTGTAGCAAAGCCTGCAGTTCCTTTCGGAGGAAAATACAGGATTATTGACTTTACCTTAAGTAACTGTATCCACTCCGGAATTTACACCGTAGGCGTACTTACTCAGTATCAGCCACTTGAACTTAATACCTACATCGGCAGCGGACATCCCTGGGACCTTAACAGGAACTCAGGAGGTGTATATGTTCTGCCGCCGTATCAGAGTGCTGAAAAAGGCGAATGGTACAAGGGTACTGCAAACGCAATTTATCAGAATATTGAGTTTGTTGATAAGTTCAATCCTAAGTATGTGGTTATCCTTTCAGGCGACCATATTTATAAGATGGACTACTCTAAAATGATTAAATTCCACAAGCAGAAGAATGCCGATGCGACAATTGCCGTTATCGAGGTTCCGTGGGAAGAGGCAAGCCGTTTTGGTATCATGACCGCAAATGAAGACGGTAAAATCGTGGAATTTGCTGAAAAACCTGCCCAGCCCAAGAGCAATCTTGCATCAATGGGCGTTTATGTATTCACATGGGAAGTTCTTAAAAAATATCTTCAGAATGATGAAAAGAATCCCGAAAGTTCAAACGACTTTGGTAAAAACATTATCCCCACAATGCTTGAAAAGGGCGAAAATATGTGTGCTTATGCATTTGAAGGATACTGGAAGGATGTTGGTACCGTTCAGAGTCTCTGGGAAGCAAATATGGATATTCTTGCCCAGCCTCCGGCATTTGAACTTAACGACAATAACTGGAAGATTTATTCAAGAAACCCCGTTAAGCCTCCGCACTTTGTCGCAGGCGGTGCAGTTATTAAAAACAGCTGTGTTACCGAGGGTTGCAGTGTTTACGGAACAGTAAATCACAGTATCCTTTTTGAAGGCGTGACTGTTGAGGAAGGCGCAGTTATTGAGGATTCAATCATATTCCCGGGGACAACAGTAAAGAAGGGTGCAACCATTAAAAAGACTGTTGTCGGTGAAGAAGCCATCATTGGAGAGGGTGCAGTAATCGGTGACGAAAACACGCAGAGCCCTCAGTATGAAAGTAAATATTGCACAGGCGGAATTTCGCTTATAGGTGGAGGAATAGAAATTCCGGCAGGCGAGAAAATAGGTATTAATTCTATGGTAACGGCAGATAACGGAAAGGAGGAGAACTAATATGAGAGATATGATGGGTATCATAATGGCGGACAACAAGGATTTAAGGCTTAACGAACTTACAGACTTCCGTTCGGTACAGGCACTTCCCTTTGGCGGACGCTACAGACTTATCGACTTTATACTTTCAAATATGGTAAACTCAGGTATGGTTAATGTCGGTATTGCAACAAACATCAACTATTCTTCTCTTATGGACCATGTAGGCAGCGGTGCTCCCTGGGACCTTAACAGAAAAATTTATGGACTCTTTATGCTTCCTCCTCATGTCCGTGGTATAGGCGGTAATGTAAGCCAGGACAGTATCGACCAGCTTTACGGAGTTCTTACATTCCTTCGCCGCAGCCGTCAGGAATATGTTCTCCTTGCAAGCGGCAGAACAATTTGTAATATGACATTTGACGAAGCGCTTGAAAAGCATATAGAAAACGATGCTGATATCACTGTAATTTACCACGATAAAAAAGAAAAAGATGAACAGCTCTCCCACGGTAATGTTTACGAAATAGACGAAAACGGTAAGGTTACAGGTATTGAAGTACAGCCCCGCTATCCCAAAACAACACTCGAGGGAATGGGAATGTTTATTATCGGCAGACTTAAGCTCATAGAACTTATTGAGGATGCATATTCCCGCGGAAGCCACGACTTCGTGCGCGATATCCTTATCAGTGCAGTTCAGAATCTTAAAGTTTCTGGCTACGAGTACAAGGGTTTCGTGGGAATTATAGACTCTGTTGCAAGCTATTACGAAAACAATATGAAGCTCCTTGAAAAAGAAGTTCGTGACGAAATCTTCGGTGCAGAAAACCGTATCTATACCAAGGTTAAGGACCAGGTTCCTACTCAGTATAAGGAAAGTTCCTCTGTATCTGATTCGCTTATCGCAGACGGTTGTGTGATTGAGGGTAAGGTTGAAAACAGCATCATATTCCGTGGCGTTTATATTGCTAAGGGTGCAACTGTTAAAAATTGTATCGTTATGCAGAATACTGTTATTGAGGAAGACTGTGAAATCGAAAATATTATTATTGATAAGGAATGTACTCTGCGTGAGTCAAAACGCCTTATCGGTCAGCCTAACTACCCCGTAATTCTTCCAAAGAGAACACTTCTTTAATCAGCAATCGGAAAGGACAAAATTATGAAAGTTTTATTTGCAACAAGCGAATGTGTGCCTTTTGTGAAAACAGGAGGACTTGCCGATGTTGTCGGTGCTCTTCCTCAGGAACTTTGTGCACAGAGTTGCGAGGCTCGTGTGATACTTCCCAAATATGGTAAAATTGCGCAGAAATATAAAGACGAAATGCGTTACATCAGTAATATCTATATCAAGATGGGCTGGCGCAGTCAGTACTGTGGCGTATTCGACCTTAAAATAGGAGATGTTACCTACTACTTTGTTGATAACGAATTCTATTTTGGCTCCGACACAATTTATGGAGATATGGCGCAGGATGTTGAGCGTTTCGCGTTTTTTGACAAGGCTGTGCTTGCTCTTTTGCAGGTGGTAGACTTCTGGCCGGATGTTATTCACTGTAACGACTGGCAGACAGGCATGATTCCCGTTCTCCTGCGGGCGCACTACGGTTGTGATGACCGCTATAACAGAATTAAAACTGTTATGACAATACACAACCTCAAATTCCAGGGCGTGTACGACAAAAAGACTATCGCAGATGTATGCGAGCTTCCCGACAGTTACTTTACTGCCGACAAGCTTGAATTTTACAAGGATGCAAGTTTCTTAAAAGGTGGGCTTGTATATGCCGACTTTATTACAACTGTAAGCAAGACCTACTCGCGCGAGATTATGACGGACTACTTCGGCGAAAACTTAAACGGTCTTCTTTCGGCAAGGAGTAACAGCGTGGCAGGTATCATAAACGGTATTGACTATGATGGCTGGAACGCATCAACAGACAGCTTGATTTACCAGAACTACAACGGAAGGAATATTGTCTCGGGTAAAAAGGCGAATAAAATTGCACTGCAGAAAGAATTCGGGCTTGAAGAAAACCCTGACAAATTCCTTATCGGTATGGTAACGCGCCTTACAGGACAGAAGGGACTCGACCTTGTAGAATGTGTCATGGACAACATCTTTGAAAATGACGATGTTCAGATGATAGTCCTTGGTACGGGCGAGGAGCAGTATGAAAATATGCTTCGCCACTTTGAATGGAAGTATAAAGGAAGACTAGCCTCTCTCATTATGTTCGGAAATGCTGAAAGTCACAAAATTTATGCAGGCTGTGATGCATTCCTGATGCCCTCGCTCTTTGAACCGTGCGGACTCAGTCAGATGATTTCTATGCGCTACGGCACACTGCCCATCGTTCGTGAAACGGGTGGACTGCGTGACAGCGTAGAACCGTTTAACGAGTACGAGGACACGGGAACAGGCTTCAGTTTTGCAAACTACAACGCACACGAGATGCTCGGAATTATAAATTATGCCAAGAGGACTTACTACGATAACAAGAAAGCATGGCAATCTATGGTAAAAAGAGCAATGAAACAGGATTTTTCATGGCGAAATTCAGCAAAAGAATACATTGACGTATACTCGAGATTGTAGTATAATTGTGGGTATGAGGTTAAAATAACCTCATACCCATTTTGTTTATAACATAGGAAATTACGCGCGAAAAGTGCGCAATAGGCTTGTTTCAAACAAGCGTACCGACCTGCCCCCAAGAGTGGGGGTCAGGGGGTTGATGCGTTAAGAACGCTTTTTATAAATCTAAAGGAGTTGTATATATTGGCGACAAAGAAACTTACTGCCCGACAGGAGCAGATAAAAGAAGAAATCCTCGGCAAACTCAACCGTCATTACGGAAGAACGCTTGAGGATGCTACAAAAGCACACATTTATAAGGCGGCGGCACTTACCGTCCGCGATAAGATTATGGAAAGATGGACGGCATACCGCCGTCAGCAGAGAACAGCGCAGAAGAAAGAGCTTTTCTATCTTTCTTTTGAATTCCTTATGGGCCGTTCTCTTGGAAACAACCTTCTTAATATCGGGCTTACAAACGATTATGACAAGGTACTTCAGTCAATGGGTTGCAGTCTTGAGGAAATAGCATCCCAAGAAAACGATGCAGGTCTCGGTAACGGTGGTCTTGGCAGACTTGCTGCTTGCTTCCTTGACTCGCTTGCCACACTTGAGCTTCCCTCGTTCGGTTGTTCAATCCGCTACGAATATGGTCTTTTCAAACAGCTCATCATAAATGGCGAGCAGGTTGAAACTCCCGATAACTGGCTCAGTGATGGAAATGTATGGGAAATCCCCCGCCCGGAAGAAAAGGTTACAGTTCGTTTCGGCGGTAAGGTTGAAACCGAAATGACCGAAAACGGACTTCGCGTAAATTATATCGACACCACAAATGTTGTGGGCATCCCCTACGATGTCCCGATTGTCGGATACGATGCTAAAATCGTAAATACGCTTCGTCTGTGGTCTGCCCGTGCAGAGCGTGACCTTGATATGTCAAGCTTCTCAGGCGGTGACTATCTTCAGGCAGTAGAAGAAAAGGCACTTGCTGAAGTTTTAAGTAAAGTTCTTTATCCCGAGGATAATCATCAGGAGGGTAAGGCACTTCGTCTTCGTCAGCAGTATTTCTTCGTATCATGTACAATGCAGTGGATTATTTCAAGATTCAAACGCCACCACAAGGGTATGGATCTTGACAGACTTCCCGAATATATTGCAGTTCATATCAACGATACACATCCGGCAATCGCAATTCCCGAACTTATGCGAATCCTTATGGATGAAGAGGGTATGGGCTGGGATCAGGCTTGGAATATCGTATGCAAAGTATTTGCATACACAAACCATACCATTCTCGCCGAAGCGCTTGAAAAATGGCCTATGGATATGTTTGAGCGTCTTCTTCCCAGAATTTATATGATAGTTGACGAAATGAACCGCCGCCTTGTTTACGAGCTTCATAATCTCTACGGTGACGACTGGGGCAAAATCAACTATATGTCAATCATCGCACATAACTATATCAATATGGCTAATATGTGCCTTGCAACCTGTCATAAGGTTAATGGCGTATCAGGGCTTCATACAGATATTTTAAGAAACGATGTATTCCGTGACTACAATAACCTTACTCCTGAGAAGTTTGTTTCAATTACAAACGGTATCACATACCGCCGTTGGCTTCGTCTTGCAAACCCTGAACTCAGTGAGCTTATCACTTCCAGAATCGGTAAGGGTTGGGTGAAGGATGTTGCTCAGCTTGAGAAACTTCTTCCCTTTGCAGACGATAAGGAATTTCAGCAGGAATTTAAGGCTGTAAAACTTAAAAAGAAACAGGACCTTGCTGCATATATCAAGGAGCATAACGGCATCGATGTTGACCCGAATAGCATTTTTGATGTTCAGGTAAAGCGACTTCACGAGTATAAGCGTCAGCTTCTTAATGTTCTTCATATCCTTTATCTTTATGACAAACTTAAAAATAATAAAAACTTTGATATGTACCCGCACACATTCATTTTCGGTGCGAAGGCATCGCCAGGATATGCGCGTGCGAAACTTATCATCAAGCTTATAAACGATGTTGCAAAAATGATAAATAACGACCCCGATGTTAACTCTAAACTCAAGGTTGTATTTATCGAAAACTACGGAGTAACTCTTGCGCAGAAGATTATTCCTGCTGCAGAAATAAGCGAACAGATTTCAACTGCAGGCAAGGAAGCAAGCGGTACAGGAAATATGAAGTTTATGGCAAATGGCGCTCTTACTATCGGTACACTTGACGGGGCAAATGTTGAAATGCGCGAGTGTGTGGGCGATGACAACATCTTTATCTTCGGTATGAAGACTCCCGAAGTTAATCGCGAACTTCAGTTTAATGAAAATTCAAGCCAGAATATCTATACCACAAATGCCGAGGTAA
This sequence comes from Clostridia bacterium, assembly GCA_017411435.1. Classification (GTDB taxonomy): domain Bacteria; phylum Bacillota; class Clostridia; order UMGS1883; family UMGS1883; genus UMGS1883. The sequence goes on from JAFQQD010000001.1 coordinate 21,588, forward strand.
GATGGGTTCTCGATATGCTTATTGACGGAACAATCTGTCCCGAGGATACAGGCAAGTATCAGGACCTCTATCAGACACTTCTCTTCGGAGACCACGGCAGAGCCGATGTTTATATGGTTATCCGTGACTTTGAGTCGTATTGCGAAATTCACCGCATCGCTGATAAGGAATACCGTGACGAAGATTTGTGGCTTAAAAAGGCAATTACAAATGTCGCTATGAGCGGTTTCTTCTCAAGTGACCGTACAATCAGCGAATACAACGACAAGATTTGGAACTTAAAGAAATATAAGTAAAGCTTACAGCAAAGTAGAAACTGTTGCGTCGGATATATTATATCCTCAGTGTGAAAGGGACGGGAAGTTGCCCTCTCAACGAATAGACATTTGTCTTGCGATAGCAGTTTCGCATTCCGTTGCTGCTCTAAGATTCATTGAACCTTTCTGCAGCATGCTGCAGAAAGGTTCTGTTTTTATGAAACAAAAATTTACTACACGAAAGATTTGCCTCCTTGGAGTATTTGCATCAATAACGGCGATACTTGCGATTTTTGCAACCTTCAGAATAGGCAATCAGATTAAAATACCCCTTAAATTCATACCCGTTTTTATGACAGGGGCAATCTTTGGTCCTATTTCCGCAGGAATAGTTGCTGCAATCGGAGATATATTAAACGCGGTTCTTGTTCCTGTCGGCCCCATTATGCCGCAAATTACAGCTGTGGAATTTCTTTATGGTGTTATATGGGGCGCGTGCTTTTACAAGGCAAAGGAAAACACTTTTTACTATCTGCGCAGTGCAATATGTGCTCTTTTGCAGTTTGTAATCAGCATTACTCTTATGTCGTGGATTCTTACGGGAATAGGCTATTTTTCCTCATTTTCCGCGGCAGTAGTTATCCGTATGCCTGCATCGCTTGCTACTTTCATATTGCATATGGCAGTGTGCACAATAGGTCGCAGATTGATTTTCAGGCTTAAGAAATTTATAACAAAGGAGAATTTCTGATGGGAAGCTTCAAACAGTATGCAAACAGCTTTCAGGCAAAAAGCCGCCTTGGACTTGAGTCTGTCGGTGCTCTTTGTGAAAAAGTGGGTAATCCGCAGAAGAATCTTCGTTTTATTCATATTGCAGGAACCAATGGAAAAGGCTCTACCTGTGCATTTCTGCAGTGCATCTTAACTGAAAGCGGACTTAAAACGGGAAAATTCATCTCGCCTAATATGATTGATGTCTGCGAAAGAATAAGTGTTGACGGAAAAAACATATCCTCTGCCGAAATGGATATGCTTTTGGATAAGGTTGAAAAAGCCGCGCTTGAGGTTGAGTGTGAACTAGGCGCGATGCCGACACAGTTTGAAATCTGGACGGCAGCGGCATTTTTGTATTTTGAAAAAGAAAATTGCGACATCGTGGTCCTTGAAACAGGACTTGGAGGTAGGCTTGACGCGACAAATATTATCGATGCCCCCGAAATGTGTATCATTACAAAAATTGATATCGACCACATTGAATACCTCGGTGGCACAATCGAAAAAATAGCGGCAGAAAAAGGTGGTATCATAAAAAAGGAAAGCCTGGTTATAACAACCCCCAATCAGCCGAAAGAAGCACTTGATATCCTCTACACAATTGCAGAGGAAAAGGGGGCAGGTTTTATTGTTGTGCCCTCCACGAAAAACCATTCCCGCGAGGGAATGAGTGAGGTCTTCGACCTTGATGATCTTTCTGCGCTTAAAATAAATCTTGCAGGGATGCACCAGACGGAAAACGCATCGCTTGCCGTTGTCGCGGCACAGAAAATGGGCATTGACGAAAAGTATATCCGCGAAGGACTTATAAAGGCACGAAATATAGGGCGCTTTGAAAAAATATCGGAAAATCCGCTTGTTATTTTTGACGGAGCACACAATCTGAACGGCACAACAGCGCTTATCGATGCCCTTAACCGCTACTTTGAAGGCGAGCGGTTTTCAATAATCTATGCCGCAATGGCAGATAAAGATATTGACGCATCGCTTAATCTATTGAAGGAAAACGGATTTTGTGACAAGGCAAAAATCTTTGCAGTTTCAGTAAAAGATAATCCCCGTGCGCAAACAGCGGAAAAACTTGCCGAAAAGTTTAATTCGTTTGGCTTTGATGCGCTTCCCTGCGAAGATATTGGCACAGCATATAAAACAGCTTTAGAAGAGAAAAACACAATTCTCATCTGTGGCTCGCTCTATCTTTATAAGGATTTTATTGAGTATAAAACCGCACAGAAATAAATTTCTTGAATAATATGTAATTTTATGGTAAAATAATGGCAGTTTATTACTAAAAACATATAAAGGAGACTAGATTATGGATATTTTAGCTTTTTCGCTGTACTTCGTAGCCATGATATCTATCGGTATTTTCTTTTTCTTTAAGTCAAAGGTAGTTACTGAGAAAGATTATTTCCTTGGGGGACGCCAGATGGGTCCCTGGGTTACGGCAATGAGTGCACAGGCGTCTGATATGAGTGCTTGGCTTTTAATGGGGCTTCCCGGAAGCATCCTTGCATTTGGCTTTGGTCAGGCATGGATTGGTATAGGTCTTGCAATCGGTACCGCACTCAACTGGATTTTGGTTGCAAAAAGACTTCGTAAGTTTTCAAAGGCATCCGGTGATTCAATTACACTTCCTCAGTACCTTTCAAACCGCTTTTTATCAAAAAGCCATACCGTGAGCATCATTTGTGCAGTAGTATTTCTTGTCTGCTTCACAATTTATGTTGCGTCCGCTTTCGTTGCAGGTGCAGGAGTGTTTACAACTCTTGTTCCCGAACTTGACGCATCAACTGCGATGATTATCTTTGCAGCAATCGTTGTGGTTTATACATTCCTCGGCGGTTTCAATGCAGTTTGCTGGACGGACTTTTTCCAGGGACTTCTGATGATTGGTGCGCTCTTAATTGTGCCAATCGTTGTTGGTTTTGCCAGAGAACTTGATCCTGCTGCTCTTACAACAGTTTACACGGGACCAAATGGGGAAGAGTTTAAGTTTGTTGCAAACTTCTTCAGCGCAAGCTGGAAAGAAATACTCTCAGGTCTTGGCTGGGGACTTGGATACTTCGGTATGCCTCACATCATCGTGAGATTTATGGCGATCGAAAAACCTTCTATGGTTAAAAAGAGTGCAACAGTTGCAATTATCTGGGTTGTTCTTTCTCTTGCTGCAACTATTATGATTGCATATCTTGGCAGAATGTTCATATATTCCAATGGAACCGACCTTTCTGCGGTTCTTTTGAGCGAGGGTAAGCAGTCACTTATCTTTGTTGAACTTGCACGCGATGTATTCCCGTCATTTATTGCAGGGCTTCTTCTTGCAGCTATTATCGCGGCATCTATGTCAACAGCAGATTCGCAGCTTCTCGTTGCGGCATCATCTTTCTCAAGTGACCTTTATAAGCCTATTATACGAAAGAATGCTTCTAATAAAGAAATGCTCTGGGTAAGCCGTGCGGTTGTTTTGATTATCGCTGTAATTGCTTACTTTATCGCGAGCAGCAAGGGTAAAGCTGCTCAGGCTATCATGGATCTTGTTTCAAATGCATGGGGTATCTTCGGTGCGGCATTTGGTCCCGCAGTTCTTCTTTCTCTTTTCTGGAAACGCTTTACATACAAAGGTGCAGTAGCAGGCATTATCTCGGGCGCACTTGTTGATATGCTCTGGCTGTGGCTCCCTGTATCAGGCGGTGAGACACTCTCTGCAATTACAGGTATCTATGAAATCATCCCCGGTTTCATTATCGGCGTTATCTTTGCAGTAGTATTTACTCTTCTTGATAAGAAACCTTCACAGGAAGTAGAAGCAATATTCGAAAAAGCAACGGACAATTCAATTGACGACTAAAAAATGTCATAAGAAAACGGAGTTCAGTTGAACTCCGTTTTCTTATTTAGAAATAGTTATTTTACTTTGCTATTATCAATGGCATATTCCAATAAAATGTTAATCAATTCGTTTCTTGAACGATTAGTTTCTGTTGAAAGTTGGTTTAATTTTATAACGATATCTTCCTTTATACGGACAGAAAATGTTTTGTAACCATCTTCGCCCTTTAAGTTTTTTTTATTTATGATGAGCTTATTGTCCATAACCTTTCACCTCATATATATTATATGTTGACAAAAGTTGCAAAAGTATGTTATAATTTATAACATAAAATATAACATAGGAGGAAAATTTATGAAAAAACTATTAGCATTACTTTTGACAATAGTAATGCTCTTGGCGTTCCCTGGTTGTGGGGCGAAAAAGGAAGACATCGAAGAAAACAGTGAGACTGATGTAATTGTTTCTGCCCAACAAAAAAATAAAGCATCAGAGGAAGAAGTTGACGAGGAGCCTGAGCAGAAAGAATCTACAGGAGAAAAAGAGTGGAGAAAATTCTTGGAAGATTATGAGAATTGGGTTGACGATTATATTAAAATATTGAAAAAGTATGAAGAAAATCCCACAGACTTATCAATATTATCTGATTATGCAGATATGATGTTAGAACTTGCCGATTGGGAGGCAAAAACAGAGAAAATGGAAGAGGAGTTGGAAAATGCCTCTCCAGGAGAGGTGGCAGAATACTCTGCTGAATTATTAAGAATTGCCGCAAAAATGGCAGAAGTCATAGATTGATAATAGATTATATGTTAGAAAAGGAGAAAAATTATGAGAAGTAAAACTTTATTTGTAGCAAGTACACTTGCTACACTTTATACTGTGTATTTAATTTCGTATTTTGGCGGAGGAATGATTAATGCAGACGGTGTTGAAGCTGTCAGTGGTGCAATCGCCACAACATTAGTTACCCCACATATTATTATGTTTTTAATTGGTGTGATTTTTGGTTGGATTGGTTTTCTTACCAAAAAAAGTTGGGCTGCATTGGTCGCTGCGATTTTATATTCGGTCGGAACACTATTCTTTCTCATGTACGCCATGTTTGGTGTACCGATCTTGGTGTTCGGATTCATTGGATATAGCAACCAGAAAAAACTTAATTCGCAGAATGATTAACGATTTCACATTTAATAACAAAAAGAAAACAGGCTAACTAAGGCATAAAAAACGGAGTTCAGTTGAACTCCGTTTTTGTTGTATAGGAATTTATATATTTTATCGCGAGCAATATTTGTCAGTTAATAATTTAGTTGGCACGCGAAGTGGGTGAAGCGGAACGCTTCTTAAAATCTGAAATCTCTTATGCCATTTTGAATTTTTTCAATATTCTCTGCACAGATTTCTTTAACTTTTTCTTTGGGGATATTCTCAAGCTCTGCCTGAATCAGCGCCTCGCCAATCTTCTTTGTATCTTCAGACGCGTAATCCATCAAAAATTCCTTGAGTGTCATCAGTGCGTTCGGATGGCAACAGTTCTGAATCTGTCCCGATTTGCAAAGCGACATAAATCTGTCTCCTGTCCTGCCCTCGCGGTAACAAGCCGTGCAGAAAGAAGGAATAAATCCAAGCTCCATCAGCCACTTTACAACTTCATCAAGCGTTCTTGTGTCGGAAACATCAAACTGCTCGCTGTCGTGCGGACGCTCTTCCTCGGTGTAACCGCCAACGGATGTTCTTGATGCACCACTTATCTGAGAAACACCAAGTTTAAGAACTCTTTCTCTTACTGCCTGACTTTCACGGGTGGAAATAATCATTCCCGTGTAGGGGGTCGAAATTCTGATAAGCGCGCAAATCTTTGCAAAGGTATCATCGTCAATCCCGTTATCAAACACATTCGGGTCAATATCGTCAGCCTTCTTTATTCTCGGCACGCTTATTGTGTGTGGACCGACTCCATGCACTGCTTCAAGATGCTCTGCGTGCATCAGAAGTCCTGCAAACTCATACTTGTAAAGTTCAAGACCGAACAGTACGCCAAGTCCCACATCGTCAATTCCGCCCTGCATAGCACGGTCCATCGCCTCAGTATGATATGCGTAATTGTGCTTGGGACCTGTCGGATGAAGCTTTTCATAACTCTCTTTGTGATAAGTTTCCTGGAAAAGAATATATGTGCCAATTCCCGCATCCTTAAGTTTTTTGTAATTCTCAACCGTTGTTGCGGCGATATTTACATTAACTCTGCGGATGGCACCGTTTTTGTGCTTTATGGAATAGATAGTATTTATAGACTCCAATATATACTCGATAGGATTATTTACGGGGTCTTCGCCTGACTCAATTGCAAGGCGCTTGTGGCCCATATCCTGAAGAGCAATAACCTCGTTTTTTATTTCTTCCTGAGTAAGCTTCTTTCTTGCAATGTGCTTGTTCTGATGATGATACGGACAGTACACACAGCCGTTCACACAGTAGTTCGAAAGGTAAAGCGGTGCAAACATAACGATTCTGTTACCGTAAAATGTCTTTTTTATCTCCTCTGCAAGTGCGTACATTTCCTGAACTTTTTCGGGAATTTCGCACGCAAGAAGTACTGATGCCTCCCTGTGATTAAGTCCCTGACAGAAAGTGCCGTTGTCCTTTTTTTGAGGCCTTGCCTTGTCTAATATCTCATCAATCAGCTTGATATTATTTTTATTCTCTTCCGCATATTTAAGAGTAGCACGGATTTCTTCATCGCTGATGAATTCTTCCGCAATCATGGATTTTGGATTATACATAGTTGTCATCCCTTTCTAACATTAAATTATATCACTCCGAAAATAAAAAGTCAATAAAAGTGATATGCACCCCAAAAGTTAGACACTTTTGGGGTGCATATCAGTTTGCAGAATCCTCTGGTAATTATTCAGTTATTTGCCAGTCAATCGGAGACATAAGATTTGATATTAAAATCTCGTTTGCTTTCCTGAAATGACCGCATCCCATAAATCCGCGCGATGCGGAAAGCGGACTCGGATGTGCAGCCTCTAAAACATAGTGATTGGGGTTTGTGATAAGTTCTTTTTTGCGCCTTGCGTTATTGCCCCAGAGCATAAACACAACAGGCTCCTTGCGAAGGTTAAGCTGACGGATAATTTCATCAGTAAAAAGCTCCCAACCCATGCCGTGATGACTGTTTGCCTCGCCGCTTCTTACAGTAAGTACAGTGTTCAAGAGAAGCACCCCCTGCTGTGCCCATTTCATAAGATAACCTGTTTTGGGTATTTCATATCCGAACTCTGCCTTTATTTCCTTATACATATTAAGAAGAGAAGGGGGAATCTGCACTCCCGGCCTTACGGAAAACGCCATTCCGTGCGCCTGATTAGGCTCGTGGTACGGGTCCTGACCCAAAATCACGACCTTGACTTTGGAAAAGGGGGTTTCCTTCAGCGCAGAAAAAAGCTCATACATATCAGGGTATACTGTATGAGAAGCATATTCTTCCTTCAGAAACATACGAAGCTTCAGATAATACTCCTTATTGAATTCGGCACCGATTTTATAATCCCAGTCATTATTAAACTTTACCATATGTATTCCTCCATCAGATGGATTTCTTCATTACGCTGTTGCGGAAAATTATATCTCCATGTTCCATTACACTGACTCCCGATTTAATAAATCCCATTTTAAGATAAAATCCCTCGGCAGTTTTGCTTGAATCGAGCACAAGCTCGCGTATGCCACATTCCTTTGCCCACTCTTCTACCTTGTGATACAGGGCAGAGGCAACGCCGCACCTTTGATAATCCTTGTGTGTATAAAGCCTGTTTATGTAACCGTCTACCGTGGCGCTTATAAACCCTACGAGTGCTCCCTTTTCAAACGCAACAAGGTTGTAACATCCGTAAATATTATTCTTAAACTTCTTTATGTCAAAATTATAAGGCGCCCACGCGTCAAGCTCTTCCTTTGTGTAATCATCTGTGCAAACTGTGTGCACCGTCTGTGTAATTAATTTTACTACATCATCGTACTCGTCGTCAAGAAGTCTTCTTATATACATACAAATACCTCCTGTATGATACACGCAAAGAAAGCAGTTCAGAACGGCCGGTGCTACTTTATTTGTGTGCCAAAAACATAACCCACATACAAAAGTATGTGGGTTTGTCGAAATCAATTACTTAAATTTTCTTTTTCTTGCAGCTTCAGACTTCTTTTTGCGTTTTACGCTGGGTTTTTCATAATGCTCTCTTTTTCTAACTTCGGACAATACGCCTGCTTTAGCACAAGAGCGCTTAAATCTCCTCAGGGCGCTATCTAAAGATTCATTATCTTTAACTCTGATCTCTGACATTTCATAACCCTCCTCTCGCAGTCCTACGAAAAATAAGTACTGCATAAAGTAACACTCTAATTATAATCATAATAGATGTCTATGTCAAGAAGTTTTTGAAAAAAATTTATAGCTGAAATAAATCGTGACTTTCTGCGGTGCGGGCAATGTGTTTCTTCATTATATATATAACGCATATGCGCGCAATGAATAAGTTGAAATAATATGGAAATAATGTGAATATCAACCGCCTGAAAACTTTTTGGTTTTTTTTGAAATTTGGTATTGACTTTTGAGAAAAAGAATGGTATCATAAATTTCGTTGTCGCGAATTTACCGGCAACAGAAAAATATCGTCAAAAAAACTGAAAAAAGTTTGAAAAAAGTGTTGACAAAGACGCTTTGGCGATGTATAATAAACAAGCTCGCCTCGAGAGGGGCAGACAATTGAACCTTGAAAATTAAATA
>JAFQQD010000024.1 GCA_017411435.1 Clostridia bacterium
AAGCATCCGAAAAATAGTAAGTTTGGATGTAGAACAAGGTAAAAATGCGAAGTTATCCTGACGGATTACAAGCATTTTTAACGCAGTTATACGCCAAAATCACTATTTTTGGACAAATAATCCCTATGTGAGCGCCGCTTTAGTCGGGTGTTTTTTTACCGAATAGGAATTTGCGTGTTTTTATCGCGAGCAACATTTGTTGGTTTTAAGTTGAGTTGGGGCGCGAAATGGGTGAAGCGGAACGATTCTTTTTTATAATGTAAGACTTTTTGCAAGTTTTTCTGTAGCTTCTTTGATATAAAAATGCTTTTCTTCTGAAAGGGAGGGGTCATTTTTAAGAAGCTTTTCCGCTGCAATACCGCTTGCTTTAAGAACGGAAAAATCATCAGCAAGGTCTGCTATCTTAAAGTGAATTTCTCCGTGCTGCCTTGTGCCGAAGAAATCGCCGGGCCCCCGCAGCTTAAGGTCGGTTTCGGATATCTTAAATCCGTCACGACTCTCGGTCATAATCTTCATTCGTTCTTTAATATCCTGACTGAAACTTCCGCAGAAAAGAACACAGTAACTTTTTTCTTTACCACGACCTACGCGTCCGCGTAACTGATGAAGCTGACTAAGACCGAACCTCTCCGCATTTTCGATAACCATCAGCGTTGCCTCAGGAACATTAACACCAACCTCAATAACAGTTGTGGAAACAAGGATTTTCGTGTTTCCACTCACAAAATCACTCATAGATGTTTCTTTATCCTTTGCCTTCATCTTTCCGTGAACAATCCCCATCGGGATATCGGGATAGATGTATTTTGAAAGGTTATTAAAATGCTCCTCAGCAGATTTTAACGGCATTTCCTCGTTCTCCTCAACAGAAGGGCACACAATATATGCGCGATTTCCCTTTTCGACCTCTTTACGGATAAATGCGTAAATCCTTTCGCGCATATTTTCACCCACACAGTAGGTGTCAATTTCCTGCCTGCCCGGAGGAAGAGAGTCAATAACGGAAATATCCATATCCCCATAAACGATGAGTGCCAGTGTTCTTGGTATCGGTGTAGCCGTCATTACAAGTGTATGTACTGATTTACCCTTGGAAGAGAGCATCATTCTCTGCCTTACACCAAATCGGTGCTGTTCATCAGTGATTGCAAGGGCAAGTGATTTGAATATAACCTTGTCGGTTATAAGTGCGTGCGTGCCGAATGCGATATCTATTTCACCGTTTTCAAGTTTTTCATATATTTCTCGCTTATTCTTCGCAGTAGTGCTTCCCGTAAGAAGTGCACACTTTATTCCAAACTGTGAAAGAATGGGGGAAAGGTCATTATAATGCTGTCGTGCCAGAACCTCAGTCGGTGCCATCATTGCCGCCTGATACCCATTTTTAACGCATGCGTAAAGTGCCGATGCCGCAACAACTGTTTTACCGCTGCCGACATCTCCCTGAACGAGTCTGTTCATAACATTACCTGACGATAAATCGCGCAGAATTTCGCCTGTAACCGTTTTCTGAGCACTCGTAAGAGTGAATGGAAGTGAGCTTTCAAAAGGCGAAATATCGGTATCTGTGAACGCTATACCGCGTTCTTTTGAGCCTGATTCCTTCATTTTGCGAAGTGCCGTCTGTAAAATGAAAAATTCCTCAAACACAAGACGCTTTTTAGCTATCTCAAGACTTTTTGAATCGCTTGGAAAATGAATATTTTTAATTGCATACTCAACTGAGCAAAGTGAATGTTCTTTAAGTATTTCAGGAGGAATACTATCTCTGAAATACTTTTCATAGTCGCGGTATGTATCCGAAATAGTCTTTCTTAAAAACTTCTGTGTAATACCGCTTGTGAGCGGATATACAGGCACAATACACTTTGTGCACTGCGACTGTGACGACGGTTCGAATTCAGGCGCAAGAATTTCGCGTACATTTCCGCGTATGTTGATTTTTCCGTAGAAAGAATATTCGTACCCTTTTTTCAGGTAATTTCTAAGATAGGGGTTATTGAAAAATATACAGGTTGCGATACCGGTATCGTCACGGATTTGCAGTTTGTAGTATGTAAGTCCTTTTCTTACATAGTGCTCACTTACGGGAGTAACTACAATACCGTTTACGGTAGCAAAGCTGTCGTGCTCCAAATCAAATATTTTTTTTACAGCCCTTCTGTCCTCAAACCTTACAGGGAAGTATGTAAGCAAGTCCCAAACAGTAAAAACGCCAAGGCGAAGCAATTGCTTCGCCTTGGCGTCGCCTATTCCTTTAAGTAATTTTATATCTGTTTCCTGTGGATTAAACATAAAAATCACCTTTTGCCAACCGGCTTTATTCTACGGACACAATATAGTAATAAACACTCTGTCCGCCGTTTGCAACAAGTATATCAGCATCGGGGAAAATCTCTTCTATTGCATCTGCAATTTCCTGCGCGCTTTCTGCGGTTTCGCCCTCACCGTAATAGAGAGTAATAATCTCGCTGTCTTCGTCTGCAATCTGCTCTACAAGCCCTATTGTTGCGGTATAGATATCAATATCTGCAGACAGAATATGACCGCCTGAAACACCGATTATATCGCCCTCGTGGATTTCTTTCCCATCCATTTGTGTATCCTTGACAGCGTGTGTAACATTACCGCTTACAACATTTGCCATAGCGGCATTCATATTCTTTGTGTTTGTTTCGTTATCCGCCTCGGGGGAGAAGCTCATCATTGCACAAATACCCTGCGGAATTGTTTTTGATTCAATAACTATTACATTGCAGTCAGCAATTTCTGCCGCCTGCTGTGCCGCAAGGACAATGTTTTTGTTATTAGGGAGAACAAAAACTGTATCTGCGTTAGCCTCATTAACCGCGTTTAATATATCCTCGGTGCTTGGATTCATTGTCTGACCACCGTGGATTATGTTTGTAACGCCAAGTTCAGTAAATGCGCATATAAGTCCTTCACCGTTTGCAACTGCAACAACACCAACAGCCTTGTGCTCTGTCTTTTCTGTCTTGGGAGCACTTTCACTGCCACTTAAAATGTCAGTATGCTGCTCGCGCATATTTTCAATTTTTATATTTACCATTTCGCCCAATTTAACTGCCTGTTCAAGAACAAAACCGGGATGATTTGTATGGATGTGAACTTTTACTATATCGTCCTCATCAATTACTATCATACAATCGCCCTTAGGCTCAATAGCATTACGCATTTTATCTGCGGTAGTCTTCGCATTATACTTGTTTATAATAAATTCAGTACAGTACGCAAACTTGATTTCCTCGGTACTGATACTGCTTTGCGCAGGCTTATTAACTGATGCAAATGCACCCTGGTCCTTGAGAGAAATTTCTTCACCGCGAATTGCAGAAAGAAAACCTTCAAAAATAAAGAGAAGACCCTGACCGCCTGCGTCAACAACACCTGCCTGACGAAGCTGAGGAAGCATTTCCTGTGTAGCCTTAAGCGCTTCCTGCATACCCTTGCAAACTGTTTCCATAAGCTCGAAAGCATCTTCGCCTTCGTAGCCTTCGGCAGTTTGGGCTGCAGCACGGATTACAGTAAGAATAGTACCCTCAGTAGGCTTCATAACAGCTCTGTACGCTGTATCAGAGCCACTGCGGAGCGCATCCTTCAGAGCTGCTGCGTCAATAAATTCCGGATTTTCTATCTTTTTGGAAATTCCGCGGAAAATCTGCGACAAAATAACGCCCGAGTTACCACGCGCACCGCGAAGAGTTGCTTTTGCAACTGCATTTGCAACTTCTGTTACATCTGTTGAGGAAATTTCCTCAACACTGCGAGCCGCGTTTATAAAAGTAAGCGACATATTGGTTCCTGTGTCGCCATCAGGCACAGGGAAAACATTCAGAGCATCAACCATTTCGCGGTTGTTACTCAAATTGTTCGCACCGGAAATTATCATTTTAGATAACAGCGATGCGTCTATATATTTAGTCATAATTATCCTCCAATTAATCCGAAAGGATCAGGCGTTTGTTACACGAATACTTTCAACAAACACATTAACTGCCTTTACATCCATGCCGATAAGCTCAGACAGACGGTATTTTACACCGTGCATAATGCTTTCGCAGATTGCATTGATATTAACACCGTACTGAACAACTATATACATATCTACTGTGATTTCATTATCTTCAATAGTTACTTTGATACCTTTTGCAAGGTTGGAAGGTTTAAGCAAGCTTACAATACCGTCCTTGGGGCTTCTGATAGCCATACCAACTACACCGTAACAACTTGTAGCGATAAGTCCGGCTGCATTTGCGATTACATTATTTGAAATAACTATGTTGCCGTATTTGGTTTCTGATTTTGCTGCCATAGAAGTAACCTCCTTTAATACTAACTTATATTATACCCTAAAATAAGGTTGTATGTCAAATGTTTCTGTCCGATAGGGCCTTATCTGCCGTAAAAAGAATAATCTGCCTGTAATTTTTAATATTCTCAAAAAGAGAAATTGTATTCTTTTTCCTCTGCTCATCATACTGTAAAAAGGGCTGGTCAAGTATGATTGGGCAATTGTTTTCTCCGAAAATCATATCAATCAGTGCAAGACGGAGAGAGAGGTAAAGCTGGTCAACAGTTCCTCCGGAGAAAAATCCGCTTTCCCTTGGAATAGTGCTTTCAATCTTGACGCCAAACTCCTTGTCACAGAAAATACGGTCATATTTGCCACCGGATATTACCCTGAAATATTCCGATGCCTTCTCGTTAAGAGTGGGGGTGAAATTTTTTTGCATATTTTCGTATGCTGCGGAAAGTGCCTTTGACGAAAGGCTTATAATCCTGAGCTTTTTTTCAAGTGCTTCTTTTTTTCTGTAAAGCTCGCTGATATCATCAGTATCTTTCCTGGCAGTAATTTTAAGAGTTTCCTCGCGGACCTTCATATCCATAAGCCGTGCTCTTGAAAATTTAAGCTCGGATTTTAATTGCAATATCTTATTCTCATTTTCTTCTTTTTCAGAAATGAGTTTTTCTTTTTCATTTACAAGTGCTTTCTTTTCGGTTTCATTATTTTTATTACGGTTAGAAAAAACAAGAGACGCAATAAAAAAAGCAAGAGGAATCACCCCGTATTTTGCATTTATAAAGAGAGTTATGAAAAACATACAAAGAAGGATAATTGGAAAAAGCATGCTCTTCCTACCATCTCTTTTTCCCATTTCCTCAAGCCGTCCTGAAATATGTGCAACCGGGGAATTGTAATCTTTGTTTGAAAGGGAAGAAATCTCATTTTCAAGCGATTTTACTTTTTCCTCTTCTTTGGGAATAACGGAAAGAAGACTTGAAAGCTCAGCTTCTGCATTTTTACTTATTTCGAGTGATTTCTGGGCATATGTAATCTTTTTGGTTATCTCAGAATACAGCCCCCCGCTACCTCTCTGAGGCTGGATTTCGCGGCGCAAGGAATCGAGTATCTTTTGCGCCTTTTCAAAACTTACACCCTCATCGCCACCGGAGGAAAGATTGGAAAGTTTTTGAGCGATTTCATCATTTGCTCCGTCAAAAGCACTTCCAAGCTGTCTTATACACAGTGTTTTAAGAAAAGTATCTGCCTCTACACCGATAATTTCTTCAGGAATAAGTGAAAGCTCTTCTCCGCTTACTGCATTGTGTACATGGAGAATATCATATTTTTTCACACTTCCTGCTTTTCTGTAAATGCTTATGCTTTCTCCTCTATCAGTTTTAAGAGTCATTTTTCCTTCACATACACCGCCATTCCAGGGTGTGTATTTTTCGCGCAGGGAAAGTGCTTTTGTACGGCTTTCGCCAAAACCGTAAAGCATCGCATAGATAAAATTTATAGTGGTGCTTTTACCGCTTTCATTGTCACCGTATATTATGTTAAGCCCGTCTGTGAAATCAATTACTTTATTTTTCAGCTTGCCAAACGAAATAATTTCAAGTCTTTCTATTTTCATAATGATTCCTCCATAGCAGGAATTTTCCCCGAAAGAGCATCAAGACCTGCTTTAGCCGAGAGGATAAACTCTTCTTCGCTGTCTGAGATTTTACGAAGCTCACGCAGAAATTCCCCCCTGAGACTTTCCTCTTTCTCGATAGAATCAAAATCGTACGCAGGCGAGGTGTTATCAAATATATCAATAAAAAATGCCTTGCCTGAAAGCGCATCCTTTATAAAGGGAATATTTATCTCATCAGTATATTCTCCAGTAAGAGTAATGCGGTAAAGGTCGCTTTCATTTACAATATCGGAAATCCCCGCTATAATTTCGCTGTTTCCCTGCCCTGTGATGTTGTATGAAATATTGCAGTAATGCCTTGTTGACAATGAAACGGGGGAGATATTTACTTTGTTTTCGTCAATTTCTGCATAGATAAATCCTGTATTACCGTCATCACCGAAACTGAGTGCTTCGCTCGTACCGCTGTAAGCGCACTTAATATTTCCTACCTCAAAAATTCCGCCATTATGAATATGCCCGAACGCGGCATAGCGCACGGGAAGAGATGAAAGCGTTTTTTCGCTGATTGTGTTGTAATCGCTTGACGGCACAGTGTCACCGTGAAGCGCGAGTATATTTATCTTATTCTCATCAAAAATACATTCGTTGAAAGTAGGCTCCGTCACACTGGAACTATATGACTTTCCGTAAATAACCGCATTTCCCCCCGGGATTTCAAACGAATGGTCAAAACACGGGAAGATATGTACATTCTCGCTGAAGTAATCAGGTTTTGAAAATATACTCTCGGCACACATATAATCGTGGTTGCCGCAGATAATATATATCGGAACAGGGGAGAGTGACGAAAGCAGATTTCTTACAAAATCGCTATCCTTTTTAGTAGGCTTAGGAGAATCAAAAAGGTCACCGCAGATAAGAAGTGCATCTATCTGTCTGTCTTTTGAAAAATTGACAATATTAACTAAACCTTCTTTTATTTCTTCGCGGCGCATAGCTGCAAGTGAAGTCGGAAGGTAAGAAAAAGAAGCACCAATATGTAAATCTGCACAATGAACAATTTTAACCATAAAAAATCATCTCTCAATCCGTGCTACAAGACGGCAAATGGGAAATCCCATCTGCGAGAACTTTTCTTCGTATTCGGTCATAATATTCCCCTCAAAACCGCTGTTATGAAGGTCAAAGGTAACCTCCGAAAGCGTAAATCCGTTTTCAGGAAAGCTTTCAAGGGAAAAATCAAAAAGTTCACGGTTATCGGTCTTGAAACAGATTTCACCGTCATCTTTTAAGATGCGCTTATATATTTCAAGGAATCCTCCGTGCGTAAGACGGCGCTTTGCATAACCTTTTTTAGGCCACGGGTCGCTGAAATTAAGATAAATCCTGTCAACTGATTTGTCGGGAAAACTTTCGGCTAAAACCTCGAATTT
This sequence comes from Clostridia bacterium, assembly GCA_017411435.1. Lineage (GTDB taxonomy): Bacteria > Bacillota > Clostridia > UMGS1883 > UMGS1883 > UMGS1883. The sequence continues at coordinate 7,379 of JAFQQD010000024.1, forward strand.
TCCGCGCATGAAACGAAGATTGGGAATCTCGTCATTTGCCGCTTTTTCCATAGCAAGCACAATTACATTTGAAACTTTTTCAACTGCAATATACCTGATATCGGGGTTATTCTTAGCGGTTTCGGTTATAAACCTTCCCTTACCGCAACCGATTTCTATATGTAGGGTGCCGCCATCAATAAACTGACGGGCACTGTCATCGTATTTTTCAAGAGTAATATTTTTGCAGGCGGCAATCCTTTCGTCAAGATGACCGCGATTTCTCATTCTCATCCTATGTTTTCCTCCAATGCTTAATCGGCTTTAGCGTAGACCTTACTTCGCCCGCTTAATTTGCCGTACACTTCTACAATTTTGAATTTTATTTCAAAAGGCATCATGGAATCATCTGCCTTTGATGTTATAAGTCTGGCACTCTCATCGCTTAAAGAAGCACGCAGCTTTTCCTCAGCATATTTAGTGTCTGTTGTTCCGTCCACAAAACATAATGGGGGGAACATTACGCACCACCAGTTTTGTCCCTTCGCCGTACCGATTTTGACGCGTACCGCATCGTAATTACCTGCAGGGAGCCTTAAATTATTATATTCCTTTGTCGGGAATTTGAAATTTCCGTATTCAACTTCCACATCGTAGTTATATCCGTTTTCGGAAATAACCTCTTTTGCAATTTCTTTATAACTTTCAAGCTCGTCTTTCACTTCGTCTTTTTTTGTGAAATTACTTCGGCTGTGAGAAAGTATTGCGTCACGGACCTTAAGCTTTAATGCCTGGTCTTCCTCGCTGTCGCTGTTTGCAATTACATGAAGACGCACCATATTTGAAGAAAGGTTCGAATTCACACTTGTGGAATAACCCACAAGTAAAAAAAGCATAAATATACTTACTGCTAAAACGGTTATAAATTTTTTCACAGGGCAACACCTCATAAGAAAGTATTACCGCTACCGAAAAAAATTATACAGGAGAGCAAATATATACTGTTTTGTATTTTCCCCACAACTTATTTTTTGCTTCGCTTGCAAGGTCATAGTCTTTGAAAATACCAAAAACAGTAGGCCCGCTTCCACTCATCTGTGCGCCGATTGCACCAAGCTCAAGCAGTTCATTTTTAACATTCTGAAGTATAGGATGCTCTGCAATGCTAACTTCTTCCAGTACATTTCCCATAGAAGAAGCTATTTTATCAAGATTCCCCTCATGCAGTCCGTCTATAAGACTTTGTGTCTGGGGGCGCCTGAAATCCGCGCATGAATCTATTTTTTCATAAACGGTTCTTGTGCTGATTGAAAATGCAGGCTTAACAAGTACAATACTGCATTTAGGGATTTTGGGAAGAGATGAAAGTTTCTCGCCAATTCCCTCAGCAAGTCTTGTGCCGCCTAAAATACAGTAGGGAACATCAGCACCCAGCTTTACACCGATTGCACAAAGCTCCTTAAGCGAAAGTCCTGCATTAAAGAGTTTATTCATAGCCTTGAGTACTGCCGAAGCATTACTGCTTCCTCCGGCAAGACCTGCTCCAACTGGAATTCGTTTTGAAATATTTATTCTGACGCCGCCCTTTATGCCGGTGTGATTAAAAAACTCTTCAGCAGCTTTATATGCAATATTTCCGCGGTCGAGCGGCAGATAGGGAAGATTGGTGGAAATCTCAATCCCGGAGTCGGTCCTCTCAACTGTTACAAGGTCAAAAACGGAAACTGTCTGCATAACCATCTGCACTTCGTGGTATCCGTTTTCAAGCTTACCCAGAACATCGAGTGAAAGATTTATTTTTGCAAATGCTTTAGTAACTGTTTTCTTCATAGCACAACCTCTTAAATTTGTATTTACAAAGGAAGTTTTTTATAATATAATTATATATTATAAACATTGGAAAAGCAATAATTTATTTGGAGGACACAGTATGTTTTATATAGGATGTCATCTTTCTGCATCAAAAGGTTTTTTGCATATGGCAAAGGAAGCAAGCTCCATAGGTGCAAATACATTTCAGTTTTTTACGAGGAATCCCCGCGGATTTGCCGCAAAGGATATTGATGAAAAGGATGTCCGTGAATTTTTAGATTATGCAAAAGAGCATAATTTTGGTAAAATTCTTGCCCACGCGCCGTATACATTAAATCCGTCATCTGCCGATGAAAAGGTGCGTGACCTTGCGCTCCGTATTATGACAGACGATATGGAGCGAATGGAATATGTGCCCCATAACCTTTATAACTTTCATCCGGGAAGCCATGTTGGTCAGGGCGCAGAAAAAGGGATAGAGCTTACCGCAACCCTTCTTAATACTATTCTTAAGCCGGAGCAGACAACAATTGTCCTTCTTGAAACAATGTCGGGCAAAGGCAGTGAAATAGGCAGAAATTTTGAAGAAATAAAGGAGATTATTGACAAAACCGAGCTTTCCGACAAGGTTGGAGTGTGTCTTGATACCTGCCATGTATATGATGCAGGCTATGACATTGTCGGAAATCTTGACGGTGTGCTTGATGAGTTTGACCGCATAATAGGGCTTGAAAAACTCCATGCAATTCATATGAATGATTCGAAAAATCCGTTTGAGAGTCATAAGGACCGCCACGAAAAAATAGGCGAGGGCTATATAGGCCTTGATGCAATGGAGAAAGTTATAAATAACGAAAGACTCAAGCACCTTCCAATATTCCTTGAAACACCTAACGAACTTGACGGATACGAGGCGGAAATAAAAACCCTAAAAGAAAAAAGGGACTTGTAAAAAGAGCTCTCTTATAGTAAAATATATACGACAGAAAATTCGAATTTTGGAGGCAAAAATGAAAAACAAAAGACGAATAATATCTTTACTTATTGTGATTGTCACATTTTTGACTAGCAATATAGTTGTGTTTGCAAATAACGATATTAAAGTTTATCTGGATGATAAACTTTTAACCTTTGATGTAAGTCCCCAGATAATTGACGGACGGACAATGGTGCCGATGAGAAAAATTTTTGAATCATTAGGCGCCGTAGTCACATGGGACGAAAATTCCAGAACAGTTACGGGGAAAAAGGGCGATACAACTGTAAATGTGACGATTGATTCAAATGTTCTTTTCAAAAACTCCGTTCCAAGAGCGCTTGATGTTGCTCCGGTAATCGTTGACGGCAGAACCCTTGTTCCTGTAAGGGCGATTGCAGAAAGTTTTGACTGTAAGGTAGAATGGGTAGCACAAAGCAGAACTGTTAAAATAGAAACTGGCGAAAATTTTGACGCTACGAAAGAAAAATTGACAGCCTCGGAAATTGCTGAGCGAGTATCACAATCAGTTTTTTATATTGAAGTATACGACAATAAAAAGAATGCAGTTGCCAGCGGTAGCGGATTTTTTGTTACTTCAGACGGTGTCGCAGTTACTAATTACCATGTAATTGAGGATACTTCTTCCGCGCAGATAACAATGACAAACGGCGATGTTTTCAGAGTTGAACAGGTTATTGCGTTTGATAAAGCACTTGATATAGCAATAATAAGAATTTCAAAAACTGCGCTCAGCGGAAAAACAGTATCAGGTTTTCCTGATGTTGAAATGGGAGACAGCGACACTATAAAGGCAGGTCAGACGATATATGCAATAGGCAGTCCTGCAGGGCTTCAGAACACTATTTCAAACGGAATAATCAGTAATGTTAACCGTCAGCTTGAGGGAAACAGTTTCATTCAGATTACGGCCGCCATTTCTCATGGGTCAAGCGGCGGTGCTCTTGTAAATGAATACGGTGAGGTTCTTGGAATAACCTCTGCAGGTATAGAGGATGCTGAAAACATCGGCTTTGCAATCCCGATAAATATAATAAAGGCATTTGACCTGACTACTCAGGGAAAACCGTATAACGAATTTCTTCACGAGGATAGCGGATTCATCCTGGAGCTCTCCGAAACAACCGTGAATGTAGCTGTAGGCGAAACTAAGGAAGTTTTGGTTTATGCTGAGGGAAAAGGCAAGTGGAGTATCTATTGGGATACGAAGCAGGAATATATTGTGGATTGCGATTGGGGCGACTGGCTTAAGGAAAATGAATCAGTATGCAATCTGAAAATAACCGGACTTCGGGAAGGTGTTGCCACAGTAACCGTATTTTCAAATGTTGATTTTAAGGGTGTGGACATAACCGTTCATGTAACTCCTGCTAAAAACGGATATTATGCAAGTGAATATTATCCCTCTTCGAAGGTGTCTGTTCCCACATACACCTCTGTAACAGGAGACAAATCAACCGGATTTAAGCAGTATGAAGAAAATGATTTATATATTTACAGATACTACAGCAATGATCCGATACTGAAATATATAGAGGTCCTGATGACAAGCGGATGCAAACTGTATACCACGGAAAAGGATAATGAAGCTACGGCTTTTTATTATATAACTCCACAGAATAGAATGATTTGTATAGCGGTATCAGCCATATACTCAGAAGTATGGATTTATATTCCAAGATAGTAAAAGAGGCAGAAACTAAAGTTTCTGCCTCTTTTTATATCCTGATGTCAACCCATTTACCTTGCCTGAAACGCCAACCTGACAATATAAATCTTGTAATCTGGTCTGCAATGACACCCATCCAAATACCTATAATTCCCCAACCAAGCGGATAACAGCAGATATAGGAAACTGCAGTACGGATAATTGTTACACTGAACGCCGATGCAAATGCCGTGAATTTGGTGTCGCCGGCACCGCGGAGAGAACCCATATAAATACACTGACGAATCTGAAGAAGTACAGATATAACCAAAGCATACATTATTGATACGCCGATGTCTGCAATATCTTTATCGTTGGGGAAGAAAAGTGACATTATCCATCTTGATGAAGCAAAGAACACTACAACAAGAATAATCGATATAAAACCGCCGATTTTTTGACATGCGTTGCCATATTCTTTTGCGAGGGCGTGATTCTTTTCACCAAGACTTCTGCCGATAAGTGCCACTGCTGCATGCTGTAAACCATCGCCAAATGCAAACGACAAACTTAAAATATGACTACATACCTGGTGCGCTGCCATGGGGGCTGTGCCTTGCTTCGCTGCCATGATAGCGCAGGACATGAAACCAACTCTCAGAAGAAGTTGTTCGAGGAATATACTGTAACCAACCTTTACAATATTTGTAAGTGCCGCCATGCTGGGACGGATTTTATTTTCTATTATGTAATGGATATTCGTAAAACAATCCCTCTTCATAATGGAAAGCACACTCATCGTACAGGAAACAACCGTCCCAAGCACCGTTGCAATAGCAGCACCGCGTATTCCAAGTGCAGGGAAACCGAATTTTCCGCCTATGAGAAGATAATTAAGGATCACATTTACCGTATTTGATGTTACATTCGTGCGCATGGTGATTTTTGTGTTTCCGGCACCACGCTGAACAGCGTTGATTCCTATTTGCAGACAGTTAAAAATCATGCAGCTCATAATTATCTTGAAATAGAGTGTTGCGCCTGCGTGTGTATCATTGTTTGAACCGCATAGCCTGATAATTGGAGATGCAAAAACTGTCATAAGCGTTCCAATAAGAAGAGAGAGCACTATAATCATTATTATCGCGGTAAAAAGAATTGAATTTGCCTTGTCGCGTTCCTTTTCGCCGTAACGGCGCGCGATAAGTGCAGAAAGAGCGACAGAAATCGCTGAAAAAACAGCCAGCCCAAGGAATTTTGGCTGCGCAGTAAGACCAACCGATACAACCGCTGCAGGTCCGAGCGAGCTTACCATAAACGAGTCAACAAGCCCTGCAAAGCATATAAAGAATGATTCGACTATTGCAGGGAGCGCCATACGCAATGTGGTTTTTATTGTTTCATTAGTTTTCTTCATTAGAAAAGCCCTCTTTCCTTCAAAGAATTATAGCACTTTGCAATAGGCTCGTCAAGTTTTCCAAATAAATAAAATTATTAAATTACTTATAAAAAAGAGTTCACTTTTTCACTATAATATGTTATAATATATGTCGATAAAATTTGATTTTTAATTTTGAGGGAATAGCTATGCAGGAAAATATCAGAAATTTTTGTATAATTGCACATATAGACCATGGTAAAAGTACACTCGCAGACCGTCTTTTAGAGCTTACAGGCAGCATAGAAAGCCGTGAAATGGAACAGCAGCTCCTTGACAATATGGAACTTGAAAAGGAGCGCGGTATCACTATTAAAGCGCGTGCAGTACGACTTAATTACAAAGCGGAAGACGGTAAGGACTATGTCCTGAATCTTATCGACACCCCCGGACATGTTGACTTTAACTACGAGGTTTCGCGGTCTTTGGCAGCTTGCGAAGGTGCTCTTTTGGTAGTTGATGCATCGCAGGGTATTGAGGCGCAGACACTTGCAAATACTTACCTTGCGCTTGACCATAATCTCGAAATACTTCCGGTAATAAATAAGATTGACCTTCCCAGTGCACGCCCGGAAGAAATTGTAAAAGAAATTGAGGATATTATTGGTATCCCTGCTGATGAGGCTCCGAAAATCAGTGCGAAAAACGGAATCAATATAGAGCAGATTCCTGAGTATATAGTAAAGAATATCCCTGCTCCCAAGGGCGATGAAGATGCACCTCCGCGTGCACTCATATTTGACTCGTATTACGATTCATACAAGGGTGTTATTGTATATGTACGCGTAATGGAGGGCGAGATAAAACCCGGTATGCGCATCCGCTTTATGGCAACAGGCGGAGAATTTGATGTTGTTGAAACGGGTTATCTTCATCCTAAGTGCATGATGCCCTCAAAATCCATTAAGGCAGGCGAGGTTGGTTATATTGCTGCAAGCATCAAGACAGTCCGCGATACTCAGGTTGGCGATACTGTTACCGATGCGGACAATCCTGCAAAAGAACCTCTTGAAGGCTACAAGGATATAAATCCCATGGTTTACTGCGGTATTTACCCTGCTGACGGTGCCAAATACGGCGATCTTCGTGACGCGCTTGAAAAACTTCAGTTAAATGATGCATCACTTTCGTTTGAAGCCGAAACAAGTGCGGCGCTCGGTTTTGGTTTCCGCTGCGGATTCCTTGGCCTTTTGCATATGGAAATCATTCAGGAAAGACTTGAACGCGAATTCAATCTTGACCTTGTTACAACAGCGCCGAGCGTTGTTTATAAAGTGCATAAAACAACGGGTGAGGAGATATTTGTGTCCAATCCCACAAACCTCCCCGCACCTGCAGAAATCGACTATATGGAGGAGCCTTTCGTAAATGCGCACATTTTTGTTCCTCAGGAATATGTAGGTGCAATTATGGAGCTTTGTCAGGACAGACGCGGTAACTACATCGGTATGACATACCTTGATGCCGAGCGTGCTGACCTGCATTATGAGCTTCCGCTTAATGAAATCATATACGACTTCTTTGATGCTATAAAGAGCCGTAGCCGCGGATATGCATCGTTTGACTATGAGATGGGCGAATATGTGAAGAGTGACCTTGTAAAACTCGACATCCTCTTAAACGGAGATGTTGTCGATGCATTAAGTTTCATCGTTCACTCTACAAAGAGCTATGCACGCGGAAGAAGAATTGCCGAAAAACTTAAGGAAACTATTCCGCGCCAGCTTTTTGAAGTTCCCATTCAGGCGGCTATCGGCGGTAAGGTCATCGCGCGCGAAACCGTCAAAGCTATGCGTAAAGATGTCCTTGCAAAATGTTACGGCGGCGATATTACGCGTAAGAAAAAACTTCTTGAAAAACAGAAGGAAGGTAAGAAGAGAATGCGTCAGGTCGGAAGTGTAGAGCTTCCTCAGGAGGCGTTTATGTCTGTTCTTAAGCTTGACTGATATGATTTATATACACATTCCGTTTTGCGTACGCAAATGTCTTTACTGCGACTTTTACTCTGTTACGGATAAATCGCTATACAGGGCTTATACCGATGCACTCATAAAGGAAATTGAAGGAATAAAGGGTACAGAAACAAACACTGTCTATATAGGAGGAGGTACTCCTACTGCAATAGGTAATTATCTCCTCGAAATAGTGGATGCAGTAAATAAAAACCTTGTTCTTTCCGAAAACTGCGAATTTACCGTTGAGGCAAATCCGGGAACGGTGGACGAAAAAATACTTTCTTCTCTTTATAAAAAAGGTGTCAACCGCATCAGCCTCGGTGCGCAGTCGTTTAATGATAATGAACTTCGCGCACTTGGCAGAATACACACCTCTAAAGAAATTTTTGAAAGTTGTGACGCAATTAAAAATGCAGGCTTTTCTAACTTCAGCCTGGACCTTATGCTAGCAACTCCGCATCAGACAATGGAAAGCCTTGAATATACGCTTTCCTGTATAGAAAAAATAAATCCCCCACATGTATCGGCATATTCGCTTATCGTGGAGGAGGGGACCCCCTTTTACGATATGGAGCTTAATCTTCCCAACGAAGATACTGAGAGAAAAATGTATTACTACGCAAGTGACTTCCTCTCCAAGTTAGGGCTTTTACGCTACGAAATTTCAAACTTTGCAAAAGAAGGTTTTGAAAGCCGACACAACTGCGGGTACTGGAGAGATGAAGAATATATAGGCCTCGGTGCCGGTGCGCACTCGTATTACGGCGGTGCACGCTATTTTAATGCGTCTGACATAAAAAGCTATATAGAAGGAAAAGGCAGAAAAGAAGACTACACCCCCATATCGGAAAAGGAGCGGAAGCTCGAACTCTTTATGCTGGGTCTTCGTATGACAGCTGGCGTTTTATACAGCGGCGAATTTCCCGAAAGGGTAAATCCTCTTATCGAAAAGGGACTGCTTGAAATTAAAGAAGGCAGACTGCGACTTACTCCGCGCGGAACAGACTGCGCAAATTTAGTGTTTATGGAGTTTTTGAATGATTAGTTCACGAGACTATGCACTTTACCTTATAGAATTTCGCGACAGAACGGAAAAGGAGCTTCGCGAAAAACTTACGGCAAAAGGGTACACAGAAGAACAAATTGAAGATACGGTAGAATTTCTTAAAAACTACGGATATATTGATGATAAGCGTTATGCATTACATTTTATAAGCGATGCGATAAACCTCAAAAAATGGGGTAAAATCAGAATCCGCACAGAACTGCTTCGAAAAGGAATTGACCGTGAAACCGTTGAGTTTTCATTGGAAGATGCCTTTTCGAAAATAGAGGATGACCGAGTGTTTTCCATAATGGAAAAAAGATTCAGTGATTCTGATTTTGGCAATATGAAGGAACGGACAAGGATATTTAACTTCTTTATGCGCCGTGGGTTTACTCCTGACGAGATAAAAGGTGCAATGAATAAAATGAGCGCGTTTAGAGATATAGACACAGACAGTGAGGTGACAAGGTGACAAAAATAGGCTTTGTATCTTTAGGTTGTAACAAAAATCTGTGTGATACAGAAAATATGATGGGACTTCTTCTTGAAGACGGATTTGGAATCACACTAAACCCCAACGAAGCAGAAGTAATCGTAATAAACACCTGCGGATTTATTGAAAGTGCACAGCAGGAATCAATCGACACAATACTTGAAATGGCAGAGTATAAAAAAGAAAACTGTCGCCTTCTGGTTGTGTGCGGATGCCTTGCACAGCGCTTTTGTGATGAAATCAGAAACGAACTTCCCGAAGTTGATGTTATTGTCGGAACAACTGCATTTGACGAAATCGCAGATGCAGTAAAAAAAGGACTTTCGGGCAAAAAAGAAACTTATATATACGACATTGATAAAGATGTAGCCGAAAATCTTCCCCGCGTTCGCACAACACCTCCTTATACGGCATATCTTAAAATTGCCGAAGGATGCGACAATAGATGCACCTACTGTGCAATTCCCTACATACGCGGAAAATACAGGAGCAGAAGGGAAGAGGACATCCTCTCTGAGGCTAAGGCACTTGCTGATGACGGAGTTCGCGAAATCATCGTAGTTGCACAGGATACAACGCGTTACGGCATTGATTTGTATGGAGAGAAGAGGATATCACATCTTCTTCATAAGCTTTGTGAAATAGAAAAAATCGATTGGGTAAGAGTGCACTACTCATACCCCGAAGAAATAGATGAAAATCTTATCAAAACTATTCGTGACGAGGAAAAAATCGTGAAATACCTCGATATTCCCGTACAGCACGGCTCAAGCAGTGTTCTTCGCAGAATGGGACGAAAGACAACTCGTGAAAAACTTGAAAAGCTGATTGAAACCTTAAGGAAAGAAATCCCCGGTGTAACACTTCGTACAAGTATTATTACGGGATTTCCGGGTGAAACGGAAGATGAATTTAATGAACTTCTGGACTTCCTTGCTAATGTCAGGTTTGACCGCGTTGGAGTGTTTGCATATTCGTGCGAAGTAGGAACACCTGCCGCAAGGATGAAAGACCAGATTCCCATGAAAATCCGGGAAGAGCGCCGCGACAGAGTAATGGAGCTTTCACAGGAAATTTCACTTAAGCGCAATGAATCAATGATAGGGAAAACCGTGACGGTAATTACAGAAGGCTTTGAAGAAAATCTCTACTATGGCAGAAGCGGTGGAGAAAGTATTGAGATAGACCCCAAAATTTATTTTGGCGCGCATCGTGATCTTGATGCAGGCGAATTTATAGAGGTTATAATTAAATCTGCCGATATATATGACTTATACGGCGAAGAAATTGAAAGGACGGAATGATTTATGAATTTACCCAACAAACTTACAATGGCAAGATGTATTATGATTCCGATTTTTATGGCGCTTATTCTTAATGAGTGTTATATCTGGGCTCTCGTTGTATTTGCGATTGCATCACTTACAGATTTTTTTGACGGATATCTCGCAAGAAAGTATAACCTTGTTTCATCATTCGGCAAAATAATGGACCCCCTTGCAGATAAGCTTCTGGCGTTCAGCGCGCTTCTTTCTTTTATTCAGCTTGATGTTGTTTCTGTGTGGGCACCTATCATTATCATTGCACGCGAATTTTTCGTAACAAGTCTTCGAGTTGTAGCAGTATCCAAAGGTAAGGTTATTGCAGCTTCATGGTGGGGCAAGATAAAGACAAATGTACAGCTTTTTGCAAGTATTTTTGCAATGCTCTTCTGCCATTTTGGAAATATTGAAGTTGCAGGCATCCTCATCTGGGTAGCCGCTATCTTCACGGTAGCAAGCTGGGTTGCTTATGTTTTCGAAAATATTGCTATTTTTAAGGACTGATTGTAATGAATATGCGTATATGCGCTTATATTGATAAGGTCGCAATAATTCATAATTTTAATTCTATAAAGAAAAGACTTCCTGAAAATGTGAAGGTAATGCCCGTAATAAAGGCTGACGGATACGGTCACGGTGCCAGTATTTTTGCAAGTCTTCTTTGTGATAAATGTGACTATTTTGCGGTTGCTACAATTGATGAAGCGATTGCACTGCGTAAAGAAGGTATAAAAAATCCTATCCTCATCCTGGGCCGTGTTTTTCCTGATGATATAGAAGCTGCAATCAGGGAAGATGTAACTGTTACGGCCTTTACATTTGATGAGGTGCAGTGGGTATCCAAAACCGCTGAAAAGACAGGGAAGATTGCCAAAATACATATCCCCATTGACACAGGTATGTCAAGGATAGGTTTTCAGCCTACAGAAGAATATGCGGATACAGTGAAAGAAATTTCTTTGCTTCCCAACATAGAACTTGAGGGGGTTTTCTCACACTTTGCAACTGCAGATGAAGAGGATAAATCCTTCACAAATAATCAGGCAGAGCGTTTTAGGAATTTCAAAAAAATGCTTGAAGACCGCGGTGTTAATATAAAAATCTATCACAGTGCAAACAGCGGTGCAATTCTGCAGCACAAGGATTTCTGCTTTGATATGGTAAGACCGGGAATAATCCTTTACGGTCTTGCTCCGAGCGGATACCTTAAAGAAGATATAACAGACCTGAAGCCCGTTATGCAGCTTCATTCCCATGTAGCATTCGTGAAAATGATTAAAAAGGGAGAAACAGTAAGCTATGGCAGAACATTTACTGCCGGGGACGATATGAAGATTGCCACAATCCCCGTAGGCTATGCAGACGGCTACCCGCGGCTTCTTTCAGGTAAGGGCAGGGTAATTATAAACGGCAGCTATGCACCCATCGTAGGCAGAATCTGTATGGACCAGTTTATGGTGGATGTTACTCATATTGAAAATGTAAGCCTGGGTGACAGGGTAATCCTCATGGGAAGCGAAAACGGCATCAGCATAACGGCTGACGAGATAGCCGATTTTGCACAGACAATAAATTACGAGATAGTTTGCGGTGTGTCAAAACGCGTGCCTCGAATTACTCTTGGGAAGTGATTAATTGAAAGCAAAAACAGTATTTGTATGTAAAGAATGTGGAAACGAATCTCCTAAATGGATGGGAAGATGTACCGCATGCGGAACATGGAACTCTATGATTGAAGAGGTTTTGGAAAAAACCTCTTCTGCTAAGATAAAAAAGAAAGTTTCTCCCGTCCTTATAAAAGAAGTTTCGACACAAGAGGGAGAACGCAAGAGCGCAGGAAGCGATGAGCTTGACCGTGTGCTCGGTGGCGGAATTGTAAAAGGCTCACTTGTCCTTTGCGGTGGCGAACCCGGTATTGGTAAGTCTACGCTTCTTTTACAAGTAGCAAAACATGCATCAGAAGAGGGCACGGTGCTCTATGTTTCAGGCGAAGAATCTGACAAGCAGATTCGCCTTCGTGCAGAGCGTCTTGGCGCTATTTCTGACTCGCTCTATGTTCTTAACGAAACAGACCTTGAATCAATCCTCGATGCAATTGAGGTTATGAAGCCTGCACTTGTGATTGCGGATTCCATACAGACTCTTTATTCGCAGAATCTTACATCTGCGCCCGGAAGTGTAGGACAGGTAAGGGAATGTACGCTAAAATTTATGGAGCTTGCAAAAAGCACGGGAACAACCGTATTTATTGTTGGTCATGTTACAAAGGAAGGCTCTATCGCAGGTCCGAGAGTGCTTGAGCATATGGTTGATTCTGTTTTGTACTTCGAGGGTGAAAGACATCAGAGCTACCGTATCGTCCGTGCCGTTAAAAACCGTTTCGGTTCAACAAACGAAATCGGTGTATTTGAAATGACGGACAAGGGTCTTGTCGATGTGCCCAACCCATCGCATATGCTTCTTTCGGGAAGACCTGTTGATGCTCCCGGAAGTGCAATCGTATGCTCGGTTGAGGGGACGCGTCCCATCCTTGCAGAAATACAGGCACTCGTTTCAAAAAGTAGTTTCACAATGCCTAGACGAATGGCAACAGGTGTTGATTTCAACCGTGTTTCGCTTATATTGACAGTTCTTGAAAAGCGTATGGGGCTGCATCTTGGCGACCACGATGCATATGTAAATGTAACGGGTGGAATTAAACTTGACGAATCAGCAACCGACCTTGCAATCGCTTGTGCGATTGCATCAAGTTTCCGTGAAAAGCCTCTTCCTCAGGATATGGCATTTTTCGGCGAAATCGGACTTACTGGTGAAATCCGCACAGTAACTCAGGCATCAAGACGAATTGCTGAAATAAAGAAGATGGGTTTTCGCCGTTGTATGCTCCCGTTTGACTGTCTGGGAAGTATTGATAAGTGTGACGGTATTGAACTTATTGCTGTAAAAACACTCTCAGATGCATTAGCCTATATTAAGGAGTAAAAAAATGAGCAAAACTGTATTTATAACAGGTGGCAGCCGCGGTATCGGAAAATGCGCGGCAGAGCTTTTTTATAAAAACGGATACAATGTGGTAATAAACTATAACAATAGCGAAAAAGAAGCGCTTGAACTTTCTGACTCTCTTGCAGGCAGCCTTGCTCTCAAAGGCGATGTTTCAAATGAAAACGATGTAAGAGAAATGCTCCAAAAGGCAATAACCCATTTTGGCAAAATAGATGTTGTTATAAATAATGCAGGTGTATCTTTTTCAAAACTGGTTACCGAAACAACCCTTTCCGATTGGGAAAATCTTTTCGGCATCAATGTAACGGGAACATTTCTTATGAGCAAATACACCGCAGAGCATATGATAAAAAACCACAGCGGAAAAATCATAAATGTAAGTTCAATATGGGGAGTAAGCGGTGCCTCCTGCGAAAGCTGTTACAGTGCCTCGAAGGGTGCAGTTATATCTTTTACAAAAGCTCTTGCCAAGGAGCTTGGTCCCTCAGGAATAACGGTAAATGCAGTTGCCCCGGGCTTTATTGATACCGATATGAATAAAAATATATCCCCCGAAGAACGCGAAGCCTTCCGCGAAGAAACACCGCTTGGGAAAATCGGTACACCTGAAGATGTAGCAAATCTTCTATTGTTTCTTGCGTCAGACAGCGCTGGTTTTATTACAGGGCAAGTGATAGGAATAGATGGCGGCGTGATATTATAACAAAAAACAATCCTCCTGCATATAATTTTAATGGGCGATGCCTACTAAATTATATAGGAGGATTTTTTATGGAAGAAAAACTTACCGGTTCCTTTGGTTGTAAGGAAAAGGTATGCATACAGACCGATAAAATATACGATTCATGCAGAAGCAAGGAATGTATCGAATGTATGAGAGTGTACTTAACAGAAACAGGTCAGGAAATAATTGACCGCGCAGTTGATGTCAAATGCCGAAAGGCAGAGGTAGTGTGGGTGTTCAGCGATGTTGAGAAAATGCCCTTTAACCGCGGTTACTACACCGTTGACCTGACATTCTTCTTCCGCGTGTCTCTTGATGCGTATACAGGTGTTTCGCGTCCTGTTACTGTTGAGGGTGTAGCTACTTACAATAAAAAGGTAGTCCTTTTCGGTAGCGAGGGAAGTGCAAAGATTTTCACTTCAAGATATAAAAAAGACAGTTTTGACCCTCAGCTCTGGCAGAAAACCAATATGCCAAAGGCAGTGGTGGAAACTTTAGATCCGATTTGCCTCGGCGTAAAGTTTGCAGAACCAAGAGAGAAGTGCTGTCACTATGGCGATGACGAAATCGATGTAACGAGCATTCCCGACTGCGTATGCAGAGTGTTTGAAGACCGATTCGTAAATTGCCGTGAAGACCAGAGAAAGGTTTATATCTCTCTTGGTCTTTTCACTATCATTAAACTTGAAAGAAATGTTCAGCTTCTTATCCCTGCGTACGATTTCTGCATTCCCGAAAAGGAATGTGTTACAAGCTCTCCCGATGACCCGTGTGAAATTTTCGCAAATATTAATTTCCCCATTGACGAATTTTTCCCGCCCGTTGAGGATTGCTTAAAAGAAACAGCCCCCGATTGCTGTTGTAGTGAAGACTAAATAAAAAAGAGGTTGCGGAATTCCGCAACCTCTTTTTTGCCAATAAATGTTCTGTGCATTTTACCGAGCCCTTTAAGAGATAGGTGTACCCTCGGGGATAGCATCGTCCACAAATATAACCTTACATCCGCAGGCATTATTTGTACCTGCAAGAAGCATACCGTTGCTTGTAACACCGCTAAAGCGTGCGCTCTTAAGGTTTGCTACAACGATAATCTTCTTACCTACAAGTTCTTCGGGCTTATAATCGTGCTTAATACTTGAAACAATAACTCTTTCATCCAGACCGTCAAAAAGAGTAAGCTTTAAGCAGTTATGGGACTTTCTGATTTCGTTAACCTTTACAATCTTGCAAACGCGAAGGTCAATTTTGGAGAACATATCGATATCAATTTCATCCTTAATGGGTTGTACAGGATCGGGCTCACCGTAAACCTTTTCGGGAACTACTTCTTCAACTACTTCTTCTACGGGAGGGTTCTTTTCAATCTCGGTCATAGGAGTGGAGAAGTCGAGAAGATTTAAGTAGCTTTCCTTGTCAACTGCGAAAAGGAATAGATAGAGTCTGGGTCCGCGCTCTTTATCTATAATAAGCTTGTACACATTCTTGAAGAACTGACCCTGAATACCCTTAAGCTCCTTGGGGTCCATATCTTCGCCAAAAATTTTCTTGGGTATAGCGTAAAGTTCGCTGTTAAGCTCGTCAAGTGTATAGCCGTCAGTTTTCAGGAATTCGCAAAGAAGCTCGATTTCCTTCTTTTCCTCATCTGTGAAGCTGTTGTAAAGCTCCCAGTTACGGTATGTGCGAAGACGGTTAACATTTTCCGGAGAACACTGTTCAAGCCAGAATTTAGCTCTCTCAAGTCTGTCTGCAAAGTCTTCATATTTGTAGGGTGTGCCGATTTTTTCGAAAACGATTTCAAGCATAGGAACATTGAAGTTAACAACACTTCCAAGCTGAACAAGAAGGCTCATAGGAACTGTAGCGGGCTTTCTGCCCTCAACGGTTGTGTTGTACATAACGCCCTGAGCATGCTCGTCTGCAGTGCCTTCTTCCCAGGCGGATTGCATCTTGTCAAATTCAAAATACTGACGAAGGATACCGTCATCGAAACAGAAGTCAAACGCCTTTAGAGGCTCAGTCTTGGAGTAAAGCCACAATATAACTTCGGGCTGGTAAAGGCGGAGAAGTGTTTCAGGAGTAAGGTTAAGTCCTGATGAACCGGACATCTTACCTGTTGTACCCTTGATACCGATGAATTCATAACCCTGGAAAATCGGAGGCTCGAAACCAAAGATTTCCTTTGAAATATCCTTGCTTGTATCGTAACTGCCGTGTCTTGCAGCATGGTCCTTTCCACCCGGCTCAAAGTCTACGCCCTCATACATCCAGCGCATAGGCCAGTCAATCTTCCATGCAAGCTTGCAGTTAAAATCCTTTGTAAAATCAAAGCTTCCGCTGTGACCGCATTCGCAGGAATACTCGGCAACGGTGCAATCATCTGAAAGAGAATGAATCTTTGTAGTATCCTTACCGCAAACGGGGCAGTAGATGCTTACGGGGTAGTACGCCTCACGCTCGCCTTCCTGAGCCTGCTGCGTACGGTGTGAATCGAGAATATCAAAAATCTCACCGCGCTTACGAAGGGCGTGGAGGATATGTTCTACATACTTACCGCTTCTGTACATTTCGGCCTGATGACGATAGTCCATATCTATACCGAATTTCACGATTGATTCTTCAAATTCTTTTTCAAAATACTCGGCATATGTCTTTATTTCCGGAGCATCGGCAAAGGGGTTTTCAATATCAGCATAGGGTTTTCCAATATACTGCTCAAAATCGTCACGCACCTTGGCAACATTTACAGGCACCTTTCTGAGTCTGTCAAATTCATCCCACGAGAAAAGAAGCTTTGCTTTTTTGCCCATTTTGCGAAGTGCTCTTACAACAAAGTAACTTGTTGCAATATCGCGGAAATTACCAATATGAATAGAACCTGAGGGACTGATACCTGCGGCACATACATATTCTTCTTTATTGGGATTTCTCTCAATAATTCTTTGTGCTATTTCTTCTGACCAATGCATAGTTCATCATCCTTTTATTTTGCATATTCCAAGTTATTATATATCTTTTTTGCTCTTTTGTCAATTATTTCGGGGGACTTCTGAAAAATACCTTGACAAAATTGTAAGAATGTGTCATAATATCACTGTTATTTTAATATTGGCTATGTGAAGTTTGCAGGAAAGTGGCGTTTCGCCTGCCGAAGGAGTAACACTCTCAGGAGCAATATTTGTAAAGACTGCATACGGATAGCTCTCCGGAGAAGTCCGCTTCTTGATATTAAAGAAGCAAAAGGATGCCGAAGGTGCAAGGCGCATTTATGCGCTAATCTCTCAGGCAAAAGGACGGAGGTATACGGCAATATTGCTGTATTTACTGCGCGGAGTTTTTCTATTTGTGAAAACTCTGTTTTTTTATTTCGCAGGCCAAAAGAAAGGAAGTTTTATTTATGATGCAGTGGTTGACTGATTTCAACAATGTCATCAACAGTTTTGTGTGGGGAAAGGGCCTTTATCTTCTTCTCTTCACAGGCGTACTCACAACAATCATCACAGGTGTGTTCCAGATAACACACATCAGACACTGGTTTAGTGAAACGCTCGGTTCGCTTTTCAAGAAAGATGTTTCAGGTCATGTTAAGGGCAAGGCGATTTCACAGTTTCAGGCGCTTTGTACTGCTCTTGCAGCAACAATCGGTGTCGGTAATATTGCCGGTGTTGCAGCAGCTATCGTAGGTGGTGGCCCCGGTGCAGTGTTCTGGATGTGGATAGCAGCATTCTTTGGCATGATGACAAACTATTCTGAAAATATCCTTGGTATCTATTACAGAAGAAAGAATGCTAACGGCGAATGGTCAGGCGGTGCTATGTACTACCTTGCTGACGGTCTGGGTTCATATAAAAACTGCAAATGGATAGGTAAGATTCTCGCAATACTCTTCTCAATCTTTGCTATCCTCGCATCATTCGGTATCGGTGCAATGGGTCAGATCAACAAAATCGTTGTAAATATGGTTTCAGCGTTTGACATTCCTGCTCTTTCTTCAAAAATTCTTTACGAAGGCGTATCAGTTTATCACATCATTATTGGTGTAGTGCTTCTTGTGATTGCGGCACTTATCATCCTCGGTGGTCTTAAGAGAATTGCAAACTTTGCTGAAAAAGTAGTGCCTTTTATGGTTGTTCTTTTCGTTGCAGGAAGCATTATTATTCTCTGCAAAAACTATGCAGTCATAGGTGATGCGTTCAAGTCAATCTTTAAGTATGCATTTACAGTTCCCGCTGCTCTTGGTGGCGTAGGCGGTATTGTGGTTAAGGATATCGTAACACAGGGCTGTAAACGAGGCGTATTTTCTAACGAGGCAGGTCTTGGTTCATCTGTTATGGTACACTCCAACTCCAATGTTGTTGAGCCTGTTCGTCAGGGACTCTGGGGTATTTTCGAAGTGTTTGCAGATACAATGGTTGTTTGTACAATGACTGCACTTGTGGTTCTTACAAGCGGATTTATAAACCTTGATACAGGTGCTCTTGCGGAAGGCGTAACAGATGCAACTCTCGTTGCAAATGCTTTCGCAACAGTATTTGGCGGCTTTGGTGCAAAGTTCATTGCAATAGCAATTCTTCTTTTTGCATTTACAACGGTTCTTGGCTGGGACCACTACGGAAGCAAGGCGTGGGAATACATCTTCGGAACAAAGTCACTTCCCGTTTATAAGGTTATTCACCTTATCACAATCTTCCTTGGTGCAGTCTTAACATCTTCACTTGCATGGGACATTTCAGATACCTTCAACGGCCTTATGATGGTACCCAACCTTATCGGCGTAATTGCTCTTTCAGGACTCGTAATGAAAATTACAAAGAACTATGTTGACAGACGCCTTAAGGGCAAGGACATCAAGCCTATGATTTCAGTTTTCCCCGAAATTCAGGAAGAACAGGAAAAGGCTCTTGCGGAAGGTCATAAATAATTAAATACATAAAACACCTCTTGTTTGATTAGCAAGAGGTGTTTTTTACCGTATAGGAATTTGTGTATTTTTCGCGAGCAGAGTTTGTCAGTTTGAACTTTAGATAGAACGCGAAATGGGTGAAGCGGCACGCTTCTTTTATTCAATTATTTTAGGTTCTTCATTTACATTTACTCTCCACGCGGGGGAGAAGAGGAAGTTATCTCCGCCTAATGAGTGGAGTGAATAGCCAAGCTCAATGCTTTTTACCGTTCCGCCATTTGGAAAAGCCTCTCTGAGCTTTGCACTGCTTTCAATAAATGAAATAGTCTTGTTTTCACTTTTTATAAGTCTTTTCGGCCAATGTGCCTTCACAAAGCAAATTTCACCGTCTTCATCAAGCTTTGCTTCAAGCGACATATTAAAAAGATTCAGGCCGTTATACATTTTGTAAAAGTGTTTTGTTTTTTCGTCATATACGGCGCCCGTCATATCAAAGCCTGTTTTTTTGAGTGCGCGCTTTAATTCTTCAGGAGACGATTTTTTCCGTGCATCATTTCCGCTGTCATATGAAAAATAATTGTCGTTAACTGTAAGAACTGCACTATCCTGTGTGCCGACCAGCGAGTCATCTTCTGTACGGAAAGCAATCTGCTTTTTGAAGAATAAGTCTGAAAGGTCACTTGCAGAGTAAAACTCTGATTTGTATGTGGGAAGGGAATAATACTTGTCGGGGAAAGTACCTTTGGTTATTTCAAAGCCTGATTTCCTTATAACGCTGAGAGTTGAATTTATAACCTTTTGCGGAATATATGCCTTGTTAACCGAAGTAGCGATTATAATGGCAAGCATTGCAACATTCATAAATATAAGGAAGCCTACCATCAAATTTTTAATGGAACTCCACTTCATTCTGCGCTCACCTCCGCAACTTTTTCATAACCGTATATTTTGCCGTCATCAGTTCTGGAAAGCCACCGTGCTGAGAGATTAGTGTTGACTCCTCTGTCTAAGAAACCTATGTAAATATCCTCTATAACAGTCGGAGACTCCGATTCTTTATCAATGACCTGAACAAAATAGTCAAGTGCACCTATAAAGTTTTCTGAAAGAGTTTCCGTGGAAACCGCCTGGTATGAACGCATATACTGTCTGTATGAAATAAGTCTTCCGCCCTTGACAGTTATTTCAATGGCACAGTTCATTTTTTCGTGCCCTGCACTATTTGGAATATCAACTTTAATCGGGCGTCCGTTTAAGTAGTAATCAAATTTGAATGTATAGGGGCGCGAACTGTCATAGTCTGAAAGGTCACTTGTTACAAGTATGCTAAGCGGTTCAGCCGATACGCTTTCCCACACCTTTTCCGCAAAATCAATGGATGCGTTAAGAACATTGTAGCTGTCACCGCTTGCGTCAAGCAGTATACCGCGGTCCTGAGAAACAGCGTTATACTCAAAAACTGAATCGGGGTAAATTGTTGCGGAGGCATAGTTTGCAATATATTTCAGTGCACCCTGTGAATCTTCATAGGGTGTGGTTTCATAATTGAACTGGAAATTTTCGAGGAGCTTGCCTTCCAAACTCTTCGTGATAAGATTGTGAGGCGCCAATATCTGAGTAATTGGCTGCGAATCAGAAAACAAAACGAGCGGGTCGAGTGAAACATTACTCTTCTCGTCAAGTTCCAGTCCTGTGCTGAATGCAGGCTGATAATATCCGTCACTGCTTGTATATACTGCAAGGTCAGAGGCGGGGAGAGAGTAAGTGCTTTTCAGAATATGTGCATAAATATCGCTCTTATCATTCCCTCGGGTTAATATACAGACATCACTTTCATCGCTTGAAGGAATAATTATAAACTCGCGGATTGAAGAAAGTTTCTCGGGCATCAGGGATGGAGCTACACCCATAATTCTGCAAAACATCTCTGAGGAGAATTCAACAGGGTATTCCACATAGATGCTAAGGGACTCAAGGCCTGCTTCCCAGGTGTCCTGATTTATCTTTCTTGATGCAGTGACATCTCCGCTGAGCAGTGCTTTTATAAGGTCTCGCGTTCTGACCTCAATGGGGGCGAATCCGCGGTCGGTATTGTAATATGCCATCCACAAGGAACCGTCATTTATGAGCAGCTTTCTCGGCATGGAAAGGTTTTCTTTCGAGATACTGTATTTGGGCTCAATAGGGAAGAAACGCTCAACAATAGGAATTTCCCTGATATATCTGTAAAGACTTTCTCCAAGGGAATTAGTTGAATTGACAAACCAAAGCTGAGTTGTCAGAAATATTAAGTTGAAAATAAGAATAATTATAACCGAACTTTTAATTCTTTCCTTAATCAAGAGTTTCACCCCGCAACACTCTTTTGAATTAAAAAACAAGAGCTTCAGACTGATGTCTGAAGCTCTTTAGTAATGTCGTCAATTCATCCAGCCATTATAAAGTGACTGTATTCCATTTGAAAAACCGCTTACATTGTTCATGATTTTCTGGTCGAGAACATTAATATCAAAGTAAACAACCTGGTAAGCACCGTTTGAAGCTTCCGCTCTTACTGCGAACTTATTATGACCGCTGGAAAGAGAAACCTGCTTGTAGAAAACACCGGCAGTACCAATCTTGGTCTGTGAAATAGCACCGCTGGAGTCCTTAAGCGAAACATATGAATATCCGTTCCACTTGTAGTAGGCAACAGTTACACCGTTTTTACCGGTTCCGGTAATGCCGTAAGTCTTTTTAAGTGTAGCGGAATTTTTTGTTTCGGGCTTCTTCACAACTATAAGGTTTGAAGAAGTACCGTTGTCTCCTGCCGAAATTGAAGCAGGATTTGCCGCAAGTACACTGACCGATGACAATATTAATATTAACGCAATTAATAATGCACTTATTTTTTTCATGGATAACACCTCAAAAATATCTATAAGCCTACTATGTATTTGTATTATACACTATCAATGTTACAAGAGTGTTACATTCGTCTTAATGGTTTATTACTTTTTTCTGGTAATTTCAGGTAAGGAGCAGTGCTTCTTTTAGTCCTTTTTATAGAGAGGAAGAGTAATTTTAACGACAGTACCCTTTTGCTCAGGGCTTTCAATTACGATGGTGCCGTCATGGCGCTCAATAATTTCCTTAGCTATAGCAAGTCCCAGACCCGTACCGCCACTTTGACGGCTGCGCGCTTTGTCCACGCGGTAGAAACGCTCAAATATACGGGGGAGGTCACTTGCGGGAATACCGATACCGTTATCCTTTACAGTAATATAAGCCTTGGAAAAATCACCGTAACAGCTTATAGCAACTTTTCCGCCACCGGGGGTATACTTGATTGCATTTGAAATAATGTTTGTAAGAACTTGCTCAATTGCATCAGGCTCACCAAAACATGTGGGCGAGCTCATATTGATATCAAGTTTTATTATATGTCCTGTAGTTTTAGCAGGTATGGAAAGCTTCTCTGTTACCGAGGAAACAAGCGCGGCAAGGTCAAACTTCTTTCTTCTTTCCATAACCTTGGAACTGTCAAGTTGTGAAAGTGTAAGAAGGTCCTTTACAAGTCTTGTCATTCTGTCGGCTTCGTTTTCGATTACATTTATAAAATGAAGAACAGAATCGTTTACACTGTCTTCGCCCATATCAGAAATTGTTTCTGCATAGGTTTTAATGGTTGTAAGGGGAGTGCGGAGTTCGTGTGATACATTTGCAACGAATTCACGGCGTGCATTGTCAAGCATCTGACGGCGTGTAATATCCTGAAATACAACAACGACACCTGCCGCTACAGACCGCTCTGTGTTGAACGGAGCGAAAAACGCTTTAAGGCTTTTTCCGCGAAATTCTATATCACGCTCAATTGTTTCCGCCGAATCAATGTATAAAATGCGGTAAAGAGAAATATTTGCGCCAAGCATATCAAAGAAATCGTCAAACGATTTTTCTTTATCTTCTCCCAACAGTTTGTCTCCGGCAGGGTTGATATGAATAAGCGCACCCGTATTGTCATACGCAAGAACGGCGTCTGTCATATGAAGAAGTATCGCCTCAACCTTGTTTTTTTCTGCCTGTATTTCTTCAAGACTTGTGTTGATTTTTCCGGCCATTTCATTAAAAGCTATGGTAAGTCTGCCGATTTCATCGCGTGAACGGACTTCGATTTTATGTGTAAAGTCACCCTCCGCCATACTTTCGCTTCGGTGCTGAAGCGTAGAAATGGGGGAGATAATAGTTCTTGACAGGAAGAAACCGAGTATAAGACTGATAAGAAGACCGAAAAGCATCGCCCAGAATATGTTTATAAACATATTGGTTATGATTTCATTGACTTCCTGCATTGAATCAGTTACATAGATAATATATTCTCCACCGGCAATAGGAAGAGCGTAATCCATAAATTTAAGATTTTCATCAGTAATGTTTCCGCGCTTTCCGTCAAGAGCAAGCACAAGATTACTCGTTGCATCAATAGTACCTGTATCTGATGATGAACCGCCCAGTATGTTAAGAGAACTGTCAAGAATATAGTAATTGCGGAATGAATCTATACCCATTCTGACCGAGTAAACTTTAAGAAGGTCAAGGCAGTTGTAAACGCCGTTTTCTTCGCTTATTGCCGACTCAAAGTCAGTAATAACATCTTCACTGAAAACCTGTGTGTCAAGCGAATTGCTAAAGTCGTTATAGTAGTATGCAGAAATATTTTGCAACAGAAAAGTACCGACAACTATCATAACGCTGACGGTTAAGAGAAGAAATATTGCAATAATTTTCCATTGAATACTCTTAAACATACTTTTCTCCGAATTTACTTGTTAAAATAATATCCTACTCCGCGCTTTGTCATAATAAAATTGGGAGATGCAGGATTATCCTCAACCTTTTCGCGCAGTCTTCTTACAGTTACATCGACTGTACGCACATCGCCGAAATACTCGTATCCCCAAACTTTTTCAAGCAGGGTTTCACGGGTGAATATCTGTCCCGACTGCTGAGCAAGGAACTTAAGAAGCTCAAACTCACGCAGAGTAAGGTCAATCACGGCATCATCCTTTTTAACCTCATAACGGGAGGGATTGATGGAAAGATTCTGGAAAGTAATGATATCTCCCGTTTCGCCCTGAGGAACATCAGTAGATGTACGGCGGATGTTAGCCTTGACTCTTGCCATAAGCTCACGCACAGAGAAAGGCTTTGTGCAGTAGTCATCAGCGCCGAGCTCAAGACCGAGAACCTTATCAACCTCTTCATCGCGGGCTGTAAGCATAATGATAGGGGTAGAGTGCTTTTCACGGATTTTTTTGCAAACCTCAAACCCATCCATTTTGGGAAGCATTACATCAAGGAGTATAAGGTCAGGCTTCTCGGAAAGAGCAAGTCTGTATCCTTCCTCGCCATCAAAAGCAGCAAGAACTCTGTACCCTGATTTTGTAAGATTAAACTTCAATATTTCAACAATAGGTGCCTCATCTTCGATAACCAAAATGAGTTTCTCCATAACTAATTACCTCCGTTTCGGTGTATAGTACTATACACTGTATATTTTATATTATTTTGGGGTTTATGTCAATAAAAACAGTTGACAATTTTGCCTTGGGGTATTATAATAAGTAAGAACTTTATATAAAGGCTGTGACGAAGACAGTAGCAAAATTCAAAACGCAAAGCGAGTCGGGGATGGTGTAAGCCCGGTGCGGAGTAGGTTTTTGTGAATATCACTTCTGAGCCGCATCGCTGAACAACAAAAACAAGGTTTTACAGTAAGCGGTGACGGGCAGTTCCTCCGTTAAGGGAACGCATATGATGGTATGCTAATTAGGTGGTGCGATTACTTCGTCCTGATTAGGGCGAAGTTTTTTTATTAGATAATAATTTTTTATATTTTTATATGGAGGTAGTGCTATGTACAACAAGGTAGATACCACACTCAATTTTGTAGAAAGAGAAAAGAAAATCGGTGCTTTCTGGCGCGAAAACAATATCTTTGAAAAAAGTATTGAAAATCGTGCAAAGTGCGAAAGCTACACATTCTATGACGGTCCTCCGACCGCTAACGGAAAGCCTCATATCGGTCATGTTTTAACGCGCGTTATCAAGGATATGATTCCCCGCTACCGTACAATGAAGGGCTACAAAGTTACCCGTAAGGCAGGTTGGGATACACACGGACTTCCCGTTGAGCTTGAGGTTGAGAAACTTCTCGGCCTTGACGGTAAGGAGCAGATTGAACAGTACGGTCTTGAGCCTTTCATTTCAAAATGTAAAGAAAGCGTATGGAAGTACAAGGGTATGTGGGAAGATTTCTCACAGACAGTAGGCTTCTGGGCAGATATGGATGACCCCTATGTAACTTATGAAAACGATTTCATTGAGTCTGAATGGTGGGCGCTCAAGCAGATATGGGACAAGGGTCTTCTCTATAAAGGCTTCAAAATTGTTCCTTACTGTCCCCGTTGCGGAACTCCTCTTTCATCACACGAGGTTGCACAGGGTTATAAGAATGTAAAGGAACGCTCCGCAGTAGTCCGTTTCAAAGTAGTAGGAGAAGACAGTTACTTCCTCGCATGGACAACAACTCCGTGGACACTTCCTTCAAATGTCGCTCTTTGCGTAAACCCCGATGATACCTACTGCAAGGTAAAGGCTGCTGACGGCTATACTTACTATATGGCAGAGGCACTCCTTGACAAAGTTTTAGGCAAACTTGCAACAGAAGATGCACCCGCGTATGAAATCCTTGAAACATATAAAGGCACAGACCTTGAGCATAAGGAATACGAACCTCTCTTTGACTGCGTAAAGCCTATCTGCGAAAAGCAGAAGAAAAAAGGTCACTTCGTGACATGCGATTCATATGTTACAATGTCTGACGGTACAGGTATCGTTCATATTGCACCTGCATTCGGTGAAGACGATGCTCAGGTGGGAAGACGCTATGACCTTCCGTTCGTTCAGCTCGTTGACGCAGCAGGTAATATGAGTGAGGAAACTCCCTTTGCAGGACTTTTTGTAAAGGATGCAGACCCCAAGGTGCTCGTTGACCTTGACAGCCGCGGACTTCTTTTTGATGCTCCTAAGTTTGAGCACGATTATCCTTTCTGCTGGAGATGTGACACACCTCTCATCTACTACGCAAGAGAGTCTTGGTTTATCAAAATGACAGAGGTTCGTGAAGACCTCATCCGTAATAACGAAACAATCAACTGGATTCCCGAAACAATCGGTAAGGGCAGATTCGGCGACTGGCTTAAAAATGTTCAGGACTGGGGCGTAAGCCGTGACAGATATTGGGGTACACCACTTAATATCTGGATTTGTGAATGTGGACATCAACATTCAATCGGCTCTATTGAGGAGCTTCGTTCAATGAGTGATAACTGTCCCGAAGAAATCGAACTTCACCGTCCTTTCATTGATGCAGTTACAATCAAATGTCCCGAGTGCGGAGGCGAAATGCACCGTACCAAGGAAGTTATTGACTGCTGGTTTGACTCAGGCGCAATGCCCTTTGCACAATGGCACTATCCCTTTGAAAACAAGGAAATCTTTGAAGAGAATTTCCCTGCAAACTTCATCAGTGAAGCAGTTGACCAGACAAGAGGCTGGTTCTATTCACTTCTTGCTATTTCGACCCTTATCTTCAATAAAGCACCCTATAAGAATGTAATCGTTCTCGGTCATGTTCAGGACGAAAACGGACAGAAGATGAGTAAGAGTAAGGGTAATGCCGTAGATCCGTTCGATGCACTTGAAAAGCACGGTGCAGACGCTATACGCTGGTACTTCTATGTTAACAGCGCTCCCTGGCTTCCAAACCGTTTCCATGACGGTGCGGTAAGCGAAGGCCAGCGTAAGTTTATGGGTACACTCTGGAACACATATGCGTTCTTCGTGCTCTATGCTAATATTGATCAGTTTGACGCTACAAAATATACTCTTGATTACGACAAGCTTTCCGTAATGGATAAGTGGCTTATTTCTAAGCTCAACACACTTGTAAAGACTGTAGACGAATATCTTACAGATTACAAGATTACAGAAAGTGCGCGCGTTATTCAGGAATTTACTGACGAGATGAGTAACTGGTATGTTCGCCGCAGTCGTGAAAGATTCTGGGGTAAGGAAATGACTCAGGACAAGATTAACGCGTATATGACACTTTATACAACACTTGTTACTCTCTCCAAGGTTACAGCTCCCATGATTCCCTTTATGGCGGAAGAAATCTACCGTAACCTCGTTTGCAGCATTGACAAGGATGCACCAAT
Organism: Clostridia bacterium; assembly: GCA_017411435.1. Taxonomy (GTDB): domain Bacteria; phylum Bacillota; class Clostridia; order UMGS1883; family UMGS1883; genus UMGS1883. The sequence continues at coordinate 34,962 of JAFQQD010000024.1, forward strand.
AAGTGTACATCTTTGCGATTATCCCGTATTTGACGAATCAAAGATTGACCTTGCTCTTGAAAAATCAATGGAAGAAGTTCTCGACATCGTTGTACTGGGAAGAGCCGCAAGAAACGCATCTGCTATCAAGAACCGTCAGCCTATCGGTAAGATGTATATAAAGGCAGAGGGCACACTTGACAGCTTCTATACAGAAATTATCGCAGATGAGCTTAATGTAAAGGAAGTTCTCTTTACAGATGATGTTCGCGAATGTACAACATATAACTTCAAGCCTCAGCTTAAGACAGTCGGACCCAAGTACGGAAAGGTTCTTGGAGGAATCCGTGAATACCTTTCAAATGTTGACGGAAATGCTGCTATGGACGAACTTGAAGCAAACGGCAATATCAAATTCGAGGTAAACGGCGAAAGCGTTGTTTTGGAAAAGGATGACCTTCTTATTGAATCTGCGCAGGTTGAAGGATTTGCATCAGAAAGCGATTTCGGTATCACTGTTGTACTTGATACCCGTCTTTCAGACGAACTTATCGAGGAAGGCTTTGTGCGTGAAATCATCAGCAAAATCCAGACTATGCGCAAAGACAGCGGATTTGAAGTTATGGATAACATCAATATCTACATCAGCGGAAATGAAAAGATTTCTGCAATAGTAGATAAAAATGCCGATGAAATAAAGGAAGATGTTCTCGCTCTTGATATCAAACAGGGCGATTGCGCTAATTCAAAAGAATGGAACATCAATGGCGAAAAGGTAAAAATCGGCGTTGAAAAGGCATAAAGTAATAGTGGGCACTCCTTTATAGGAGGAGTGCCCCTCAAGAAATTCGGAGATGGAGTAAAAATGAAGAAATCAGTTATAATTTCGATTTGTGTGGTAGCACTAGTTCTTATCATAACATTCTTTATCGGTAAAGGTATTACAGGTGCCGATCGTGTTTGGGAGAAAGCAACATACACAAGAAATACGGAGCTTGGAGAAGGTGAAAAAACTTTCAGCGTGAAAGTTATTGTCGGAAAAGATAATGTGACCTTTACTATTCATACAGATAAAGAAACCGTAGGCGAAGCTCTTGTGGATAATAACCTTATAGAGGGAGAAGAAGGCCCTTACGGACTTTATGTAAAGTATGTCAATGGTATGAGAGCAGATTATGATATGAATAAAACATACTGGGCTTTCTCAAAGGATTCAAAACCGCTTGAAACAGGTGTTGATATGACAAAAATCGAGGATGGAGCACAGTACGAGCTTACCTATACAAAATAACCTATTGACATATAATTTTATGAGTGGTATAATATGTTCAAATAAAATATAAAACCGTTGAGGCAGAAAAAAGTCAGTCAACAGTTCTTAGAGCGAGCGGATTACGGTGTGAGTTCCGCAGAACTGCCTGAGTAATATGGGCTGTCGAGGGCAGTGTTAAATGCACTGACGCAGGACTTGCGTTAAAAGTCGGGGATATGTAGGTATCTCGCATAAGGTTTCATAGCCTTGCTTTTTGAGGTTTTACCTATGCCCTTGATATGACGCATATCAAGGGCTTTTTCATATTTTGGAGGCAAATATGTTTTTACTTAATAAAAAGTTGGATGTGCGATGGCGAAGGTAAAACAGTATAATAGTTAATAACCTGAAAAGAAGGAGTCTATATTATGAAAAGTTACAGAGAATTTGAAAATTATCTTAAAGAGAATCCTACCCAGGACGGCTATTTCGGAGAATACGGCGGTTCTTATCAGGATAAAGAGCTTATAGAGGCTTTTAAGGAAGCAGATGATGCATATGAGGCAATTTGTCACAGTGCTCAGTTTATAAATGAGCTTCGCAGAATCCGTAAGGAATTTCAGGGAAGACCCACTCCCGTGTACCATTGTGAGCGTCTTTCCAAAATTTTCGGCAACTGCCAGATTTACTTAAAGCGTGAAGACCTTAACCACACAGGTGCGCATAAACTCAATCACTGTATGGGTGAGGGACTTCTGGCAAAATACATGGGCAAAAAGAAGATTATCGCAGAAACAGGTGCAGGTCAGCACGGCGTTGCAATTGCAACTGCAGCGGCATATTTCGGTATGGAGTGCGATGTATATATGGGTGAGGTTGATATTGCAAAGCAGCACCCAAATGTAATCCGTATGAAAATGCTTGGTGCAAATGTTATTCCCGTAACACGCGGACTCAAGACTCTTAAAGAGGCTTGCGATGCGGCATTTGAAGCATATCTCAAAGAGTATAAGACTGCAATATATTGTATCGGTACTGCAGCAGGTCCGCATCCTTTCCCCAAGATGGTTCGTGATTTCCAGGCGGTAATAGGTATTGAAGCGCGTGAACAGTTCCTTGAAATGACAGGAATTATGCCCGATGCAATTTGTGCTTGTGTAGGTGGCGGTTCAAACTCACTGGGTATGTTTACACCATTCCTTGCAGACCCCGTTGAAATATACGGCGTTGAGCCTCTTGGAAGAGGCAGTGGCGTAGGCGACCATGCAGCTACAATGGCATACGGTACAAAGGGTATCATTCACGGATATTCAAGCTATGTTCTTCAGGACGAAAATGGAGAGCCGCTTCCCGTATATTCAATCGCAAGCGGTCTTGACTACCCCGGCGTAGGTCCTGAGCACGCACACCTTCGCGATATGGGACGCGTTCACTATGAAACAGTTTCTGACGAGGAAGCAATGGAGGCATTCTTCCTTCTTTCAAGATATGAGGGTATCATCCCTGCTATTGAAAGTGCGCACGCAGTTGCATACGCAATCCGCTACGCAAAGGAGCACAAGAGCGGCTCAATCCTCGTATCACTTTCAGGTCGTGGTGACAAGGATATCGACTATGTTTACGAGAACTACGGCTGCGGTGAAAAATTCAAACTTGATTACGATGTAAAGTGATAAAACTCAAAGAGCCCCATTTTCTAAAATGGGGCTCTTTTTTTGTGATTATTGACAAAAAATGTTGCGTGCGATATAATAAAAGTGCGACACAAGTGAATATTTACAACCAAATTGGTACATTTTAATTAGATAAAAATGTACTGCTCTTTTCGTGTACCTTTTTGGTTGTTCGAAAACTTGTGTCGCAGCAATTGGAGTTGTGCATTTTTTGGTGCGCGGCTTCGGCTGCGCACTTTTTTATTTTAGGAGAGAGACTATGAAAATCAGAAAAAGGTATCTAATTATCGCATCTATCGTGACTATATTAAGCATAGTTGCTTTTAGTGTATTGTTTTTTCACGAAGGTTATGACGACAAAATTTTGTCAAAACTCGGACTTAAATCACCGGAGATAAAAAGAAACTGGACTATTGTTTCCTGGAATAGTTGCCTTAAACAACTGAATTACGATTCCGATGTTGCTTTTTTTGGAGATTCAATCACCCAAGGCGGAGATTTCCGAACATATTTTCCAGACACAAAAATCATAAACTTAGGGTGCTCCGGAGACGACATTGTCGGTATGACCCAAAGAGTATCGATGTTAAAAAATACATCTCCGGAAAAGGTGTTCATTATGGTTGGAATAAATAGTCTGACAAATATGAACAGCACAATTTGTTTAGAAGCATATTCAACCTTATTAACTTCTGTAAAGAAAGCAGTTCCAAAAGCAGAGATTTATGTGCAAAGTGTTCTTCCGATCTCAGAAAAAAAAGAAAAAACACTTTTTTGCAGTAACGCCACTATAAAGAAATTTAACAAGGAAATAAAGAAATTATCTGAAGAAAATAAAATGACATATATTGATTTGTATTCCGTCTTCGCACAAAACGAACAAATGAATCCAAACTTAAGTACGGATGGCTTGCATCTTAATTCTAATGGCTATGAGGTCTGGAAAGACGCAATTACGGATTACATAAATTAAGGAAAACGGGCTATCACGAATGATAGCCCGTTTTCCTTATTATAATGTCGTATTTAATTTTTCAGAGTAACGAACTGCTTCCATAGCATCTTTAGCATATTTGTCTGCACCTATAGAATCTGCATATTCCTGTGTCAGGACTGCGCCTCCGACAATTACCTTGCAGAAAGGAGCCTCTTTACGAAGTAACTTTATCGTTTCCTCCATAGCAGGAACAGTGGTGGTCATAAGTGCACTCAAACCTGCAAGCGGAGCATTTGTTTCTTTTACTTTTTCCACGATTTTTTCGGGAGCAACATCTTTTCCAAGGTCATACACCACAAAACCGTAATTTTCAAGCAGAAGTTTTACGATGTTTTTGCCTATATCGTGAATATCGCCCTTAACTGTTGCAATTACTATTGTGCATTTGTTTTTGGAATTTTCCTTCGGCATCGCAATTTTGATTTCTTCAAATGCGGCTTTTGCCGCCTCAGCACTCATCAGAAGCTGGGGAAGATAAACAGTTTTATTTTCAAAACCCGTTCCGACTGTGTTAAGGGCAGGAATAATTTCATTTTGCACTATTTCAAGCGGTGCTACAGATGAAAGCATCTCTTTTGTAAGTGATGCCGCCTGCTCGCGAAGTCCCTTAATAATCGCCTTTTGAAGAGCCGTGCCCTGCTCTTCTGCGTCTGATGTGACGGGGATTGAGTGAACTACGGTCTCCTTAACAGTTTCGGAAAAAGAGATATACTCCGTGCAATTTTCATCAAGTCCTGAAAGTGCACAGTAAGAAAAATAAGCCTTCATCATTTCTGCTGAATATGGGTTCATAATCGCGGCGGAAAGACCGCTACTCATCGCAAGTGTGAAAAATGCACTGTTAATCGCATCGCGGTGCGGAAGACCGAATGACACATTTGACACACCAAGCGATGTGTGTACACCGAGTTTTTCTTTAATCATATTTACTGCACGCAGAGTTTCCTTTGCCGCTTCAGGCGCAGCGCTTATTGTAAGAGTAAGAGGGTCGAATATAATATCATTTTTATCAATGCCGTATTTTGACGCCTCTTTAAGTATCTTTTCCGCGATGGCAAATCTACCCTCGGCAGTTTCAGGAATACCGTCCTCGTCAAGGGTAAGCGCCACGATAACACCGCCATACTTTGCTGCAAGGGGGAATATTGCATCCATACTTTCCTTCTTGCCGTTTACGGAATTTATCATCGCTTTACCGTTATATCTGCGAAGAGCACCCTCCATTGCGGATATGTCTGCAGTATCAATCTGCAAGGGGAGATTAGTAACCGCCTGAAGCTCGCAAACGGCATTTTTCAGCATTTCCGATTCATCTATTTCGGGAAGTCCCACATTTACATCAAGGATATCAACGCCCTTTTCCTGCTGTGCTATACCCTCGTTTAAGATATAGTCCATATCACCCGTTTTGAGAGCTTCCTTAAATCTTTTCTTACCAGTGGGGTTAATTCTTTCGCCAATAAGAATCGGCTTTTCGCGAAACTCAACAGTGTGAGTGTACGATGAAACACAAGTGATATTTTTCTTTTCTATCTTTTTTGGAGAAAGGGAAGAGGTCTTTTCAACAAGTGCCTTTATATATTCGGGAGTTGTACCACAACAGCCCCCTGCAACCCGCACGCCTTTTTCCATCAGTTTTTTCACATCTTCTGAAAATTCATCGGGTAAAACATCATAAACGGTTTTGCCTTCCTGAACCTTGGGAAGGCCTGCATTTGGCTTTAATATAACGGGGATTGAGGATTTTTCAATATATTCTTCAGCCACGCTCATAAGAGCCTTAGGACCAAGAGAACAGTTAATACCGATAGCGTCAGCACGCATACCCTCAAGCATGGAAACCATCGCAGAAGGAGTTGCACCCGTCATCAGCTTTCCGTCTTCTCCATATGCATTGGAAACAAAAACGGGGAGAGAGGAGTTTTCTTTTGCTGCAAGAAGCGCGGCCTTTGTTTCATAGCTGTCGTTCATTGTTTCAATGAAAATAAGGTCAACACCGTATTTCACGCCAAGCTTTACTGTCTGTGCGAAAATATCTACCGCATCTTCAAAATCAAGGTCACCGTAAGGCTTAAGCATCCGTCCGCTGGGACCGATATCAAGCGCAATCCACTTTTCGCCTTTTGATGTTGACTCTTCACGCGCGCGCTTTGCGTTTTCAACTGCACTTTTCACGATTTCTTCCAATTCTTCGGCAGGGAATTTTAATATATTCGCCCCGAATGTGTTGGTGTTTACGACATTACTACCTGCGTCAAAATAGTCGCGATGAATTTTTGTGATAACATCAGAGCGCGAAATATTCCATCTTTCGGGAAACTCTCCGGGGAGAAGCCCCTGCGCCTGTAAAAGTGTCCCCATACCGCCGTCAAGGTATATTAAATTATCTTTTAAGTAATCTTTTATATTCATAACTATCTCCTGAATAAGCAGTTTTCCTTATTGCATTTATTGCAGTTATGCTCTTTTGCTTCATTGCAGTTTGATATACCGACTATCGCCGTAACTGACTTTGAAGGAGTCATAATAAGGGTTTTGTTAAGTGTTAAACCTATTTTGCGACCAGGCTCAAGCACCGCGAAAAAATCCTTTTGGATTTCAAGTGCTAAATCGCCATATCCGGGACTGAATCGGGGAGTAGTAAAGGGGAACTCCTCTTTAATGTCTTTACAAAACTTATCGCACAGACTTTCAATTCTTTCTGTGCCGATTGCCTGAAACATCAGTGCCTTTGACGGAGAAATCTTGCTGTATTTTGCAATCAATCTATCAAGCCCTATGCCGATTGTTGCACCAAAAAGGATGAAACTGTCTGAATTTTTAAGGCATTTTGCCAAATCTTTAGAAATTGTTTTTGTAAATGTTAAATCTATCTCATCACCGCTAATTAAAAGCGGAAACCTGCCATAGCATACCTTGTATGTAAAGATACCGTCTGCCTCTTTAAGACATTCTTCAAGAAGCGCGTCAATTTCGGGAGAAGCCTCCTTTGCTCCGGCATAGCGCAAGATTTCCTTTTTGTTAAAATCGGGCGAGGGGTAGGTTTTTGTAATTATGCTCATCATAACGGGCTTATAATATCCGACAGATTGCTCTGTATTTTCTGTGCAACATCAGGATTGTTCATCGAATAAATATGAACATTCTTTATTCCGTTTGCGAAAAGGTCAATTATCTGGTCAGTCGCATATGCAATACCTGCCTGCTTCATAGCATCAGGAGATGAACCGAATTTGTCCACTAAGCTCTTAAACCTCTGCGGAATAAACGATTCTGAAAGATGTATCGCACGGTCTAACTGATTCGCGTTTGTAATCGGCATAATGCCCGGAATAACAGGAACAGTAATGCCTGCTTCACGGATTTTGTAAAGGAAATTATAAAGCAGATTGTTATCAAAAAACATCTGTGTTGTAAGGAACTGACACCCTGCGTCAACCTTTTCCTTAAGGTGCTTAATATCTTCTTTCTGATTCGCACTTTCAGGATGAATTTCGGGGTAACAAGCACCGCCGATACAAAAATCATATCCGCTTTCCTTTATGTCGCGGATAAGGTCAACGGCGTATCTGTAGTCCCACTTACTGCGGTCAGTTTCCATAAGTTCAGGTGTAAGGTCACCGCGAAGTGCCATCACATTTTCAATACCTGCCTCGTGCATTTTCAAAAGGCGTTCGCGCACAGTTTCGCGTGTTGACGAAACACAGGTAAGGTGGGCGAGAGTGGGCACACCGTACTGGTACTTGATGTTTTTTGCAATCTCGAGTGTATATTCACTCGTTCCACCGCCTGCGCCATATGTAACACTCATAAAAGACGGACGCAGTTTCGCAATTTCCTCAGTCGCAAATTTAACGCTGTCAAATGATGAATTTGTCTTCGGAGGAAAAACCTCAAACGAAAGAGAAAGCTTGTCTGAAAATAATGTACTTAATTTCATAAAAATCATCCCTTAGTAAAATCTCTCTTCATTTTATCACAAATAAATCCTATAATCAATCTAAAAAAGTTGATTTTTGTCAGTTGTTATGATAAAGTGTATAAGGTGTTTTTTATGAAGAAGTATGAGTTTTTTAACGGAATAAAGGACGGAATACCGATTTGTCTTGGATATTTTTCTGTTTCAATGGCATTTGGTATGACGGCAGTTCTGTCAGGCTTTCCCTCCTGGGCGGCAATTTTGACTTCACTTACAAACCTTACAAGTGCGGGGCAATTCGCAGGAGTTAATATCGCTCTTGCAGGCGGCAAGATAATAGAGCTGATACTGACTACTCTTGTTATAAATGCGCGCTATTTTTTAATGTCACTCTCCATCTCTCAAAAGGTGAGCAGCGAAATGACGCTGTGGCATAGATTTCTGGTATCATTTGGCATAACTGACGAGATTTTTGCCGTGTCAATGCGTCATACAAGAGAACTTACCATGGCTTATATGTCGGGGCTTATCTTAACTCCGCTTATCGGTTGGACAGCAGGTACCGCTACCGGCGCCCTTGCAACATCAATTTTGCCCGAATCGCTCTCATCAGCAATGGGAATTGCACTTTACTGTATGTTTATCGCAATTATAATTCCGCCTGCGCGCGATAATAAGAATGTGCTTATTGCAGTTATTATGGCAACTATGGGAAGCGTTATATTTGCATATACTCCAATTTTGCGCGCTCTTTCAGGCGGCTGGAGTATAATTATCGTTGCAATACTTGTAAGTGCAATCTGTGCAAAACTTTTCCCCATAATGGAGGAAAAGATATGAAAACATCATACATTCTTTTATGCATTGCGGTAATGGCGTCAGTTACATACCTGATTCGCGTTATTCCGATGGTGCTTTTCAGAAAGAAAATCGAAAATAAATTCATACAGTCATTTTTGTATTATGTGCCCTATGCAGTTCTTGCTGCAATGACATTCCCGGCAGTGTTCAGTAGTACTGCATCAACAGTTTCAGCAGTTGGCGGATGCACAGTAGCACTTCTTCTTGCATACTGTCGCCGCAGCCTTTTAACCGTAGCATTGGGCGGTGCAGCAGGTGCATTTATATTAAGTGTAATCGGTTTATAAAAAACAGTTGATGTTTTACTGATGATATGGTAAAATAACCGTATTGGAAAAGGAGAGTGAAAAATGAAAAAGCTAAAGAAATTGCTTTGAATTATTGTGAAAAAATGGAACCTTCACTTAATTTTACAGGACCGAAATTGTTCGATTATTCTGATTCCTCATATCTTATTGGTGTAAAAGGTTTCCCGGGAGATGGATTTCATTGTGTGTCAGTAAATAAAACAACGGGTTATACATTTTTCTGCGGAAATGGATCAGCTTCATGGACGAAAATAGGAGCTCTGTATGCTATATAAGGAAGAAGTAATAATATCCAACTAGAAATTTTGAAAATAAAAAGCCGACATTTGTCGGCTTAAATACGCGGATGTGGCGGAATTGGCAGACGCGCCAGATTTAGGTTCTGGTGCCTTCGGTGTGCAGGTTCAAGTCCTGTCATCCGCACCAAAAAAGGGCGTGTCTCAATAAGTGATTTTTCACTCAATTGAGGCAACGCCCTCTTTTTCTGCCCAAAATGTGGATAAGTTTTAGAAATTTCATTAATTCTTGGTACACAAAATAAAGCTCGTTGTTTTACGAACTATTTGA
>JAFQQD010000025.1 GCA_017411435.1 Clostridia bacterium
CAAAAAGATATTTTGCATGTGTATATGGCGGAGCAAATGAAAGAATTGCAAGCCAGCATAAAGAAAAAATAGAGGAATTGGGAAAACTAATTGCAACAAACAGTTTTTCGCTTGTATATGGAGCAGGAGCAACAGGCTGTATGGGTGCAGTTGCAAGAGGTGTTAAGGAAAACGGCGGTTTTGTTATGGGTATATCTCCTGACTTTATCAGCGAATTTGAGGATATATTCGATTGCGATAATAAGGTCATGGTTGATACAATGGCAGAGCGAAAAACACTTATGGAAAAGCATGCAGATGTGTTTTTCATCGCTCCCGGCGGAATAGGAACTATGGATGAGTTCTTTCAGGTGCTGACTTTGAAATACTTAAAGAGAATTGATGTACCGATTGTTGTTATAAACCTTGATGGCTTTTATGATACATTGATTGCTTTAATTAAAGACTTGGTAAAGCAAGGTGCAGTAACCGAGGAAATACATAAGCTCTATAATGTAATAACAGATGTCAATGAGTATACAATAGCTTCGATACTTAAAGAAATTGTTCGATAAATGGGTATGAGCGAACCAAATGAAGAACCTGATTGTTCAACATAGGGAATGGTTTTGTGTTGGTTTGAAATGTATCGATTTAAAGATTAGTTTGCCGATTTTGATATTTACATATACTATCGGATGCGAGAAAATCCAGTATTCTCGCGGGTTCTAAGGAAAAGTGGTAAAGGAAAAACATTTGAAAAAATAGGGAAAAGTTGGTAGGTCCATATTATGCTTTAGCATAACAAGGTTCCGGGGTACCCGACCGCAATCTTTGATTGCGTTGACGGGTCGTGGTTCTTATTATTCACTGTTCACCTGACTTGACACGAGGCTAGCAAAAGTGTCAGCAGTTTGGGGCTGATTTCCCCGATAGCGGGGAAAATGTCCAAAGGACAAAAGGGGCCCGCCTCAGGCGAGGGGGGCAGTTTTTGTGCAAAATAGTAGCAATAGAAATTGATTATAGGGAGAATGAAATAAAAAAGGATAGGTCAATGACCTATCCTTTTTTGGAGCTGGTGACAAGAATCGAACTTGCAACCTGAGGTTTACGATACCTCTGCTCTGCCTTTGAGCCACACCAGCATAAAGCACACGGAAGTCAAACCCAGTATGGTTTTAAGATGTCAATTTTAGTTGATGCTGCAAAAAATCTCTTGGAAATAACCTCGTATTCCCTGCGAGATTTTTCTTGCCTGAACAGAAAATTGCCAATCTTAAAACTCTTCGACCTTAAATGCATAAAATTTAGTGCAATTTTTATGCGGAGGACGAAGATAGGCTGAAGCCTTTCAAGGACGAAAAGTGAAAAGTGTGCAAATTTTATAAATTTACGGCATACGGGGTTTGACTCCCGTGTGCTTGGGTACTATTTTACTAATTATTAACCGATTTGTCAATAGAAACCTTTGCAAAGAAATTGACAGAAGGTGTAAATAGTGGTAAAATATATATTGAACAAATATAACTAAGGAGAGCTTTCTTATGAAAGGCAGATTTATAGTATTTGAAGGAATAGACGGTGCAGGAAAAAGCACGCAAATAGAAAAACTTCGTCAGAAACTTGTAAACGAAGGCAGAAAGGTTTTTATAACTGCTGAGCCTACTGCATCCGTGACAGGCGGCATACTTCGTGATGCGCTTGCCGGAAACTACAAGCGCAGTGCAAGTGAACTTGCGGCAATGTTTCTTTCGGACCGTGTTTATCATAATGTGAATGAAAATACGGGTATTCTTCAGGCACTCGAAAAAGGTTTTGATGTAATTTCCGACAGATACTATTACTCTTCATTTGCGTATCAGGGACTTGACAGCGATATTGACTGGGTAATGAATATGAACCTTAACTGCCCCGACATAAGAAAACCCGACCTTTGCATATTTCTTGACCTTGACGCACAGAAGTCCAAGTCAAGAATTGACACAAACCGCGCAACTATTGAAATCTTCGAAAAAGAAGATGTTTTGAATAAAATCCGAAACAAGTTTTTTGATGTTTTTGGCCGACTTCCCGATGAAAACATCGCAATTATTGATGCAAGCGGAAGTATTGACGAGGTTGCAGAAAAAATATCACAGGTAGTAGATAGCCTTAACGACCAACACTAAAGGAAGATTAAAATTGACCAAGATTATTAAGATTGACCCGCTCAATATTGATATGGATTTACTTTCACAGGCTGCTGATGTTATAAAACACGGCGGCCTTGTGGCTTTTCCTACGGAAACGGTTTACGGTCTTGGTGCAGACACTTTTAACGCTGAGGCAGTCGCGAATATCTTCCGCGCAAAAGGTCGTCCGATGGATAACCCCCTGATTTCGCATATTGCCGATATAAGCGAGATTGAGCGTTTTGCACGCGAAATTCCCGACAGTGCTATAAAACTTGCAAATGAATTCTGGGGAGGTCCTCTTACAATCATTCTTAAAAAGAAAAATGGCATCCCCGATGCGGTTACGGCAGGACTTGACACCGTTGCAGTGAGACTTCCCAGTCACAGCGTTGCAAATGCACTTATAAAGCTTTCGGGCACACCGATTGCCGCCCCGAGCGCCAATCTTTCGGGCAGTCCGAGTCCCACGACTGCACAGCATTGTATAGCAGACCTTACAGGCAGAGTAGATATGATAATTGACGGCGGAAACAGTATGATAGGAATTGAATCAACGGTTGTTGATTTAAGTGGAGAAGTGCCCGTTGTACTTCGTCCCGGTGGAATTACTCCCGAGGATATGAGAAGTGTAATCGGCGAGGTTATTTATTCAGGCGAAATCGAGGGCGCACCGCGTTGTCCCGGTATGAAATATACTCATTACAGTCCCGAGGCACAGGTAATTGTGCTTGAGGATATTGCATCCTTTGAAAAATACAGAGAAAACGGTAAAAAAACTTGCGTTATCGCAAAAAATGCGCCAAAACTTAATCCGAGTGCCGACATCGTATACGATGTCGGGGCGGATGACCGCGAATATGCGGCACGCCTTTTCTACCTTTTGCGTAAGGCGGATGAGGACGGTGCAGATGTAGTTTTTGCTGAGCTTCCAGAAAATCACGGTATTGGAATCGCGCTTTACAACCGCCTTTATAAGTCGGCAGGGGGCAGGGTGATATTAAAATGAGTAAGGACATTTTATTCGTATGCACGGGAAACACCTGCAGAAGTCCTATGGCAGAGGCGATTTTCAATACAATATTTGAAAATGTAAAGGCAGGTTCAGGCGGGATTTCCGTTATGGCACCAAGCGGTGCCGCAAAAAATGCTGTTATAGCAGTACAAAAGTATGGGGCATCACTTGAAAATCATATTTCAAGTCAGCTTACAGTTGAGGAGCTTTCAGAATATAAGCTTGTTCTCACGATGACATCTTCTCAAAAAGAAATGCTTCGCCCGTATGTAAGTGGCGATAATATTATGACACTCTCCGAATTTGCAGGGGGAGATGACGATGTATACGACCCCTACGGCGGCACGCTTGAACTGTACGAAGAAACCGCAAGGCAGATTTATCACTACATCGTAAAGGGCATCGCGTTAAGAAGTGAAATATTTACTGCAACAGAGGATGACATTAGTGCTATATCAAAAATGGAGCAGGAATATTTTACAGACAGTTGGAGCGAAAACTCAATCAGAACGCAACTTCAGAATAAAAGAATTGTTGTATTGAAATCCCTTGGCGAAGTTATAGGCTACACAATTTTTATGACGGCTGCTGACGAGGGCGAAATTCTGCGAATTGCAATAAATAAAAATATCCGCAAAGGCGGACTTGGAAAAAAGCTTCTTATTTCTGCAATTGACAAAATGAAAAACGAAGGCGCGAACGAAATTTTCCTTGAGGTGCGCGAATCAAACAGTAGTGCAATTGCACTTTATGAATCAGTTGGATTTGAGGAAATAGGCATCCGTAAAAAATATTACGATGGCAAAGAGGATGCTATTTTATACAAGAAGGAACGGTAATTATGGCATATATACTTGGAATTGAAACATCGTGTGACGAAACAGCGGCATCCGTTACAAAAGACGGACGAGAGGTTCTTTCAAATGTGGTTTATTCACAGATACCTCTGCACACAATCTACGGCGGAGTTGTGCCCGAAATCGCATCGAGAAAGCATATCGACAAGATTATTCCTGTAATCGATGCGGCACTTCGTGAGGCAAAAATTAAAAAAGAAGACCTTGACGCCGTTGCAGTAACCTACAACCCTGGTCTTGTAGGTGCTCTTCTTGTGGGAGTTTCCGTTGCCAAGGCATTTGCATATTCCATCAAAAAACCGCTTATTCCCGTAAATCATATTCAGGGGCATATTGCGGCAAACTATATTGCATACCCAGACCTTAAACCGCCTTTTGTAAGCCTTGTTGCATCGGGCGGACACAGCCATATACTTCATATCAAGGACTACCGTGATTTTGAGGTTATCGGTGCGACAACAGACGATGCCGCAGGTGAAGCGTTTGACAAGGCAGCGCGAGTATTGGGACTCGGCTACCCCGGAGGGCCCAAACTTAATAAACTGGCAGAGGATGGAAATCCAGAGGCAATTCGTTTTCCGCGTCCCCATAATGGCTACGATTTCAGCTTCAGCGGACTTAAAACTGCCGTAATCAACTATGTTCACACCGCAGAGCAAAAGGGCGAAGAAATAAATAAAGCTGATGTTGCAGCGTCTTTCCAGCAGGCAGTATGCGATGTGCTTGTAAATAACACAGTAGGTGCTGCAAAGGAACTAGGTATGGATAAAATCGCCATTGCAGGCGGTGTTGCTGCAAATACACTTCTTCGCAAACAGATGGAAGATACAGCAAAGAAAAACGGTATAGGGTTTTACTGTCCACCATTTGAACTTTGCACAGATAATGCTGCAATGATTTCCTGTGCAGGATACTTTAACTTCAAGGCAGGTATCCGAGGCGGACTTGACCTTAATGCAATCCCCCAGCTTTCTATAGGTGATGTATTATGAAGTTAAACCTTCTGAGAAAACATATGAAAGAACACAACATATCCGCAGTAGTTATACCCACTGCGGATATGCATTTAAGTGAATATATTCCCGACTGCTATAAATTAAGAGAGTATTTAAGCGGTTTTACAGGCTCAGCCGGTACTCTCGTTGTGACTATGGATAAGGCAGGACTCTGGACAGACGGAAGATACTACATCCAGGCGGAAAAAGAACTTTCAGGAAGCGGTATCACGCTTTTTAAGGCATCCGAAAAGGATTGTATAAAAACACACGAATTTTTACGCAAGGAGCTTTCCCCAGTGGGTACGGTAGGTCTTGACGGAAGGCTTTTTTCTAAAAAACAGCTTGATGAATTTGTCGTGAAAATGGGCGAAATTCCTGTAAAAACCGACTACGATGCAGCGGAAATCTGGGAAAAGCGCCCATCTGCGCCGTGCGGAAAAACTTTTGTTCTTGAAGAAAAATATGCGGGCGAGAGCGTGGAGAGTAAAATTGCAAGAGTGCGTGAAGAAATGAGTAAGGAGAGCTTTACTCATTACATCTGCAGTATGCCTGAATGTATTATGTGGCTTCTTAACATCCGCGGAAACGATATAAAAAACACTCCCGTTGCGCTTTCTTATCTTGTCATGACGGAAAAAAGAACGGTGCTTTATATAGATTCAGCGAAACTGACATTAGAAGTAACAGACCACCTTGAAAAGCATAATATACAAGTGGCGGATTATGAAAGCATTTACACGGATATAGAAAAAATAAGCGAACAAGACTTTGTGGCGATAGATTTTTCTTTTGCAAACTATACACTTACAGAAAAACTTCATTGTGCGAAAGAGAACATAAAGGACTTTATTTATTACCTCAAAACAGTTAAGAACGATACCGAAATAGAAAACATAAAAAATGCGTATATTAAGGAAAATGTGGCTCTTACAAAGGCTTTTTACGAAATATACCAAACAGACGGACTCGATGAATGTGATGTAGTGGAAATTATCGAAAAACACCGCAGAAAATCAGATACTTATATAGAGCCTTCCTTTGACACTATCGCAGCATTTGGCGAAAATGCCGCAATGATGCACTATTCGCCCGAAAAGGGGAAATGTGCAAAAATTGAAGAAAACGGACTTCTTTTAATCGATACAGGTTCACAGTACCTTGAAGGCACAACCGATACCACAAGAACGCTTGCATTGGGAGATATATCAGATGAGGAAAAGGAAATGTTCACACTCGTTCTCAAGGGTAACATAGGCCTTTCAACCGCCGTATTTCCCAAGGGTACTACATTCAACAACATTGATGTACTTGCGCGTAATCCTCTTTGGAAAAAAGGCCTTGATTACCGCTGCAGCACGGGACACGGAGTAGGATATCTTCTCAGCGTGCACGAAGGTCCTGCAAGAGTTTCTTCTGCGTGTCGGGAAAAGGTAAAAGTTAATATGACTGTCACGAATGAACCGGGCGTCTATATAGAGGACAGATACGGTATCAGAATAGAAAATCATCTTCGGGTAATGGAGCATAGCGCAACAGAGTACGGAAAATTCTTGTGCTTTGAAGTTCTTAACTACTGCCCGATAGGAACCAAGATAATAAAAAAAGAATTACTTTCAGAAGAAGAAATAAAGTGGCTTAACGAATATAACAAGAAGGCGAGAGAGCTTATAGGAAAACACCTTTCTGAGGAGGAGGAAAAATGGCTGACAGCTTATACAAAAGCAATATAAATACAGAATTTGGAAAGAAACTTGAATTTCTGGTTACACTTGATAAAATGAAAGGCATCTACAGGCAGACGCTCCTTACAGATAAATCAAGGCGTGAAACAGACGCAGAACATTCGTGGCATATTGCTATGATGGCGATGCTTTTCTCTGACCTTGCACCCGAGGGTGTGGACCGTGACAGATGTATCAGAATGTGCCTTGTGCACGATTTGGTAGAGATATATGCAGGCGACACTTTCTGTTTTGACCAGAAGGCAGGCGAGGATAAGGAAGAGCGCGAAATGAAAGCTGCCGATAAGCTTTTTGCAATTCTTCCAAAAAAGGATGGAAAGGAGCTTCGCGAGCTGTGGCTTGAATTTGAAGCGCAGTCTACGCCCGATGCGAAATTCTGCGCATCCCTTGACCGTCTTCAGCCACTTGTAAATAACATTCTTACAGACGGACACACCTGGAGAAAAGGCAAAGTTAACCGCGCTCAGGTTGAAAAAAGGGCGGGAGTGATTGAATACGGCTTTCCAAACGCGTGGCAGACAGTCTGCGATGTAATTGATGAGGCTGAGGCTATCGGGTATTTTAACCACGAAAAAAATTAAAGAAGACAAGAAAAAAGTGTTGCAAAACGCCGAAAAATAGTGTAAAATAATTGGAAATATATATGGTGGTGATAAAATGAACATTTCTAAAAAATTCCAATCGGTTTCACCTTCTTCAACACTTGCAATCACAGCAAAAGTTAATGAGATGAAGGCAGCAGGTATTGATGTTGCAGGCTTTGGTGCAGGCGAACCCGATTTTGATACTCCCGATCATATCAGGGAAGCGGCTATTCAGGCAATAAAGGACGGCTTTACACGCTACACTCCTGCATCAGGTACAAAGGAGCTTAAGGAAGCAGTCGCAGAAAAATTCAAGCGTGAGAATGACCTTTCCTACGGTATTGAAAACATTGTTATTTCGAACGGCGCAAAACACTCTCTTATGAATGTTATGGGCGCAATCTTAAATCCCGGTGATGAAGTTATTATCCCGACTCCCTGCTGGGTAAGTTATCCCGAAATGGTTAAACTTAATGATGGTGTCCCAGTTTTTCTCAAAGCTACTGAGGAGGATGATTTCCTTGTAACTGCAGAAAAAATTGCTTCTGTTATTACTGATAGGACCCGTGCAGTTATAATCAACACTCCCTCAAACCCCACTGGTATGGTTTATCCGGAAGAGGAACTCCGCAAGATCGCAGACCTTTGCGTAGAGAAGAATATTTATGTTATTTCAGACGAAATCTATGAGCACCTTATCTATGACGGCGGAAAGCATGTTTCAATTGCCTCATTTAATGAAAAAATAAAAGACCTTACAATAATCGTTAACGGTGTAAGTAAGACATTTGCTATGACCGGCTGGAGAATTGGTTACACAGCATCAAATGCTGCTCTTGCAAAGGCTATGTCAAGCGTACAGAGTCACGCTACAAGTAATCCCAACTCAATTGCACAGAAGGCTGCTCTTGCCGCTCTTAACGGCTCAATGGGAACAGTTCTTGCGATGAAGGCTGAATTTGAAAAGCGCAGAACCTATATGGTAAACCGCATCAACAAGCTTAATGGTGTTTCATGTCTTATGCCTCAGGGTGCATTCTATGTTATGATGAACATAAAAGCGCTCTTTGGCAAGTCAATTAACGGCAAGACTATTACAGGCAGTAACTCATTTGCAGAAATTCTTCTTGAAGAGGCACTTGTTTCGATCATCCCCTGTAAGGATTTTGACAGCGATGAGCATGTTCGCTGGAGCTATGCTACAAGCATGGAAAACATAATAAAGGGACTTGACAGACTGGAAGAATTTTTGAACAAGTTACAGTAAATTAAATGGCAGCCTGACGGCTGCCATTTTGAAAAGGTAGGAGATAAAATGGTAAGAGTAGGTATTTTTGGTTACGGGAACTTAGGTCGCGGAGTGGAAAAAGCTATAAAGCAGAATCCCGATATGACTCTTGTGGCGGTATTTACCCGAAGAAATCCCCAAGACCTCAAAATAGAAACTGCGGACGCTACTGTGTGCAATGTAAAGGATATTGCAGAGTACAAAGACAAGATTGATGTTATGATTCTCTGCGGAGGAAGTGCGACAGACCTTCCCACACAGACACCAGATATGGCAAAATACTTCAATGTAATTGACAGTTTTGATACACATGCCAGAATACCCGAGCATTTCAAAAATGTTGATGCGGCAGCAAAAGAAGGTGGCAAGGTTGCAATCATCTCAGTTGGTTGGGACCCAGGTATGTTTTCGTTAAACCGTCTTTATTCCGCCGTTATCCTTCCTGAGGGTAAAGACTACACCTTCTGGGGAAAAGGCGTAAGTCAGGGCCATTCTGACGCAATCAGACGCATTGACGGAGTCCTCGATGCAAAGCAGTATACAATTCCTGTTCCTGAGGCGCTTGAAAGAGTGCGCAGTGGCGAGAATCCCGATCTCACTACAAGGGAAAAACACACCCGTGAGTGCTTTGTGGTGGCGGAAGATGGCGCAGACCTTTCCCGTATTGAAAACGAAATCAAAACTATGCCCAACTACTTTGCTGATTACGACACAACCGTTCACTTTATCTCAAAGGAAGAGCTT
Source organism: Clostridia bacterium (assembly GCA_017411435.1). Taxonomy (GTDB): domain Bacteria; phylum Bacillota; class Clostridia; order UMGS1883; family UMGS1883; genus UMGS1883. Next base: position 9,379 of record JAFQQD010000025.1, read on the forward strand.
GTGCGTGACCACAGCAAGATGGGACATGGCGGTTTTGTTATCCGCAGCGGAAAAACGGGAGACGGAAACAGTCATATCATTGAATACAGTCTGAAACTTGACTCAAATCCCGAGTTTACATCATCTGTGCTTGTTGCATATGCACGCGCGGCATTCCGCCTTAATAATGAGGGCGTAAAGGGTTGTAAAAGCGTTCTTGACATAGCACCGAGTTATTTAAGTATTAAAAGCGGGGAAGAGCTCCGAAAAGAATTATTATAAGAAAAAAAGAACTGTTCATCGAACAGTTCTTTTTTTCTTAATCAAGTTCCGCGATTTCGTGGTAGAGGTCGGCATATCGCCCATTCATTTCAAGAAGTTCTTCATGCGTACCGCGTTCAATAATTCTGCCGCCTTCAAGCACCATAATCGCATTTGATTTACGGACGGTTGAAAGCCTGTGAGCAATTACAAATGTAGTCCTGTTTTCCATCAGCGCGTCCATACCTTCCTCAATATGCTTTTCAGTTCTTGTATCGACAGAGCTTGTAGCCTCGTCAAGAATAAGTATAGGTGCATGGCTTATCGCCGCACGCGCGATGTTAAGAAGCTGCCTCTGACCTTGCGAAAGATTTGCACCGTCATTTTCAAGCACCGTGTCATATCCGTTTTCAAGCCTTGTTATAAATGAATGTGCCGATGCTACCTTTGCCGCGGCAATAACTTCCTCGTCCGTTGCGTCAAGCCTGCCGTAACGGATGTTTTCCATAACAGTTCCCGTGAAGAGATGCGTGTCCTGAAGAACCATCGCAATATTCTTTCTTAAAAATCCGCGCTCTATTTCGTCAATCGGGACTCCGTCAATTGTGATGGTGCCTTCCTTAATATCATAAAAACGGGAAAGCAGATTTGTGACAGTCGTTTTTCCTGCGCCTGTCGAACCTACAAAGGCAATCTTCTGTCCGGGTTTTGCATAGAGCGAAATATTGTGAAGAACTGTCTTTTCAGGAGTATAACCAAAACTCACATTGTCGAGAACAACATGACCTTCGATTTTTTCCATGGGAGTAGTTTTGGCGTTTTCTTTTTCGCCTTCTTCGGCAAGAACTTCAAAAACTCTTTCCGCACCGGCAAGAGCAGAAAATACCGTATTCATCTGCATTGAAATCTGATTTATCGGCATATTGAAGCTTCGCGTGTAGTTAACCGATATCGTAAGACCACCTATATCAAAACCGCGTGTTACAACGAGTATTGCGCCCACACACGCCGTTATTCCGTAAGAAATGTTGCACAGCTGATGTGTGACAGGTCCCATAATGCCCGAACAGAACTGCGCCTTAATCTGTGCCTTGCAGAGCTTGTCGTTAAGATACTCAAACTCCTCGACCGCAGTTTTTTCGTGATTGAATACCTTTACAACTTTCTGCCCTGAAATGGTTTCCTCGGCAAACCCATTGAGTGCACCAAGACTTTTTTGCTGAGTTACATAAGCGCTTCTGCCGGACTTCAATATCGCCTTACTTGCGAAGGTAAGAAGTGGTGTCATAACAATAGTTATAAGTCCTAAAATCCAGTTTGTATAAAGCATAAGAACAATTGTGCCAATAATAGTTATTGCACCTGATATAATCTGTATAAGAGTGGTGTTGAGCATTTCTCCGACTGCATCAACATCGTTTGAAAAGCGGCTCATAATATCGCCTGTGGAGTTTGTATCAAAATATCTTACGGGAAGTGTCTGAAGCTTTTCATACAAATCCGTGCGCATCTGCTTTAATGAGCGCTGTGAAACTGTCAGCATCAGCCTTTGCTGCCCCCACATTGTAAGAATGGAGGAGAGGTAGATAACCGCCATTACACCGATTCCGCCGAGTAATCCCGTAAGCCGTGCCGAAATATCAGTCCCCGGTGCGTAGTACAAAAATCTGTTCATAATTGGGCGCAATATGTATGACGATGCAAGTGAAAATCCCGTATGAAGAATCGCGCAGATAAATGCGCATATAAGAAGTGTTTTCTGGTCAGAGAGATAGCGAAGCAGTTTCACAATTGTTTTAAGAGCATTCTTGGGCTTTCCGTGTGCACCCATGTGTGCCATAGGACCGCCACCCCGCCTCGGACCTGGAGAAAACTGCTTTTTTTCAGGCTTTAAGGAGTAAGAACTATACTTTTTTTCGAGTCTTTCGAGTTTATTCTGGTCCATAACTTACTCCTCCTCTCTGTCTTTCTGCGAGTAGTAAATTTCCTGATACTCTTCACAATTTTTCATAAGTTCGCTGTGCGTACCGATGCCCACAATCTTACCGTGGTCAAGCACAATTATCTTATCAGCATCGGAAACAGATGTGATACGCTGGGCAATAATAATTTTTGTAACCCCTGAAAGCTCCTCACGGAACGCCTTGCGGATAGATGCATCAGTTGCGGTATCAACAGCGCTTGTCGAGTCGTCAAGGATGATAATTTTAGGGCTTTTAAGAAGCGCTCTTGCGATACAGAGTCTCTGTCTCTGCCCACCCGAAAGATTGGCACCACCGCGCCCGATGTCACTTTCATAGCCGTCATTAAATGATGTTATAAAGGAATCTGCCTGCGCGATTGTACATGCGCGTTTAAGTTCCTCATCAGTTGCATTTTCGTTACCCCAACGAAGGTTTTCGCTGACAGTTCCCGAGAAGAGCGTATTCTTCTGAAGAACTACCGAAACAGATTCACGCAGATTCTCGAGTGAGAAGTCTTTGGTATTTATACCGTCAATGAGTATTTCGCCTTCATCTGCATCATAAAGACGGGGAATGAGCGATATCAGTGTTGTCTTACCGCTTCCCGTAGAGCCAATTATGCCGACAAGCTCGCCGGAATTTATTGAAAAACTTATATCGTCAAGTACCTTTTCGCTGTTCTTCTTGAAATAACGGAAAGAAACATTTCTAAACTCAATACTTCCGTTTTCAACTTTGCGGTCTTTTTCTTTTGCATCATTGTCGGTTATATCGATAACCGCATCCAGAACAGCACTGATGCGCTTGTCACTTGCTGCTGCGCGTGTTCCCTGAAGAATAATCATCGCAAGGAAATTAAGTGCGGTAAGTATCTGTGTAAGGTATGTAATAAATGCCGTCAGCGTACCTATTTCCATGTCACCGACCATAATCGGTCTTCCCGAAAACCATACAACTGCAAGTGTCGTTATATTAACAGAAAGTGCAGATATTGGCATAAGATACTGCATAACCTTAAGTGCAGACATACTCTTTTCAAGAAGCTCATTATTGGTGTGCGAGAACTTTTCGATTTCGTAATCCTCTCGTACAAAGGATTTTATAACTTTTTCATTTGTGATTGTTTCGTTTATGTTGTTATTGAGCGAGTCAATGGCTTTTTGCATCTTCACATATCTTGGCGAAGCAGTTTTAATAATAATTGCAATTCCAAGAGCCAGAAAAGGCATAACCGCAAATATGATAAGCGCGAGCTTCGCGTTAAGAGTAAACGCCATAATAAGCGCGCCTACAAGCATAACGGGGCTACGGAACATACCGCGCAGAAGTGTCTGCACGAAGTTTTGCACCTGAGTTATGTCATTTGTGATTCGTGTAATAAGAGAGCCTGTTGTGAAATCGTCAATATTTGAAAACGAGAACTTCTGAATTTGCTTAAAAACATCAAAACGCACTCCTGCGGCAAGGCGCGTTGAGGCGCGGATTGAAAAATTTGCACCGAGTATTCCTGTTGCCATCATCAGAATTGCGATAAATGCCATAAGAATACCGTTTTTCAGGATGTACGGAATATCGCCCGTGGATGCACCCTTATTTATGATGTTGGCGTTAATGTAGGGGAGAATAAACTCGCCGCACGCCTCAAGAATCATAAAAAGCGGACCAAGGAGAAAATTATACCAGTATTTTTTTACATATGGAATATATTTTTTCATAAAGCAAATGCTCCTTTTTAATAACTATTCTATTATAGCACAAAAAGGAAAATTTCACAATGTTTTACTAAAAAAGTTCACAAAATAAAAGCCACCCGCAGTGCGAGTGGCTTTTATGTTAGTTTATGCGTTTTTCATTACATAATCAAGCTGTGTTTTAAGGTTACCCATTGCAGTAGCCTCAACCGGCCCTGTAATGATTTCCTTGCCTGTATATTTTGCAGTAAGCGAGTTAAGGTAAGTATCCTTACTGCCGCCACCTACGATATTGATACAGTCAATAGTGCAGCCTGCAATTTTTTCGATTTCCTTGACAACTTCGTTGTATGAAGCTGCAAGTGAGTGGTAAACACTGTTTATAACATCGCCGATGGGAAGGTCCTTTTCACCAAGGCAATCGCGTACCGCCTCAATCATATTGTCAGGAGAAACGAGCCTCTGGTCATTGGGGGAGAAGTGCTTTTCATACTTACTCTCCATCGCCATATTCATCATTTCATCGTATGTGTACTTCTTGTCAAGGTCTTTTCTGATGCTCTGGAAAAGCCACATACCCATAATGTTTTTAAGGAAACGGTAGGTGTTATTTACGCCACCTTCGTTTGCAAAGTTTGCCTCAAGTGCTTCTTTTGATGTAACAGCTTCCTTATTCTGAACACCAACAAGACTCCATGTACCTGATGAAATGTACATTCCGTGTCCCTTAAGTGTACAAGCCGCAACAGCGGAAGCAGTATCGTGCGCAGGTGCGAAAACAACAGTTGCATCGTAGCCTACATACTCTTTAACCTCATCGCTGAAATTACCAACAACGCTGCCGGGAGCATAAATCTTGTTAAAGATAGATTTTTTGATACCGAGTTTTTCGATAAGCTCCATATCCCAGTCGCGTGTCTTGGCATTAAGAAGGGAAGTGGTAGAAGAAATTGTGTACTCACTCTTCATTTCGCCTGTCAGTTTATAGGAAAGATATTCAGGCATCATCAGCATATGCTCTGCCTTTTCAAGTTTTCCTGATTTAGCATCGCAGTAAAGCTGATTGATGGTGTTGTAGTTCTGTCTTTGTATACCTGTTCTTGCATAAAGCTCTGCCTGAGGGATAATAGTATCAATTTCCTCGGGAATTCCCACTGTTCTTCCGTCACGGTAAGAAACTGCAGGAAGAATTTCTTTTTTGTCCTTATCAAGAAGAACATAGTCAACACCCCATGTGTCAATAGCTACAGTTGAGGGGAGCTTTCCAAGTTCTTTACACTTTTTGATTCCTTCGATAATGGATTTTGTAAGATATTCAATATCCCAGGAGAGTGTTCCATCGACATTCTTAAAGCCGTTATCGAATCTGTAAACTTCGGTCATTTCGATAGTGCCGTTCTTGTACTCGCCAAGGATATGACGACCGCTAGAAGCGCCGATATCTATTGCTAAAGAATACATTTTATTACCTCCAATGTAGTAATAAGGCGAGGGGGTTTATGCCCTCGCCTTTAAGAATAAATTACTTGCGTGTATCTTTGAAAAGAGGACCATAAGCCTCACATGCTCTGTAATCTGCGCCTTCCTTATCCATACCGAAAGCGTTCCAGCTTGAAGGTCTGAAGATTTTTTCTTCAGGAACATTATGCATGCTTACGGGGATTCTGAGAATTGAGCAAAGTGTGATAATATCTGCACCGATATGACCGTAAGAAATTGCACCGTGGTTAGCACCCCAGTTATTCATTACATCATATGCAGTCTTGAATGCGCCTTCGCCTGTGCAGCGGGGAGCAAACCATGTGCAGGGCCATGTGTAGTCAGTTCTTGCCCAGAGCTTGTCAGAAACTTCCTCGGGAAGACCAACTGTCCAGCCTTCAGCAATCTGAAGAACGGGGCCAAGACCTTTTACAAGGTTAAGACGAATCATTGTTGCAGGCATTTCAGCCGTTGTTTCAAATCTTGAAGAGTAACCGCCACCTCTGAAGTAGCCGATATCTGCATAGTTCCATGTAGAATTTTCAAGAATTGCCTTCTGGTCTGCTTCTGTAACTTCGTACCAGGGCTTCATAACAGCGTTGCCGTTTTCGTCCTTTGCAGCGCCGTTAGCATCAAGACAGCAAGCACCAGAATTGATAAGGTGGATGAAACCGTCAGCTTCCTTAGCCTTACCTTCGATATCGTAACCTGTAGCCTTCTTAACTGCATCGCCACTCCAGTATGTACGAACATCGGCGAACATCTGAGCACGGTTTGTAAGAAGCTTCATGAAGAGCATACCGATACCGTTTAATACATCGTTTTCTGTTGCAAGGATGTAGGGCTCTCTTGCACCGTTCCAGTCAAATGATGTGTTAAGCATTGCTTCGGGGAAGTCACAGTTGGGATAGAAGTCTGTCCACTGTCTCTGACCCTGGAAACCTGCTGCGATAGCGTTGTGACCAACCATTTCTTCTTCGCATCCCTTGGGAAGGTTGGGGTTGCCGTTCATAAGGTCCTTGATGATAACCATCATCTTAACAACGAATTCCCAGTCTGCATCCTTTTCTTCTCTTGTCTTCTGAAGATTTTCGGGGTTCTTATCAAAACCTTCTATGCAGTTTTCCTTAGTCCACTTGAGAGCCTTCTGGAATTCAGCCTCATCGTAGATGCCTTCTGTCATTCGTCTGATGATTTCTACCTCGTCAACTGATTCAACTCTCATACCGAGATATTCTTCGATGAATTCGGGGCTGATGATTGAACCGCCGATACCCATACAGATAGAACCGATCTGGAGATATGACTTACCGCGCATTGTAGCTGCAGCAACTGCTGCTCTACCGAAGCGGAGAAGTTTTTCCTTGACATCTTCAGGGATAGATGTGTCTGTTGCTTCGCAAACATCGTGACCGTAAATGCCGAATGCGGGAAGACCCTTCTGAGCATGTGTTGCAAGAACAGATGCAAGGTAAACTGCACCGGGTCTTTCAGTACCGTTGAAGCCCCAAACAGCCTTGATTGTGTTCTTGTCCATATCCATTGTTTCAGCGCCGTAGCACCAGCAGGGAGTAACAGTAAGAGTGATGTCTACGCCTTCCTTGCGGAACTTGTCTGCACAGGCAGCAGCCTCGCCAACTCTACCGATAGTTGTGTCAGCGATAACAACCTTAACGGGTTCGCCGTTAGAATACTTAAGATTTTCTTCGAAAAGCTTTGCTGCGCTCTTCGCCATGTTCATTGTCTGTTCTTCAAGAGATTCACGAACACCGAGAACACCGCGTCTTCCGTCAATAGTAGGACGGATACCGATAACGGGATAATCGCCAACGAGTCTTGATTTTGCCATGATTTTTTACCTCCAATATAATAAATTTTTTAATTTTATTCAAATTATTGATACGAGACGATTTGTCTACGATAGTATTATAACATACAAGTTGCAAAAAGTCAAAATATAGATTTAGGTTTTTGTATATTTTTTTGAGGAGTGGGAAATAGAAAAAGCAAGCATCACTTGATGCTTGCTTTGGGTGGTGGGATTATTTTGTGTTATCTTCTTTGAATTGCTCGACTATAACATTTAATGCTGATATTTGCTTATCAGACAGTTCTGAAACATCTATAGTCTTATTTTTGTTTACACCGAGTAGATACTCGATTGATACATTGAATTCAGCTGAGAGCTTAATTAAAACGGCAATAGAGGGTAATCTGTCCTGACTTTCATAGGATGCAACAGTTGATGTTGTGACCCCGATTCTTTTTCCAAGTTCAGTTTGGGTAAGGTGCTTTTGAAGTCTTAATTTCTTTATGTTTTCAGATAATTCATATTTCATAAATTGTTTCTCCCTACCAATTAATTATATTCATTATACAACAAATAAATTACACTATCGGTGAAATAAATATTGACAAAAGTGGAAATGATGTGTTATAGTTGAGAAAAGAGAGGTGTAAATATATGAAAAAAAGAAAATTGAGTATGCTCGTTTTAGTGTTTGTAACATTAGTAATGTTTGCTGGATGTTCTTCATCAAGTGATTACTACGATTCAGGCACATCCTACGATTCAGAAAAATCGACAGGTGAAGTTATAAGAGAACAACTTGGAGATGGCCCGGCAGATGCATATTATGAAGGTGAAAGCCGTTATAATGCATTGACAGGACAATAAACAGTTTGGGGACAAACAGTTTTGGGACGGGGCACTTTTTGTGCAAAATAAAAACACCGCGAGAGTTCGTAACAGTAAAGTTTACTAAGCTCTCGCGGTGTTTGTTTTTTGTGGTTTGAAGAAGATATGATAAAGTATAGTCAGCGATTCGGAATCTGGACGCTTTCTTATTTTAACTCGTCACAGGTTACGAATCTATATCCTGCATCATGGAGCAATTTACTCGCAAGATAAATCTTTTCAGGAGTATCAGGCTGATATGCAAGATAATCAGCATAGTAGTACTGCTCGTGAGTTGCAATACCGATATACTCAAGGTCTTTTGCAATAAGTTCGTTAAGCCTTTCTTCGATTCCCTGTAAGGTGTAGAGGTTAAGGCAAGGCCCGCCGCCAAGCTGTCTGTAACCCAGGTTCAATTCCTTGTCCTTAACGGAATAGTTTCTCCATCTGCAAGGTTCAAATTCTTCTGCCGAAACATGGTTGTAACCGCAGATAGAAGCTCTTATTCTTGTATCGTTTGTCTGTCTTGTAAAGAGCATTGTCTCAGGCTGTCTGTTCTGCTTAAGTCTTGCTGCGTGACCGTAAGGAAGCTTGCTTTCGTCACCGTCAAATTCCCACTTATCACCAACTGAGGGGGATACAAGTCTTATGCCACAGTCAACAAGTGCCTTGCAGGCTTCTTTACTAAGAGGAAGCCAATGTGTACAAAGAACATCTGCATACATACCGGGACCTGCAAATCTCTCGACTTCTCTTTCTATTGTCTTGAAGTTGTCATACACATCCTGATATGTAGCATTTACATAAGGATAGTCGGGGAATTCCTGCTTTGCATGGAATGCAAGGCGGAGCCAATCCTTGTTTGCCTGAAATTCGTCCTTGTAGGTATCGGGCATTTCGGAAAGGGTGAATTCATCGTTTCCATAGAAAAAGTCTGTTCTGTAGAAAAGATTGAGCTGAACGGTAAGACCATTGTCATCGTGTGCTCTCTTCAACATCTTCATATAGTCGTTGTCAAAGAGTGATGCCGGCTTCTGTCTTGCGATGTCTCTCATTACCCAGATAACATCATCAATAAAAAAATAACTTAATTTTTCCATTTTTTATCATCTCCTATATTTTCAAGTCCTCTTACAGTCTCACTTTTGCATTTGTGTCTTCAGTATATTCGATTCTGTCGCCACAGTCAATAAGACTATCCATAAAATCAAGATATTCTTGTTTGGTGGCAAATAGAGGCTTAAATTCGTCCATAATCTGCTGTGCTCTCCTGGCACCGTCCCCAAGGAGAATAAGAAGCATTGCCATTTGCAGTTTGGCACTTCCTACGCACGCATCTACGGGATTTGTAATGTAGTAGTCGCTTCCGTGACTTGTTCCTGTCATTCCTGCTGCATAAGGATGTACTACAGGCATCAGACAGCAGAGGTCACCCATGTCGGTACTGCCCGAGCCCATATGCTCTTCATATGTAAATACCCTGTCGGGAAGTGCAAGCTCTGCCGCTTCCTTTGCTGCGAGCATCATATTCCTGTCGTTTACAAGAGGAGCATAGCCAGGGAAATCATTTATCTCTATATTTGCGCCAAGCGAAAGTGCTGCGCCTATGAGAGCTCTGTTTACCTTTTTGTTGGCATCTACTATGCCGTCAAAGGAAGAACCTCTTACATAGCTTTCAAGTGTTGCACTGCCGGGGATGGCATTTACCATAGCACCACCCTCTGTCATAATGGGGTGAACTCGTATAATATCCTTTTCCTGAAATGTTTCGCGGATTGCATTTATGGCATTAAGACCGTTGGCTGCTGCATAGAGCGCGTTTATACCGTTCCAGGGAGAGCCACCTGCATGGGACGCCTTACCCTTATAGGTAATCTTCTTTGCCATACAGCCTACAGAACCTCCGCGTACGGAAAAGCTCGGGCCGGTATGCACCATAAATGCAAGGTCTACATCGTCAAAATAACCTCTGGCAAGGAACTCGCCCTTACCGCCGAAGTACTTTATAACGCCCTGCCCTTTAAGCTTGCTTCTGTAGTCTATTTCCAGAAGTTCTTCCGCAGGAACTGCGCAAAGCTTGATTTTTCCAGAAAATTTATCCAACACACCAGGTTCTTTAAGTGCCCCTGCGATACCTATTAGGGCAGCACACTGTGCGTGGTGTCCGCAGGAGTGGGAAGCTCCTGTTTCGGGGTCACACTCGGGATGTTGGGGACAGATTATGGAGTCAAGCTCGCCCAGTATGAGAAGTGTGGGACCCGGTCTGCCTGTATCTATGGTTGTATAAAAACCCGGAATATTGCCTGCAAGTGTAAGCTCATAGCCAAAGTCTTCAAAGGCTTTTTGCATATATGCAGATGTTTTGTATTCCTTAAAACCTGTTTCAGGATTTTTCCACAGATACCTCTCTGCTTCGAGCATAATTTTTTCGTATTTTTCGACTGCTTTACTGAGTAACTGCATTATAATCTCACCCCTGCATTTCCATCTTCAGTATACTCTATTCTGTTGCCAGAATCCATGAGGGAATCCATATATTCCATATAACCCTCTTTGCCGTTGAACAGTGGCTTGTATTCTGCCACAACCTTTTTGGCTCTCTCGGCATTGTCCTTAAGAAGTATATACAGCATACCAAGCTGCATTTTGGCACTGTCTACACATGCAGATTCGGGGTCTGCGATATAATAGTCGCTTCCGTGGCTTGTGCCTGTCATACCTGCCGCATTGGGATGAACTATGGGCATTACCGTGCAAAGGTCACCTATATCGGAGCTGCCGGAACTTGTAACATCATAGTATGTAAACTCCCTGTCAGGAAGTGCAAGTGCCATAGCTTCCTTGGTAACTTCCATAAGGTTTCTGTCGTTGACAACAGGTGCATATCCGGGGAAGTCAGTTATGTCTACATTTGCGCCAAGTGAAAGTGCCGCACCTATAAGTGCTCTGTTTACTTTTTTATTGGCGTCTATAATGCCCTCAAATGTCTTTCCGCGGACATAGCTTTCAAGTGTTGCACTGCCGGGGATGGCATTTACCATAGCACCACCCTCTGTCATAATGGGGTGAACTCGTATAATATCCTTTTCCTGAAATGTTTCGCGGATTGCATTTATGGCATTAAGACCGTTTGCTGCTGCATAGAGCGCGTTTATACCGTTCCAGGGAGAGCCACCTGCATGGGACGCCTTACCCTTGTAGGTAATCTTCTTTGCCATACAGCCTACCATACCGTTGCGTACGGCAAATCCTGCACCCGTGTGCACCATAAAGCCGAGGTCTACATCGTCAAAATATCCTCGGGAAAGGAATTCGCCCTTACCGCCAAAGTATTTTATGATACCTTTCTTTTTGAGCTCGCTTCTGTATTCTATTTCAAGAAGTTCTTCGGCAGGTACTGCACAAAGCTTAATTTTGCCGCACAGGTCATCCAATACATTCGGCTCCTTCAGTGCCGCCGCAATACCCACAAGTGCCGCACACTGTGCATTGTGACCGCAAGAGTGAACCGCACCGGTCTTCGGATCACACTCAGGATGCTGAGGACAGATTATGGAATCAAGCTCGCCCATAATAAGTACCATAGGACCCGGTCTGCCTGTATCTAATACTGTATAAAAACCCGGTATATTGCCTGCGAGTGTAAGCTCATAACCAAGGCTTTCAAATGTTTCCTGCATGTATTTGGAGGTTTTTACCTCCTTATAGCCTGTTTCGGGGTTCTGCCAGATGTACCTCTCGCTATCTAAAATAAGCTTGCGGTATTTATCCACCGCATTTAATAATTTCTGCATAAAATCACTCACTTAATATATTTGCTTGATATAAAGCACACTGAAATAATCCAGTGTGCCTTGTATCAATTTAATTTTATCATTCTGATACCGCAAAGTCAATGTGTTATCGGACTTTTTATGATAAGATCGTCTCTAATTTTTGTAATTTATTCCCAGTAGGGAAGTGTGATGCCTTTGCCATCTTTGAGAGCGTTTTTGTAGCAACGAGCTGTTACTGCAATATCCATTATACCAGCACCTACTGCATTGAAGTATATTATTTCCTCATCATTTTCTCTGGGAGCCTTTGCGCCTTTTACTATTTCGCCAAGCTCCGCATGAAGGTCTTCATCCTTAAAGAGACCGTCTTTCCACATAAGGGCTACGGTGCTTATCATACGGTGTTTTACATTCTCCCAGTAGTCAACTACTACCTTGGAGGAACGCTTAACACATTCGTTGTCCACCTCGTAGTCCGCCATATTCATAACAAGTGTACCTTTCTTTAACCATTCACCCTTTATAAAAGGCTCAGACGCAAGTGTAACACAGTCTATAATGTCACTCTCTCTTACTGCAGCTTCAATATCTGATACGGCTGTAGCCTTGATGTGGGGATACTTTTCCATAGTAGCCTTTGCAAAACGCTCTGCGTTTTCGGGACGGATATCATATACATATACGGTATCGATACTCGGTCTGCCAATGAGTGCCGCCTCAAGTTGTGTGGGTGCCTGAGCACCTGCACCGCAGATTGTCATAATCTTTGCATCGCTTTTTGCAAGGTATTTAATAGCAACGCCGCCTGAAGCACCTGTACGCATAGTGCTTACCTCTGTACCATCTGCTACGCACAGGGGAAGCTTTGTGTCAGGATCGTTAAGTATTATTGTAACACTAGCTCTCGGGAGTCCCTTTTTGTAGTTCTGCGGACCGCTTCCTATCCACTTGATGCCTGCCATGTCGTACTCGCCGCCTATGTAACCGGGCATTGCATTTATTCTGCCAAGAGTGTTTTCGTCCTCTACTGTCTTACCCCAACGCATTACACATTTTCCGGGGGCTATAACATCGCCCTCATTATTTAATACATATACTCTTTCCACATCGTTTATAACTGCCGACATGTCCGCAGCGCCAAGTTCTGCCATGGCTTTGTTGTTCAAAAATACTATGTTTGCCTTGCTCACTTAAATACACTCCTTTGTATTAATTTAGCATTATTATACCACGGTGTCAGAACACTGTAAATAATAGTATAAATTGCTCTTGCCATAACTTTGAAGTTGTGGTAAACTATTTTGAAAGGAGGGTTTATTATGGAACTTCTTCAGCTTAAATACTTTTTTGAAAGCGCTAAAACCGAAAGTTTTGCCAAAACGGCAGAAAAATTCATGGTACCTACCTCATCTGTATCGGCATCGGTTAAAAGACTTGAAAACGAATTGGGTTGTTCTCTTTTTGACCGCATGAGTAACCGCATAGTATTAAACTCCAAAGGAAAGAGGTTAAAAAGCTCGCTCACCCTGGTCTTCTCTGAGCTTGAGGGTGCAGTAGAGAGCATTTCTGCTCCAAAAGGTGATACCAGAGAGGTGAAAATGCTTGTACGCTCCATCCGTAAAGAGATAACCTCCTACATAGTAGAGTACAACGCAGGCCACCCCGACATACGCTTTAAGACGGTATTCGACTTCAGCGAAAAGGACATAGATAGTTACGACATAATAATTGACGAAAAAAAAGAAAGCTACTCCGACTGGGAAAGCTTTCCGCTTTGTTCATTTAAGGTAAAGGTGGCAGCATCGGCAGATAGTCCTTTATGCAAAAGAAAGCACACCTTAGCATCGCTAAAAAATGAACACTTTGTATCATTTGGTGAGCAGAGCAACACCCACAGAATGCTCGTAAACGCTTGCGACAGAGCGGGCTTTCTGCCTAACATAGCCGTGCAATGCAACGATATAGACTGCCACGAGAAACTCATAGAATTCGGCATAGGTATAGGAATCGGGTTTGATTATGATAAGAAGCCGCAATCCGGAAAGGTGGCTTTTCTTGATGTGACGGACTTTAACGAAAGATACGATGTATACTGCTACTACAGGAAGAGCGCCTACTACGGCAATGTGAAGCATTTTTTGGATTTTCTTTTGCGAAAGTCATTATAAACAGTTCGGGATTGATTTCCCGCTATTCAACAGTTTGGGGACGGGGCACTTTTTGTGCAATATAAAAGCACCGCGAGAGTTCATAACAGTATAGTTATCTAAGCTCTCGCGGTGTTTGTTTTTTGAGATTGAGAGAAGTAGGGATGGCGTTACTGCGTACCGCCCTTGCTTGCCGGCCAAAATGCTTCGCATTTCGGTATCCGACTACGCATCAACACGCTAAAAACGATTACCAATCGTTTTCTTGACGCGCATTGCCCTCTCAGGGTTCGAATCCCCTCTTAATTTCACAAACAAAAAACGCAAATACCCACTAAGTGGATATCTGCGTTTTTGTTGGCGGAGAAGGAGGGATTCGAACCCTCGCACCGGTTTCCCGACCTACGCCCTTAGCAGGGGCGCCTCTTCGACCTGCTTGAGTACTTCTCCAAATTGCAGTAAAGCTAAAAAAAAGGACTGTGTCCTTGCATATTATTAAAATGGCGGAGAGGGTGGGATTCGAACCCACGCGCCCTTTCGGACAAACGGTTTTCAAGACCGCCTCGTTATGACCACTTCGATACCTCTCCGTACAAATCCGACTATGACAGTATACCAAATCATACCGGAGATGTCAATAACTTTTATTAAAAAACTTAAAAAATTAGCCTAATTTAGAAAGCGCATCCTGGGCGGCTTTCTGCTGTGCCTCTTTTTTGCTGTATGCACTGCCTTTTCCAAGGGGAGTTCCGTTTGCTGATACCTGCACTTCAAACAGACAATGATGCACAGGCCCTTCTGCGCTTAGTATTTCATATGCGATGTTACAAGGCCCATTTTCCTGCAATTTTTCCTGAAGTTTGGTTTTGTAATCAATTACCTGACCACTCCGGGCAGCCTCATCAATCCTGTTACCGTAAAGTGAATAAAGATACTCACGCGTGTTGTCAAGCCCTGCATCAAGATACATTGCGGCGATATGCGCCTCAAACATATCCGAAATAATTGACGGGCGGGTCCTTTCACCTGAAAGTTCAGCGCCGTGGCCGAGAAGCATACATTTATCAATGCCAATTTCTATTCCAAGCTCAGAAAGTGCCTTTTCGCACACGAGTGCAGCACGGACACGACTCATCATACCTTCATCAAGAGCAGAGAAGTTATTAAAAAGGTATTCGCCCACCAAAAAATCCACGATTGCATCGCCCAAAAACTCAAGACGCTCGTAGCTTTCTATATTATTCTCATTTGCGTAAGAAGTATGCGTAAACGCAGTTTTAAGAAGGTCAGGATTTTTGAAAAAATACCCGATACTTTTCTGAAAATCATCAATATTCATAAAAAACACCTTAAAGTTAAAGGATTCAACCTCGAAAGAAGTGAATCCTTTATAGTTATGTACTTAGATAAGGTTTTTGATTCTGTCAGCAACATCGCCAACTGTTTCAATACCTTCGAGAGCCTCATCCTCGATTTCGATATTGAACTCATCCTCAATATCGCAAATGATAGTAGCAATATCAACGCTGTCTGCATGTAAATCAGTGATAAAACCTGTATTTTCATTAATGTCGGATGCACTTATCTTAAGTCTTGTACCCATTGCGTCTGCAATGATACCTGTAAGTTTTTCAAGAACCATATTTTCAAACTCCTTTCGACAATTATGATAATATAAAAATGTGTTTTAGTCAAGTCTTTTAAGGCAAAAATAACCTTTTTTGGCAATTGGTAAATATTCCCCGAAAACTTTTTATGAGTTTTCGGGGAATTCTGTCAGTAAAAGAGATAAATAACACACAGGATGGATGCAGCAATTTCCAGAATTACCGCATTAACTGCTGGAAACACTTTTTTTCGCTTAAAACCATGGAAAGCAAAGCTGACCGTAAAAATACTGCTCCACAAAAAAAGGAGTAAAAACAAAACTTCGTAACCGTTCATAAAATTTACCTCAATTTGCCTCTTCAAAATCGGCGTACATAACATTAAAAGAAACATCTATCTGTGCATTTGAGAACTTTTTCTCCCAGTCGAATTTTTTCCACGCTGACACATCTATGAACTGATGCTTTACAGCCTCTCCAAGCCCCAGAACATCGGCACGGTAGGAGGACTGAGCATCTTTTATAAGCTCCTTAGCCTCTCTGTCCAGTGTCTTTTCCAGAAATGCGCAGAACTGAGCAGATTTGTTCTTGTGATTTTCAATTTTCCCTGCATCGATGTATTCGATGGAAAGAGGAACCTCGACTTTTATGTGTGCCTTACCGTTCTTTACGGTTCCGTCTATGACAGGACTTCTTTTCTGAATAAGTCTTATTGTCACGAATTCCTTTTTAGTGGGGTAGGCAATGGAGTAATTGCGCGGATAGTATTCGTTGCAGATAATTCTGGCGAGGTCAGTTTTGAAGCTGCCCAGGGTATCAATCATTTTGTCATTTCGAAAGACAGCACAACCAAGAACTTCTGTAGGGTTTTGCGCATCGCGGACAATTTCGCCTGCACGCGCCTCGTAAGAAAAATCGTCATACATATCGGAGACATCTGAAGACGGTTTGTCAATCTCGTTTTTGTTTATACCCACAAGAGGAACAAGGCTTCCCGAAAAATCTTCCATAACATTGAAATAGAGGTAGTAAAGGTACGCCTCGTTAACCTTATCATGCGCAACCTTGCTCATAATATTGTCGTAGTATTTCTCAATAAAGGTTTCATGCGAGGGTTTAACCTTCTTAAGATATTTTTCGGCATCGCCCTGCGAAACGCAGACATATGTGTTGGGACGGAAATCGCGCGAAGATGCAAACCCTGAAAGATAGTCACGGATTCCCTCTTTTGCAATCTCGTCTGAGAACACCACTATTTTTATATGCGACATATTAAGAGTTTTACTTTTTATAGAGTCTATTTTTCTAAGCGCCGAAAATACGGTGGGAGCCTCGACTGTTACGGTGTCAGGCTTCGGTGTAGACGGTTTTTCCTCGCCTCCACCGCCACTGCCTCCTCCGTTCGGATCGGCAAATACGAATGTTGCCTTTACGGGAAAACTTTTGCCTTTATCAATACCTACCGCCACGACAAACGCCTGATTTTCTACATCTTTACCGTAACCGCAACCACCAAGGAGCAAAATCAAAACAAGCATTATAGAAAGCTTTTTCATTTTTTCGCCGCCTTTCTGCGTATTCGCGCAATAGTAAGGATTATAACCGGCAGTGTGGGAAAGAGAAATGTTGAATAGCTTAAGAGCTTTTCATACAGATAGAACGCACTTCCCTCGCTTGATGGAAGCATAGAAACGAAAAATGTTATTATTGTGATTACGGGAACAAATGCACTTTTTTTCTCTCTTTCGCGGCTGCCTGAAAGAAGGGAGGCGCTTGTGCTTATAAGGATGCTCATACTGCACATAACAAAGCTTGTCCATACGAAAACAACTATCGGCTCAAGCCTTTGCAAAAATGCGCCTGATTTTATCATTCTGGTCATCTGATAGAAAGGGAGAAAGAAATTTTTTGACGCGGGATAAGGGACGGTAAGACAGTATGCAAGAGTAAAGCTGACTGATATGAGTGCAACTATAAGAAAGGTTAAAAGGCCCGCTCTTTTTATATTCTTGTAGTTTTCAAGCATGGGCGCGAAAAAGAAAAGAAGAATAGTTTCGGGGAAACCGAAATGTTTTACAAATATTCCCCTCATAAGGTTTTTTGTGCTTGTTCCCAGTATGGGAAAGAGGTTTTCCACCCTGTAATGCGGAATAAGTGCAAGCACAACAGTAATTATCGTCACAACAAGAAGCGGAAAAATAATTGCACTTAAATTTATTGTTGCGCGGGTTCCGCTGTATGCGGCAACGAATACGGGAACAAGGATGAAAAGTGCGAAAAATTCATCGGGGGCAGTAGTTGCCATTACTGTGCCGAGCGCCTCAACAAGAAGTCTTAAAAGAAGGGCATTGAATATAGTGAGTGAAATAACATAGATATAACTGAAAAATATCTTTCCACCCTCACCGCAAGCGAGAGAAAAGGTTTCGCTGAGGCACATTGGGGCGAAGGGTTTATAAAGCCACAGCACGAAAAGAAGGGAAATGCTTGCAATAGCGCACTTTGCAAAAACATCAAGCCACGCGGCGTTTCCTACGAGCTTTACCATATATTCAGGCAGTATGACAAGGTATTTTGAAAGTATAGCGCAGGAGCAAATGATTCCTATGCTCACACTACCGCTTTTTGTTTTCATTTGCTCATCCTCTCCATTTCCTTGAGATAAACGACTGTCTTTCCTTGCGTTTGGGATTTACATAATCATCACGCTCGTTTTGTTTCCAAACGGGAGGAACAAAAAGTGCAGTCGGTACACCTTTTTTCGTAATAGGAGCAAAAGGAACTCCCATTGGCATCCCCATTGATTTCGTATCTGTCCATAAAAGGATGTTGACAAAGAGCCCTGCCACAATCCCCAAAAATCCTGCAACAGCACCTAAAAAGATGTAGAGGAAGCGCAGTATTCTTGCCGAAAGACCAAGATAGTAGTTTGGTGTTGCAAACGAGCCTATTGCAGTAATAGAAACGATAATAATCAGTATAGGGCTTACAATCCCGGCTGAAACTGCCGCCTGACCCAAAATAAGCGCACCGACAATGCTCAGCGTACTGCCAGATGCTTCAGGAACGCGGATACTTGCCTCACGGATGATTTCAAGCGAAATTTCCATTATAATGATTTCGATAAGAGGGGGGAACGGAACTTGCTCACGACTTGAAATAATAGACATCAGTATACCTGTGGGGAGCAATTCTGTGTGAAAGCTGACGACTGCAACATATAATCCCGGCAGAAGAAGAGAAAGGAAAAACGCAATCCATCTTATAGCGCGAATCATATTTACATACGGGTAACGAAGGTAATTGTCTTCTGCCGATTCATTAAGCTCAAAAATGCTTGTAGGGAGGATAAGCACAAACGGAGAACCGTCAACAATAATTACAACACGGCCGTCAAGAAGAGCGCGTGATGCTCTGTCAGGACGCTCGGTGGAAAGAAACTGAGGAAGCGTTGTAACGGACTTATCCTCTAAAAATTGTTCAAGCTCAGCCGCTGCAAAAATATAATCGACCTTGATGCTCTCGATGCGGCGCATAGTTTCTTTCACAAGTGATGCGTTTGCCACATTTTCAATGTACATTACCGAAACGGGCGTCTGACTGATCGTACCAATTTTATATTCGCGGCACATAAGACTTTTATTTCGTATAAGGTGCCTTATAAGAGCCGTGTTTTCACGAAGCTGCTCTGAAAAAGCATCGTTAGGACCGCGTATGATTCTCTCTGTCTGCGGAGAATCAACACCGCGGTGCTGCCAGCCCTTGACATCGAGAGAATAAGCTTTTTTCGCACCGTCAATAAGCATGATTGCGCTGCCGAAATTAAGGTCAAAGCACAACTCTCCTATAACATTAGTTTCTTTGTATTCACTCTGCGACAAAAGAATTTCTCCGACTCCGCGGAAACTTGAAATATTAAGTTCGCGGCTTTTCAGCATAAGAGGCTTTAGGATAAAGTCGTTTATAAGCTGCTTGTTTACAAGCCCGTCAATGAAAAAAAGTACGGCACTATGCTCTTTTTCACCGATTTGCACAGTGAATTCACGCTTTTTCACATCTCCGCTTTTACCGAAGGAGAATTCCTCGCAAAGTGTATTACAATCCTTTTTGAAATTACCGCAGAGAGTAGGACCTCCGTGATTTTTCTGTACCTGAAAAGAGGAGGATTCGTCTGCATTTTCAATTGAAAAGGTTTCTCTTGAGGTATATTTATAAATAAAAAGGTCTTTTAATTTCATATACATCACCATTTGGTATTTTGTACAAAAAAGGAAAATCTATGCAATAAAAAAGGAAGCGTGCCGCTTCACCCATTTCGTGTCCCTACAAAATTCAAAACCAATAAATGTTACTCGCGATAAAAACACGCAATTTCCAGTGCGATAAAAAAGGCATCCTCATAAGAGAATGCCTCAGTGTGACTCTAATTATTTACAGTTGATTTCAAAAATATGATCAAGAAATTCTTTCTTTTCTTTTTCATCGAGTGCCTCGTAGCTGTACTCAAACGCTCTTAACTGAATTTCCTTTGTGCTCTTTGCACCAAGGTTTCTGACATCGCCAAGCTTTCTGGAGTTAAGAAGGTCTATAAGACTTCCAATATCCTTGGCACCGTAAGCCATAAGTGCATTATACGACCTTACTGAAAGATCCAGGTCCTTGATTGACATTTTGCATAACTGTTCAGAAACGGGGATGAACACCTTAAGTGTCGGAAAAACCTGTGAAAGAACAGGCAAAAGTCCGTATTCTTCAACGCATCTGTAAACAAATTCAATATCATTAGTTTCCATTTTTATACCACCATTCAAAATTATGCTTCATTCACCGTAACTAATCATAGCATAAAATATGGAAATTTTCAATGTACATAATAACAAAGGTTTTTTGGCGGAAATTGTAAAATTTATAAAAAATACACAAAACCTTGTGGTATAAGTGATTTTTTTACCTATTTATTGATAAGAGAAGGAAGACACTGCTCAAACTTGAGGCCATACCAATACTTGTCACGCTCATCAAGGGTGCAGAGAATACATTCGTTTACAAAGTCCGATGCACTTTTTGTAGCATCTGAAAGTGACATTCCGCAAAGATACTTACCGATAAAAGCACTTGCAAATAAATCGCCCGAGCCGTAGAAAACTCCGTTATAGAGTGGCTTTTCTGCAGAAAAAAGCGTAGCAGAACCTTTTTCATAGGCAACCGTTGAAATGGTTTTTTCATTATGAACTCCCGTGATGATAACATTGTTGCAAATATCAGAAAGCGATTTTGCAATAACTTCAAGCATAGAAGTGTCTTTATAATTCTCGGGTTTGTTTCCTGAAAGAATCATCGCTTCTGTCATATTAGGGGAGATAATATCGGCTTTTTTGCAGAGAGAGGAAAGTTTTTTAGCATAATCTCTGTCAAGTCCTGAATAGAACTTTCCGTTGTCCGCCATAGCGGGGTCGATGAAAACAACCGTGTTTTCTTTTTTGAACTCATCAATAAAGTCGCTCACTAAATCTATAAGCTCTCCGGAGCCGATATAACCGACATAAATCGCATCAAATTCGATTTTAAGACTCTTCCAATGCTGCATTATCCTGTGAAATTCATTATGCAGGGGATGAAATGTATATCCCTTAAATTCGCCCGTGTGCGTAGATAAAACAGTGGTGGGAAGAACCACTGTTTCTATGCCGAGTGCAGATATAACGGGAAGTGCTACTGTGACGGAGCACTTCCCAAAACACGACAAATCCTGAATTGTTACAAGTCTCTTTTGTTTCATAGAAAAAACCTCTTATATAACCAAAAGAGAATAGTCCGAACCTGCCTTAAACGGCGAAATTTCGGTATCTTTTGGTTTGTCATCCTTGTAAGGCGCAAAGCCTTGCTGCCTCTTCCGCACCAAAATCTACTCAAAATTTCATCCGTTTCAGGTCAATGGAATTTTGAGTAGATTTTTGATTGCGGAAGGCAAAAACGCAGGTAATCCTGACGGATTACCGAGTATTTTAACACATCGAAATCGGAAATCCGCCTCTAAAAATCAGAGTTCGGCTTATCAATATTATTAAAGTGAATAGCGCTGCTTATACATATCGTAATTTTCAAAGAACTCGTTTGCGCCTGTTTCCTTAACATTTGAAAGATATTCATGTGTCTGGAACGAGTTGTTGTCAATTTCAAGAAGACATACTGCGATATTTGAACAGTGGTCAGCAACTCTTTCGTAGTTATTGAGAATGTCTGAAAGAATAAAGCCAAGCTCGATTGTACATTCGCCAAGGCGCAATCTCTCAACATGATTTCTCTTAATTTTGTGGTTTAACTTGTCTATAATCTGTTCGAGAGGCTCAACCTTTTTTGCAATATTGAGGTCCTGATTAACAAGCGCCTCGATTGAAAGAGAGAGGATTTCGCGTACTGCATTAGCTATAACGGAAATTTCACGCTGAGCTTCATTTGAAAATTCGATTTCTTTTGTGTGAATTTCTTTTGCTGCCGCGATAATATTTACAGAGTGGTCAGAAATTCTTTCAATATCGCCTACAACATGGAGAAGCTGCGAAACTTCATGGCTATCTTTCTGTGAAAGCTTGTATTCGGAAACCTGAAGAAGATATGAGCTGATTTTATCTTCGTAAATATCAATTTCGTCCTCGGTTTTAAGAAGTTCATCTGCCTTATCGGCATCATAGTTTCCAAGAAGGTTCATTGATTCGATAAGTGAATTTTTAGTAATAACCGCCATTTCAGAAACGAGCTGACGGCTTGTTTCAACAGCGAATGCAGGCGATGTAAGGAAACGGGGATCGAGAGTCTTGAATGTTTCGGTTGATTTTCCGTTTTTCCTGGTCTTTTCCTTTACAGTAGCGATTGTAAGCTTTTCGATAAGCGAAGTAAAGGGAAGAAGAATAACTGTTGAAATAATGTTGAATGCAGTATGGATGACCGCAATATTTACAGGGTTAGCCATATATGTTTTTTCCATAAAGGCAAAGCCAAGCGCTGCGTTGAGCGCGTAGAAGACAGAGCATACAATAACAACGCCTATCATCTTTATATAAAGACATGCCATAGCAACTCTTCTTGCATCTGTATTACCGCCGATTGAAGAAATAATGGGGGTAACTGTCGTTCCGATGTTCTGTCCCAAGATGATTGGGAGAGCCACAGGAACAGGAACAAGACCCGTTATTGAAAGAGCCTGCAAAATACCAACCGATGCCGAAGATGACTGAATAATAGCGGTAAGAATAAGACCCATCATAATACCGAGGAAGGGATTTTCAAACTTAATCAACAATGAAGTAAAGGCAGGGTCATCCTTAAGTCCGCCCATAGAATCACTCATTGCTTCCATACCGAACATAAGAATAGCAAAACCGATGAATATTTTACCAAGGTTTCTCTTTTTGTCTGATTTTCCTGCCATTATAAGAAGAAGACCAACAAGGGCAAGTATGGGTGTAAAGGATTCAGGTTTGAAAAATTTCAGAATAAAAGTACTTTCTTCAGAAATTGCAGAAAGCGAAAGAAGCCAGCCTGTAACAGTTGTACCGACATTTGCACCCATAATGATGCCGAGCGTCTGACCAAGCTTCATAATACCTGCGTTAACGAAACCGACAAGCATAACGGTAGTTGCAGAAGATGACTGAATAATAGCCGTAACACCAAGACCGAGTAAAAATGCTTTGAATCTCGTGGAAGTAAGCTTACTCAGAATTGTTTCGAGCTTACCGCCTGAAAGCTTTTTAAGACCGTCACCCATTTCGTCCATTCCGTAAAGAAACAGCGCCAGACCTCCAATGAGTGACAGAATTGCAAAAATGTCCATGATTTTCCTCCTGTTGTGTTATGAATTAAGTTTGTTTACTATATCTATAATCTCGGACGGATGAGAAATAATCACATCTGCACCGCCATTTTCAAGTTCTTCTCTGTCGCGGAATCCCCACAGCACGCCAATAGTGTAAAGGTCTGCGCCTTTACCCGTCTTCATATCGGTGGCAGTATCACCTATGTAAAGGCATTCTTCCTTGTTTATACCAAGGTCGCGGAGTATATCATAAACGCCCTGAGGATCTGGCTTTAAGGCAACTCCTTCACGGGCACCGTAGCATATATCAACGCTCCCTTCAGGGAAGAGTGCATCTGCTACTTTAAGCGCCGTTTCATGTGGCTTATTGGAAAAGATTGTGACTTTAATACCCATTTCCTTGAGCTTTAACATTGTATCAACGATACCCTCATAAGGCTCAGTCAGATACAGAAAGTCAGCATTATATTTGCCGTTGTACTCATTGGCAACCTCGTCATAGTAATCGCGGCTTGCCCCAACTGTGTCAAGCATTCTTTCAACAAGCACTTTAGCGCCGTCCCCGACAAGAATTTTATATTTTTCAGTATCAATTGACTCAAGTCCAGCCTTGTTAAGGGCATTGTTTGCAAAATAAGCAATGGAATTTATGGTATTTGCAACTGTTCCGTCCATATCAAAAATACAAGCTTTTATCATGATTTATCTCCTTATAATCTTAATTATCCTGGTTGAAAATACATTTGATTTCTTAAAAAACGGAAGTTTATCTATTATATAGAATAGAACAAGCACTCCGACAAGTGAGCCTATTGCAGATGCATCAGCAATTACAGTGCTGTCAGTGAATTTCTTGACCAAAAAGTAAGTAGCGATACATACTATCAGCGGGAGAATGTAGCCGATAAAAGCAAGAAGCATATATGAAAGTGAATTCATCTGAATTTTTACAGTATCTCCAACTTTGGCATAGATTCCGTTAACCGCCTCTGTAACGGAGGCGGTAGGCTTACAGCCACCTTCGCAGCTGGCACAGTTCTCGCCACAGGCAGAAACACGGTGTATCCTGACAAGAGCTTTTTTTCCGCGAAGCTCAACAACCTCTCCAATCTGTTCCATAAGGTTATCCTCCTTTTTTACTGCGTGGGGTTAATTCCCTGGCTTTATCATTTCACGGGCGTTCTGAAGCGAAATTTCGCTTATATTATCGCCACTTATAATTCTTGCAATTTCCTTTATTCTGTCTTTCTCTGAAAGAGTTCTTATCTGCGTTTTGAACCCATCCTCTGAAATGTTTTTCTCGATAAGAAGATGGTTCTGCGCTGCCGCTGCAATCACGGGAAGATGAGTTACGCAGATAAGCTGATAGTTTTCAGCGAGAGTACGCATTTTCCTTGCAATTTTCTCTGCTGCACGACCTGAAACACCGGTATCAATTTCATCAAAAAGAAGTGTTGGAATACCGTCAAAATCAGAAAATACAGACTTTATCGCAAGCATAATTCGGCTGATTTCTCCGCCAGATGCGATTTTTGACATACTCTTGGGCGATTCTGCAGGATTAGTCGAAATAAGTACCTCAACTCTCTCAGCTCCAAGCGAATAAAGCGGGCAGGGAGTAAAGAAAAATTCAATCCTGCAACTTGGCATATCAAGACTTTCAAGCTCATTTTCAATTCTTTCTGAAAGGAGCTTTGCACACTCTTTTCGTGCGTTGGTAAGCTTTTCAGAAGCATCAGTCGCGTCTTTCATAAGCGCATCGCGCTTTGTGATAAGGCTGTCCTTGTTTTCTCCATATGACATAAGGAAAGAAAGCTTTTCCGATGCTTCGTCATAAAATTTAAGTATATCGGAAATTTCTCCGCCGTATTTTCTTTTTAGTGAATTTATATCGGCAAGCCTGTCCTCAATTTCAGAAAGCTCACCCGCATTATATGTAATGCCCGACATATAAGATGAAATCTCCCGTGCAAGCTCTTCCGTTTCGTAATAAAGCTCAGATGCTTTTTCAGCATAGGGGAGAGTGCCCTCATCAATAGTCGAGAGCTCCTCAAGTGCCCGCTTTGCGGTATAGAAAAGGTCTTTTGCCCTGCTGTCTCCCGAAAGTGCGCTATACGCCTTTTCAGAAAGAGAACTTATCGCTTCTGCATTTTCGAGGAGTTTTTTCCTTGAGAGAAGCTCTTCCTCCTCATTCGCGTCAAGCCCTGCTTTCTCGATTTCATCAATCTGATAGGAGAGATAGTCTATCTCTCTTTTTCTTGCACTTTCATCCTCGCTAAGTTTTGAAAGAGTGCTTTCAGCCTCTCTAAGTTCAGTATAAATCTTTTTATAATCCTCTAAAAGAACACTGTTCTGGGCAAAAGCATCAAGAAAATGTATGTGAGTAGATGTGTCGGCAAGCTCTGTAGTATCGTTTTGTCCGTGGATAACCACAAGTTTTTCCCCGATACTGCGTAAAAGCGAAACATTGACAGAAGAGCCGTTTATATGGCAAAGATTTCTTCCGTCTGCATAGATTTTTCGTGTTATAACTATATTTCCGTCATCGCTCTGAATTCCGCAATCTTCCAGGATACTGTCAAGCTCCTTGCAAAAGAATGTCGCGCAAACCCTCGCAAACGGTGCACCCTCGCGGATAAACTCACGGGAAGCGCGTGCTCCGAGTACCATATTAAGCGAATTTATAAGGAGCGATTTACCTGCACCTGTTTCTCCCGTTATAACATTAAGTCCGCGCTCAAATTCAACGGAAGTATGCTCGATAACCGCAATGTTTTCTATATCAAGTCCGATAAGCATAACTCAGCTCCCCAAACTGCGAAGTTTTTTACAGAGCTTCTGTGCAGCATCCTCGCTTCTTGTAACTATGAAAATCGTATCATCGCCTGCTATTGTTCCAAGACACTCTGAAAACTGCATTGCATCGAGCACACTTGCTGCGCCCTGAGCCATACCTGCGAGCGTCTTTATGACGATAGTATTAAGTGCATAGTCCACACCGATGATGCTCTTGTGAAGAATAAGAGCCATTTTGTCGGAAACGCCGGTAGAGTTTTCCTCAGAATGAGGAGCATAAACATAGCGCCCTTCGTTATTTAGCTTTTTCACAAGGCGAAGCTCCTTGATATCTCTTGAAACGGTTGCCTGGGTAACATCAAAACCCAGAGTGCCGAGGTGAGCAGTTAAGTCCTGCTGCGTTTCGATGCTTTTTTCTTTTATAAGCGTAAGAATAGCCGCGTGTCTTTCATTTCTCATCACAAATACCTCTTATAATTTTTTCTGTAAAATGTCGTAAAAACTCAGCTCACTGCGAGCAAGCTTCGTTACATATTCTGATTTTTCAACGGTTATGTAGTCGTTATTCTCAAGATTTGCGAAAAACTGTCCATCAACTGTGATTTCTGAATCTCCGTCTGCCGTGATTTTGATTGGCTTGGGCGGAAAAACAATGCTTCTTGCACGAAGTGTGTGTGGGCAAATGGGTGTTAATATCATAACATCTGCATCGGGGGATATAACAGACCCCCCTGCAGAAAGAGAGTATGCCGTAGAACCTGTTGGAGTTGCGACAATCATACCGTCTGCACGGTACGATGAAAGGGTCGTTCTGTGCAGATCATATGCAGTGAAATTTGTAAGGTGTGATGTTCCGCGTGTTATAACAACTTCATTAAGTGCATGGCAGCTTTCTGTTAATTTTCCGCCACGGAAGAGCTTTATGCATAACATATATCTGCTATCGTAGTGTATCTCTCCAGAAAGAAGTGTTTTAGCGGCTTCTTCAAGGTTTGTGCCCTCTATTGTAGAAAGATAACCAAGGTTTCCTGTGTTTATTCCCACAAGAACATTGCCGTAACGCGCACACTTTTTAGCGGTGGAAATAATAGTTCCATCGCCGCCGAGCACTGCAACCGTACTGCACTGGGAAAAGCACTCATTCTCGTCCTTGTAAATAACCTCGGGCAAGGTTAAAACATCGCTGGGACTGGAATAGATTTCTGCCTTGCCTGAAAGGAGAGAAACAAGCTCCCTCATCGTGCCGATTGCGTTTTCTTTATCAAAATTGATGACTAAAGCGATTTTTTTCAAATCAATCACCCTTTTATGAACATACTCTGTATAATTATACATTATATTTATGCGCGGTGTCAATAAGTTTGAGAAAAAACAATACAGAACTACAGAGAATGTACAAATCTTAATATAGAGTAAGAAAAAATGAATATGGAGAAATAGAATAAAGGGGAATAATGTGCTATGATAGTTATGTATAAATATGTAGGATGGAGAAATGACACTATGTACCTGGTACCAACACCTCAGAAAGTAGAAAAGAAGAGTGAAGTTCTCAGAAAACGCGCGGTAAAACTTACGAGTGAAATTGCCGATTTGCGTATTTTGAAGGCCATGGAGAAACTTCCTTGTGATGATGGCGGAATACCGCTTTATATTACATACAGCGATACAAGGGAGGAAGGCTACCGAATCTGTGTATCCAACGAAAAAATCACGGTTGATGGCGATGGAATAAACGGTGCCTTCTATGGTATACAGACCCTCCGCCAGATTTTCGAAAATAAAGAAATTTTCTGTGTGGAAATTGAGGATAAGCCGAAAAACGAATTCCGTATTCTCTATCACGATGTAACTCGCGGCAGAGTACCCACCGTTGACTCAATGAAAAAACTTATTGATGATTTGGCATATTACAAACTGAATCAGCTTCAGTTTTATATGGAGCACGCATATCCATTTCGTGAAATGCATGGCACGCTATCTGAGTCAAACTGTCTTCTTCCTGAAGAAATTAAGGAACTTGACGCATATTGTCACGAAAACTTCATTGATTTCGTGCCGTCACTTGCAACCTGCGGACACATGTACGATATTCTAAGCCTTCCGCAGAACGCACACCTGCGTGAAGTTGTTGATTATAAACCGAAATACACTTTCTGGTACGAGAGAATGATACACCACACTATTAACCCCTCTCATCCGGATAGTTTTGACTTTGTAAAGAGCCTTATCGACCAGTACATAGAAAACTTTACTTCCGAATATGTAAATATTTGTGGAGACGAGCCTTTCGACCTTGCACGCGGAATGCGTAAAGCAGCAGGCGTGGATGTTGATGAACTCTACTTTGAATTCATGATAAAAGTCATCAATTATATCAAGTCAAAAGGAAAAAAGGTTATGATGTGGGCGGATCAGGTATTCCTTGATAATATGGAGCGCACAAGAAAACTTCCTGAAGATATCATAATGCTCTGTTGGGGATACGACAGCGTGCCTCCTGAAGAGCGTGTATCCAAACTCGAGGGGACAAAGTTCAAAAAACTTGTTTGTCCCAGTTCGTCTTCATTTTACAGACTTGTGGAAAACAAGCGTATATCTGAAAAAAATATTCAGACAATGGCGCAGTACGGCGCAAAGTATAACGCCGACGGTATGATGAACACAAACTGGGGTGACTACGGACATCCTTGCAGCGTGGAACTTTCTATGTTCGGCATCGTGCTTGGTGCACAGAAATCATGGGATTTTGAAGCTCCCGTTGATGAAGAACTTTACCGCGCTATGAACCTTCTTCTTTATAAGAACGACTTGGGTATTGAGTACCTCACAAGATGTAACCTTATGCACGAAAAGGCAGTGTTCGTAAAGTTTGTAAGATATTACTCAAACCTTACACACGAGTACGAAGTTCCGTGGTCAAAGTATCCTTCCGAGGAAAATCTCCGCGAAGCAGCGGCGGAAGCGAAGAAAATTGTTGACGAGCTTTCGCAGCAGAAGTGGGAAGAGGACGAATTCCGTCTTGAAATGATTGTTGCGGCAGAGGGTACGGCAGTAATCGCCGAACTTATGTTAAAGCATATGGGAATTGAAATTAAGCGGTGGACGGACACTGAAAAGTGGCTTGAAAAATATCGTACACAGTGGCTCAAGAGAAATAAGGAAAGTGAACTTTTCCGCATCGAAGAGCTTTTCAGACATATGGAAGAAATGCCTCCGCAAAACAAAATCTTCACATACTACGGACCTGAAATGAATGCGGTTATAGATATTAAGAACCTTGAAGGGCTGGAAGATTGATTCCTTCATTAATATATATGATTAAATTTGATATAGAGGAGAAATATCATGAAAAAAGTTTTATCAGCAATCATTCTGTTGTGTTTTCTGATAACAGCTCTCGGCATTTCAGTAATTGCCGAGGAAGTTGCTTCATATGACACATACACCATATCAGGCACATTCTCAGGTGCCGCTGATGGCGACATCATATCCGTCTTTGTATTAAAGGAAGGATATACAATGGAGGATATCGGTTCATCAAGTGGCTCCGTAATGGACAAAGTTTATTATACCAATATGTTTTCCACAGGCGAAGGGGGAGCGTACTCCTTTGACATTACCCTTCCCGAGGGAACAAGCCGTTCTTCAGATTGCGTTCTTGTATGCAACGGTGTTAAAAAGCAGGACACTCTCCGCAGCTTCCTTGTATCAAGCGGTTCGCTTCAGGTAATCTATGCATCGCCCAACGGTTCATCTTCAACCAGCAGCGGCTACGGCACAAAAGAAAAACCCTGGAATCTTTCAACTGCCAGAAAGCAGGCAATTTCAAAAGCTGCATCTACTGATGTTGATGTGTTGATGCTCGGCGGAACATACAGTGTTGAGGGCACCCGTATTCAGTTTACATCGGTAAATGTAGGTACGGGACACCGCATCACATTTGCTCCTGCGTCCAAGGATGATAAGCCCGTCATAACCTCAATGAAGCAGGTTGGATATCAGTATATCTCCAAGCTGACTGAGGGCGATATTTACGACCGTCTTCCCGAAAATGCCCGCGGTATGGTTTATAAGCTTGATATGGTATCAGCAGGCTTTGCTCATAACGACCCGATTATAAACTCAAGCGGTGAACAGACAGGAACCTACACCGTACTTACTATGGGTTACAATCACTCAAACAGTGACAGGGACGACTCAATACAACCGCCCATGCTTTACCTTAACGGAAAGAGGCAGACGCTCAGCCAGTATCCCAACGCAGAAACTGTTGCGTTTGATAATGTGTCGGGTGTTACAGGTAAGAATACTGACGGCTACGCAACGCTCAGCTATGCCGAGTTTACCGATAAAATGAACTTTGACAAGTGGACGAATGCGATAGGCGATGCATACCTTGCAGGCTTCCTCACCACGACATACCACGCAGCAGCAGCAAAAATTTCGGAAATTGATACTGCTGATAAAAAAGTAACTCTTGAAACAACCTCAACGCTTTACTATCCCAACACAGCGAGCAGTGCTGCCAAATTCGGACCGCGTGTTGCAATCGTGAACCTGCCCGAGGAAATGGATATCCCCGGCGAATACTACTTCTGTGATGCCGACAAGTGCATTTACTACTATGCACCCTACGAGCTTACTGCGGACGATGTATTTGAAATGGCTAACGACAAGAGAGGTCAGAACGGACTATACGGCTACGCACAGCTTGTGCATATGACAAGCTCCGAGAATATAACCTTTGAAGGAATTGAATTCTACGGCTCTCGTTTTGACAGGGCGATATATATATCAGGCGCCAGCAAAGGAATAGAAATAAGAAACTGTACCGTCCATGCTTCTTCAAGGCACGGCATAGCAATCAGCGGCACGGATTTACTTGTTGAAAACTGTAACATATATGATGTTGGCGGCTGCGGTATAGTTATGTCGGGCAGTGTTGATGTAACTGCAAGTGTAGAGGTTAAGACCAATAATATAGTAAGAAATAACCACATTTACAATTACGGACAAAACCCCACTGCAAGCACTTATGTAAGGGGTATTGAACTTGGTGGCAGAGGAAGTGGCGGAAACAGAAGCTTCGGCGACACAGCTACAAACAACCTTATTCACGGCTCGGATTTGACAGGCGGAATAGTTGTAAAGGGCCTCGGTCAGACTGTTTCCCGTAACGAAGTATATAATCTGCTCCACTCTATTGACGATGCAGGTGTTCTCTACGCGGGACGAAGCGTTGTTGAATTCGGTAACAAATTTACCGAAAACTATCTCCACGACTTCTCCATGACTAAAAACCCGCGTTATTCAAGTATGGGTGTATACCTTGATGACTGGCAATCAGGTCAGAGTGTAACACGAAACATCATCGTAGGGCCGGGAACAAGCTACACCCAAATGCTCGGTGTAAGGTCAATCGGTTACGATAATGTAATAGACAACAATACCTTTGTTGATATCTATGCAGGCGCAGGTCTCAGCGGCCGCAGTGCTGCCTCGTGGACAGATGGCGATGCGGAACACGGCTTCTACAGCTCGCTTTCAACACATATTCCACATTCAGATTACGAATATTATGACGAAATGGTGGCATTCCGTGACCGCCTTGATGCAAATAGCGGCAATATGATTTACAAGGCAACTGCAATCAACAACCTTGCAGTTAACTGTACAAAACCCACAAACATCAACGCAAATAATTCGGGCGTAACCTATGAATACGGCAGTAACAATGTATATGGCAACACAACCGCAACCTCTTCTGTCTTCGTAGACCCCGAAAATCAGGACTATCGTGTAGCAGAAGAATATATTACGGACGGTGCACTTTCCGAGGTTCCCAACGAACTCGATTTCGATATGGACTGGATTGGTATTCAGACAAAGGATAAAATGCCCGAAAGTGATAAGAGCTTCAAGCTTATGCATCCCACACAGGGCGAAAACCTTACGAAAGATAATGTGCTTCTCACCTGGGAAAAGGGACTTTTCGCTGACGAATACGAATATGTAATCGCAACAGATGAAAGCTTTGCAAACCCCGTTGAG
>JAFQQD010000026.1 GCA_017411435.1 Clostridia bacterium
TATAAAAAAGCGTTCTTAACGCATCAACCCCCTGACCCCCACTCTTGGGGGCAGGTCGGTACGCTTGTTTGAAACAAGCCTATTGCGCACTTTTCGCGCGCAATTTCCTATGTTATAAAGAATCTGTTATTGCAAAGAAAGAGGCGCGTCTCTGTATGAAGAACATTTGTTAGCTTTTTACAAACACTTTTCTACTGTTTCATGTGAAACACGACAAAAGAAGCGTGCCGCTTCACCCATTTCGCGTCCTGACCAAACTAAAAACCGACAAATGTTGCTCGCGATAAAAACACGCAATTTTATATACGGTAAAAAGCAGGGATTCTTGATTGAGAATCCCTGCATCTGTTTATTTATTTTCTTTTTTGCCTTGAAACGGTCTGCGCCAAGTGCACAAGCCTTATTTTATTACGGTTCTGCCTCCCATATAAGGTACTAAAACTTCGGGGATTGTAACAGTGCCGTCTTCATTCTGATTATTCTCAAGAATTGCTGCAACAGTTCTGCCTACTGCAACGCCACTACCGTTAAGAGTATGAACGAACTGAGCCTTGCTTCCCTGACCGTCCTTATATTTGATGTTTGCGCGTCTTGACTGGAAGTCTTCAAAGTTACTGCAGGAAGAGATTTCAACATATCTGCCGTACGAGGGCATCCATACTTCGATATCATACTTCTTTGCAGCTGTGAAACCAAGGTCTCCGATGCAGATTTGTACAACTCTGTAAGGAAGACCGAGTCCCTGAAGCACGCTTTCCGCGTCACGGGTAAGTTTTTCAAGCTCTTCATATGATTCTTCGGGCTTTGCAAACTTAACAAGCTCTACCTTATTGAACTGATGCTGGCGGATAAGACCGCGTGTATCTCTGCCGGCGCTGCCCGCTTCTGCACGGAAGCAAGCGGTGTATGCAACATGCTTAATGGGAAGCTCTGCTCCGTCCAAAATCTGCTCACGGTACATATTTGTAACGGGCACTTCAGCTGTGGGAACGAGGAAGTAATCGGTGTTTGCAACCTTGAATGCATCTTCCTCAAACTTAGGAAGCTGGCCTGTACCTACCATTGAATTTCTGTGCACCATAAAGGGAGGAAATACCTCTGTATAGCCATTTTCGTCAGTATGTTTGTCAAGGTAGTAGTTGATTACGGCTCTCTCAAGCTTTGCGCCGAGGTCCTTATAAACAGTAAAGCGCGCACCTGTAATCTTTGCCGCAGTATCGGGGTCAAGGATGCCTAAATCCTTACCGATATCCCAATGCGCCTTAGGCTCAAAATTAAAGTTCTTCGGCTCTCCAAAGCGTCTGATTTCAATATTGTCCTCGTCTGTATCACCGTCCGGAACGGATGCATCGGGAATGTTGGGGATTGTGAGCATCATGCGGTTAAGCTCGTTCTCAACTTCGCGAATCTGCTCGTCAAGCTCCTTTATCTTTCCTGAAATTTCCTTCATTTCGGCAAAAACTGCGGTTGTGTCCTTGCCTTCCTTTTTCATCATAGGAATCTTTTTTGTAACCTCATTCTGCTTTGCCTTGAGCGCTTCCGCCTCAACCAAAAGAGCACGGCGCTTGTCATCAACGGCAATTACTGCGTCAATGTCAACATTCTCTTTTCTTCTGGCAAGAGCCTCTTTTACCTTTTCGGTTTCGCCTCTTATAAGCTTAAGATCTAACATTTGAAAACTTCCTTTCAGGTTTATATAGCTTAATTTAATATATCAACAATTCTTGTCAAATCCTTGACACTGTAGAATTCAATTTCAATTTTGCCTTTATGCTTACCCTTAATTTTTACCTTTGTTCCGTACTTCTGAGTAAGTATGCGCTCCACATCAGGATATGTGCTGACCTTGTCAACATGCGGTTTTTTCGGGGTTTCTTTTCCAAGATTCTCCGCCTGTCTTACAGTAAGCCCCTCCAGAACGATTCTCTTTGCTGCATCTACTCTCTTTTCGCCCTCGGGAAGAGCAAGAAGCGCCCTTGCGTGCCCCATCGAGAGTTTGTTCTGCGCGAGCATTTCCTTTATTTCATCCTCAAGCGCGAGGAGTCTTAACATATTCGCGATATTACTGCGGCTTTTACCGACTCTTTCGCTGACCTTGTCCTGTGTCATGGAAAATTTTTCCATGAGGGTTTTGTACCCGAGTGCCTCTTCAATAGGATTAAGGTCTTCTCTCTGCAGATTTTCAACGAGAGCAACCTCTGCAATCTGCAGTTCATCGTAAGTTCTTACGATTGCCGGGATTTCGCTGAGTCCTGCAAGACGGCACGCACGCCATCTGCGCTCGCCTGCGATAATACTGTAATACCCGTTTTCGCCCTCAACCACGATAATCGGCTGAATTACGCCGTGCTCGGAAATAGAATTTGCGAGTGCCTGAAGCTGTTCACGGTCAAAATTCTTTCTGGGCTGGTCACGCCTTGGCTCAACAAGACTGACTTTTATCATTTTCACACCATCAGTATTGGCTGACTGTTCTGTCTCGGGCATTGCGGTCTGTGCAAAAAGGGCGTCAAGCCCCTGTCCCAAGCCTCTTTTCATATTATTCCTCCTGTGCATCCGCCGCCTGAGCTTCTTCAAGCTCTGCTGCGAGCTCTACATAAGCCTCGGCGCCTTTTGACGCTTCATCATAATATATAATAGGTTTTCCAAAGCCGGGAGCCTCGGAAACGCGTACATTCCGGGGGATTATTGTCCCGTATACTTTTCCGGGGAAGAACCTCTTAACCTCATCAACAACCTGCACTGCAAGGTTTGTGCGCGCATCATACATGGTCATTATGATTCCTTCTATGTAAAGCTCCGGATTGAGCGCCTTTTTTATTTTCTTGACAGTTTCAACGAGCTGGCTGACACCCTCAAGCGCGTAGTACTCGCACTGTATAGGAATCAGAACACTGTCTGCTGCAGTAAGAGTATTTATTGTTATAAGACCGAGAGACGGGGGAGAGTCAATGAAAATATAATCAAACTGAGCTTTTACCGAAGAAAGGCTCTCTTTGAGCTTATTCTCACGGCCCATTACGCTTATAAGCTCAATTTCAGCTCCTGAAAGATTGAGGTTTGACGGACAAACAAAAAGATTTTCGTAATCCGTTTCAACGGCTACATTTTCAGCCTTTTCCTCGTTAACAAGGCAGTCATATACGGTTTTTTCGCATCTGCGTTTATCCACGCCAAGACCGCTTGTCGAGTTTCCCTGGGGGTCGATGTCCACAAGAAGAACCTTTTTACCCATCTTCGCAAGGCACGCTGCCAGATTAACAGCTGTCGTGGTTTTTCCCACGCCGCCTTTCTGATTCGCTATTGCTATTATTTTACCCATCTGGCGCCCCTCCTTGCCGGTACTTTTTTAAGCTTGTATGTATTATACCACAAAAATGTTTCACGTGAAACATTTTTTTCAAAAAAAGCGCATTTTTTTGAAAAAATGCGCTTTTCGTGCTTATTTATGTATTTTAATGGAGAATTCTATGCTTTTGTCAGTCTCCGTTTGTGTTAATTCGGCTTTTGCTCCGTTGTTTTTAAGAAGCTGCAGGGTTTCTCTGACGGTATTTATATACAAAGGCAGGTCTGCACCTTCTTTTTTATGTCTTTTTTCGTTTCCTTTTTGGAAAGCCATCTCGCGCAGAGTGTTTTTCACAAGAAGTGCCGTTTGCTTTTTATTTAATCCGCCCTGCACGATTTTTTCAATGATTTCTGCCTGCTTTTCCTCGTTGTGGAGCTTCAGAAGCTCTCTCGCGGTAGATTCATCGATATTGTTTTCTTCTATTTTATAGCGGATTGGTGCAGCAAGAGACAGAAGTCTTATTTTTTCATTTATTCTGCTGTTTTCAAGCGCCAACTTCTTTGAAAGAGGCTCTTTTTTGACTTTGTGATAGCTGATTAAGTTAAAATGCCCCTCTGCTTCCTCGAAAAGGCTCAGGTTTTCGCGGTGCAAATTCTCCGCCAGGCTGAGAAGGGCACACTCGCGGTCTCCTGCGCGGACAATTATTGCCGGAATGGTTTTAAGTCCTGCCATATGCGCCGCGCGGACGCGCCTTTCCCCGAAAACAATCTCATATCCCTGAGAAGTGCTTCTTACCACGATTGGAGAAAGAACCCCCACTTCCTTTATTGAAGAAGCAAGGCTCCTGAGCGATTTTGCATTGAAATTTCGTCTTATCTGATAGGGGTTTGGTTTTAGCCCTTCAATTTCAAGCATTTTTATCTTCTGCGGCACACAAATCATAAAAACATTCCTTTTTTATAGTCTTTTTAATAATTTTAGCATATTTACGACGCTTATTAAATAGGAAGTTTTCGCCTTATTATTGGGGTTTTCGGCAAAAAAGAAGTCTGCATGCAATATACAGACTTCTTTCCCTTATTTTTTATTAAACTATAGGTGTTTTGGCTGGTGTTCCGGGCTTGCGAGGGTATTTTGAAGGTGTTGGAACAACCTTTCTTATTAAAATAAGAGAGTGATTTATTTCCGAAGGTAAAACTATCTCTTTTACATCTTCCACCTCTCCGCCCATCTCGCGAATGGCTCTTTTTGCACCCTCAAGCTCTTCTTTTGGTGCATTTCCCTTCATGGCTACGAAATATCCGCCCACTTTTACGAAAGGAAGCGCATATTCCGACAAAACTGCAAGGTCTGCTACTGCGCGAGCCGTTGCAACATCAAACTTTTCTCGTAAATTCTTGTTTTTTCCGCCTTCTTCAGCTCTCATATGAATTGCTGTTGCGTTTTTTATACCTAGTTCCGTGATGACATCATTTAAGAAGTTAATTCTTTTGTTAAGCGAATCAAGCATTGTAAGATTTATATCCTCACGCACGATTTTTACGGGCATCGAGGGGAATCCTGCTCCTGCACCGATATCAATAAGCGAGCATCCTTTCTCAAGCTTTCCGCTTGTTAAAAGAGTAATCGAATCAAGAAAATGCTTTTCTCTTATCTCGTCAGGCTCTGTTATGGCGGTTAAATTCATAACCTCGTTGTAACGAAGCATCATTTCTCCGTATTTTTCAAGATTTTCGTTTGCTTTTTCGCTTACTTCTATATTGAATTTTGCTGCCTCTTTGATTAAATCCATAATTTACACCTCTATTATCAGGAATTTTGAGTTTGTGCGAGGTATATTAAGAGAACTCCGATGTCTGCAGGGCTTACACCGCTGATTCTGCTTGCCCGACCTATGTTTTCGGGGCGCATTTTGGAGAGCTTCTGTCTTGCTTCGGTGCGTAATCCGTATACTTTTGAGTAATCTATGTCCTCAGGAATAAGTTTTTTCTCGTTTTTGGCAAATTTTTCCACCTGCTCGAACTGTCTTTTTATATACCCCTCATATTTTACTGCAATTTCTGCCTGCTGCCAATGGGTTTTTGGTAATTCGGGACGCTCTTTATCAAAAGGAGCAAGCGATTCATAGGAAAGCTCCGGTCTTCTTATGAGTTCAGAGAGTTTTATGCCTGTTGAAAGCGTTTGGCTTCCATTTTCTTCCAGATATTCGTTAATTTCCTTGCTCGGTGTGATGTTTACAGAGTTAATTCGCTCGATTTCGCGTTCTATATTTGCTTTCTTTTCAAGGAATTTCTGATATCTTTCCTCTGAAATAAGCCCGATTTCATAACCTGTAGGAGTCAGGCGCAAATCTGCGTTGTCCTGACGGAGCAAAAGTCGGTATTCGGCGCGTGAAGTTAACATTCTGTACGGCTCATTCGTGCCTTTTGTTACCAAATCATCAATTAAAACGCCTATATATGCTTCACTTCGGTCAAAAACAACCGGGGGAAGCCCTTTCAGTTTTCTTGCCGCATTTATTCCTGCGATAAGCCCCTGCGCTGCGGCTTCTTCATAACCGCTTGTGCCGTTGAACTGACCTGCGCCGTAGAGCCCTTCTATATCGCGCATTTCAAGGGATGGGCGAAGCCCAAGCGGATTACAGCAATCGTACTCAATCGCGTATGCACTACGCATAACTTCAACATTTTCAAGGCCTTCCATGCTACGCATTAAGGAAAGCTGAACATCTTCGGGAAGGGAAGAGCTGAGTCCCTGAAGATACATTTCCTCGGTATCAAGTCCCATAGGCTCAATAAAAATCTGATGACGCTCGCGGTCGGCAAAGCGCACGACCTTATCCTCAATCGAGGGACAGTAACGCGGTCCGACACCGTCAATAAGCCCGTTAAAGAGCGGACTGCGATGCAGATTTTCGCGGATTATATCGTGTGTTTTTGGGTTTGTATAGGTAAGATGGCAACAAACCTTGTTTTCCTCCTCGCCCTCGGTTTCAAAGGAGAAAGGCACGATTTCCTCATCTCCCTCCTGTTTTTCAAGGCGGGAAAAATCAATGCTTCTTCTATGGACGCGTGCAGGAGTTCCCGTCTTAAAGCGCATCATCTCAACGCCGAGCTTCTGAAGACTTGCACTAAGCCCGATTGACGGGAAAAGACCGTCCGGACCGCCACTGTAAGAACATTCGCCGATTATTATTTTACCCTCCATGTAAGTTCCTGTGGATAAAATTACGCTTTTTGCATAAAATTTTGTGCCTGTATGTATAGTAAGGACAAAATTTTCGCCGTCCTTTTCGATTTCCTTTACTTCCGCCTGCCTGATATAGAGATTTTCCTGTTTTTCAAGCCGTTTTTTCATTTCTATCTGATACGCACGGCGGTCTGCCTGCGCGCGCAGAGAATGTACGGCAGGGCCTTTTCTTAAATTAAGCATTCTTGTCTGGAGCTTGGTTTTGTCGGCAACTTTGCCCATTTCTCCGCCAAGTGCGTCAATTTCGCGCACAAGATGCCCCTTTGCCGTACCACCGATACTGGGATTACACGGCATATTGGCGATTGAGTCAAGGTTTATGGTTATAATTACCGTTTTCATTCCAAGACGCGCCGAAGCAAGCGCCGCCTCGCAACCTGCGTGACCGGCACCGATGACTGCTATGTCGAAGTTAAAAGTGGTGTTGTTCATGATAAAATTCCTTTCGAGTATGAAGCGCGGAGTACGGAGTGTTGAGTGCGGAATGTTGGTTGATTTTCGCTTTGGCGAAAATCTTCATTCACTCCTCATTCCGTATTCCGCATTCCGCATTTTACTTTCCTAAACAGAATTTTTCAAATATTCTATCAACTGTTTCCTGGTTTATACTGATTCCTTCAGCTTCGCCAAGACATGCTATTGCACTTCCTATATCTATTGCCGCCAGGTCACTGAAAAGTCCGTCTGTGATAGTGTCTTTTGCCTTTTTAATACTCTCCGCGGCTCTGAGCACTGCCTCAAACTGTCTTTCATTTGCGATAAAAGCGTGGCTTTCTGTGTGTCCTATTATATCGGAAATAGCCTTTTTTACCGCCTCTATGCCTTTTTCTTCCTTGGCGGATATCTCAATATACCCCTCTTTACCTTTTTGGCTTAAATCGTTCTTGTTTGCAACGAGGATGTGTTCTTTTTCTGAAATTTTTTCAAGAATTTCTCTTTCCTCATCAGTTAAATCGCGTCCGCACTCCGTTACGAATATACAGATGTCGGCATTTTCTATATAATCGTGGCTCATTTTAACACCGATTGCCTCAACTTTATCGCTGCTTTCACGGATGCCTGCCGTATCACCGAATTTTACGGGGATTCCGTCTATATCGGCATATTCCTCGACAACATCGCGCGTGGTACCTGCGATATCGGTTACTATTGCTTTGTTTTTTTCAACAAGCGCGTTTAAGAGGGAGCTTTTTCCTGTGTTTGGAATACCGCAGATGGCACAGGTTATTCCCTGGTTGAGAGCTTCGCCCCTTCTTGCACTCTTTTTAAGTGTTAAAAGCTCGTTTTCAATAAAAGTAAGCTTATCAATAAGTTCTCCGCCGGCAAAGGTATCAATATCTTCCTCGGGAAAATCGCTTGAAACCTGAATTGCGGCAAGTAAATCAAGAAGCTCTTCGCGTATTTTTACGATAGGCTTTGTAATTACTCCGTTAAGACGGTTAACCGCTGCATAAAGCGCCTCATCCGTCTTGGATTCAATTATGTCATTAACCGCTTCCGCCTGAGTAAGACTCATTTTTCCGTTGAGGAACGCTCTTTTTGTAAATTCTCCCTTTGTAGCAAGCGATGCCCCGTTTTCAAGGAGAGCATCAATTATTCTTTCTGCGCTTAACATTGAGCCGTGACAGCTTATTTCGCACACATTTTCGCCCGTAAAAGAATTGGGCGCACGGAAAACGCTGACCAAAACCTCGTCAATTTCGCGGTCTTTACCGTATGCCTTTCCGTAAACGATTGTATAGCCGTCAGCCCGGGTTATTTTTTTATTAGATTTTACTGTTTTTTCCGTAATTTCAAGCGCTTTTTCTCCGCTGATGCGTATTACGGCAATTCCGCCTTTTCCGCGCGGTGTTGAAAGCGCACAAACTGTGGTGCTCTGATTCATAATATCACCTCAAAAAAACAAGAGGCAAAACGATTCTTCTCATAAGATAATTTTCTTATAAGAAAGACCTTTCACCTCTTTCTTCCTCTATTTGATTAGGGGATTGTTAAGGGGTTTCCCCTTGACATAAAATTTGTTAAAATCGGGGGCATGTACCTCGATTTTAACACCTATAAAGGGCTACCGCGGTGAGCGGTGCGCGAGCGAAAGCCCTTCTCTCGCAACGAATGCTTTTACGAAGTAAAACTTTCGGTGCGAAACCTATTATAACCCTTCGCACTCGTTTTCTTTGCGGTTGTATCTATATTTTGACACATAATCCTCGCCATATTCCTTTTTCTTTGTTGCAATTACAACAGAGCGATTAGGCTCCTTGCCTGTGGAATATGTTGTTACATTTCTGTATCCCTGAAGTGTTGAATGTATAATTCTTCTTTCGTTGGGATTCATAGGTTCAAGAGTCATGCTTTTTCTGCTTCTTGCAACGATTGCTGCCATTCTTTTAGCAAGCTTTATAAGAGTTTCTTCTCTCTTACCGCGGTAGTTTTCTGTATCGATTGTAACGCGGATATAATCTTCTTCGCCCTTATTCACAACGAGTGATGTAAGGTACTGAAGAGCATCAAGTGTATCGCCGCGGCGACCGATAACCTTACCAACTTCATTGCTGTCGCCTACTATTTCAACCTTTACTGTTTCATCTTCAAAAGAACTCTTGAGAGCAACATCAATCCCGAAGTTCTTCATTACGCTTTCAACATATTTTTCTGCTTTCTGAAGGGGAGTCTGCTCAAACTTAACCTTTACAACAGCTTCCTCTGCGCCAAGGCCTAAAAGACCGCGCTTACCCTCATTAACAACTTCTATTTCCACCTCTTCCCTTGTTACGCCAAGCTCAGAAAGTGCTTTTTCCACGGCTTCATCAATTGTCTTGCCGTTTTTTTCTATTATTATCATTTTCTTTTTCCCTCAATTTCTTCTTTTACTTTCTTGTTTATTATCTTGTTTATAAGTGTCTGCTGTAATATCTGGAATGCTGTTGATACAAACCAGTAAAGAGACATACCTGCAGGCATAGTGTAAGTAAATATTGCCGTCATGATGGGCATAATTGTCATCATTGAATTTGCCATATTGGGAGGCTCAACCTCACCGTTTTTGCTGGGAGCAGGCTGCGGAGTCTGTTTCTTTGTGATATAACCTGAAATATATGTTGCAACAACTGCAAGAACAGGGAATATCCACATCATTAAATCTTTTTCGTTACCCTTAAGTATTCTTGTAAGGTCTATTCCGTAGAAATTAAAGTTAATGGGTGTTAATCCAAGCTCTTTAATCTGCTCTGCTACGCCCTGCATACCGCAAAGTGTTACCTGGTATGTTGATTTTGTAGCGCCGACAGCCTGGCTTATTGCACTTATTTGTTCCTTTGAAAGCTGTAAAATATACTCAAGCGGATTATAAATAACGCCGATAAAACCGAAAAGAACAAACATCTGCACGATAAGGGGCAAACATCCGCCCAGTGGGTTTACATTATGCTTCTGATAAAGTTTCTGAAGCTCAATACTCTGCTTATTCTTATCGTTTTTATATTTTTCCTGAATTTTCATCATTTCAGGCTGTATAAGCTGTGTTTTTGCAACGCTTTTCTGACTCATTACAGTTAAGGGGATTGTAATAAGACGGATAAGTATTGTTACGATAATAAGTGTAAGTCCGTAGTTCTGAATAAGGTTATAAATAGGCCTTATAATGAACGCCAACGGATCTGCTAAAATATACATTTTTCTTATTCTCCTTTTTCGGGAACGGGGTCATATCCCCCTTTACAGAAGGGGTGACAGCGTAAAATTCTTTTTATAGACAAATAAAGCCCCTTTAACGCACCAAACCTTTCAATCGCCTCAATGGCGTAGGTTGAACAAGTCGGTGTAAAGCGGCAACAAGGTTTTTTAAGAGGTGATATATATTTCTGATAAAATCTTAGTAAAAAGATGAATATTTTCTTAAACAAGCTTGTCTTCCTTAAGAATCCCACTCTCTGAAAGAGCACTTCTTAAATCCTTTCCAATTTCATCAAAACGGGCATTTACTATCTGTGTCCGCGCAACAATAACAATATCAAAACCGTCTGACAAACCCTGTAAATTCCTGTAGTTTTCACGAAGAAGCCTTCTTACCCTGTTTCTTATAACAGCGCATCCTATTTTGGATGAAACGGTAATTCCGAGTCTGTTATATCCATATCTGTTTTTTCTGTAATAAATTACAAGCCTCTTTCTAACTACAGATTTTCCTCTGTAATAAAGTCTTTTGAAATCACTGTTTTCGCTGATTGAAGTAATTTTCATTTTAACACACAGTGCGTGTGCTTTCCCCATAATAAAATTATGCAGAAAGCACGCGTCTGCCTCTCTGTCTTCTTCTCTTGAGAACCTTTCTTCCGTTAGCGGTACTCATTCTCTTTCTGAAGCCGTGGTCTTTCTTTCTTTTTCTTACATTAGGCTGGAATGTTCTGAGCATTTGGTGCACCTCCTTAAATATAAAAGCCAAATAGGCCGTTTTCACAACAATGCTATCATAGTATATAAAAACTTGCCTTTTTTGTCAATGATTTTTTGAAAAAATTAATTTTTTTAACTTTTAGGTGTTGAAATCCGACACCTTATTTGTTATAATAAATTGAATAGTTATTTATAAGTATATATTTTTTAAGTTATATTTAATATTTAATTATATATATGGTTTTTAACAGGCTTTGTTTTTTGAAACTTTTTTTCAACAGTTTTTTTTGTTTAATATTGGTTTTCTTCCACTTTTTTAACAGTTTTAATTAACAGTGTCTGTCAATAAAATTTTGAACAAAGGATGTTTTGTATGTCTGATTTAATTAAAATCTGGACCGAGTGTCTTATCCTTCTTGAAGATGAGGTTTCGCCCGTTGGTTTTAATACCTGGCTTAAGGACCTTAAGCCTGTGCATGATGACGGAGAGCTGTTCTCTTTCACGGTTAAAACCGAAATTATAAAAAATATGGTTGAGGTTCGTTATTCTGACCTTATTAAAAATACTCTTACAGAAGTTACCGGCAGAATGTATGAGGTTGAGTTTTTAATAAGCGATGAAGACGGTGTTAAAAAGGTTAATACATCAAATACCGTTTATGACAAATACACATTTGAAAACTTCGTTGTAGGTAATTCAAACCGTTTTGCTCACAGTGCTTCAATGGCTGTTTCACAGGCTCCTGCTTATGCTTATAATCCTCTTTTCCTTCACGGCGGAGTGGGTCTTGGAAAAACACATCTTATGCACGCAATCGGAAATTACATTAAAAAAGAAAATCCTTTTGCAAAGATTGTTTTTATTACTGCAGAGCAGTTCACGACTGAGCTTATTAATTCAATAAAAGATAACAAAAATCAGGAATTCCGTGACAAGTACAGAAATATTGATGTTCTTCTGGTTGACGATATTCAGTTTATTGCAGGAAAAGCTGCGACAGAGGAGGAATTCTTCCATACCTTTAATGCTCTTCATGAAACAAATAAACAGATTGTACTTACAAGCGACCGTCCGCCAAGCGAAATGAAAACTCTTCCCGAAAGACTTCGAAGCCGTTTCGGTTGGGGACTTATCTGTGATATAAACCCGCCTGATTTTGAAACAAGAATGGCAATTCTGCGTAAAAAGGCACAAAACGAAGGCGTTTTGATAAGCGATGAAATAATTGAGCTTATCGCTGAAAGGGTTAAATCAAATATCCGTGAGCTTGAGGGAGTTTTTAACAGAGTAATTGCATACCGTTCTCTTATTAATAAAGAGCTTACACCCGATGTTGTTATGGAAGCTCTTAAGGATTACGGCGAATCGGCTCAGAACAAGATTACACCCGAATATATAATTGAAAAATGTGCTTCTTTCTACAATGTTAAAAAAGAAGACATTTATTCAGACAAGAGAACAAAGGATATTGCTCTTGCAAGACAGGTTGTAATGTATATTCTTAAGGATTTAACCGATTTTTCTTTCCCGAAGATTGGTTCTTTGCTCGGAAAAGACCATGCGACAGTTCTTTATTCTGTAAAGAAGATAACGAAGGATATGGAAAAAGACGAATCTCTTAAATTTAATGTAGAAGGTCTTATAAATGATATTAAAGGAGAGAGTAATTAACAGTTTCCTGTTAATTAACAGACTCTCTTAAAAAACGACAAAACTTTTCATTTTTTCTTAAAAAGTTTTTAGCTTACCTTTTC
This sequence comes from Clostridia bacterium, assembly GCA_017411435.1. GTDB lineage: Bacteria > Bacillota > Clostridia > UMGS1883 > UMGS1883 > UMGS1883. Next base: position 12,683 of record JAFQQD010000026.1, read on the forward strand.
CTTTTCACAGAAAGGAATTAAGAGGTTATTAACAGTTTTTACCTTACTACTAATACTTATAAATATATATATTTATATTATTATGTATTTTCATTTTTGAAAGGATGTTTTTTATGAAATTTTTCTGCGATACAAAATTATTTTCTGAGGCAATAGGTATTGTTTCAAAAGCTGTTGCCGTAAAATCTCCTATTCCTCATTTAGAGGGAATTTTACTTACTGCAAAAGGCGGTACATTAACTCTTCTTTCAAACAATCTTGAAATTTCAATCAAAACCTCAATCAGCGCAAATGTAAGCGAAGAAGGAAGTATTGTTCTTAATTCAAAAATGCTCAGCGATATTGTAAGAAAGCTTCCTGAGGATGTGTGTGAAATTACAACAAATGATAAATTCAATGTTTCTATTGTTTGTAAAAACGCTGACTACAAAATAGTAGGTCTTAATGCTGATGAATTTCCCGAGCCTCCGCAGATTGCAAAGAAGAGTTCGCTTTCTCTTACAAGTGAAAAGCTCCGTGAAATAATAGGAAAAACTCTTTTTGCAGTTTCTCTTGATAATGCAAGAAAAATTTTAACAGGCTCTCTTTATGAAATTGAAGATAATGTACTTACAGTAGTTGCAGTTGACGGTTACCGTCTTGCTCTTACAAAAAATGTTCTTTCAGGTGAGCATAACGGTGCAAAATTCATTATGCCCGGAAAAACACAAAGTGAAATTTCAAAAATTATAAGCGGAAGTAAAGAAGAAGACATAGAAATTTCATTCAGCGAAAATTATGCACTTATTGAAGGCGAAGGAATTACTATAACATCGCGCCTTATAGAAGGTGAATTCTTCTCATATAAAAATACAATTCCTTCTGAATCAAAATATATAGTAAAAACAGATTGCAAAGCCTTTAATAAGGCGATTGAAAGAGTTGAGCCTATTATTGATGAAGTAAGCAAAAACTGTGTAAGATTCAAATTTGAAGACGGTAAAATTTCTATAAGCTGTGAAACAGTGCTCGGAAAAGTAAATGATATTGTAGATTGTGATTATTACGGCGAAGCATTAGAAATTGGCTTTAACTACAGATATCTTCACGATGCAGTTTCAAGATGTGAGGGCGATGAAATTGAGCTTAAAATGAATTCTCCCTTTAATCCTCTTATTATAAACTCTACAGATGATGATAAGTGCCTGTTTATGGTACTTCCCGTTCGTATATAAGAGAAAAGCAAATTTTAAAAACTCATTAAAATCCGAGCAACTATGGGGGACGGGGACATTTTTGTAATCCGTAGGTGCAACAAAAATTGACCTGTCCCCAAACAGGAAAGGGGTAAACCCCTTAACAATCCCCTTAAAAGAAGGAACAATGTTATGAAAATAGAAATTACTACTGAATTTATAAAGCTTGACAGTGCATTAAAATACTGCGGTGTTGCCGAAAACGGTGCACATGCAAAAGAAATGATTTTAGAAGGCGAAGTAAAGGTTAACGGAGAAGTTGAGCTCCGCCGTGGAAAAAAACTTTATAAAGGCGACAAATTCAAAATTTTTGATAAGGAATTTGAAATAGAATGAAAGCTTCAGGGTTAGAACTTTATAATTTCAGAAACTACGAAAAAGAAACCGTTTCATTCGGCGATGAAGTAAATATAATATACGGCGACAACGGAATGGGTAAAACAAATATACTTGAAGCGGTGTATTATTTTTCCTACGGAAGAAGTTTTCGCGCAAGCGGAAGAGAAATTATAAAAGAAGGCGAAAAGGAAAGCAAAATAACCCTTGATTTCAATAATGAAGAAAGAAATTATAAGGGAGAAATAAAGTTTTTAAGCGGAAAAAGAAAAGAAATTTATCTAAATGAGATAGAGCTTAAAAAAACAAGCGAGCTTCTCGGTAATTTCATATGTGTTCTTTTTACTCCTGATGAGCTTGGGATTATAAAAGGACTTCCTGATGAAAGAAGAAGATTTTGCGACAGCTCGATTATTCCTCTTCGTCCGCAGTTTATAAAAGAGCTTATAAGGTACAGAAACCTTATAAATCAGAAAAATGCACTCTTAAAATCAAGAAATTATAAAACTCTTGATGTATGGAACGAAAAAATAGCTGAAAGCGGAAGTAAAATTATGCTGATGCGCGGAAGTTATATTGAAAGAATTGAAAAAAAGGCAAAAGAAGTGCAAAAAGAAATTTCAGGCGGAACGGAAAACCTTGAAATGAAGTATAATCCGTCTGTTAAAATGGGTGCAGACATAAATGAAATAAAAGAAAATTTCGTAAAAAAACTTGCTGAATACGAGGAAAAGGAAAAAGAAAACTGTTTCTCGATGACAGGAATACACCGCGATGAAATTGAATTTTTCATAAACGGTAAAAATGCAAAAAATTATGCAAGTCAGGGGCAGATAAGAACTGCAGTTTTAAGCCTTAAAAGCGCACAGATGGAGATAATAAAAGAAGAAAACGGAAATTATCCCGTAATGCTGCTTGACGATATTTTAAGCGAGCTTGATAAAAAAAGACGCGACTTTTTAATATCGCAGATAAAAGGAAAACAGATTATAATTACCTGCACAGATATTGAAAATTCGTTTAAGAATGACGGTGCAAACATAATAAACATAAAAAACGGAAGGGTAATCTGATTATGTTTATCCATATAGGAGAAGGAAAAGTAATAAGTAAAAAGAATATAATCGGAATTTTTGACCTTGAAACAACAAGTATAAGTAAAAAAACAAGGGAATTTCTTAAATCATCCGAAAAAAGGAAAACGGTTGAATATATAGGATATGAAATTCCTAAAACATATGTAGTAACAAATAAAAAAGTATATATAACACAGATTTCTTCGCAAACACTCCAGAAAAGAGCAGAAAGGAATGACTCAATTGGAACAGAAAATCAATAATTCCTATGACGAAAACCAAATACAGGTACTTGAGGGACTTGAGGCCGTACGAAAAAGACCGGGTATGTATATCGGGTCTACTTCAGCACGCGGACTTCATCATCTTGTTTATGAAATCGTGGATAACAGTATAGATGAAGCACTTGCAGGATACTGTACACAAATCGATGTTACCTTAAACGCCGATAACAGCGTTACCGTAAAGGATAACGGACGCGGTATGCCACACGGAATTCATCCCAAAATGGGAATTTCCACAATTGATGTTATATTCACCGTTCTTCATGCCGGCGGTAAGTTCGGCGGCGGCGGATACAAGGTATCAGGCGGTCTTCACGGTGTTGGTGCGTCTGTTGTTAATGCTCTTTCAACCAAACTTACCGTTGAAGTACATGACGGGGAGCACATCTGGAAGCAGAGCTATAAAAGAGGTGTTCCTGACGGAGAGGTAACACAGTCAGGTACTACCGACACAACAGGTACAGAGGTTACCTTCTGGGCAGATGATGAAATTTTTGAAGAAACTGTCTATGATTATGATATTCTCTTAAAAAGACTTCGTGAGCAGGCGTTCTTAAATGGCGGTATTAAAATAGTCTTCAAGGATGACCGCGAAGATAAGCGTGAAGAAGTGCTTCATTACGATGGAGGTATAAAGAACTTCGTTTCATACCTCTTAAACGATAAAAAAAGCCGTAAGGACACGCTTTTGGAGATTCATGAGGAAGTTATATATGTTTCGGGCGAGAAAAACGGTTCTATGGCCGAAATTGCGCTCCAGTGGAATAACGGATATGACGAAGTAATAGAATCATTTGCAAATAATATATCAACTACCGAAGGCGGAACGCATGAAACGGGCTTTAAGAGTGCACTTACAAAGGTACTTTCCGAATATGGAAGAAAGTACAAGCTCATAAAAGATGACGAGGAATTAACAGGCGATGATGTCCGTGAAGGGCTTATCGCGATAATTTCCGTTAAACTTGAAGAGCCGCAGTTCGAAGGACAGACAAAGACAAAGCTCGGTAACAGTGAAATCCGCGGTCTTGTTGAAAATCTGCTCCGCGAAAAGCTGGCAGATTTCCTTGAAGAAAACCCTGCAACGGGCAAAATAATTATTGAAAAGGCTCTTATGGCATCCCGCGCAAGACTTGCTGCAAGAAAAGCGCGTGAGGCTACAAGAAAAACTCCGCTCGGCTCATCAACACTTCCCGGTAAGCTTACCGACTGTATCGTAAAAGACCCGACAATGACCGAAATTTATATTGTCGAGGGTGATAGCGCCGGAGGCAGTGCAAAGAGCGGCCGCGACAGTAAGTATCAGGCAATTCTTCCTCTTTGGGGTAAGATGCTGAATGTTGAAAAGGCGCAGGAGGTTAAGGTTTACGGAAACGATAAGCTAAAGCCGGTAATCCAGGCACTCGGCACAGGTATCGGAAGTGAATTCAATCTTGAAAAGCTTCGTTACGATAAGGTTATCATCATGGCCGATGCCGATGTTGACGGTGCTCATATTCAGACGCTGCTTCTTACCTTCTTCTTCAGATTTATGCGTGAGCTTGTTGAAACAGGTCATATTTATCTTGCAAAGCCTCCGCTTTACAAGATTACACGCGGTAAAAAGAGTCAGGTTGCGTTCAGTGATGAGGAAAGAGACCAGATTAGCGAAGAAATGAAAAACGGCGACATAAACGCTAAGGTTGAAATCAGCCGTTACAAAGGTCTTGGTGAAATGGACCCCGAAGAACTGTGGGAAACAACAATGGACCCCAAAAACAGAATTCTGCTTAAGGTTACACTCGAGGATGCGCAGAAGGCAGACGAAATATTCAGCGTTCTTATGGGTGAAGAGGTTGAACCCAGAAGACAGTTTATTGAGGATAATGCACAGTATGTAACAAACCTTGATATATAATAAATTTCGCAACAAAAGTTTTGCGTTTGGGGACAGGTCCATTTTTTGTGCACCTTCGGATTACAAAAATGTCCCCGTCCCCGCAAAGTGCGTTTTAATAACTGAGTGAGAGCCACAGCTTCTCGTTTGGGGACAGGTCATTTTTGTTACGCCTTCGGCTAACAAAAGCCACCCCGTCCCCCATATGCGCTCTCAACAACAAAGAGAAAACCTGAAAATTTCCTTAGAAAGGAACTAATAAAATGGCTAAACATAAGAAATACGAAGATTCACATTTTGAGGAGTATTTTGACACCCAGACGATTGTGGATATAGATATTGAAAAAAGAATGAAAGAGGCGTTCATAGACTACGCGATGAGCGTTATCGTAAGCCGTGCGCTCCCCGATGTGCGTGACGGTCTTAAGCCCGTACACAGAAGAATTCTTTACTCTATGTATGAGGAAAATCTGACAAGCGACAAGCCTTTCTTCAAATCAGCTACCACCGTTGGTAATGTTATCGGTAGATATCATCCCCACGGCGATGCGTCTGTTTACGATGCAATGGTAAGAATGGCGCAGGATTTCTCGCTTCGTTATCCTCTTGTAGAAGGTCACGGTAACTTCGGCAGCATTGACGGCGACCCACCTGCTGCATACCGTTATACTGAGGCGAGAATGAGTAAACTTTCCAATGTTCTTCTTGAAAATATTGAGAAGAATACGGTTGATTTTGTGCCCAACTTTGACGAAAAGAGGAAAGAGCCTACAATACTTCCCACAAGAATACCCACGCTCCTTGTAAACGGCAGCAGCGGTATCGCAGTTGGTATGGCGACAAACATTCCTCCGCATAACCTTACCGAAGTATTAAACGGTGCGATTGCACAGATTGACAACCCAGACATCACGGTTGAGGAGCTTATGGAGCATATTCAGGGCCCCGACTTCCCGACAAGTGCGACAATTATGGGCAGAAGCGGTATCAGAAGCGCCTATAACACAGGTCGCGGTAAAATTGTAATCCGCGCAAAAGCCGAGATTGAGGAGCATAAGGACGGTTCAAGTTCTATTATAGTAACAGAGCTTCCCTATCAGGTTAATAAGAAATTACTTGTTGAATCTATCGCAAACCTTGTTAAGGAAAAGAAAATCGAGGGACTTTCAGATATTGAAGACCATTCATCCGACCGTGTAGGGCTCCGCCTTGAAATTTTCTTAAAGCGTGATGCCAATGCACAGGTGGTATTAAATCAGCTTTATAAATACAGCCGTCTTCAGGACAGCTTCTCTGTAAATCTTATCGCGATTTGTGACGGAAAGCCCAAAACAATGGGCCTTAAAGAGGTTCTTTCCCACTTTATCACTTTCCAGAAGGAAATCGTTACACGAAGAATAATATTCGATAAGGAAAAGGCAGAGGCGAGAATGCACATCCTTGAAGGCCTCAGAATTGCACTTGCTAACATTGACGAAGTTATTGAAACTATCAGAAATTCTTACGATGACGCGAAAGAAAACCTGATGGAACGCTTCGGATTCTCTGAAATTCAGGCGCAGAGCGTGCTTGATATGCGTCTTGCACAGCTTCAAAGACTTAACGGCGAAAAGATTGACGAAGAATACGAAAATCTTACCGCTAAGGTTGAGGAATACAAGGCTCTTCTTGCTGATGAAATGCTTCTTCTTGAGCAGATTAAGAAAGAACTTGCCGAAATCCGTGACAAGTTCGGCGATGAAAGAAGAACAAATATTGAAAATGTAATGACCGAAATCGATATAGAAGACCTTATCGAAGAGGAAGAAAGCGTATTTACTCTTACAAACAGCGGTTATATAAAGCGTATGCCCGCAGCTATTTATTCAAGTCAGCACCGCGGCGGTAAAGGCGTCAAGGGTATGAAGACTAAAGAAGAAGATTTTGCGCAGAATATTATTGTGGCTTCGACTCACGACAATATGCTCTTCTTCACAGACCGCGGAAGAATGTACCGTCTTAAGGGTTATCAGATTCCCGAATCAAGCCGTCAGGCAAAGGGTAGTGCGATTGTAAATATTCTCCCCGTGGAAAAGGACGAAAAGGTTACGGCAATGATTGCGCTTCGCGAATTTGAGGATGATAAATTCCTTCTTATGTGTACAAAGGGCGGCGTAATCAAGAAAACAAAGGTTACAGATTACGACACCGCAAGAAAAGGCGGCATCATCGGTATCGTGCTTGATGAGGGCGATGAGCTTATCAAGGTTGAGCTGACAAACGGCGAAAATGAGGTTGTTGTAGGTACAAACTGCGGTATGGCTATCCGATTCAACGAAAAGGATGTCCGCTCTATGGGCAGAGTTACCCGCGGTGTTAAGGCAATCACTCTGCGTGGTGACGACTATATTATCGGTATGTGCCTTGCAAATGAAGATACACAGCTGCTTGCAGTAACTGAATACGGTTACGGTAAGAGGACCGAGCTTTCCGAGTACCGCGTACAAAGCCGTGGCGGTGTAGGTATAAAGACATATAAATGCAGTGAAGTTACAGGTAATGTTATCGGTATCCGTAGTGTTAAGGATGATGAGGATATTATGATAATCACATCCGAGGGCGTAATTATAAGAATCCCTGCAAGCGGCATCAGCACAATCGGCAGAAGCACCAAGGGTGTGCGTCTTATCAGACTTCCTGAGGGTGTTAAGGTAGTTTCTATCGGCATTACCGAGCATGAAGAACCCGAAGAAGAAACAGAGGGCGAAGCAGCAGAAACAGCGGAAACTGCACCCGAGGCAAAAGACGCAGAATAAAGGAGGGTTAATTATGAACGAATTTGATGAAAAGACCCAGACTATTGAATTTGAAGCCATAAAGGACGAACCCCAGACAGAAAAGCCGCAACAGAACAGACGCGGAAATGACGAATTTACTACCGCAAGAAACGGCAGAGGATACGAAGTATACAACAGAAAAGAAAAGAGCAACGGTGCGCTTATCGGTATAGCAAGTGCACTGACTGTTCTTCTGGTTGTGGCTATTGTGGCAGGCATATTTATTCTTAAGGGAGATAAAGAAAGACAGCTTCAAAACGAGGGCTTAATAGTGGACCAGAAAGAGCCTGAGAAGGAAAATCTTCCTGAGGAGGAAGAGGTTCCCGAGATTCAGAATCTTACAATTACTTGCAATATGGTGATGTACGGCGAAAATATTTCAAAAAGCGCAGGCGTGTACACTATCAAGGCAGACTTGTACGACCAGGAAATGTATATGTTCGACAGCAAAGCTATTGTAATTGATGATGACACCGATATCCGTCAGGACGGAAAGAGGCTTACGGCGCAGGCGCTTGTTTATATTATTGAAAATTCCGGCGGAGACAACATAGTTTTCAAGGGAGAAATAAGAGAAAAAGACGGCAGAGCGCTTTCAATTTCATTTGAAACTCCCCAGGAGGTTCCCGAGGAAGAGCCCGAAGAGCAAACACCTGAAGCAGAAGCTCCGGAAGAAGCACCCGGGGAAGAAAATCCCGAAGTAACCGCACCGGAGGAAGAAACTCCTTCGGCGGAGCAGGCTCCTCAGGCTCCTGCAGAAACAACTGTACCGGCACAATAAGGGAAAACACCTGCAAGTATAACTTGCAGGTGTTTTTTTTATCAACAGTTTGGGGACGGGGCAGTTTTTGTTACACAAAACTGCCCCGTTGTTGTTTTAGTGTCAGGAGATATCTTTACAAATATATATTCGTGTGATATACTGAAATAAGCCTATATAAAGGAGAGAATGAAATGAAAGAAAGATTAAAGGGTATAGTTATCGGTATAGTTATCGGGGCGCTTCTTGTTCCCACGGTGTTTGCAACAGTGGGAACAGTGACAAAGGAGCTTTCCTACAACAACATAAAAATTACACTTGACGGAAGTGAAATCACACCCACCGATGCAAGCGGTGCGTATGTTGAGCCGTTTATTATGGACGGAACTACATATCTTCCGGTTCGCGGTATCGCAAACGCTCTTGACCTTGGCGTAGAGTGGGACGGAGGAACAAACACGGTAAAACTTTCAAGTGGAAAGACAAGCGGAACCCCCTCGACAGGTGCCGTAACGAAAGTCGGCGATGTTATATATGACCTGGATGGGGTAAAGGTAACACTTACTGATATTGAAGAATATTACCAAACCTATAAGTACAAGTTCCTCGTTGAAAACTCAAGTGACAAGGATGTACAGTTTTATGCTTCGGAAATTTCCGTAAATGACCTTATGCTTGGATCTGTAAGAACTATGGGGTCAGCTCCTGTCAAACCCGGGAAGAAGGCAGAAGCTTCTTTGAGCATTGGAACAGGTGAGAAATCATCTCCCAAAATTGATAAAATAAGAAAGATTGAAATGACCGCAGAATACTATCATGTGGTAGACGGTCTGAGCAGAAAAACAGACAGCCAACAGACAGTAGTCCTTAATTTTGAATAAAAAGAAGCGTGCCGCTTCGCCCAATGGATAAACTTAAAACCAACAAAGGTTGCTCGTGATAAGAGCAGGCAATTTCTTATACGGTAAAAAAGTAGCGCGAGGTATAAAATACCTCGCGTTTTTTCTGCTGCACAGTTTGGGGATGATTTCCCCGGTAGCGGGGAAAATGTCCGAAGGACAAAAGGGGCACGCCTCGGGCAGAGGGGGGCATATTTTGTTACACGCCTCTTTCGCGCAGTTCGGGGTTGATTTCCCCGATAGCGGGGAAAATGTCCGAAGGACAAAAGGGGCACGCCGCAGGAAGCGGGATTCCCCCGACAACGGGGAAATGTCCGAAGGGCGAGAGGAGATAAAACCCCCGTTTTTAATGGCGTGGACAAAAAACAACACCCACCAAAAAGGTGAGTGTTGTAAAAAGTCGTATTGGTTTTTATCTCTTTGAGAACTGTCGGGGCGTTAAGAAAACAAGCCGGCGGATTGTTTTTAGCCACGATCACCGAGTGCTGTGCCGAGGTGTCCGAAGGGCGAGAGGAGATAAAACCCCCGTTTTTAATGGCGTGGACAAAAAACAACACCCACCAAAAAGGTGAGTGTTGTAAAAAGTCATATTGGTTTTTATCTCTTTGAGAACTGAGGTGCACGGCGAGCGCCCTTGAGACCGTACTTCTTTCTTTCCTTCATTCTGGGGTCACGAGTAAGGAATCCAGCCTGCTTAAGTACAGGTCTGTAAGCCTCTTCATCAACCTTAAGAAGTGCGCGAGCGATACCGTGACGGATTGCGCCTGCCTGGCCTGTGAAACCGCCGCCCTGAACATTGCAGATAACATCAAACTTACCTTCTGTGTTTGTAGCAACGAGGGGCTGACGAAGGATAGCCTTAAGTGTTTCAAGACCGAAATAATCGTCTATAGTTCTCTTGTTGATTGTGATTTCGCCTTTACCGGGAACGAGGCGAACACGAGCAACAGACTTCTTTCTTCTACCTGTTCCGAAATACTGTGTGATTGCCATTTAATTCACCCTCCCTTATTTAATGTCGCGAGTCCAAACCTCAGGCATCTGTGCCTGGTGGTTGTGTTCGCTACCCTTGTAAACTCTGAGTCTTGTAAGAGCGCTTCTGCCGATTGATGTAGCGGGAAGCATACCCTTGATTGCAAGATACATAGCTCTGTCAGAATTCTTTTCCATCATATCCTTTGCACTGACAGTCTTAAGACCGCCAATCCAACCTGTATGATGATAGTAATTCTTCTGAAGGAGCTTGTTTCCTGTAAATACTGCCTTGTCACAGTTGAGAACGATTACATGATCGCCGCAATCAACATGAGGAGTGTAAGTAACTTTTTCCTTACCGCGAAGGATGCTTGCAGCCTGTGCAGCAACACGACCAACACTCTTACCGGTTGCATCGATAATGTACCATTTTCTCTGAACCTGACCTGCTTTTTCCATAGTGGTCTTCATGTGGTTTTCCTCCTAAAAATAATA
>JAFQQD010000027.1 GCA_017411435.1 Clostridia bacterium
GCAAAACAAATATTCGGTGACTATGACGCAGAGGTCACACCCGTTCCCATTCCGAACACGGTAGTTAAGCTCTGCAGTGCTGATGATACTTGGTGGGAAGCCGCCCGGGAAAGTAGGTCGTCGCCGGAACAAAAAAGAACAGGTTATTACCTGTTCTTTTTTTGTAGTTATTACTTCTTCACTATTCACTATTACCTGTGTTAACAGATATCGTCGTTGAAATTATCTGTAGTTGCGAGACATACTACAAGACAAGCTGTCGCAGTTATAAAAAGAGAGAAGAAGAGGAGAAGTGCGCCTGTTATTATAGCTCCAAGCACACTTGTCGCAGGGAAAATTACTCCGAGAAGAATTATAGCAGTTAATATAGTGCCAAGAATACCTGTAAGAACTAAAGAAAGAGGAGTCTGGGCACAGTCGCGGCTTCTGCAGCACCGCAAGGTTGAACTTACAATAAGGTTAACTGCGAGGTAAACCACTGCTATACCTAAAAGAACCCACAAGAATGCAGGAGTAAGGGTTATAACAGCAGTTATTCTAAGGAGAGTAGTTACAATACCAACAATAACGCTTGCGGCGATTGCGAGGAAAGAACAATCAAAACCGCGTGAGCAAGAACAAGAATTGAATTTCGACATATTTTTCACCTCCCGTTATATTATATGCTTTGACAGAAAATAGGTGAAAAAACAGATAAATTTTGCAAAAAGGGTATGTGTGTCGTTAATTAAATTGGAAAAATAATAAAAAAAGGCTTTACAAATCTCTTTTCATCTGCTATAATACTATTTGTTCGCAAGAGTAAAACTTAATATCGCGGGGTGGAGCAGTTTGGTAGCTCGTCGGGCTCATAACCCGAAGGTCGTGTGGTTCAAATCCCGCCCCCGCAACCACAAAAAAACAGTCGCTTTAGCGGCTGTTTTTACTTTAATATAACTATTGTTCAGGTTATGAGACCGACGAGCGTGGCTCGTTGGGAATCGAGCCTGACCGCGTCCAGCGGACGATAAAGGGAAGGCGCAGAGTTGCGTAGCGGTCGAAAAGCGAACTGCAAAAGCAGTGAGTCTTCGGGAACCGCAAGCGGCACGAAGTGATAACCCGAAGGTCGTGTGGTTCAAATCCCGCCCCGCAACCAAAAATCGACAAGATTCGTTAGAGTCTTGTCGATTTTACTTATTACCTATTCACTCTTCACTATTCCCTAAAAGCTCTTGTCGATTTTTGGAAAGTAATAAATAATAGTGAATAAGGAATAGGTTAGGGTAGCTTTGCTTTCGCAAAGTTTATTTTAATATATGCATCATTATTATTATGCCTTGCCACAAAAAAACAGTTGCTTTCAGCGGCTGTTTTGCTTTTTGGAATATGTAAATTTCACTGTATATTAATTAAGCAAATAAATACCGAAAAATATCGGTTTTTCCCTTGACTAAATTTACGAAAATTGGTATAATTATATGCGTGAACAAAGGCTTTTTATGACTGACGGAAAAGTGGGCTTAACCACATGGGAGTAAGAAGCTAAATTTGCCGACCGTCTGGGCGTATCTGTTCTGCAGCGACGCAGTAGGTACACCCTTTTTTAGTTGTAACGGCTGCGCATTTTTTTGAAAGGAATGATCAACTTATGAAAAAAGTCGGTATTATAATGGGTTCAGACAGTGATTTACCCGTAGTTGAAAAAGCAATCGATACATTAAAAGAATTTAGCGTACCTTTTGAGGTGCATGTATTTTCTGCACACAGAACTCCCGTAGAGGCTTCTGAGTTTTCAAAGAACGCCCGTGAAAAAGGTTTCGGTGCAATTATTGCTGCTGCAGGTAAAGCAGCTCATCTTGCGGGGGCGATTGCTGCAAACACAACACTTCCTGTTATAGGCATTCCTGTGAAATCATCGACACTTGACGGCTTAGATGCGCTTTTATCAACAGTACAGATGCCTTCCGGTATCCCTGTAGCGACTGTTGCTATTGACGGTGCAGCTAATGCCGCTTTACTTTCTATCCAGATTCTTGCAGTAGAGGATAAAGAACTTGCTGAAAAACTTGATGTATCAAGAAAAGCAGCATCGAAAAAGGTCCTTGAAAAGAATAAATCAGTAGAGGACAAGTACAACAATTAACAAGCACAGCGTAAAAGGAGTAAACTTATGGGCGGTTTTTTTGGTGCAGTAAGTAAGCACGATGTAATAGCAGATGTTTTTTTTGGAACAGATTACCATTCACACCTCGGAACTAAAAGAGGCGGTATGGCAGCGTTCGATAAAGAAGCAGGTCTCCAAAGAGATATTCACAATATAGAAAACTCTCCCTTTCGTACAAAGTTTGATGATGTATTTGATGAGATGAAGGGGAATTCAGCAATAGGTTGCATAAGCGACAGCGACCCTCAGCCGCTGCTCATTCGTTCTAACTTAGGAACATATGCAATTTGTATTGTAGGAGTTATAAATAATTCAGAAGACATTATAAAACAGTATCTTTCATTCAGTGGCGGACACTTTGTTGCTATGACAAGTGGTAAAGTAAATTCAGTTGAAATTGTGGCCGCGCTCATAAATCAAAAAAGTAGTTTTGCAGAGGGAATAAAGTTTGCACACAGCGTTATTAATGGCTCCGCATCGCTTTTGATTCTCAAAAATGATGGCTCAATAATTGCGGCGCGCGATAAATATGGTAGAACCCCCATACATATCGGCAAAAGCGAGGACGGTTACTGTGCATCCTTCGAATCTTTTGCTTGTCAAAAGGTAGGCTATGAACTCGAAAAAGAACTTGGCCCCGGAGAAATTGTAGAGTTTGATTCTGAAAAACTGACAGTTCTCGAGAATCCAGGTAAGGAAATGAAAATATGCTCATTTCTCTGGACTTACTACGGCTATCCAAACTCTATTTATGAGGGTATAAATGTTGAGGTTATGCGCAATCAGAACGGTCGCATTCTCGCGCAGTATGATAAGGAGATTGGTAATTCAATCGACCTTGATTATGTAAGCGGTGTGCCTGATTCAGGTACGCCGCATGCGATAGGATATGCCAATGAGAGCGGTGTGCCCTTTGGTCGTCCGTTTATAAAGTACACACCCACATGGGCAAGAAGTTTCACTCCTCCAAATCAAATTGAGCGTGACCGTGTTGCAAAAATGAAGCAGCTTCCAGTTCACGATCTTATCGTTGATAAGAAACTACTTTTCGTAGACGATTCAATTGTAAGAGGAACTCAACTTAAAGAAACCGTTGATTTTCTCTATTCTAACGGGGCAAAAGAAGTTCATATGCGCAGCGCATGCCCGCCCGTAATGTATAGCTGTAAGTATCTTAATTTCTCCCGTGCAACAAATGAGATGGAGCTAATCGCAAGAAGAGTTATCGTAGAACTCGAGGGCGAAGAGGGACTTAAGTATATTGAGGAATACAGCGATGCTTCAACAGCGAGAGGTAAATCACTTCGCAGGGCAATTGCTGAAAAGTTTAACTTTGCATCACTTGAATTCCAGTCAATAGAAGGTGCGATTAAAGCAATAGGTATTGAACCTTGCAAACTTTGCACTTATTGTTGGAATGGTAAGGGTTAATTGAAAGGAGTATTATTATGCATTCTAATTCAAAATCGGAAAGTTACGCTGCAGCAGGCGTTGATATTACAGCAGGCTACCGCGCGGTAGAACTTATGAAAAAACATATAGCAAGAACGATGGTTAACGGAAAAAAAGCTGATATTGGCGGTTTTGGAGGGCTTTTTGAACTTGATGTTACCAATATGCCTCATCCCGTTCTTGTAAGTGGTACTGACGGTGTTGGTACAAAGCTTAAGCTTGCATTTCTTCTGGACAAGCACGACACAGTTGGTATCGACTGCGTGGCAATGTGCGTTAACGATATTATCTGTTGTGGCGCAAAGCCGCTTCTTTTCCTTGACTATATCGCATGTGGAAAGAATTATCCCGAGAAGATAGCTGAAATTGTTTCCGGTATAGCAGAAGGCTGTGTTCAGGCGGGTTGCGAACTCGTGGGCGGTGAAACCGCAGAAATGCCCGGTTTTTACAGCGTAGATGAATACGACCTTGCGGGTTTTTCTGTTGGTGCAGTTGACAAGGCGAAGGTTCTTGATAATTCGAAGGTTGCTGAAGGCGATGTTATTATAGCGCTTTCTTCAAGTGGTGTTCATTCAAATGGTTTTTCTCTTGTAAGAAAAGTATTCGATGTTGAAAACAGCGATATTACTTCTCCTGTTGAGGCTCTTGGTGGCAAAAGTATCGGAGAAACACTCCTTACTCCTACAAGAATATATGTTAAACCCATGCTTGCTCTCTTCGAAGAAGTTACTGTTAAAGCAGTTTCTCATATTACCGGTGGCGGTTTTTACGAGAACATTCCGCGCAGCCTTCCTGAGGGAATGTGTGCAAAAATCAAGAAAGAAGCTATCCGTATTCTTCCGATTTTTGACCTTATCGCAAAAACTGGTAATATTTCAGAACGCGATATGTTTAACACATTCAATATGGGTGTTGGTATGAGTATTGTCGTTTCAAAGGATGAGGCTGACAAGGCCCTTAAAATCCTTCAGGCAAATGGGGAAGACGCATACATTATCGGTGAAATCATCAAGAACGAGGAGAGCGTGGTAATATGCTAAGGCGTATCGCAGTGTTGGTGTCGGGAGGCGGTACCAATCTTCAGGCGCTTATAGATGCTCAGAAAAGCGGTATTATTAAAAGCGGCGAGATAACGCTTGTTGCTTCCAATAACCCTGATGCATATGCTCTTGAAAGAGCAAAAACCGCAGGAATAAATACTGCAGTTATAAATAAAAAAGAATGTGGCACACAGACAGAGTTTGAAGAAAAACTCATCAAAGCTTTAGATGAAAACAAAACCGACCTTATTGTACTTGCAGGTTTTATGTGTATTCTCAGCGAAAACTTCACCTCAAAGTATGCCGACCGCATTATAAATGTTCATCCGTCACTCATTCCGTCTTTTTGTGGTCAGGGATTCTACGGACTTCGTGTTCACGAAGCGGCCCTTGGTTACGGTGTAAAAGTGACGGGTGCTACTGTTCATTTCGTAAATGAAATTCCTGACGGAGGAAAAATCATTATGCAGAAGGCAGTTGAAATAAATGATACCGATACCCCTGAAACGCTTCAGAAAAGGGTTATGCAGGAGGCAGAATGGGTAATTCTTCCTCAGGCAGTTGAAAAAATATGTAAGGAGAACTTCTGATGAAAAAAATCGATATTTATAAAGAACTTCAGGAAAACGCGTATCCCGGACGCGGAATTGTTATCGGCAAATCTGCTGACGGAAAGAGTGCTGTTACTGCATACTTCATTATGGGCAGAAGTGTCAACAGCCGCAACCGCGTATTTGTAGAAGATGGCTGTGGTATTCGCACTCAGGCGTTTGACCCTTCAAAGCTTGAAGATCCGCATCTTATCATTTACGCTCCTGTACGCGTTCTTGGTAACAAAACTATCGTAACAAACGGAGATCAGACCGATACAATATATGAACTTATGAATCAGCAGCTTACTTTTGAGCAGGCTCTCCGTACTCGTGAGTTTGAAGATGATGCGCCTAACTACACCCCCCGTATTTCTGGTATTATGAAGGTTGAGGGTGGACATTTTAGCTATGCAATGTCAATCTTAAAGAGTGCTAACGGAAACCCCGAATCCTGCCAGAGATTTACATTCAGTTATAAGAATTCTATTGATGGAGAGGGACATTTCATTCATACATATATGAGCGATGGCAATCCGCTTCCATCTTTTGAGGGCGAGCCTAAGCTTGTAGAAATACCTAATGATATTGATAAATTTACAAATAACCTTTGGGCATCTCTCAACGAAGACAACAAGGTATCTCTTTTTGTAAGATTTATTGACATCAAGACAGGCGAAGTTGAATCCAGAATCGTTAATAAAAACAAATAATCTCACCATACGAAAGGACAAATACAAATGAAAGAGTTTGAACTTAAATACGGATGTAATCCAAACCAGAAACCTTCAAAGATTTTTATGCACGATGGGGCAGAACTTCCCATTGAAATACTTAACGGCCGCCCCGGATACATCAATTTTCTTGATGCCCTCAACAGCTGGCAGCTCGTAAAAGAGCTTAAAGAAGCTTTGGGTATGTGCGCTGCAACATCATTCAAGCATGTTAGTCCCACATCTGCTGCAGTAGGAGTCAAGATGAGTGACGACCTTAAGAAAGCATGTTTTGTGGATGATGTAGAAGGTCTTGACGAATCCCCTCTCGCTACCGCGTACGCACGAGCAAGAGGAACAGACAGAATGAGCTCTTTCGGTGACTGGATTGCCCTTTCAGATAAGTGTGATGTTACTTGCGCAAAACTTATCGCACGCGAAGTATCAGACGGTGTCATCGCACCGGATTATGACCCCGAAGCACTTGAAATATTGAAAGGAAAGAGAAAGGGTACATACAATGTAATCAAAATAGACCCTGATTTCGTTCCCGACCCCGTTGAGCATAAGCAGGTTTACGGAATAACATTTGAGCAGGGCAGAAACAATTTTGAAATTAACCGTGCACTTCTTGAAGATATCGTTACCGATAATAAAGAAATGCCTGAGGATGCAAAGCGCGACCTTATAATTGCGCTTATTACACTTAAATACACTCAGTCTAACTCTGTTTGCTTTGCAAAGGATGGTCAGGCAATCGGTGTTGGTGCGGGACAGCAGTCAAGAATACACTGCACTCGTCTTGCAGGAAACAAGGCTGATATCTGGCATCTTCGCCAGCACGAGAAAGTTCTGAATCTTCCTTTCAAGGCAGAGATTAAGCGTCCTGACCGCGACAATGCAATCGATGTTTATATTTCAGAGGATTATGAAGATGTTCTCGGCGATGGAATCTGGGAAACACTCTTTACAAAAAAGCCCGAACCTTTCACACGAAAGGAGCAGAGAGAGTATCTTGCTTCTCTTAAAGGTGTAGCACTTGGATCGGATGCATTTTTCCCATTCGGAGACAATATTGAACGCGCTGCAAGAAGCGGTGTAAGTTACATTGCTCAACCTGGTGGCTCAATCCGTGATGATAATGTTATCGAAGCTTGTAACAAACACGGTATGGTTATGGCAATGACTAAAATGCGTCTTTTCCATCATTAATAAAGAACTCTTGGAAGGATTGAATATAAATGAAAGTTATGGTTGTAGGCGGCGGTGGCCGTGAGCATGCTATTATAAAGAAAATAAAAGAAAATAAATCAGTTAGTGAAATTTTTGCACTTCCCGGAAACGGTGGTATCGCAGCAGATGCAACCTGCGTAAATATAGGAGCAAAAGATATTGAGGCAATCGTAAAGTTCGCAGTAGAGAATTCAATAGATTTTGCTATTGTTGCGCCTGATGACCCGCTTGTACTTGGTTGTGTGGATGCGCTCAATGCCAAAGGTATAAAAACATTTGGCCCCAATAAGGCAGCAGCAATTATTGAAGGCAGCAAGGTCTTCTCGAAAAACCTCATGAAGAAATATGGCATCCCTACTGCTCGGTATGAAGTATTTACAGATATGGATGCAGCGCTTAATTATCTTGAAACTGCACCCATTCCCACGGTTGTTAAAGCGGACGGTCTAGCACTTGGTAAGGGCGTTATAATCGCGCAGACAAGGGAAGAGGCGGTAGATGCGGTCCGTAGCATTATGGGCGATAGAGTATTCGGCGAAAGCGGCAGCAGCATTGTAATTGAGGAATTCCTTACAGGACCCGAAGTCTCTGTTCTCTCATTTACTGACGGTGAAACACTTGTTCCTATGGTGTCCTCTATGGACCACAAGAGAGCGCTTGATAATGACCAGGGGCTTAATACAGGCGGTATGGGCACAATTGCTCCCAATCCTTATTACACAGAAGATATTGCCAGAGAATGTATGGAAAAAATATTTATTCCCACAATTGATGCAATGAATAAAGAGGGTAGAAGCTTTTCAGGTTGTCTTTACTTTGGGCTTATGCTTACACCAAACGGTCCTAAGGTAATTGAGTATAACTGCCGTTTCGGTGACCCTGAAACACAGGTTGTGCTTCCTCTTCTTGAAAGCGATCTTCTTGAAATAATGCTTCATATTTCGGATAAGACTTTGAAAGATGCCGATGTTCGTTTCTCGGACGGCAGTGCTTGTTGTGTGGTAATGGCGTCTGACGGTTACCCCGGAAAATATGAAACGGGATTTGAGATAACGATGCCTACAGATAAAAATATATATGTTGCCGGCGCAAAACACGAAGGTGGAAAACTTCTTACGGGCGGCGGCAGAGTGCTCGGCGTGACCGAAACTGCAGACACTCTCGAAAATGCTATAAAGAAGGCGTATGAAACTGTAAAGCAAGTTTCCTTTGCAAACGCTTATTGCAGAAGTGACATCGGCGCAAAGGCGCTTGAAGCCAACAAATAAGAAAGGAGCAACCGACATGGTTTTCAGAATATATGTAGAAAAGAAAAGCGGACTTGACCACGGCGCGCGTTCTCTAAAAAAAGACCTTCAAGACCTTTTAGGTATAAAGGGTATAGAAGAGCTTCGTATGCTTAACCGCTATGATGTTGAAAACATTTCAGAAGAACTTTTTGAAAAATCAGTTAAGACAGTATTTTCTGAACCTCAGACAGACAATACTTACACAGAGTGTCCCATGGGAGATGTAGTATTTGCTGTAGAATATCTCCCCGGTCAGTTTGATGCCCGTGCAGCATCAGCGGCAGAATGTATTCAGATCATTTCCAAAGGCGACAGACCTGAGGTTAAAACTGCTACAATTTATGTTCTTAACGGAAAAATTTCTGAAGAAGAAGTTAAAAGCATAAAAAAATATGTAATTAACCCCGTAGAAGCCCGCGAAGCAGGTATGGAGCGCGTAGAAACACTCAAAACGGAATACACTATCCCTACTGAGGTTGAAATTCTTGAAGGATTTTGTGCACTTTCTCGCGAAGAACTGCTCGCATTTATTGACGAGCGCGGTCTTGCGATGGATATTGATGATATTCTTTTCTGTCAGCAGTACTTTAAGAGTGAAGACCGTGAACCTACTATTACGGAAATCAAGATGATTGACACATATTGGTCAGATCATTGCCGTCATACAACATTCCTCACAACAATCGATAGCGTTAAATTCGAGGATGAGCTTTTACAGAAAACTTATGACGAATATATAAATGACCGTAAGAAGCTTGGCAGAACAAAGCCTGTTAACCTTATGGACATTGCGACTCTTGCTACAAGAGTTCTTAAAAAAGCAGGAAAACTTCCCAAACTTGATGAGTCCGAGGAAATTAATGCTTGTACAGTTAAAATTGATGTTATGAAGGATGGAAACCTGGAAAAATGGCTTCTTCTTTTCAAAAATGAAACGCACAATCATCCTACTGAAATCGAACCCTTCGGCGGTGCTGCAACATGTATAGGTGGTGCTATCCGTGACCCGCTTTCAGGCAGAAGTTATGTTTATGCGGCTATGCGTGTGACAGGTGCGGCAGACCCGACAGTTCCCGTTTCGGAGACTATGCAGGGTAAACTTCCGCAGAGAAAAATTGTTACAACTGCAGCAAACGGTTACAGTTCATACGGTAATCAGATTGGTCTTGCTACAGGTCAGGTTGATGAAATTTATCACGATGGCTATGTTGCAAAGAGAATGGAAATCGGCGCAGTTATCGCAGCAGCTCCTGAAGAAAATGTAAGAAGAGAACGGCCCGAAGACGGAGATATTGTAATCCTTCTCGGAGGAAGAACCGGCCGTGACGGTTGTGGCGGTGCAACAGGTTCATCAAAATCACACAACCTTTCTTCTCTTGAAAGTTGCGGTGCAGAGGTTCAGAAGGGTAACGCCCCCGAAGAAAGAAAACTCCAGCGACTTTTCAGAAATAAGGAAGTTTCCCGTCTTATCAAGCGTTGCAATGACTTTGGTGCAGGCGGCGTATCCGTTGCTATTGGTGAACTTGCAGATGGACTTGAAATTGACCTCAATGCAGTACCTAAAAAGTATGAAGGCCTTGACGGAACAGAGCTTGCAATCAGCGAATCACAGGAAAGAATGGCAGTCGTAGTTGAAAGTAAGGATGTTGAGAAATTCTGTGCTCTTGCAAAGAAGGAAAACCTTGAGGCGACTGTTGTTGCGACTGTTAAGAATCATCCATATCTTGTTATGACTTGGAACGGAAAAGAAATTGTAAATCTTTCCAGAGAATTTCTTAATTCAAACGGTGCTGAAAAGCATATCGACATTGCACCTGCTAAGACTAAGGAATATAAAAAAGAAATTAAGGGTACATTTACAGATAACTACAAATCCCTTGCCGAGGACCTTAATGTATGTTCAAAGCGTGGCCTTTCTGAGCGCTTTGACTCAACAATCGGTGCAGGCAGTGTATTGATGCCCTTCGGCGGTAAATACCAGCGCACGCCAGTTCAGGCAATGGTAAATAAAATTTCAACTCCTGATGGAGACACAAACACCTGCAGTCTTATGAGTTGGGGCTATAACCCCTTCATTATGGAAAAGAGCCCCTATCATGGTGCATATCTTGCAGTAGTTGAATCTGTATGTAAGCTTATTGCACACGGTGGCTCATTTGAAGAAGTATATCTTACTTTCCAGGAATACTTCGAAAAGCCCAAGACAGATCCTGCTCGCTGGGGTAAACCCATGGCGGCACTTCTTGGTGCATTCAAGGCCCAGAAAGATTTTGAAATCGCATCAATCGGCGGCAAGGACTCGATGAGCGGCAGCTTTGAAAATATTGATGTTCCGCCCACGCTTGTTTCATTTGCTGTTACAACAGATAGCGTTGACAACATTATTTCTCCTGAATTTAAGAAAGCAGGAAGTAATGTCTATCTTGTAAAACCTGAGTATGACGAAAATAATCTCCCAGTGGCAGAATCAGTAAAAAAAGAATTTGCATTTGTGACCAAGCTTATACGAGATGGAAAAGTTCTAAGCTGTTACACACCCACATATGGTGGTATAGCCGAGGCTGTTCTTAAAATGGCAATGGGTAACGGTATTGGTTTCAGCTATAAAGAAACTGTTTCAACAGAAGAAATTTTTGGATATAATTACGGCGCATTTGTTCTTGAAACCAGTGAGGAAATTGAAGGCGCAACCCTTCTTGGAAAAACTACATCAGATGACGAAATTTCATTTGGTGCAGAAAAGCTTTCTCTTACCGAGCTTTGTGAATTGTATGAAAATAAGCTTGAAAAGATTTACAAATGCAATATTGAAACACCTTTAGAGAAAGTTGAAAAGTTCAGTTACAGCGGTGCAAGTGCGATAAAGGCATCTTCAAAGATTGCACAGCCTCGCGTTCTTATTCCTGTATTTCCTGGTACAAACTGCGAATACGACAGCGCTAAGGCATTTGAAAATGCAGGTGCAAAAGCAGAGATTTTCGTTATAAACAACCTTACATCAGCAAATGTTGCCGAGTCGGTTACTGAATTTGCAAAAAAGGTTAACGAATCTCAGATTGTGTTTATTCCAGGCGGTTTCTCAGGCGGTGACGAACCTGACGGAAGCGGTAAGCTTATAACAGCATTCTTCAGAAACAAGGAAATCAGCGAAGCGGTTATGAACCTTCTTAAAAATCGTGACGGTCTTATGGCAGGTATTTGTAACGGCTTCCAGGCACTTATAAAACTCGGACTTGTGCCTTTCGGCGAGATTCTCGAGGCGGACGCAAACAGTCCCACCCTTACATTTAATACAATTTCACGCCATCAGTCCAAGATTGTTAACACAAGAATTGCTTCAAATAAGTCTCCGTGGCTTATGGAAACAAATGTTGGAGACATTTATACTGTGCCGATTTCTCACGGTGAAGGTCGATTCCTCGCAAGCGAAGAACTCATCCGTAAACTTGCACAAAACGGTCAGGTTATCACTCAGTATGTTGACCTTGATGGTAACCCCACCTACGACATTCAATACAATCCCAACGGTTCAATTTGTGCGGTTGAGGGTATCATTTCCCCTGATGGAAAGGTACTTGGCAAGATGGGTCATTCAGAGCGTATTGGTAAAAATCTTTATAAAAATGTTGAGGGTAACTATGATATGAAGATGTTCCTCTCAGCGGTAAAATATTTCAACTGATAAGGAGCTTATTTATGGATTCTGTCAGAAATAGAGTAAAAGAACACAGAAAAATAAGGAATAAAAAACTTTTGTTTGGTGTAATCGCTGTAATCATTTTAATTATTGTTGCAATTACAGTAGAAAACAGAATCAGTTCTAAACCTACTGAGGTTACAATTTATAAAAATGAGATAACAGACGAAAAAGCGGTGTTCATCCCTGTAAAACAGCTTGACACCAGCATTATTGCTGTCAAAACAATTGACGGAAGCTATCGTCTTGCTTTTAATGATTGCATAGGTTGTTATCAGCAGTTTGGAGTTCGTGGTAAATTCAAAAACAATTCGGATAATACGGGTCTCATCTGTGACAACTGCAAAAGCGAAGTAATGTATGACGAAATGGGTTACCTTGCTGAGGAAAGTATGCCTTATCCCATTCCTGAAGTTGAAATAGAGTCTCTTGATGACAAATTTGTAATTTCAGCAGATTATCTTGAGGCGAAAAAACAGGCTCTTCTTGAAATGCGTAGCGGTAAAGTGAAGAATCAGTACAGCGAAAACCCGAATAAATAAAATACAAATTTTTTCAAACATTAAAACCTCTTTTCCTGCTTAAAATAAAGTAGGAAAAGAGGTTTTTTTATGAAAATTATTTTAATTGTTGCGATAGCTATTTTAACGGGATGTGCTGCCCGAAATCAGCCAATAGCACAAAAACAAAGAGCTAATCCTCTTGAAAATAGATTTTTCAGACAAAAGGAACTGGTTGAAAAGGAAACAGTACTGGGGGAAGCATCAACAAATATTCTCGACCAAGGAAAAAACAGAGTTCAGAATATTAAAATAGCATGCGAGAAAACGAGTGGTGTTGAGGTCAAGGCAGGGGAGACATTCAGCTTTAATTCCTCAACAGGCGAAAGAAACGAGGAAAATGGCTATAAAAATGCTCCGGTAATAGTTGACGGAGAAAAAAGTTACGGCGTAGGCGGGGGAGTATGCCAGGTAAGCACAACAATCTATCTGGCGGCACTTAATTCAAATTTGTCTGTCACAGAACATCATAACCACAGCGAACCTGTAGCTTACGCTCCGAGTGGAAAAGATGCAACTGTAGTATACGGGGTAAAGGACCTTAAAATTAGAAATAATACCGATAAATCTATCTATATTTATACCTGGATAGAAAATGAAAAAGTTTTTGCAAAAATTATTAAAAAAAGTATTGACATACAATAAAATTAATGCTATTATAATGACAAGAGATAACGATAACGATTATCGTTATTGGCAAGGAGGGATTATATGAGGTATAGCAGACAGCGTGAAGCGCTTCTTGATTTACTTCGCTCGACAAAGTCCCATCCGGACGCAGAATGGTTGTATACCGGACTTCGTAAAGAATATCCCAATATATCGCTCGGTACAGTCTATCGTAATTTAAGGCAGCTGACTGAGGCGGGGGAAATAATTGAATTGTGTTATGGTAACATTTCACATTTTGACGGTGACATATCACCCCATTATCATATGAAATGTAATAACTGTAACCGAATTTACGATATACCGATATCAAGCGTTTCGATAAACCTCAGCGGTACAGACAACTTTGAAGTAGACACAATCAATCTCGTCATAAACGGTACTTGTCGGAATTGTCAGTAAAATAATTAATTTTTATATACGAAAGGAAAAGATTATTATGAAAAAATTTGTATGTTCAGTATGTGGTTATGTTCACGAGGGTACAAATCCTCCCGAGGCTTGTCCCGTATGTAAGGTTCCTGCTGAAAAGTTCAAGGAAATGCAGGAAGGCGCAGCTCTTGCAGCAGAGCATGAGTATGGCGTATATGCAAAGACAGTAAAAAACAACCCCGATATTTCAGAAGAAGATAAGAAGTACATCTTCGAACAGTTGATGGCTAACTTCAACGGCGAATGTAGCGAAGTTGGTATGTACCTTTGCATGGCACGAATTGCTCATCGCGAAGGATATCCTGAAATTGGTCTCTACTGGGAAAAGGCAGCTTATGAAGAAGCAGAACACGCTGCAAAGTTTGCAGAGCTTCTCGGCGAAGACCTTGAGCCCAACATGAAGGCTACAACAAAAGACAACCTTAAGTGGAGAGTTGACTGTGAATATGGTGCAACTCAGGGTAAGTTTGACCTCGCTTCTTGTGCAAAGAAGAACGGCCTTGATGCAATCCATGATACAGTTCACGAAATGGCTCGCGACGAAGCTCGACACGGGAAGGCATTAGAAGGTTTGCTCAATAGGTTCTTCAAGTAAGAAAAATAAAGGGTTTGGAACACTCCAAACCCTTTTGTTATGCCACTTTTCTTTAATTTTTACTGTTTAGTTCACGAAACTAAAATTGTTTACTGTTCTTGAGAATTCCAGTGTGTTTTTTAATGGTTTTTTATGAAAAAGTGGGCAGTTGGTGGGCAAAACCCACCAAAAAATCACTCTGCCCACCACAAAAAATGCCATTTGCCCACCAAAGTATTGTCAAGTATTACTGTTTATAAACCCTTTGACTTCACTTTTTGCTCTGTTGTTTTCCCTATCAACCTTTAATTCTTTTGAGATAGATATTCTCCCTATCACTTCTTGTATATCAAGTCTTTTTCTTTCTTCAAAACAATATTCTACTGCATACATAAAGTTTAAATCATAAAACTTGGAATAATACTTGGGGTTAATAACAACATATTTATTTCTTCCAATCTTATAAAATGCTATCAAGTTTAGTCTTTCAAGCATATTTAATGTATTATATGTATGTACCACAGAATAACCCATTTTTTCTGCAATTTCTTTTATTGAAAGTTTCAAAAGGTTTGTATCTGGTTCTATATGCTTGACATTGATATTTACAAGTAGAATAAAAAAGTTTGTGTATTTTCTATCTACACCCAATTTGTTTACAAGAAAATCTAATGCAGTAATATGTATCTTCATAAACTTTCTTTTGTCTTTTTTCTTTTTCTCTGGAAGAACAATAGTAGAATACCCTTTACTGTTAATGCTAAAAAGTTCTTTCCAGATTTCATTATGTTCAAGACCACTGATTTGTTTCATATACACCCCCTAACAAGAGAAAACTTAAACTGAACTTTATATAAACATAAAATACAGTTTATATTTAAAAATCTTTGAAATGCCCACTGTTGCTTAATTTGTGAGCATTTTTTAATTTTTGTTATTCTTACTCTTATTAGTATTTATTCTATATCTGCTATGTCAACTAAATCATTTTTGAAAACAAAACAAATCTCTTTTAAATCTCTACACTCTGTTATTACATACTCAATGTTGAGAACCCTAAAATAAGTTTGAAAAAAAGCAAAAACTTCTGGAAACCAATTCCTAATTTTTAAAATACCATTTGAAAAATAAATGTCTGCATTGTCATACATACTACTTGCATACTCTGCAATGTATTCAACAAGTCTGTATTGATTCACTGCAATAAAACCTTTAATGTTTTCTACTACACCTTTTTGTAAAAGAGAAGAAACAACATAAGAAATATTTGGTTGAGTGCAACCTATACACTTTGACATTTCTTCTTGGTTAAAATGAAATTGTTTGTTGTTTAGTAGTGATAATGTTAAAATCTCACTGCTATTTATGAAAAATGCTCCCATTTTCCACCTCCTTAAAAATAATATAATTTTGAGTTTATACAAATATAAATCTCTTTATAATTGTTTTAACACCATTTTATATTACTGTCAAATTATAAAAATATTTATATTTTGGTAAAGGTTTTGATGGACTGCTTAAAAGATACTTTGAAACAAAACTGGTAAAAAAATCACAAAACTAAATCTGGACCGGTTCTGTGTTAGATTTAATTTCTGCAAAAAATAACCAGTTTTCAAAATAGGGGTTCAAAGGTCTGTTAGATAGATATTTTGAAATAAAAAAACTACCAACTGAAAAACAGTTGATAGTTTGCTTTTAATCTTCTATTGGTCTTGGAGAAATATTAAAAATCTCTTTCTTTTTTCTTCTGGCATAGGTAAAGGTTCTGTATGCTCCCCCATAGTGCCTTTCTATATAGCAAATAACATACTCACAGTTATCTACAACATACTCATTTCCTTTTATGATTTGAAACTTCTGGGGAGTGTTCAAGGGTATATCTGCCATAAGAATATTATCATAATCTTTATAATACAGTTCCTTGTATTCATTTATGCCTTTGGTTATGTATGGTATAACCAACTCTAATTTTATATCAGTATAAGTTTTCTGCAACTCTCTTATAACAGAAGAAGAACACCCATCAAATCTGCCATAATGCCCAACCCAGAACTCACTGACATTATGATTTAAAATCAAATCTTCTGCTATTGCTTTTATTTTTTCTCTTGTTTCTTCTGGGTAAGTAATATCACTATGCCCACAGAAACAACACCTTTTTATATTTTCCATAATTACACCTTGCTAAAATACTAAAACTTCCTTGACACAGAAGTTTTATTTTATTATACATAATAATCTTTTATTTGTAAATAGTTTATAATTATATATATAAAATAATTATGTAGATAGGTGTTTTTATGAACTATTATAATGAAAAAGAATATCAAATGTTTATAATAAAAGTTGGGTTAAAAGTTGGTTATTACAGAAGACTTGCAAATATGACACAAGAGCAGTTGAGTGAAAGCAGTGGTATGTCATTAAACTTTATTTCTCAATTAGAAGGTCCTTCTGCTCCTTATGTTCCTTCCCTAAAATCACTATTTAAAATAAGTAAAGTGTTAGGTGTTCCAATAAATAAATTAGTAGATGTAGATAATGATTAAAGACTGCCAATGAGCAGTCTTTTTTAACTATATAAATAAATCTGTTTCAGGTCCTTTCTTTCCCCACTATGAGATAAGTGCCTTTGAATAACCATACTTTCTGCTTTTTCTTTACTCCACCCTTTATCAAGATAATATTGTAGTGCAATCTGGCAGTGATATTTTCTAAATTGGTGGTTTTTCCCACTGACTTCTAACCCCAATTCTTTTGTGATTTTTCTTATTTCATTACTCATAATTTGCCTTGTTGCTTTTGTGTCCTTTGGTAAGTCAAAAAGTCTGTCAGTTGGGTTCTTGCCTTGTTTCAGTTCTTCAAAAAAACTTCTGTATTCTGGGAGTATAATTCTATAACTATCTTTGCCACCTTTACCTACAATATGAACAGTAGAATAAGTGTCTATTCTTCCATCTTTGGTAGTGGTGGTATAGGTATGAGTGTCAAGGTTAATATCTTCTGCTTTTATATTTATGAGTTCAGAAACTCTGCAACCTAAAAATGCCATTGTCTTAATCTCATTTTGTCTGTTCCCTTTGTAGTTGCATATCTGTATAATTTCAGTATTTGTGTAAGTTCTTGCAGAATTAGTTTTATATGTATCTTCCACCTTGTGTGCCTTTACTTCTTGTGTATAAAACTGCTCACAACCAAACTTTTTGGAACAAGCAATAGAAACTTTTTCCAACATATTTTTGTATGCAGCAACAGTTTTTTTACTGCAACCTTGTTTTGTGTTCAAATATTCCAGACACATTTTTGGTGTGATTTCTTTAACCATTTTTATGTTGTAGTTTTCTTTCAAGAACTTAACAAAGTTTTTGCTTTTCTCTGCCAAGCATTGTGCAGTTCTTTGAGAAAATACATAGTTAATGCTTGTCCCATTTTTCTTAAACTCCCTTTTGCCAACACTTGAAAAATGAGTGCCATTTTCTCTGTTGTAAATCTCTGTTCTTTTTTCTTGATTTTGCATATTTATTTCTGCAAGTGCAGTGTGTATTTGATAACCCAAAGACTTATTTTTGCCCATTTTGAAAATACCCCCTTTTTAATCTGTATTCACTGAAAATGGCAACATTTTCAGTGATTTTTCCATAAAAAATGATTTTACACATTTTTTATAATTTTTTTCCTATTAAATACATTTTATTCCTTTTTATTTCTTTTTTCTGGTGCAGTGCAAAATTGTTTAGGTTTAAATCAACCTAACCAATTTTGCAACAAAGTTTGGTATAATAAAAACCGGTTTTTTATTATACCAAATATGTGCAAAAAAAATCTGCTACAACCAATAGCAGATTTTATCTGTCTTTTGAAAAATCACTCTTTGACTTTTTATAAGTTTAGTATGGCAGTTGCCACAAAGAACTTTTAAAAAGTCCCAAAAATAATTTATGATAAACACCACAAGTGGTGGAAAGAAAAATTATTTTTCCCTTGTTTCCTTATCAAGAGAAAATGTCTTTTGTGGGAAAGACAAAGAGTGTAAGAGTGATTTTTTCCAAAAGTTGTGTATAAGTAAAAAGTTTTAATATTATATAGTCTATCTGTAAGTTAAAACTTTATTGTTGCGAGTGCAAGAGTTCTGCTCTTGCTTTTTCTTTTTAAGAAAGGTCTGTTGGGAGTGTATATAAATGAAACCATTTATATTATTGTAGATAAAAAGTAAATACCCTTTTTTACATAAGCAAAGGAGCAGATTTTTTGTCTGCTCCTTTTGTCATTTTTATTTTATATATGAAATCAGTAAATCAGTTAATTTAACTCTAAAACTTTCAATGTCTGTTTCTGTTGCAGAGAATAAAGGGGAGAAATCAACATTGATAGCATTAACAAACTTATCTTTTCCATTTGTGCAGTTGTCTATCAGTTTTAAAACACTTTCTGGCATATTGCCATTTTTTAAAGATTGCAGTTTGTTGTAAAAGTCCCTACTGCTTATAGGTGCTCCTTGACTGATAAAATTACTTTGAAAATTGTTGTCAGTGTAATTTTCAACAACCTTTGCAATTTTATCAAAAATGTTTTCATAACCATAACTTTCTAACTCATTGTAAATGTCTGCATAAATCTGGTCATAGTCTTTTCTTTGTCTTTCTTCCAGTTCCAGACAGACAAGCAGTGAAAACAAAGTGGAGTATCTTATCTTATTATTAGTAAGAATATCATTGACAATGCAGTTAATGTCCTTGTCAGTTAGTTCATATTTGATACACCAATAAGGGTAGTTGCCCAAGTCCTTGTATTTCTCTGTATCAAGACCAACATACACTTCATTTGCTACTTTTATACTTGTTTTCAGTTTTATGTGCTTGTTGCCATTAAGTTTTTGCAGTGCAACAGTCCAGGCAGTAAAAGTGTCAGTTTCTTCTATACTCCTTAATATTCTTCTTTCAAGAGCATTACTCAAAGTAATATACTGATACTTCATATAATATGCCTTAACCCAGTCTTGATTTTGCAGATTTTCTATTTCTGCATTTGCCCCATACAAATATTTTTCCAAGTGCATAATCACAAATTGGTCTATGGGCATAGTTTCCCAACCCACCTTGTTTTTGTATATTTCAAAGAAATTATTAAGAGTGTCAGTTGTGATACTGTTGCTCCCAGTTGCCTTTTCAAGATTTTTATATGTGTTGAGTTTCATACCCAAAAGTTCTGCCATATCTTCTGCCATAAGATTTATGTCTTTTCTCATATCTTTAAGGTGCTTTTTCAGTTCTGGTGTCAAATCATACTTTACACCTTGTGTAATATTTCTGCTTTCAGTTCCCATTTTGGTTGTCTCCTTTCCTTATTATATATTATATACTATACACCAAAAAATCTATTCTGTCAAGTCAAAAATACAAAAATAACACCCCAAGTGTTTTGGAATAAAAAATATTTTAAAAATATTTCAAAAAACCATTGACACAATAATTTTTGTATGTTATAATATAAAACACTGAGGGTGTTAAAATGAAACATTGAAAACAAAATGTATTGTTTTAACATCATAATTTCAAAAAAGGGAGTGATTAAATGACAACTTCAAGACTTGTGTTAAGTGTTTGTGAAGTAGCAAAGATATTAGGTGTCAATAAGGGTTCAGTTTATGCCTTAATACATAGTGGAGCATTATCTGCTATAAAGTTTGGAACATACAAAGTTCCTTCTTTTGAAGTAGATAATTTTCTTCACAAGTATTCTGGTTGTGATTTAACTGACCTTAATAATATAAAAACATTAAATTAAGAAAAGGAGTGTTGAAAATGGCAGAAAAGATTTATGAAGGAACAAGATTTAAGGGTGGTAGTTGGAGATACAGAATAAAAATGACACTGCCCAATGGTACAAAAATTAACAAAGAAAAAGCAGGTTTCAAAAGTTCTTATGAGGCAAGTCAAGCAAGAATTGAAGAGATTGGCAGAATAAAACTCACAAACTTTGTTGAGAAAAAGATAACTTTAAATGAAATGTATAGTCTTTACTTGAAAGAAAGTGCAACAAAGCAGAAGAGTTATAACACAGTGTTAAGGTATAATTCCATATACAAAAACCATATTGAAAATAGTCTTGGAGAAATGTATGTGGCAAGAATACAACCACTTGACATTACACATTTCTTAAATGAAAAGGCAGAGCAGTATAAGACTGACTACCCTTTGAGTATGTATAACTTTTTCTTGGTTCTCTTTGATTTTGCAAGAAAGCATAAGTATATAAATGAAGATATTATGGCATTGGTTGAAAGACCAAGACCTTACACAAGACCAGAAAAGGTGTTGCTAACCCCAGAAGAGTTTAATGCTCTTGAAAAAAGGTTAATGTCAACAAATGTGCAAGTTGCTTTTACCATAGGAAAAAATAGTGGTTTAAGGGCAAGTGAAGTATATGGGTTAAGGTGGAGTGATTTTGACTTTGAAAACAACACTTTTGAAGTTAAAAGACAACTTCAAAAAAGGGAAATCAAAGAAGGTGGCAAAGTCTGGCATTTAGTTCCAGTGAAAACCACAAAAAGTGAAAGAACCATTTATTTTGGAGAAGAGTTTTCCCAGTATATGCAGTTTGTGAAGAAAATGCAAGAAGAAAACAGAAAAAGACTTGGTAAGTTCTATAAGAGCAACATAATAAATGCTGCAATGGACAAAAATCACCCAGAAATTGTGGAGATTTGGAATGTTGAAGATTTTGTCTGTGTAAAAGAAAATGGTGCAATGCTTTCTCCAGATAGCAACAAGGTTATTAGCAGAATTGCAAAAGAAATGGGTTTAAAGTTTAACTTCCATTTGTTAAGACACTACTATGCAAGTGCCTTACAACAAAATGGTGTTGATATTACAGTTATTAGAGATTGTCTGGGACACTCTAATTTAAGAACCTTGCTTGAAGTCTATTCACATTGCAATGAAGAACAAAGAAGAAGTGCAGGAGCATTGATTGACAGTCTTATGGGTGCTAAAAATCTTATGCCAGAACCAGTGGCAGAGTAAAGGGTGGTATTTCCACCCTTTACCTTCTCAAGAGTTGATAATGAAGATACTGTAAATAGTGTTTTCTTTGTTATATATAGAACACAAAAATTAAAAAAATAATTAAAAAAGGAGGAGTAGCAGTCAATAGTGGTGTTCCTTTTGCAACTGCTACAAAAGAAAATATGGAAGTAAAAAAAATCAAAGAATTAGCAAAAGAAAACTTTGAAAAAGGTTTTTGGGAAAGACATTTTAATTATGCCAGAACCAGTGAAGAAAACCAAAAATGTATGTTGGAAATCATTGAGAAAACTAAAAAAGTTTATGATTTGGTTGAAAGTGAAAGTGTTTCATTTGAAGAAAAGTTGAATATGCTTTTTGAAATTGCAGAGAAAGTTTTTGAATATGATTTTGGAATCTGTTTGACAGAGTGGAAAAAGTATAGTGGCAATATAAATGAGTGTTTACATATAATTGAAATTGATAAAAATGCTCCATATCTAACCCAGTCAAAAAATAGTTTAACTGATATTAAAAGCAAAACCTTGTATGGTGCAATAGTTTCCATAAATGTAGGTCTGCTAAAAGAAATATATTTTAATATGAAAGGAGAGTGGGAGTAAATCTCCCACAACAAGAAAAATGACTGTTAGAACATTGAAAAAACATTATAAAAAGAACTTCCCAGAAGGACACTTTTTTGATAAAGAAACATTAGAATATTGGGGAGAGAGTATAAATGCTATGTCAATATCAAAAAACTTGGTTGATTTTAAAGGTCATAAGTGCTATGAATTAGTTGCTCTTCAAAAAAATGATTATCATAACTTGAATAGATATGTATGGTTTTATTTTGATTGTGAAACTTTTGCATATATTGATTGTAAGTTTAAAAAAGATTAAAAGTGAAAGGAGAGTGGGGACACTGCTCCCCACAACAATTTTATTATGACAAAGTTTGAAAATTATTTTAACAATAAAGACCTTGATAAGAAAACCATTGAAAAATATCTTAAAATCATAGAAAACTTGTGTATAGAGTTTGAAGATATAGGTCTACACCCATATAATTATGTTAATGATATGCTATGTATAGCAGAATATTTTGGTGTGGAATTGTGCTACCCACTTATCACAGGAGAGAAAGCAGAAAAAATTGTTTTTGAAAAATTAAAATCAAAAATAGAAAATATGGAATATGATTATAATTATGATAATGATACTGAAACACTTATTGACTGGAAAGAACTCAGTGATTTTGTTTATGATATACATAGAAATAGTGAAGATATATATTACTACTATTACAAAACAGATAGCAATTCAGTTATGGGTGTTTCTCAACTGGGGGAAGTAGATATAAATAATATTAGAAAAAATCTTTTAGAAAAAATAATAGAGATTGTAGATAATGAACAAGGGAGAGTGGGGACACTGCTCCCCACAACAGAAAAAATGAAGTATAAAATGAATATAACAATTACCTATAATGACATTGAAACAACCATTGATTTAGATTGTAATTTTTTTATCATTAAAGAAAATGACTATGGCAACAAATATCATTTGTCAATTACAAACAAATTGGGTTTTAATGAGTGGGTTGATATTAGATATGACACAACCTTTGATATCAACAAAAAAGAAAAGTATCTTGTGGACTGGGCATATAATTATTGGACTGGTAAAAATGGTGCTTGGGGAATCAAGAGAATTAAAGTCATAAAACTATAAATGTATTAACCACCAACTATGGCAGTTGGTGGTTTTCTTATACTCTGGAAAAGGGTTTAAGGGACTGTTTAAAAGATACTTTGAAACAGAACTGGTAAAAAAATCACAAAACTAAATCTGGACCAGTTCTGTGTTAGATTTAATTTCTGCAAAAAATAACCAGTTTTCAAAATAGGGGTTCAAAGGTCTGTTAGATAGATATTTTGAATTATAAAAAAGGTGTTTATAAAGTTCTCTATAAATAAACAATTACAAAAAATAACATAATAAAGGGAGTGCTACAAATGACACCAACATTAAAAGAACAGAAGAAAGAGTGCTTAACCAGATTGAAACTTTCTGGGTTATGCAATGAAGTTATTACAGACTTCAAAAATGGGCAGTTATACAAGACTGAACAACTGGGTATATTGTATTATATCAATGACAATGAAAAGGCAGTGGTTAAAGACTTTGAAGAAAAAAATAATGCTATGGTATATCATATATTACATAGTAATACAGAGTTTGGAGAATTACTTGCTTTACTCTATGTCAGTAAATACAAGGAAGAGTGGCAAACTGACAGAGAAGATTTAAAAGATAATATTGCTTTGTCTTATGTCTATAATGTTGATTGCCCAGATTTCAGTGAGTTTGGTTCTATTGGTTTTGCCCAGAGATTTGGGGGACTTGTGAGAACTGCATAACCCCACCACCACCAACCAATAAAAATTATGGTTGAGTGGTGGTTTTTTTTAACTTTTTTATGTTAATTCTGTGAAATTATTGATTTTCCAACAGATATATGGTATAATAAATACTAACTATACTTGCATATAGGAGAAGATAAAAATGGCAGGGACAAAAGATTTACATAATGCAAAAAAAGAGAAAAAAGATGAGTTTTATACTCAACTTGAAGATATAGAACTTGAACTAAAACATTATAGAAATGACTTTAAAGGCAAGGTTATTTTTTGTAATTGTGATGACCCCTATGAAAGTAATTTCTTTAAATACTTTGCAATGAACTTTAATACTTTTGGACTTAAAAAGTTAATTGCTACTTGTTATGCTACTTCCCCAGTGGCAAACACACAACTTTCTTTGTTTGATATTTTAGATATGCCAGAAGAAACAGAAGAAGATAACAGAAAACCACATAAAATAGAGATTACAGAAGTTCTGGACTACAATGAAGATGGAGCAGTAGATTTAGCAGATGTTGAGTTTCTTTTAAGAAGTAAAAAAAACACTCTTACACTTCTTAATGGAGATGGAGATTTTAGAAGTGAAGAGTGTATAGAACTTTTAAAACAAGCAGACATAGTTATAACAAACCCACCATTTTCTTTGTTTAGAGAATATGTTGCTCAACTAATTGAATATGACAAGAAGTTTATTATTATAGGAAATAAAAATGCTATCACTTATAAAGAAATATTTTCTTTAATACAAGAAGAGAAAATGTGGTTGGGTTATAGAAATATAAATGCAGATATGTGGTTTATAGTTCCAAAAGACTATGAGTGTGAAAAGGTTGTAAATGGTTTAAGAGTTAAGCATATTATGGGTTGTTGGTTCACAAATCTTGACACAACTAAAAGACACGAAGATTTATTGCTTTTCAAACCATATACCCCAGAAGAATACCCCAAATATGATAATTATGATGCCATAAATGTTGATAAAGTTAGTGATATTCCTTGTGATTATGATGGTGTTATTGGAGTTCCTATAACATTTCTTGATAAATACAACCCTAACCAATTTGAAATACTTGGGTTGTCTCAAAAAGTTGGTATGGGGTTAGAAAGCAACAAGTTTTATGATGATTACAAGGAAGTAAGACAAGATGGCAGTTTTACTGGTAGTTCTGGCAAAAAAACAAATGGAAACCCAGTAATGAAAGGAAAACCAGAAAAAGGAAATTACTACACTAATGGAACTGATTTTGTATATTCTCTCTATGGAAGAATATTCATAAGGAAAAAAAGGTGAGTTTATGGAAATAAGATTAGAAGAAAAAACAATTAGAGAAATCTATAATGGTTATCTTGATAGTGCAGAAAATGGAGTGGTTGCATTTGGTGGAAAATTAAATGTAAGACCACCTTTCCAGAGAGAGTTTGTCTATTCTGGCAAACAGAGAGATGCAGTCATTGATACAATACAAAAAGACTTCCCATTAAATGTTATGTATTGGGTTGAAAATGACAATGGTTATTATGAACTTCTTGATGGACAACAAAGAACCATAAGCATTTGTCAATATGTGGGTGGAGAATATTCCATAAACCACAGAGCATTTGGAAACTTGACTGAAACTGAAAAAGAGCAGATTTTGAATTATAAACTAATGATTTATATTTGTAAAGGTAATGACAAAGAGAAATTAGACTGGTTCAAAATCATAAATATTGCAGGAGAAAAACTAACAGACCAAGAGTTGAGAAATGCCATTTATACTGGTGAGTGGTTGTCAAATGCAAAAGCATATTTTTCTAAAAATAACTGCCCAGCATATCAAATAGCAAGTAAATATATGAGGGGAACACCCATAAGACAAGACTACCTTGAAACAGTCTTAAAATGGGTTTCTGCAAGAGATAATATTGACTTGGAAGATTATATGGCAGAACACCAGAACACCACAAATGCAAGTGAATTATGGTTGTATTTCAACAGTGTTATTACTTGGGTAAAAACTATATTCCCTAATTACAGAAAAGAAATGCAAGGCATTGAGTGGGGACTGCTCTATAACAAATATGGTAATGATAAACTTGACCCACAAGAACTTGAAAAAAGAATAGTTGAGTTAATGCAAGATGATGACATAACAAAAAGAAGTGGCATATATGAATACTTATTAAGTGGAGAAGAAAAATACTTGAACATAAGAAGTTTCACAGACACAATGAAAAGAAAAGTCTATGAGAAACAAAAAGGTATATGCCCACATTGTAAAGCAGAGAAGAAAGAGAAAATACACTGGGAGATTGAAGAAATGGAAGCAGACCACATTACACCTTGGTGTGAAGGAGGAAAAACAGAAATTGAAAATTGCCAAATGCTCTGCAAAGAACATAACAGAAGAAAATCAAGTAAATAAGGAAGAAAATATGCCAGATTTTTCAATTAAAGCAATAGTTTTAACAATAATTACAACAATAATTACAACTTTAATAGGAATAATAATTAAGGGTATTTCAATCAGTAAAATA
Source organism: Clostridia bacterium (assembly GCA_017411435.1). GTDB lineage: Bacteria > Bacillota > Clostridia > UMGS1883 > UMGS1883 > UMGS1883. The sequence goes on from JAFQQD010000027.1 coordinate 26,340, forward strand.
AAAAAATGGTGGGAAGATACAAGAATATATAAGTATTTTAAAAGGTATCAATTTGTTAATGATATTGAAGACAATCAAAAGACCTTTAGCACCTTTATAACATTAAGCAAAAGTAATACAGACCAAACAAATACAGAATATCAAAAAGCAATGTTTTCCATACAAGACAAATTACATAAAACAGTAGTTAAAGAAAAGGAACTTTGGGGGAAAATCAAATCAAGTACAACATCTCCAAAGGAAAGAGAAATATTAAATGAATTATTGTCAATAAATAGTGGTGGTAATACTGATAATATTTCAAAAAGTGAATTAAAAACTATTGGAGATAAAAGGTTGAAGTGTTGTAAGCAGTATATTAAAACACTAAAAAAATATCAACAAACACCAATAGAGAATTATCAAGTTGAAAAACTTGACTGCTTGAAAGATTATGTTAATGCAACAAAGTCTTATTATGAATTGTTGTATATCTATTTACCCATTGACAAAAGAAATATTATAGAAAAATCTTTTAATAAATAAAAAGATTGCAATATCAAGCAGTATGTGGTATAATAAAAATACATAATCACAGAATATAAATATACTGTGATAAACAGAAACAGACCTAAAACCTTTGGTTTTATGCCCTTATTCTTTGAAATGGTGGGCACAAGAAAAAGGTGGGCAGTTGGTGGGCAAAATGAGATTGAAAATCACAGAACCCTTGATTTTACTGGGTTTCTGTGAGTAAGTCCCATTGTGAGGCTCGCCACGGGAAAGGCTTGGAAGGTCTTTTGAAGAGATATTTCTAATCAACAATTTAACAGGCGACCGCATAATCGGTCGCCTGTTTTAGAAAAGGAGAATGTATATGTTAAATTCAAAAGTGGCACAATTACTTAACGAGCAGATAACAAAAGAGTTGTACTCAGCATATCTTTATCTTGATTTTTCTGTCTTCTATGAAGCACAGGGTCTTGACGGCTATGCGAACTGGTACATGATTCAGGCGCAGGAGGAAAGAGACCACGCTATGCTCTTTATGAAATATCTTCAGATGTGCGGAGAAAAGGTGTCTCTCGGTGCAATAGACAAGCCTGATAAAGTACTCAATACTCTTATGGACCCACTAGTGGCAGGTCTTGAACATGAACAGTATGTTACAAGCCTTATTAACGATATCTACGCTGCCGCGTACGATGTAAAAGATTTTAGAACAATGCAGTTCCTTGACTGGTTTGTAAAGGAACAGCTTGAAGAAGAAAAGAATGCAGATGATTTAATCAAGAAAATGGAGCTTTTTGGAGGAGATTCAAAGGGACTTTATTCTCTTGACGCGGAATACGCAGCAAGAATCTATACTGCACCTTCTCTTGTGCTTGACTGATTTTAATAAAAGCATGACTGTAGCAAGTTCTGCAGTCATGCTTTTATTTACTTTTCCAAAAGAGTATGATATACTTTTTCAATAATGAACGAATTCTTTATTGAAAGCCGGTGTGTGGAAATATGATTAAAAAAAGCGATATTGATAGTGGAATCAAGTTTTTTAATATTGACAACAAATATAAAGAAAAATGCTACGAATGTGCAGATTTTCTGAACGCTGATTCCAGATTTCTTAAATCATTTCAAGATGTATATGATTTTCTCAATTACGGAAATATTAATAACCTCAAGAAAATATGGGAGATTGAAGATATATCAGATTTGTTTATAAAAGAAATTCCTCCTTTTGCAACAAATCTTATGGTAGTACTCGGATATGAAAAATGTAGAGAAAATATGGATAAAGCGCAACTCGACACAAAGATTGCAGACACACATATCAAAAGAATTAAAACGATTTTTGAAAATGATGCTGATATAGCTTTGCATGGAGGTATTTTATTCACACAAATGTCCTGGGCATACTACTTTATAAGAATGAGGATTATCGAGGCAGGAAGACTTCAGTACGAAAACTTTGATGGCAAGCTTATAAAGATACATATACCATCATCGGTGCCATCAGGTGAAAAGCTTACCGTAGAAGCAGTACGGAAATCATATTTGGAATCGAAGGCATTGACGGAAAATGTTTTCGGATTTTTCGATCCGGACTATTTATGTGAATCCTGGCTATTAAGTAAACAGGTTGTGTCAGATTTTGATAAAGAAACGAATCTATATAAGTTTTACAGCCTTTTTGATGTTTCGGAGGGGGAAGACTGTCTTAAAGATGTTCTGCACTATGTTTTTCCGGGAATGGAGAAAGAAAATTACAAAAATCTTCCGGAAAAAACAACCCTTCAGAAAGTAGTCAAGGAGAAGCTTATTAACGGAACAACTTTCAAATTGGGAATGGGAAAGCTAATAAAAGAAAAAATAATCAACAATAATTAGATTCACCAAAAAACGCCTCTGCATCAGCAGAGGCGTTTTTTGTAAGTTATAAGATGTTTGCCTTGATTTATTAATACTCGCAAAGCATTAATAAATCTGGAATGAAGTTAAGTATTTTCCGTCCGAGTTTCTGTATTCAACATAGAATGAGCCAACAGGATAACCGTTTGCTCTTATAAGGTCAAGAGTTTCCTGAATTTCAGCCTTATCTCCGGGCACAATATTCGCCTTGATATGGTTAAGATTTGCATTATTCACATATGTTCGAGCAGTACCAATCAACATCATAACATTACCTTTAGCTCTGATAATTCTTTTCCAGTCAGAATTATAGTCAAGACTGTTATGCAGTGATATTGCAAGTTCAGCAACGATATTGGTGTTCAATCCACTTACTGTAAGAGAAATTTCGCGTCTGCTATCGTCATAAGAAACTGCGCCGAATCTTGAAAGCTCGTTGAAACTGATGATTGTCTGACCATTAATGTTTGAACTTGATACATAGTATCCGTCCACATATGTCTTGATATCAGTATAGAGGATTTTCTTGCGAGTGTTGTTTGAACCTATCTGCCAGAATTTAGGATTAGTGTTCTGAGGATCAATCTGGGAAACATAATTGTTGCGAGCTACTGAAAGCGTTCTTGTGTAATCATCATATACAACATCAAAACCATAATACCTCAAATCCTCAACACATATGTATGTATAGCCATTCACATTGTAAGATTCAAGCTGATAACCATTAATTGATGCAACAATGTCAGTAGGCTGAGCATAGCCGACTACATCACCAACTCTTGCAGCACCAACTGTTGTGGGAAGAAGCGAGAGGATGAACATTGTAACGATAACAAGACCAATAAATTTTTTTGTAGTTTTTTTCAAATTTACCACTCCTTTTGTTATATTTTACCATAACATATAACAAAAGTAAATAATAGAGTTAAAGAAAAACAAATAATTTTCAAGTGTTTCAGATTAAATCGCATGGATTGTGGGTATCAAAAGCTTGTGCAAGAATACTGTCTCTTTTTGCGTCAAAGGAACTTTTTTTCCGACAAAGGTTATCAGATTTTGCAGAGAAATATGTGATAAAATCATATCTGAATAATGAAAGGATGGGGTAATGATGTCAAAGAATTTCTATCTCGGAAAAAATTCGCTGATAGTAAACCTTCGCGGAGAAATTGACCAATATGCAGCAGCACAGTTAAAATCAAACATTGATATAGAAATAGAAAATTCTCCAAAGAAAAACCTGATATTTGATCTTAAAGAGGTTACTTTGATGGATTCATCAGGAATTGGGCTTATTGTAGGAAGATATAAACTTGTAACATCACTGGGAGGAAAAATGATGCTTTGTAATGCATCCGAAAGCGTTTTCAAGATGCTGCGGCTAAGTGGTATACAAAAGGTCGTAGATATATACGAAACGCTGGCAGACGCAGAAAAATCATTATCAAAGCAGAAAGGTAGATAAAATTATGAATAATTACTTAAAAGCAGAATTCAGCTCCAAATCAATAAACGAAAGCCTTGCAAGAATTATAGTGTCGGGATTTATAATGTCGCTTGACCCAACGATAGAAGAGCTTTCAGATGTGAAAACAGCAGTTTCTGAAGCTGTCACAAACTCTATAATACACGGATATGAAGGGAAAGAGGGAAAAGTGATGCTGGAACTCACTCTGGAAGATAGAGAACTGACTGTAAAAGTATGCGACCATGGTATAGGAATACTTGATATAGAACAGGCGAGAGAGCCACTTTATACATCAAAGCCCGAATGTGACAGAAGCGGGATGGGTTTTACCGTTATGGAGAGTTTCATGGACTCTTTACATATCGTCAGCGAGCAGGGGCAGGGAACGACTGTAATTATGACAAAAAAGCTTTAATAGGTGTAAAAATATGAAAGAAGAAAACTATCGCCTTATAAAACTTGCGCAAAGCGGTGATAAATCGGCACTGGAGGAACTAACTCTCAAAAACAGCGGACTTATATGGGCTTCAGTAAGAAAATTTTCAGGCAGAGGTGTGGATATCGATGATTTGTTTCAAATCGGAGCAATAGGCCTTATAAAAGCAATAAACAAATTTGATACTTCATTTAATGTAGAATTTTCAACATATGCAGTTCCTATGATATTAGGGGAAATAAGACGGTTTTTGCGCGATGACGGAATTATAAAGGTAAGTCGTAATCTCAAAGAAATTGCAGCATCGGCAAAGAATGCCGCGGAGAAAATTTATCTCAAAGAGGGGAGAGAGGCAACCGTGTTCGAGATTGCGCAGGAAATTAATTGTTCCGTAAGCGATGTAACCTTGTCTCTTGAAGCAACCCAACCCACAGAGTCTATATACCGAAGTATTCACGATGGGGAAAATTCACAGATACTTCTTATAGATAAAATTAATTCTGACACAGACAAGGAAGAGAACCTTTTGACCAGTATGGCGCTAAGACAAGCAATAGATACTTTACCCTCGAGAGAAAGACAAATTTTGTTGCTTCGTTATTACAAAGAAAAGACACAAAGTGAGGTAGCGAAAATAATGGGGGTAAGTCAGGTTCAAATTTCAAGAATTGAGAAAAAACTCCTCGGAATTCTTCGTAAAAAAATAGGATAAAAGGCCTTTTAATTTGAAATTTTCTGCACTATAATCATTGACACCATACCCGTAAAGTGATATTATATAGATAATTGGGAAATTAGGCAAAAATTTCAAAACAAAAAGGAGTCGTTACAAATGGCAAAAATAGTTACAATGGGAGAGATAATGCTTCGCTTATCAACTCCCAACAACGAAAGATTCATTCAGGCAGACGAGTTTGATGTGTGTTATGGCGGCGGTGAAGCCAATGTTGCAGTTTCACTTGCAAATTACGGTCATGATGCTGAATTCGTTACAAAAGTTCCTGCAAATCCCATCGGCGAATGTGCAGTTGCTGCTCTTCGCAAGATGAATGTTAAAACTGACAACATTGCTCGCGGAGGAGAAAGACTTGGTATCTATTTCCTTGAAACGGGTGCCTCAATGCGTGCTTCCAATGTTGTATATGACAGAGCTCACTCTTCAATTTCTACTGCAGTTGCAGAAGATTTTGATTTTGATAAAATCTTTGACGGTTGCGACTGGTTCCACTTCACAGGAATCACTCCCGCAGTTTCTGACCAGGCTGCAGAGCTTACTGAAATCGCACTTAAGGCTGCAAAGACTAAGGGCGTAAAGGTTTCTTGTGACCTTAACTTCAGAAAGAAACTCTGGTCAAGCGAGAAGGCTCAGCGCGTTATGTCTAACCTTATGCAGTATGTTGATGTATGTATCGGCAATGAAGAAGATGCTGAAAAGGTTCTTGGCTTCAAGCCCGGCGAAACAGATGTTACTAGCGGTGAACTTGAACTTGCAGGTTACAAGAGTATTTTTGAACAGATGGTTGAAAAGTTTAACTTCGAATATGTTATTTCTTCACTTCGTGTTTCTCACTCTGCTTCAGATAACGGTTGGTCTGCTTGTATTTATTCGAGAGATACTAAAGAATTTTACCATTCAAGAGAATATCGAATTGCTCCTATCGTTGACCGCGTAGGTGGTGGCGACAGTTTTGCAGGCGGTACAATCTGTGGTTTCCTCGATGGAAAGAACTTCAAGGAAGCACTTGAGTTCGGTGTTGCTGCATCTGCTCTTAAGCACACAATCCCCGGAGATATGAACCTTGTTACACGCGCAGAGGTTGATAACCTTGTTGGCGGTGACGGAAGCGGCCGTGTACAGAGATAACTTTTGAAAGGAAGATAAAAATGTTAAAGGAAATTTACAATATCGGTGTTATTCCGGTAATCAAGATTAATGATGCATCTAAAGCTGTTCCGCTTGCAAAGGCTCTTATTGACGGCGGTCTTCCTGCTGCAGAAGTTACATTCAGAACTGATGCTGCTGAAGATGCAATCCGCGCTATCTCAAAGGCATATCCTGATATGCTTGTAGGCGCAGGAACGGTACTTACAATCGAACAGGCTCAGCGCGCGCTTAATGCAGGCGCAAAGTTTATCGTTAGCCCCGGATTCAACCCCAAGGTTGTTCAGTGGTGCCTTGACAACAATGTAACTCCGCTTCCCGGATGTACTACACCTTCTGAAATTGAGCAGGCTCTTGAGCTTGGTCTTAAGGTTGTAAAATTCTTCCCTGCAGAGCAGAGTGGCGGTCTTGACAAGATTAAGGCTATGTCAGCTCCTTACGGAAATGTTAAGTTTATGCCCACAGGCGGTGTAAGCCTCGACAATGTTAATAACTACCTTAATTGCAACAAGATTGTTGCTTGTGGCGGAAGCTTTATGGTTAAGGAAAACTTCATCGATAACGACCAGTGGGATGAAATCACCGCACTTACAAAGAAGTCTGTAGATACAATCCTCGGTCTTGAAATTGCTCATATAGGTATCAATAGCGAAAACGAAGAAGATGCAATGAAGACAGCAAATATGCTTTCACTTCTTCTCGGTAAGCCTGTTGAAAAGGATACTCCCAAGAGCGCATTCGTAACAACTGAATTTGAAGTTATGAAGTCTAAGGGCCCTGGAAAGTGCGGACACATTGCAGTTTATACAAACAATGTTGAGCGTGCAATCTATCATCTTGGCGCGCGCGGCGTTAAGTTCAACGAAGAAAGCGCAACATACAACGCTGACGGCACAAGAAAGTTCATCTATCTTGCAGAAGAATACGGCGGATTTGGTATCCACCTTATGCAGAAAAAGTAATTAAATGAAAAAAACACCCTTACCAAATCGGTAGGGGTGTTTTTTGGCTTTATTTATTCATATTTGCGCTATAGCATCTTTTATCTGACATATCCTGAACACTGCGAAGAGCTTCACCAAATCTCTGAAAATGCACTATTTCGCGTGCACGGAGGAACTTAATCGGTTCGATAACATCAGGGTCATCTGCAAGACGCAGAATGTTATCATAGGTGGCACGGGCTTTCTGTTCTGCTGCAAGGTCTTCTGTAAGGTCGGCAATAACATCAGCCTTTGACTGAATATATGCTGCGCTCCAAGGAACACCTGCTGCAGAGGCAGGGTAGATGCCGGTGTTATGGTCAACAAAGTATTTATCAAATCCTGACGCCTTAATTTCTTCCGTTGAAAGGTTGCGGGTAAGTTGATAAACAATTGTACCTATCATTTCAAGATGGGCAAGTTCTTCCGTACCAATGTCGTTAAGAGTTGCCTTAGTTATTTCGTTAGGCATGCTAAATCTCTGACTGAGGTAGCGGAGGGATGCGCCTAATTCACCATCAGGACCACCGTACTGACTGAGGATGACCTGTGCCATTTTAGGGTCCGGGTTTTTAATTTTTACCGGAAACTGTAACTTTTTTTCATAAATCCACATAACTTAACTCCTTTCTTTTTCCCATGTCCAAGGATTTTTCGACCATTGCCACGGTGTTTTTCCTGAAGAACGAGTTGCTGTAAGCGGACCGTATTTTTCTTCAAATTCGTGTCTTAATTCGTCTGCTTCTCTGACTGTATTTTTGTAGAGTGTCAATGCGCGCTCGCACATTGGATGAGTGTTAAGATAAAGTCCAAGGTCAAGCGCAAAGAAATCGGCTTCCTGAATTTTTCGAAGAAGCGCCTGGCGTGAATTATTTTCCATCATATTTCTTTCACACCTGCCTTAGTTGAAAATTCTTTTCCATATACTCCGTAGGGCTTATTAAGTCCGGGGAATACAGTACCTACACAGAGTGCTTTTTCCTTGCTGTAAGGGGTTTCATAGCGCTGATAGGGGACATAGCTATATGCAAGGGGCAAATCGTTGCACCTGTCGCAATCATACGAGACCATATGGGGAATAAACTCAATATCAAGTAAATCCTTCATAAGAATTACCTTCCTTTCTGAATCGTTAAAGCGGGAATTTTCTTCCCAATATTCATTTTATTCCCCGATATTAATTTTGTGATTTAGGCTTGGAGTAATCCTTTCAACATATAGATAAAATAGTCTCCCGATCCTTTTCGTTTAATAGTACGGTCGGAGACCAAATTTGTTTTCGTAATTGTTTCTCCATCAAGGGTAACTATCATTTCGCCAATTATATCGCCTTTTTTTATGGGTGCGGTTATGTTTTTGTGCAAGTTTATATGAGTTTTTATTCGCTCTTTATCTTCTTTTTCAATTACAACCGAAGTATCGGAATGGGTGAGAGCAAGCACGCTAGTGCTTTTTCCGTAAAGTACAGGAACTTTACACACCGAGGAACCTTTTTCACCAAAATTGTTTACTGCAAAATTAGAAAATCCGTAGTTCAGAAGTTCGCTTGCTGCTGCAAAGCGGTCCTTGCTTGAGGGAGCTCCCATGACAACCGCTATAAGCTGCATTCCGTCTCTTTTTGCAGTTGCGCTTATACAGCATCCTGCACCACTTGTAGAACCCGTTTTAAGCCCGTTTGCGCCTTGATAGAAACGAATTAATTTATTCGTATTTGCAAGTTGGAATTTGCCTCCACGAAGCGTATCCATCCAGATGGTTGTATACTTTTCAATCATTTTATGCTTCAGAAGTTCGCGACTCATTATAGCTATGTCATAGGCACTTGTATGATGATTTTCAGCATCTAATCCATTGCAGTTAACAAAATTTGTATCCTTCATACCAAGTTCTCTTGCACGAGAATTCATTTTATCAACAAACGATTCGACACTTCCGCACATATGTTCCGCTACTGCTACAGATGCATCATTTGCACTTGCTACAGCAATTCCTTTTAACATATCGTTAAGTGACATAACCTCATTCGTATCAAGAAAAATTGTGCTTCCGCCCATGCTTTTTGCACGCTCACTTGCTGTAATCTGAGTATCAAGTGTAATTTCGCCTCGTTCAAGAGCTTCACAAATAAGAAGCATCGTCATAATTTTTGTAACGCTTGCCGGTGGTAGAGATTCATGTGGGTTATTCTCATAAAGTATTTTTCCACTGCTTGCTTCCATCAAAAGCAAGGATTTTGCAACTGCGGATGTTTTCCATTCGGCAAATGTGCATAACGGAAACATCAATATAAAAACAAGAGAAAGCGAAATTAGTTTTTTCATATTTATATACTCCTTACATTTTATATACTAGAATATGCCTTAAAATCATCAGTTATTCCGTTATATTGACAACAGGCATGGGTTGTGATATTCTTTACTATAAATGAAAGGGGTGATTACGATTAACGGAATTTGTTATATTTTTGCTGCATGCAAAGAAAATTCAGAAGAAATTCTTATTTTTCCAAGCAAAAGAGATATAATTATTGCCGCGGACGGCGGTTATGACATATTAACGGAGAAAGGCATAATTCCGGATGTTGTAATCGGGGACTTTGACTCTATTGAAGGAAATTTAACACATGAAAATATCATAAAACATCCTGTCGAAAAGGATGATACTGATACATTTCTTGCTTGCAAGCTTGGCTTTGAGAAAAATTTCAACAATTTTGTGATACTCGGTGGTGTTGGAGGAAGAATCGACCATACAATTGCCAACATCCAGGCTCTTTTGTGGGCAGCAAAAAGGGGAGGGAGAGCATTTTTGATTGGTAATGATGTCGTTATGACAGTAATTTTCAACCAAAACATCGCATTTTCTGCTGATTTTAATGGGAAAATAAGCGTTTTTGCTCAGGAAAAAAGCGCAAATGCCGTATCGATTAAAGGTCTTAAATATAATGCTGAAAAAATAACCCTTGCTCCTGAATTTCCTCTTGGTGTAAGTAATGAGTTTGTAGGAGAGAGGGCGGAAATTTCTGTTGAAAACGGCGCACTTTTGATTGTGTGGGAACAGAAATTCAAAGATTTTATTGAAAAAATAAATGATTTTATAATATAAAAAAACGAGGGCAACCCCTCGTTTTTACCGTATAGGAAATTGTGTGTGTTTTTATCGCGACCAATCTTTTTTATTCAGGCTTAATTTTAGATAACGGATTTTTGTCAACTGCTTTCCTGAGCTGTTCTTCATCGATGTGCGTATAAATCTGGGTTGTTGATAAGTGCTCATGCCCCAAAATTTCCTGCAAAGCACGAACATCTACATTCCCGTATTTATACATCAATGTAGCGGCTGTGTGTCTTAATTTATGCGGAGAATAGATGTTAGAATCAAGCCCTGCGCGCTCTATATTCTTTTTAATCATTCTATACACCATATTATTTGATATACGCGTTTTTTGTTTACTTAAAAAGAGTGCTCTTCGGTCTTTTACAGCATCCTTCGGGCGAACTTCCATATATGATTGTATAGCTCGCTGACAAGCTTCATTAAGGTATACCGTGCGTTGTTTGTTGCCTTTACCGGTAACGGTAAGACTGTCTCCGTGTATATCAGAGATATTAATTCCTACTAATTCACTGAGACGCATTCCGCAATTAAGAAATAGCGTAATAATACAATAATCTCTTATTTTGAACTCGCCATCAACATTTTCCAATAATTGTAAACTCTCATCCAGGGAAAGAAAAACAGGTAATTTTGAAGGAATTTTAGGCGAGTCAAGCTCTTTTGTAATATTGATATCGAGAAGATGTGCCTTGCTGGACATATAATTGAAAAAGCTCTTCAACGAAGAAACCTTTCTGGCGCGAGCATTTGCGCTATTATCACGGTCGCTGTTAGCATACATTAAATATTCATACAAATCATCAAGGGATATATCTTTGATAAAATCTGTATCAATATCACTACAATCAATTTTTTCAAAATCATCATACGATTCAAGTAATCTGTGACATTTCATAAAACGGAAGAATGTACGAAGGTCATAGTAATATTCATTAATTGTGGTATCAGATTTTCCTTTAATATTTGAAAGGTAACTTAAAAAATTCCTGACATCACGGGGAACATCAATATAATGTCTTAAATCAGCCATTAAAAATCCTCCTTTTGTTAAATCCCTATATAATGGGGTTTTTCTCGATAATCTCCCTATCGCCAATTCAACAAAATTTTTATTTTGTTGAATTGTATATATTTTATCACAGCACCTTCCCTTTGTCAAGTTATATATATTATAATAGCCAACAACTGATAAAAAAGAAGCATGCCGAACTTAAAACCAACAAAATTTCTTATACAATAAAAAGAACGAGTGAAATTACTCGTTCTTTTTAATTATTATTCATCCCAGTTATGATAAACATTCTGCACATCATCGTTGTCATCTAACATATCAATAAGTTTATTCATATTCTTCAAGTCTTCCTCATCAGTAAGTTCTACAGTTGTCTGAGGAATCATCTGTATTTCTGCAGTCAGGAAACTGTATCCCCTCTCCTCCAAAGCTTCGCGTACAGCTGAAAAATTTTCAGGAGCTGTGAGAACTTCATAAATACCATCTTCTGAAGAAAAGTCATCTGCGCCAGAGTCTAGCGCATCCATCATAACAGCATCTTCATCAGGAAGTTCTTCTGCAGAAATCAAAAGGACGCCTTTTTTGTCAAACATATAGCTTACGCATCCTGTTTGGCCAAGGTTTCCACCATATTTATCAAAATAATGTCGCATATCTGCTGCAGTACGGTTTCTGTTGTTTGTAAGAGTCTCAACAATTACTGCAACGCCGCTTGGACCGTAACCTTCATATGTAATTTCTTCATAATCATTTCCGCCCGTTTCGCCTGCTGCCTTTGCAATACAACGCTGAATATTATCGTTAGGCATATTGTTTGAACGCGCTTTAGCTATAGCATCACGAAGTTTTCCGTTACTGTCTGGATTGGGGCCTCCAGCCTTTACAATTACAGCTATTTCTCTGCCGAGCTTTGTGAAAATCTTAGCGCGCTGTGCGTCTGATTTTTCTTTTTTATTTTTTATGTTATTCCATTTGGAATGTCCGGACATAATTACACCTCTGTCAAATTATTCTGCTTTTTCGCTCTTTTCCGCAGCAATTGCTGTTTTAGAAGCTTCCTGTCTTACATCTGCACGAGCTTTTCTGATTATAGATTGTGCCTTTGTAAGCTTTGCGTCTGTATCAGCAAAAAGGGAATCAACATACTGTCTTGCGCCCATTCTGAGTTCACGAGAGTTTTTCTGAGCAGCAGCAACAATCTGGTTTGCCTGTTCATAAGCTTTCTTTGTGATCTCATGCTCATCAACCATTTTTTCAGTTTTGATTTTTGCAGCATTGATGATATCTTCTGCCTCAGACTGTGCTTCAGCAAGGATTCTTTTTCTCTCATCTTTAATAAGTTTCGCCTGCTTCATATCTTCAGGAATATTGAGTCTGATTTCTTCAATTGCGGCAAGAAGCTCCTCTCTATCGATTAAAGCTCGGTTCAAAAGCGGAATTGTTTTTGTCTGTTCAACCTTGTCTTCCAAAAGGTCAATCATTTTCAAAATTTCCATTATCGTGTGCCTCCTATTTTCTCTTTTATATCTTCTATAATTTCAAGCGGTACCATTTCAGTGAAATCTCCTCCGTACTTGGCAACCTCTTTAACTATACTTGAGCTAAGGTACGCATATTTAGCGTTTGTAGTTATGAAGAATGTCTCAATTTCAGGAGCTAACTGCTTATTTGTCAGCGACATCTGAAATTCGTATTCAAAATCAGTTACAGCTCTCAGGCCTTTTACTATGAATTTTGCATTTTTAGCCCTTGCATAATCCACAAGCAGCCCTGTAAAGCCTTCAACCTTTACATTTGGCAAATCATGAGTAACACGCTCTATAAGAGAAATCCTTTCTTCTACAGAAAACAAAGGATTCTTTGAACTGTTTGAAAGAATGCTTACATACACCATATCAAAAAGTTCGCTTGTTCTTTTTATAATATCTAAATGACCGTTAGTAACGGGATCAAAACTTCCTGGAACGATAGCAATATTCATCAAGTCATCTCCATTTCAAAACCGTTATCCCTACTCTTCCATACTTTTTTTCCTTGAAGACTTCAAACATTTGCCCGATATTAATATGTTTTTCTGCACCAAAGTCCTGTTCAATTACAATAAGACCTTCATTGCTGAGAAGTTTATTCTCAGCAATCAGATTGATAGTATTTTCATACAATCCATCTGCGTATGGAGGATCAAGAAAAACAATGTCAAATTGCTGACTGCAATTTTTGAGGAATCCGATTGCATCTGTCTTCATAACTACCGAGCTCTTAGTAAATTTTGCTGCAGTAATATTTGAATTAATACAGGAAATAGCCTCTTGCGAACTGTCTATAAAATAGGACTTGTCCGCGCCACGGCTCAGAGCTTCGATACCTAATGCTCCAGAACCTGCAAAGAGATCAAGTATTAAAGCCCCATTTATGTACGGGGAAAGCATCGAAAAAACGGCTTCCTTCACCCTGTCGAGTGTAGGTCTTGTTTCTATACCATCAGGACTTACAAGTTTCAGCCCTCTGGCACTTCCCGATATAACTCTCACAAATTCCTCCGAAAATAAATTCCTTCTCAATACAGAAAAGGAATTTAGTGTACTATATATATTTTACAATAACTTCTGAAAAAGTCAAGTATTTTCGGTTAATTAGTAATAATTTACACTACGCGTCTTGCGGTAACATAATTTCTTACATAATATTCTTTGCTAAGATTGTCTTTAACAACCCCTCGTGTGCTTGTTGATGCATGTATAAACTCGTTGTTTCCAACATATACGCCAACATGGTTTATGCGTCTGTCGCTTCGATTAGAGAAGAAAACAAGGTCGCCAGGCTGTAACGCACTTTTCTCAACATAAGAACCTGCACTTCCCTGAGAGATTGATGTGCGCGGTAATGAAATCCCCTGCTTTTTATATAAGTAGCTAGTAAAACCGCTGCAGTCGAAAGCGTTGGGGCCTGAAGCTCCGTACACATAACTGTAACCAAGATAGTTGTATGCATCTGCCGCAACTTTTGAAGCAGCATCGCTGCCAGCAGTAGAATATGAAATATAAGGAGCAGATACAAAACCTGTAACTCCATCTTCCATACGAATGTTGTGCCAGCCGTTATCAGTATAAATAATATCAATCTTTGTTCCGTAAGGAAGCTTTGTTACTATTTCTGATGCAGTGCTTGGGGATACTCGCACATTAAGTATATCACAGTTAACATATCCAACTTGATTTGCATATGTAGGCATAAATGAGAAAAGCATTAAGACCACAAGCACAAATGAAAGTATATATTTTTTCATAAATCATTGCTCCTATTTTTTTCTTACGAGCTTATTATACTATAGTTTTATCAAAATGTCAAACTTTTTTAATAATTTCTTCATAATTTCTAAATTATTTTGAAACGATATTGCCGGATTAAAATAATTTTCCGCCTCTCTCCTATTACGACATTTTATCTATAGTTGCTGTTGTATAATTTAATAGGGTGGTGCTTGTGACTATTATATATATTGATGTTTTGTTTGTTGTTAACCTTTTAATTAACTACATATTGTTGAGAGCGTGTTGCGTTTTGTGCAGATTAAGGCTAAATCAATACAGAATACTTTTTGGAGCTTTCGTAGGAGCCTCATATGCAGTTCTTGTTTTCTTTCCGGATTTTTCTGTAATATATTCAACTCTGTGCAAAATGCTTATTTCGATGCTTTTGGTTGCTGTTTCCTTTCCTTTTTATTCTCTTAAAGGATATCTTAAAGCGCTTTTTGTGTTTTACATGGTTTCATTCGGATTTGGCGGATGTGTATTAGGAACTTTTTATTTTAGTGATGTTGGAGCAAGTCTGGGTGCAGTCTATTCAAATGGTATTTTGTATTTTAATTTGCCGTGGACCATCCTGGCTTTGTCCGGAACCCTTTTTTATGTAGCTACAAAGTTATTTGCTTTCTTTTCAAAAAGAAGTTTTAAGGTTAATGGCCTCCGAAAGAAACTATATCTCTCTTTCGGGGATAAGACGGCAGAAATAACTGCTCTGATGGATACCGGAAACTCTTTGGTCGATCCGTTGACTCTCTCTCCGGTTATAGTAGCTGAATACCGATTATTAAAAAACTTGTTCAGCGAGGACATCAGGATTTCTCTTGATAAACTTGAAAACGGAAACCTGATGTGGATTATGGATGATATCGTTCAAAAAGGACTTTCTGCACGCCTTATCCCCTTCTCATCGTTAGGAAAATCCAATGGAATGCTTATTGGATTTATTCCTGACCGCGCAGAAATCCGTGATGAGTGTGGCGTAAGGGTTCTTGATAAATGTGTTGTGGGAATTTGTGACGGTCAACTTTCAAAAGACAGGAGTTACGGAGCTTTACTAAACCCCTATATGTAATAAAAGGAATGATTTGTGTTGAATATTATGAAAACAATGAAAGCGTACTATCAGGTAGGTTATCTGAAATTGTTGCAAAAAATGGACATAGAGGAAAGTGTTCATTACATAGGTGGCGGAACATATCTTCCTCCTCCACTCTCACAGGAGGAAGAAACTACTCACATTGAAAATATTAATGATGAAAAAAGCCGTCAGATTTTAATTGAGCATAATTTAAGACTCGTTGTATATATTGCAAAAAAATTTGAAAACACAAACATCTGTGTAGATGATTTAATATCAATAGGAACAATAGGCCTTATAAAAGCAATTAATACATTCAAAAAAGATAAACAGATAAAACTTGCCACATATGCCAGCAGATGTATCGAGAATGAAATACTGATGTATTTAAGAAAAAACAACTCACAAAAAATCATCATATCTTTTGACGAGCCTCTCAATGTCGATTGGGACGGAAATGAACTTCTTTTAGGCGATGTATTAGGAACTGATGATGACTGCGTGGATCGCCACCTGGAAGACGAGGCCGAAAAAGAACTTCTTCGCTCTGCTATGGAAAATCTAGGATTACGAGAAAAACAAATAATGCAACTCCGGTACGGCTTATCCGGTTCAAGAGAAAAAACACAAAAAGAAGTTGCGCAGATGCTCGGAATAAGTCAAAGTTACATTTCAAGGCTAGAAAAACGGATTATAAAGCGTCTAAAAACCGAAATTGCGAAAAACATATAAAAGTTTGTGCGTTTTTTATAAAAAAATGTTGAAAAATGCTCTCAATTTGTGTATAATTAGTTCGTATGCACTTAGGAGGGATATAATGTTCTTTCAACACAAAGAAAAGATTAGTAATGCGGATGCAATGCGCGAATTCGAAAAATTATGGAATGAAGAGCTTCTTAAAAGAGGCGAATACAGAGACTTTTCCAAAGCGTATGATTATGCAATAAAAAATGCGTCAATCCGCGAAGAATGTATAAAAAAATACTTTGATTTTGAGTCAGAAGGTTCTGTAAGATATAAGGAAGCTTGCCATGCTTTTGACGAAGGGGATATTTACTGGACTTTTATACTGTTGCGTCAGTTTTCCAGTGTGCCTTCCCTTAACGCAACATTAAAGGAACTTACAAACAAGCGTCGTATTTTTCTCTCCGAAGACCGCAAGGAATCTGTCGTAGCGCGTCAAAGTGTCGAGATTTTTCTGGAAAGAATAATGAAAGCTTCTTCAAAGAAGTCCGAAGAGTTTGTTAAAGATGCACTGTTAAATTTTGATGCTTATAATGCATTAAAAGAACAGAAAAAATATAAATCAGCATACAAAACGATTGTTTTTGCAGATAAAGCTAACAGCTATGTTATCAATCTGAAAAAACACCTCTACTATGTAGCAAGCCGCAATATTACAGAGGAAAATAAAGAACAGACAAAAAAATATTTTGAGCTTATTAAGAAATATTTTAATTTCAAAAGAAAAACAAAGGAAAACGAGCTTATTACGGTTGATGACATAGATATTATAATTGCACTTCTGACATATATGAAAAATGGCGGAGATGTTTCACCGGAAGATCTCTCAAAAAGACTGCACAGGACAGTTAAAGTATACTGTGCGGAAAACCTCTCTTCCTCTGTTTGCGTTTTGGCGGACTACTTGCATCTTATTGGCGAAACTGAGCTTGAACAAATTGCTTTAAGACAGCTCGTGAAAAGTGGACAGTCAATCAATGATAAGTACAAAAAGCGCTATACTTATCTTGAACTTATGAACGAAAATTCAAACAAGTTTATTTTCAGACACAATTCTAAAATTCCGCTTGAGTGCATTGTTCGGAACGAAAGCGTGGATACTCTTCCTGAAATCTTTAAGAAGAGTGTTAAAGAAAAGGATGTTAACTCATGGTGTCTCGTTGTAAAACATGATGTTAAGACATATGAATCAAACTGTAAAAATTTCCAAGAAGATAAGATTCTTTCAACACTGGAAACAGTACTCGATAATGAATTCGGAGATTATTTGTTAGAGCATTCTGTCGATACATACTTTACAGGAGACAGCAGCAAAAAAGCTAAAGAGTCCATGCTCATAATAACAAGCGGAAGAAACCATTACAGCGATTTCCCGAAGCTTGGAGTTATGGTTAAGATAGAACCTATCACAAAGAAAATTATAAATGTTCATTACTGCGTACTCTACCTCCCCGAAGAGGAATATACGCCTTCTCTTTTGGAAGAAGACTGTAAATACATTGAAAAAATTCTCAATGATGATACAGATTCCAGATATAAAACTTTCTCTACTGTTGTCGAAGAGCTAGTATGGAACACAGTCAATGATTTGTTAGCTAAATAATGTTAGAACGCCATCCACAATCAAAGGATGGCGTTCTTTATATATTTTATAAAAAATACTTGCAATTTCATGAAATTCCGTGTATAATACTAAAGTCGGTTATGGAGAGATGGCTGAGTTGGTCTAAGGCGCACGACTGGAAATCGTGTAACGGCTAATACCCGTTCGAGGGTTCGAATCCCTCTCTCTCCGCCAAAGAAGTCGGTTACCTTTTTTAGGTAGCCGGCTTTTTTTATTTTATAGGGATTCGAACCCTCGAAGGCAAAAGAGTTATCTTTTTTCGATAATTTCTTTTTTATTTAATTCGTATATATTTTTGTTTGAAAGGTAAAATTAATATATACTTGTTTTTAGCGAAAGGAAAATGTTATATGACAGAATTTACATTTACGGTCAAAGATTCATCAGGTATACATGCAAGACCGGCAGGATTACTTGTTAAAGAAGCCGGCAAGTACAGTTCTGATATAAAAATTCTCCATAACAGCAAACAAGCAGATGCAAAGAGAATTTTTTCGGTTATGGGGCTTGGCGTTAAATGCGGGGACAGCATAAAACTAGTAATTAACGGAGAAGATGAAAATCTAGCAAAAAAAGAACTTATGGAGTTTTTAAGCCAGAATTTGTAAGGAGTTATATATGAAATCTTATCATGGAAAAAGTGTCTATGGCGGAATAGCTATAGGGAAAATTAGATTTTGGAAAAAATCCGATGCGGACATAGCATGTTACAGAGTAAAGAACCCTGATGAAGAATTCATAAGATTTGAAAAAGCTCTTTCTGAAGCTAAAAATCAGATTGATAATTTGAAAGAAAAAGCCTTGAACGAAGTTGGAGAAGAAAATGCGGAAATATTTGAGATTCATAAATTAATGCTTGAAGATAAAGATTATATTGAATCTGTTGAAAACATAATTTGCAACCAGGGTATTAATGCCGAATATGCTGTGTCGGCCACTGCAGAAACATTTGCAGCTATGTTTTCCGGGATGGATGACCATTACATGCAAGCTCGGGCTGTAGATGTAAGGGATATTTCAGACAGAATAGTAGACATACTCTCAAAAAAAAGCGAAAGCATTGTTTCTTACAATGAACCTGTTATCATAGTCGCAGAAGACCTCACTCCCAGCGAAGCACTTCAACTTGACAAATCTAAAATACTCGCATTCGTAACTTTCAAGGGTTCCTTAAACTCACATACCGCAATCTTAGCAAGAACCATGAATATACCTGCGATAATTGGTGTTGACCTTATCTCGAATGAAGATATTGATGGAAATTTGGCTGTTGTTGATGGGTTCAGTGGTACAATTTATATAGAGCCGGATGAGGAATTTCTTAAAAAAAGTTATCAGTGTCTTAAGGAGGAGCTGGAGAAAAAAGAGCTCCTCGAAACATTGAAAGGCAAAGAGAACACCACTCTTGATGGAAAAAAGATTGAGCTTTTTGCAAATATCGGAAATATCAAAGATGTGTCTCTTGTTATTGAAAATGATGCTAATGGAATCGGGCTTTTTCGAAGTGAGTTTATTTTTCTCGAGAAGAACACTTTTCCTTCCGAGGAAGAGCAGTTTGCAATATATAAAAATGCTGTTGAGACTATGGCGGGAAAAAAAGTTATAATAAGAACCCTCGACATTGGCGCGGATAAAAAGGTTGATTATTTCAAACTCGAACAAGAAGAAAATCCAGCCCTTGGCTTGCGTGCAATAAGATTATGTATTAAGCGCCCTGAGATATTCAAAACGCAGCTCAGAGCACTTTTAAGAGCTTCTTTTTACGGAAATCTTTCAATAATGTTTCCTATGATTACCTCGCTTAAAGAGGTTTGTGATGTAAAAAGAATGGTATATCAAACCGCAGCAGAACTAGAGAGTCAGAACATCAATTACAAAATTCCTGAAATGGGAATCATGATCGAAACTCCTGCCGCTGTTATGATTTCTGATGAGCTTGCCAAGGAGGTGGATTTCTTCAGCATCGGAACAAATGACCTTTCGCAGTATTCTATGGCAATAGACAGACAAAACGAAGAACTTGATGAGTTCTTTGACCCATACCACAAGGCAATTATCAGGATGATAGATATTACCACTCAAAATGCACATAAGGCAGGAATCTGGGTGGGGATATGCGGAGAATTAGCTGCTGATACCGATCTTACACAAACTTTCCTCTCTATTGGAGTTGATGAACTCTCTGTTTCCCCTTCACGCCTCCTCCCTGTTCGTAAAAAAATAAGAGAAATAGATTTAAGGAAAAAATAAAAGTGGCTTTAGCCACTTTTATTTTTTCCATGTATACGGAGAGAAAAGTATTAATATCGGGAAAACCTCAAGTCTTCCTATGAGCATATCAAAGGTTAGTACCAATATTGAAAAATCAGAGTAAACCGAGAAGTTGGATGTCGGACCGACTTTTGCAAGGCCCGGCCCTATATTATTGAGAGTGGCTGCGACTGCAGTAAAATTAGTAGTAAAATCAAGATTGTCGATGCTGATTGCAAGAAGCGATAAAACAAACACAACAATATACGCTGCCATAAATACATTTACGCTTCTTACGGTTTCATGTTCCACTATTCTTCCGCTCATCTGGATTTTTTTCGTAAGTTTCGGGTGTGCCGCTATAGATATTTCTTTTTTGATACTCTTAAGATAAATAAGTATTCTTGATACTTTTATACCACCTCCGGTACTTCCTGCACAGGCGCCTATAAACATAAGCAAAACAAGTATCGTTTTTGAAAGTTCCGGAAATTTATCAAAGTCGACAGTAGAAAACCCCGTTGTGGTCATTATTGAAGAAACCTGGAATGCACTGTGTCTCAATGACGCCCATATGTTTTCAAACAGATTTACACAGTTAATACTTATTATAAGCGTAGACACGAGAATAATTCCTATATATGCTTTCACTTCGTCAGACTTGAGCATAAGTTTGAATTTACCAAGTAACAGCAGATAATATACGGAAAAATCAATTCCAAAGAGAGCCATAAATACAGTAATTACTATCTGAAGATACGGAGAATAGTCAGCAAGGCTGGAATTTTTGATTCCAAAACCACCCGTTCCTGCTGTGCCGAACATATGAGTTATTGCTTCAAAAAAGCTCATGCCACCGGCAAGAAGTAAAACCAAAAGAATTAAGCTTAGTCCTATATAAATTCCATAAAGAATTTTTGCACTTGATTTTACCTTCGGGACAAGCTTGTTTACGGCAGGTCCTGTACTTTCAGCTCTCATAAGATGGAGGTTACTTCCACCCGACAAGGATAATATAGCCATCAAAAATACGAGTACTCCCATACCGCCTATCCAATGAGTAAAACTTCTCCAGAAAAGAACAGATTTTGGGATTACTTCAACATCTTTGAGAATGGATGCGCCGGTGGTAGTAAATCCCGAGGCAGTTTCAAAGAACGCGTGTATAAAGTTTGGTATCGCCTCTGAAAAAACGAACGGTAATGCACCAAAAAGACTCATTAATATCCAAGAAAGAGCAACAACAACGAAGCCCTCTTTGGAATACATTTCATTCTTCTTCGGCTTTATAAGATACAAAGGGATGCCACATACAAGACATAAAACAATAGATGCTATAAAACTGTATATGGCCACTTCATCGTATATTATTGCACATATTGAAGGGAGTATTAAAAGCATTGCTTCAAAGCACAGCACTACTCCCAAAGTGTGAAAAATTCGTTTGAAATCCATAAAATCAACCTTCCAAAATATCGTTGATATCCTTTAGTCCACTAAGGGTTGTAACAACTACTACGCTGTCACCAACATGGATAGAATCCTGACCTTTCGGGATTATTACCTTTCCGTCACGGTTAATGCAGGATATAATGTTGTTCTTTCTTATATTGAGTTGGTACAACGGTTTTCCGACAACCGCGGATTTCTCTTTTATATGGAATTCAAGTGCTTCAGCCTTGCCACCA
Source organism: Clostridia bacterium (assembly GCA_017411435.1). Taxonomy (GTDB): domain Bacteria; phylum Bacillota; class Clostridia; order UMGS1883; family UMGS1883; genus UMGS1883. The sequence goes on from JAFQQD010000027.1 coordinate 48,318, forward strand.
AGAATATAGTGCATGGTTTCTATATTGTTACTTGTAAATGAGTTGTTTTTTGCTCTTACGAAACGCAGAACATCCTCTGCTGTAATTGTTTTAGGATGTATAATTGTATCAAGATCGAGCTTTCTTATTATTTCATCATACTCTACACGGTTAATCTTTGTAATAAGCTTTCCACCTGTTTTGCTTTTAGCAAAAAGTGAGAGTATTATATTTTCCTCGTCTATATTGGTAAGAGCAATAACAGAATCAGCACTTTCTATCCCCTCTTCGAGAAGAAGCGCATTATCAGTGCCATCACCGTTTATAATAGTGGCTTTTGGAAGCAAACAGGAAAGTTCCTCACATCTTTCCTTTTTCTCTTCAATGATTTTAACATCTATACCTGCCTGAATGAGCATGTTCGCAAGATAATATCCTGTTACTCCGCCACCTATAATAATTGAATTTTTAACTCTTGATGATTTAATACCTATTTTTTTGAAAAAGACATTGGCATTATTGTATGTTGATACAATACTTATAAGATCTCCGGGGTGAAATTCGAAATTACCATCAGGGATATAGACCTCTCCCCCTCTTTCAACACCGCAAACAAGAACATCACAATTAAGCTTTGCTCCCATCTCCGAAAGTTTTAATCCTTGAAGAACAGAGTCATCATTAATTTTGAACTTAAGTATTTCTATTCTGCCCTTTGCAAAAGTATCTATCTGGATGGCTGTCGGAAATTTCAGAATTCTTGCTATTTCTCGCGCTGCAGCTATATCTGAATTGATAGCAAGTGCAAGCCCGATATCATCTTTGAAAAGATTAATTGTTTTTGTATATTGCGGCTTTCTTACCCTTGCAATAGTCTGACAGTCTCCTATTTTTTTCGCGAGAAGGCATGTTGTGAAATTTATTTCATCACTGCCTGTAGTAGCAATCAATATATCGGCATCTTTAACGCCTGCCTCTTCTAATATTTCAGCATTGATACAGTCGCCGGAAACACCCATTACATCGTGTTTGTTTACAATTTCATTCAAAATATGATTACGAATATCGACAACTGTTATATTGTGTTCCTTTTCTTCACATAATTTCTCTATTATTTTTTGACCTGTTTTACCACAACCGACAATTATAATATTCATTGATTCACCTTCTTTAGAGGAAATTATAACAAAAAAAGCAAGAACTTTCAAGTGTTATCTATAAAAATATACCCTGCTGCTGCAGGGTATATTTTTACTCAGTAATAATAATGTCAAGCGCTTCTTTGAGTTCTGCGTTGGGTACCAATATCTCAAAACAATCTTCGCCAACCCGGTCCTCAAGCTTTATGCTGCGCATCATCACAAGAATTTCAGAATTCTCCATTTTTCTGCGCATAGCCCGTGCAGTATCAATATTTTGCGTCATATATACTGAAGTCCACATAAATATTTTCCTTTCAAGCATATTGCCAGTGGATATATTACAACATTTTGGCTGAGATTTCAAGTAAATTATTTATTTTCTTTCAAAACATTTTCCCCAAAAAGAGAATTTATTCCGCTTTTAAGCTCTTCACTTGGTTCTACTGTTAAGTTTTTTACAATAATTTTACCGTAACTACACTCGATTTGTAAAGGATATGCTCCCGGATATTTTGAAACAAGAGTTTTGAGTTTGTCAAGCTGTTTTAAGTTTTCGTCACTTAAAACGAGAGTGAGAGAATCGGCCGTAGATATATACTGAGTTGCTGAATCCAATATAAGTTTCGCATCCTCATCTTCTCTGATGTCAAGTCGACCGTGAAGCATAACAATCGAATCCTCTGCAAGCAGTGCATCAAGCTTTGAAAGAATTTTAGGAAACACAATTACTTCCATACTTGCTGTAAAATCTTCTATGGTAAGAAATGCCATGTTAGTGTTAGAACGGGTTAATTTATCTTTTCTGTTAGATATAATACCTACAACAGAAACTTCTTTACCATCATAGAAATCATTTTGCCGAGCAGAATATCCGTCTTCATCGGATGATTCTGAAGCTAAAAACTCAGCTATGCACGGATAATTCATTTTTGCTAAATCATCCCTGTACTCGTCAAGGGGATGTCCTGAGAAATATATTCCGGCAACTTCTTTTTCCATATTGAGAAGTTCTCTTTTTGAAAAATCTTTTACTTTATCAGAAAAAACATCCTTCTTCTCCGTTTCTTCTGCAAAGAAAGAAAACTGTCCTGCAATATTATTTTTTCCTGCACGAACCTCTGAGTCTATTATTTCCTCATAAACTGCAAGTTTCTGTGCGCGGGTACCATCCAGAGAATCAAAAGCACCACTTTTTATAAGGCATTCAACACTTCTTTTGTTGAGTTCACCCATCATTCGCGATGCAAAATCTCGAATGCTCTTGAATAAACCGTTTTCATTTCGTTCTTTTACACATTTTCTAACGAAATTTTCACCCACATTTTTTATAGTGGATAGACCAAAACGAATATCGCTTCCTTCAACAGAAAACTCTGCCATACTCTTATTTATGTCCGGAGGAAGGATTTTTATTCCTCTTTGTACACAGTTGTTAATGTAGGCAGATACCTTGTTAGTGTCATCCATTACGCTGGAAATGAGAGCTGCCATAAACTGTGAAGGATACAAACATTTAAGATAAGCAGTCTGGTATGTAACATAAGAATATGCAGCAGCGTGACTTTTGTTGAAGGCATACTGTGCAAAAGCATCCATATCGTCAAATATGCTCTCGGCAGTTTTTTCATCAATGCCGTTCCTGATACATCCCATGTAGCGGATACTTCCGTCATCGTTATCTTCGCCATAAATGAAACTCTGACGGGCTTTTTGCATCTCCTTTGCTTTCTTTTTACTCATGGCGCGGCGAACTTCATCAGCACGCCCCATTGAGAAACCGGCTAATTTTTGCACAATTTGCATAACCTGTTCCTGATACACAATACAGCCATAAGTCATCTCCAGAATATCTCTAAGGAGCGGATGCTTGTATCTGATGTTTTCGGGATTTGTTTTATTCTTTATATATGCGGGGATAAAGTCCATAGGGCCAGGTCTGTACAACGCTATTCCTGCGGTTATGTCTTCTATATTCTTCGGGATGAGGCGTTTCATGAATGAGCGCATTCCGCCACTTTCAAGCTGAAAGACACCGTCTGTATCACCCTCTGATATCATTTTATACACTTCAGGAACATCATAGCTGATATTTTTCATGTCAATATCAATACCCATAGCTCCTGCAATTTTAACTGTATCTTCTATTACAGTAAGGTTTCTGAGCCCCAGAAAGTCCATTTTAAGAAGTCCCAGTTCTTCAACTGTATCTTTTGTGTATTGAGTGGAAATAATATCCTCGCTACGCTGTACAGGCACATAGCTTGACACCTTTTTGCCTGCTATAACAACGCCTGCTGCGTGAGTTCCAATATTTCTTGGAAGCCCCTCTACTGCCCTCGCAGTATCTACAAGCTTTTTAATATCAGCTGAAGATTCATAGGCTTCTTTTAATTTTGGGTTTTCAAGAGCAAGGTCAAGCGTCATTCCCAGGTCATTAGGAACCATTTTTGCAATAGTGTCAACTTCGCCGTATGGCATACCTAAAACTCTGCCGCAGTCACGGATGGCACCTCGTGCTTTCATAGTACCGAAAGTTCCTATTTGACTGACATTTTCAGCGCCGTATTTCTCTATTACATAATCAATAACTTCTCCTCTGCGTTTGGGACAGAAGTCAATATCGATATCAGGCATACTTACTCTTTCAGGGTTAAGAAACCTCTCAAAAATAAGATTGTAATGAAGCGGCTCAATGTCGGTGATTCCCAGAACATATGAGACAAGGCTTCCTGCTGCGCTTCCTCGTCCAGGGCCAACTGAAACACCATTACTTTTAGCATAATTTATGAAATCCCATACTATGAGAAAATAATCCACAAACCCCATGCTTTGTATAACGCCCAGTTCATAATCAAGCCTTTCCGTATGCTCGGTCGTGGGGTTTTTATAGCGCTTTTCAAGTCCTTTTTTACACAAGGATTTGAGATATTCAAACGGCTCCATGTTATCCGGTACCGCATACTTTGGAAGATGTCTTTCTCCGAATTTGAAATCAAAGTTACATTTTTCTGCAATAATATTTGTGTTTTCTATTGCTTCAGGGGCATATTTGAAAAGATTTCGCATCTCCTCTTCGCTTTTCAAGTAAAATTCCTCGGTTTCAAAGCGCATTCTGTTCTCTTCATCAAGGGTTTTACCCGTTTGAATACAAATCAGAACATCCTGATTTTTAGCATCCTCTGATTTAATATAATGAACATCGTTTGTTGCCACAAGAGGTGTGTTTGTATCCTTAGCAAGCTTTACAAGGAGCGGATTTACCTTTTTCTGTTCTTCAATTCCATGGTCCTGTATTTCTATATAAAATTCCTCGAAAAGTTCTTTGTACTCGCATACAATTTCCTTTGCGCGTTCTTCGTTGCCTGAAAGAAGAGCCTTAGGTATTTCTCCTGCCAAGCATGCTGAGAGCGCAATGAGTCCGCCACTGTATTTCTTAAGGGTTTCCATATCAACTCTGGGACGGTAATAAAAGCCTTCTACAAACCCTTCTGAAACAATTTGAATAAGATTCTCGTAGCCTTTTTCATTCACGCATAAAAGTATCAGATGGTTGGTTTCATTTTCTCCCCTGCCACCACTTTTATCAAGTCGGTTTTTGGTTGTGTAGACCTCACAGCCTATAATCGGCTTTATTCCCTCTGCTTTGCACGCTTTGTAAAAATCTACTGCACCGTACATCACGCCATGGTCAGTCAAAGCGACAGCTGTCTGACCCAGCTCTTTTGCTCTTTTGGGAATTTCTCTTATGCGACACATACCGTCAAGTAAACTATATTCACTATGTACATGTAAATGAGTGTACATTTATTTTTCCTCCGCTAAATTCATAAGCTTTTTCATTCGTCTGTTGACACTGCTTTTTGTCATTGGTGGGGACATTTTTTCTCCTATTGCAGAAAGAGATAGGTCAAAATTATCAAGTCTTAACTGGGCTATCTCTTTTGTTTTATCATCAATTTCTTCCCAAAAAGGCGTTTCTTTTAATTTTAATATTGCCTTATACTGATAGGCAGCGGCAGAAATAGTTTTGTCTACATTTGCCGCAATACAGTTCTGCGTACGGTTTTCTTTGTTATTTATATCTTTTTCAATCTGAGTTACCATAAAATCAAGCATTGACTTATGAGCCCCTATTATATTCAGAAAATCCCCGACTGATGTCTTATCTTTCAAATATGTTATGTAATTTTTATTTCTTTTAACTGTGTTTGCCTTTATACCAAATGTTTCAAGCATCTCTGCAGCTAGATATGACATATTCTCGTTAAATGTAACAAGTTCGCACGAATATCCTTTCTGCGGATCTGAAATTGTTCCGCTCATTACAAATGCGCCGCGTAAAAACGCTCTTTTTTCAAGTTCGGTTTCACAAATATCTTCGTCAAAGGCTATTTCACCGTCTTCGTAAAAGTAAACCCCTGCTTTTTCAGAAAGCCTGGAGGGAAAACTTACACAATAATTCTTCCGTCCTTTTAAGATATCGATTGCTCTTTCTTCATCAATAGCTTTTCTGAGAATAAGTTGTATTCTGGCTGCAATATTAGGATTGTCCGTGCGAAGTGATACAGTATCATTTATGACATTTTCTCCAAAAAGAATCATTGCGGCAAGTTCAGAAACTGCCTCTTCCCTTTTGAATTTTACTTCACATAATTCATTTTTCACTTCATGAGAAAAAGTTTTGTTCGCCATTGAAATTCAATCCTTTATAATTATCGGGGTCAATCCCAATATTTTACTTCGGGCTCAAGAGCTACACCGTGAATATCATATACAGTTTTTTGTACTAATTCTATCAAATCACAAATATCCTGTGTTGTAGCATTTTCTCTATTGATTATAAAACCAGCGTGTTTTTCACTTACCTGAGCTCCTCCAACAGATTTCCCTTTCAGATTGGAGCTTTCTATTAACGCCCCTGCAAAATAGCCGTGAGGACGCTTGAATGTGCTGCCTGCGCTTGGGTACTCAAGCGGTTGTTTTTCGCGTCTTCGAGATGCCAGATCAGCCATTTTACCAAGGATTTCTTCTTTGCTACCGCGAGTAAGTTTTAATGTAGCGCCTGTAATTATACATCCCGTATCCATTAAAGCGCTCTCTCTGTATCCAAATTCCATTTCCTCGCCGGAAACTACATATTCTTTACCTGTTATATCGATAAAGCTTACGGCTTCAACGACATCCTTCATTTCTCCACCATATGCGCCTGCGTTCATTATGAGCGCACCGCCAAGAGTTCCCGGGATACCTGCAGCAAATTCAAATCCCGTAAGAGATTCTTCTGCTGCCCTTTTTGCAATAGCGGAAAGATGCTCGCCTGCTTTTGCAGTAATACAATCTTCAAAAACTTCTATACCGCTGAAGTTTTTATCCATATAGATTACGGGATTTTTAACACCATCATCGCTTACAAGCAAATTACTTCCATTACCAAGGATATAGTAGCTGATTGAGTTTTCGTAAAAGAAATTCATAATATTTTTCAGCTCGTCCGTGGTCGTAGGAGAAATGAGAATTTCAGCTCTTCCTCCCGTTTTGAAAGTTGTGTAAGAAGCCATGGAAACATTGGTTTTTATTTTGTTTACATCAATAATATTTTTTATTCTATCAAGCATAATATTCCCTTTCCTTTAGAAGAGGTCGCTTCCGGATATTCCATTGTTCTCCATCTGTTTTGACAATCGTTCGCTAAGTTCTTCAGCGGCATTATATCCCATCTTCTGTTGTCTGTGGTTCATAGCTGCTATTTCGATAATAACAGCCAGATTTCTTCCCGGCTTTACAGGAATTGTAAGAGACGGAATGTCGATTCCCAATAGATTTGTAACTTCTTTGTCAAGGCCGAGTCTTTCGTAATTTTTTCCTTGCTGCCATACTTCGAGATTTATAATAAGATTGATGCTCTCAGTATCTTTTACAGCACCCATACCGAAAATTTTCTTTACATCAACAATACCGATACCACGGAGTTCAATAAAGTGGCGTATTATCTCAGGAGAACTTCCTACGAGTGTTTTTGCGGAAACGCGTCTTATTTCAACCGCATCATCAGCAACAAGTCTGTGACCGCGTTTAATAAGCTCTACCGCAGTTTCACTCTTACCTACGCCACTTTCTCCCAACAAAAGTACGCCTTCGCCGTATACTTCTACAAGTACTCCGTGTCTGGTGATACAAGGCGCAAGCGAAAGGTTTAGAGAGGCAATGAGCGCAGCCATGAATGACGAAGTACTTTCTTCAGTTCTTAGAAGCGGCACCTTGTATTTTTCTGCAGCCGCTTTTAACACATCCGGCACATCTAATCCGCGTGTGACGATTGCCGCAGGTATGCCCTTTGATATAAGTTTTTCATATGCTACTTTTTGATTCTCCAAAGACTTTTGCATCATATAAGAGTGCTCAACCTTTCCGAGAATCTGAATACGGTCACTGTCAAAATAGTCAAAAAAGCCTTCGCTGAGCTGTATTCCCGGTCTATGAACATCTGAAGAATTAATCATTATGCTATCAAGGTTTTCAGGTGCATAGATTATCTCAAGATGGAACTCATCAATTAATTTTGTTAGGTTAACTTTGTACTGAGGATCGTTCATGTTTTTCACCCTTCGTTATTTTTAAGCTTCTCGCTTTGAAAATGAGTTATAAGAGCATCTATTATCTCGTCCATATCTCCGTCCATTATTGATTCTATTTTATAAAGAGTCAGATTAATACGGTGGTCGCTTACCCTGCCCTGGGGGAAGTTATATGTCCTTATTCTTTCGCTTCTGTCCCCGCTTCCAACCTGACTTTTTCTTTCTTTACTGATAGCATCGTTTCTTTGAGATTCCATAAACTCATAAAGACGGCTTCTCAAAACTTTCAGCGCCTTGTCCTTATTTTTATGTTGGCTTTTTTCATCCTGGCACGAAACCACAAGTCCGGTAGGAATATGCGTTACGCGTACTGCTGAATCCGTAGTATTAACGCACTGACCACCTGGGCCGCCTGCACGGAAAACATCTATTCTTAAATCATTCGGATTTATCTCGAGTTCTACTTCTTCTACTTCAGGAAGTACTGCAACCGTAGCGGCACTTGTGTGAATTCTTCCGCCCGATTCAGTTTCAGGCACTCGCTGAACTCTGTGAACGCCACTTTCATACTTTAATCTGCTATATGCTCCGGCTCCTTCAACTGTAAAGGTGATTTCCTTGTAACCCCCAAGTTCTGTCGGATTTGAGTTCATAATATCTATTTTCCAGTTTCTGTTTTCAGCATACATGCTGTACATTCTGAAAAGCGAGCCGGCAAAAAGCGCTGCCTCTTCTCCGCCTGTACCGCCGCGTATTTCAACAATAACATTTTTCTCATCATTAGGGTCTTTTGGTAAAAGAAGTATTTTAAGCTCTTCTTCTATTTTTTCAATTTTTTCTTTGTTTTCTTCTATTTCCGAAAGAAGCATTTCTTCAAACTCTCTGTCAGCGCCCTCTTCAAGCATTTCCTTTGCCTCTGAGATAGCAGTATTTGCTGCCTTGTATTCCCTGTATCTTTCCACGATTGGTGTAATATCAGAATTTTCTTTACAGAGCTTACGCCAGCGGTTCTGGTCGGCAATAATTTCAGGGTCACTTATTTTCTGCGAAAGTTCTTCGTATCTTTCTTCTATAAATGCAAGTTTATTAAACATAGGTAAAATCAATTCTTTCTATCTAAAAGATATAATGCAAGCTCTTTAAGGAATTCTCCTTTTGTTCCAAGAAAATGGAGGGAATCAATTGCGTTTTGAGTTTCTTCTTTAAGAATTTCTTTTGCTCCATCCATACCGTAAAGAGTGACATAGGTTGTTTTTGAGTTCTTTTCATCACTTAATATCGGCTTGCCAAAAGTTTCAACATCCCCTTCAATATCGAGAATGTCATCCCTGATCTGGAATGCCAGCCCGAGAGAAAGAGCGTACTTTTCAAATATCGCGGGGTCTTTGCCTGCAGACACAGCTCCGAGAGCCGCAGATGCACAGATAAGTGCGCCCGTTTTCTTTTTATGAAGGAGCGAAAGCGTTTCTGCGTCTATTTGGGTTACTTCCGCTTCCATGTCCATTATTTGTCCGCCTATCATTCCTTCTGCGCCTGAAGCCGTGTAAATAATTTTCAAAGCATCAAGCTGCATCTTTGAATCTTTGATATCGGCGGTAAGAACAGACTCACAGGCATAGTTAAGGAGCGCATCTCCGGACAATACTGCAGTCGCTTCGCCGTAAACAATATGATTTGTCGGCTTTCCGCGTCTTAAATCATCATTATCCATACATGGTAAATCGTCATGTATCAACGAGTATGTATGAATCATTTCGATTGCACACGCATAAGAAAGAGCCGCCTCCATATCCCCGCCAAGCGCTTCGCAACACGCAAGAGTAAGAACGGGCCTTATTCTTTTGCCGCCTGCGTAGAGGCTGTATCTCATTGCCTCGTAGATTAACCCTTCCTTTGAATCCAGTAGCGTATGAAGATGTGTATCTATTTTGTTTATATATTCACCAAGTTTTTCTCTGAACATCACATATTCTCCGTATCAAATTCAGTTTCGCTATTGTTTTCTGCGATAAGTTTTGTAACCTTGAGCTGAGCTTCTGAAAGAAGCTTCTGACAGGTTTTTGAAAGGCCTACACCTTTTTCGAAAAGCTCCATCGCCTCATCCAATGATACTTCTTCGCTTTCGAGCTTATTCACAGTTTCCTCAAGTTCTTTCATTGCTTCTTCAAATTTCATTAATTTCTCTCCTTCCGGTAACAAGACAATCTGCCTCGCCATCTGTTAACCGTAAAACGATATTGTCTCCTTCGCTGAGCTGGGAAATATTTTTTACGGTTTTTCCGTTTTTTGTCGTACTTGTATATCCTCTTTCAAAAACCGCAAGCGGACTGAGCGCTGATAACTTACCGCAAAGTGCACCAAAAAGTTTTTCTGATACCTGCTTTTTATTTTTGAAAGCCATAACGCACCTGTCAAGTAACAAGTCTGCATCCTGTTGCTTATCTAAAAGGAATTTACCAAATTGCGTCAGCGATCTTCTCTTAGTAAGAAGTTCAAGTTGTCTTGCCTGGGTTTCCACTCTGTTTTTCAAAAGAGCCGACATTGCGCTTTTCAATGAATCCATAGTTCTTCTTAATTCAGTAACATCAGGAACTGCAAGTTCCGCTGCTGCAGACGGAGTCGGTGCTCTCAAATCCGATACGAAGTCACAAATCGTAAAATCCACCTCATGCCCTACTGCAGATATGACAGGAATCTCGGAAGAAGCAACTGCACGCGCTGTTATTTCCTCATTAAAAGCCCATAAATCCTCAATTGAGCCACCACCGCGCCCTGTAATGATAACATCAACTTTCTTCTTAGTGTTAAAGTATTCTATTCCTTCGCAAATGCTTTTCGCGGCATCCGTTCCCTGTACCAGACAAGGAAAAATGATAACCTTTACCATAGGGCATCTTCTGCGCAATACATTTATCATATCTCTGATTGCAGCCCCCGTAGGGCTTGTTACAATTCCTATTGTTTCAGGGAATTTGGGAATTGCTTTTTTTCTGCTTTCATCAAAAAGGCCTTCCTCGGAAAGCATTCTTTTAAGAGCCTCAAACCTGGCATACAGGTCCCCCATGCCTTCGGCTTCCATTTCCTCGATATACATCTGGTATTGTCCGCCTGATTCGTAAACCCCGATTTTACCACGGGCAAGAACCTTTGTTCCATCCGCAGGCTTAAAACGAAGATGTGCTGCAGCATTCCTGAACATAACTGCCTTAAGAACTGAACCTTCGTCCTTAAGTGTCAAATATATATGTCCTGACGAATGAATCTTGAGGTTGCTGATTTCGCCTTTAATCCATATATTTTGAAGAACAGGAACCTTATCCAGGACGGCCTTTATGTAATTGTTAATCTGCGACACAGTAGCAATCCTTCTGCCATCTGTCATAGTATATCAATTCCTTCTGACTTATCCGTCTAAGTTTGTAATAACTGTTCCCAAAACACCATTCACAAAAGAAGCGCTATCTTTTCCGCCGTATGTCTTGGCAAGTTTAACAGCTTCGTTTACAGACACCTTTTGGGGAATGTCTTCCATAAAATATATCTCATAAACGGCTAACTTCAAAAGTGCAAGATTTACTTTTGAAATACGCGAAATTGTCCAGTCTTTCAGGGTGGGAGTGATGATTTCAATAAGAAAATCGCACTTTTCCCTAACCCCCTTAACAATTTCCTCTATATACTTTCTGTTAGGTGCTGAAATAAATTCCTGTGCCCACATTTCATTCTTTTTTTCTACTGTTTCATATAAATAAGAGATTGCACTTTCTGAATCTATCTTTGTAATTTCCATTTCAAAAATCAACTTGAATGCGTCTTCTCTTGCAAATGCTCTGCTCATTAGTAAATCTCCTTCTTGCGTTTAGTTAAAAAGGTCTGCAATATCCCCAACGGTTACAAAAACAGCAAGAACCATCAGGAGAACAAACCCTATTATACTTGCGTAACCAATTATTTCACTTTTTACTTTTTTGCGTGTTATCAGTTCATAAAGTGCAAATACTATGCTTCCGCCGTCAAGCGCCGGAAAAGGAAGTAAATTAAACACTCCAAGGTTGACTGTAATCATCGCAAAAAGCATCAATATAGATAAAAATGTATATTCAGTCTTTGCCGATGCAACGGAATCAACAACGCTGACTATCTCTACCGGACCTGACAGTGTGTTCATTCCAACTCTACCACTTACAAGGTCTCCCACTGCGTAAAGTACAGCTTTAGTTATATACACCGTATCATAAACTGCAAATTCCGCACTTTTTATAAGCGATGAATCTTCATTCTTAAATATTACACCTAATTTGTATCCTTCATCAGTTTTGATTGGAGTAAATTCTTTGACGGTCATTTTCTCCCCGTCTCTTTTGATTGTGATAGAAATGGGGTCTCCTTCTTTGTATCGACTCATAAAAAGGAGGACATCATCATTCGTTCTTACGCGTGTGTTGTTCAACCTTAAGATTTCGTCTCCGCTTTCAAGATAAACCTGCCTGTTTTTCATTTTGTCAGGTACACTTTCCACAACAGACGGAACTATACCCACGCTCAAATTTATAATTGTAAAAATCATAAATCCTAAAAGAATGTTCATTAAAGCTCCGGAAATAAGAACTATTATTCTTTTTAAGGGATGCAAATTTGAAAACGAACGGGGATTATCATTTTCTTCGACTTCATTTTCCCCTTCAAGTTTTACATATCCGCCTATCGGAAAAAGTCTTAAAGAGTATTTTGTCTCCCCTTTTCCAAAAGAAACTATCTTGGGCCCCATTCCTATTGAAAACTCATGCACCAATACGCCAAATTTTTTAGCCGTTATAAAATGGCCAAGCTCGTGCAAGATTATCATTATTCCAAATCCGATGATGGTAATTAGAATTGCCAATTAACAACATTCCTTTACAATTTCTCTGGCAAAAGAATCAGCGTCTGCGATATCCTCAAGAGTTGCATTTTCTATCCTGGGAGCTTTTTGCATCGCTTTTTCTATAAGCTCAGTAATTTGGGTAAATTTACATTCGCCTTTCAAAAACTTTTCTACAGCAGCTTCGTTTGCGCCGTTATATACTGCACACATCACGCCGCCATCCTTTGCTGCCTTTTTTGCAAGTTCCACTGCCGGGAATGCCTCGTTATCTATGTTATAAAAAGAAAGGTTTGAAATTTCTACTAAATCAAGAGGTTTTGTAACCGGAACACTTCTTTCAGGATACGACAAAGCGTAGCTGATGGGAAGCTTCATATCAGGAACTCCTAACTGTGCAATAACACTTCCGTCACAGAATTCAACTAATGAATGGATTATGCTCTCCCTATGAACGACAGGTTGAATATAATCCACACCGATATCAAAAAGATGCGTAGCCTCAATTATTTCAAGTCCCTTATTCACAAGAGTTGCACTATCAACAGTTATTTTTGCACCCATATTCCAATTTGGGTGTTTGAGTGCCATTTCAGGAGTTACAGCAGTAAGGAAAATTCTGTCCTTTCCAAAAAAAGGTCCTCCTGATGCTGTTATTATGATTTTCTTAAGGAACTTTTCCTGATTTGATATGGACTGAAAAATAGCACTGTGTTCACTATCAACAGGTATAATTTCAGCATTATACTCTTTTGCTGATTTTTTAACAATTTCGCCTGCTGTTACAAGCGTTTCCTTATTTGCAAGTGCAATTCGCTTTCCTTTTGAAATTGCGCTGAGTGTAGGTTTTAACCCTGCAATACCCACTATCGCAGTTACAACTGTGTCTGCATCGTTGTCTGCTGCACACTCACATACTCCGTCAATTCCCGAAAGAACCAAAGTCCCTGTATCTGCAACACGGACCTTGAGATCTTTAGCGGCCCTTTCATCTGTCATACTCACTTTTTTAGGAGCATATTTACGGATTTGACTTTCCATAAGGGCAACATTTGAGTGGGCGCTAAGGGTTTCCACCTGATATTCTTTTGTAATATCAACCACATCAAGTGTTTGAGTTCCTATTGAGCCTGTTGAACCAAGTACAGAAATTTTTTTCATATGAATACCTGCTTTGAATCAGAAAAATATCGGGAAAAATTCCAGGATGTAATAAAGTGCCGGTGCTACAAAAAGAAGACTGTCAAATCTATCCATAACTCCTCCATGACCGGGCATAATGTTACCAAAATCCTTTATATTGTGTTCCCTTTTAATTATCGATGCACAAAGGTCACCGAACTGAGAAAGAACACCTGCAACAAGTCCAATAATAATTGCAGAATAAATGTTTACTGACTTATCCATTATATTGCCTGCAATCAATGAATATGCAACAATAATAACGATAACACCAAAAATGCCACCTATTGAGCCTTCTATAGTCTTCTTTGGACTGATTTCAGGTGCAAGTTTGTGCTTTCCAAAGAAATATCCCGCAAAATATGCACATGAATCAGTAATCCAGCTACCTATAAGCACTACAAGCACATCAAGATTTTCGTTACCAAGTCTCCTTACGAGAGATACATGAAGGAACGAAATTGAAAAAATTACTGAAACTGCAATATAGAGAGCTGTATCTGTAAAAGAATATCTACCCTTACTAAATAGCATCGTAATCATGAATATAGCTATAAAGAGGAAAATAAGTGAATGTAGATATTCTGCGGAGAAGTATGAAACGCTCATAAGAGCCGCCGGCATCAATACGGAAATAGCAGTCATTTTTTTATTTTTACTAAGTCCGATTGCATTTATAACCTCATAAATAGCCATGGCTGAAATAAGAGTTACCACTACATCGAAAACAAGTTGATTTCCAAGCAAAACAAGAACAAGTATTATTATTCCAAAAAAAGCACTGATTACTCTTTGCTTCATAATGTAATCTTCCTTTCAGAAAGAGTATTAAACTCCTCCAAATCTTCTGTTTCTTTTCTGGTAATCAGATATTGCCTCAAGTAATTCCTTCTTTGAAAAATCGGGCCAGAGACAATCTGAAAACCAAAGTTCGCTGTAAGCACCCTGCCACATAAGGAAATTGCTTAGTCTGAATTCGCCACTGGGGCGGATAATAAGATCAGGATCTGGCTGCCCGCTTGTGTAAAGGTGCTTTGAAATAGTATCTTCTGTAATTTCATCAGGGTTAATTTCCCCATTTTTTACTTCCTCAGCTATTTGTTTAACCGCATTCGTGAGCTCGGCACGACCTCCGTAATTAAGTGCAACATTAAGTAAAAGACCACCGTTATCACGAGTGGCCTTTTCCATGTGCGCAAGTTTCTTTTGAAACTTATCGGAAAAGGCAGCTGAATCTCCAATAAAGTGTATCTTAACATCGCGTCCTGCAATACGCTCAAGACCATTATCAAGATAATCTTCCAGAAGGCTCATTAAAGCGTCTACCTCATCTTTAGGCCTGCTCCAGTTTTCTGTCGAAAACGCATAAACCGTAACAACCTTGATGCCGATATCGCCTGCATCTTCAATAATTTTTTCAAAAGTTTTTGCTCCTGCAGCATGACCGCCTGAACGAGGAAGGCCGCGTTTTTTTGCCCAACGGCCGTTCCCGTCCATAATTATACCGATATGCTGCGGTAAATTTTCAAGGTCCACCTTATGCTCATCCTGCTTGAATAAGTTTTTTAGTTTAAGCATAATCATATTTCCATTATTTCTTTATTTTTCTTCTCAGCAATCTTGTCGATTTCCTTAATCTGAGCATCTACGATATCCTGAATATCTTTTTCAATGCCCTTAAGGTCGTCTTCTGTAATTTCACTCTTTTTCTTCATTGCTTTGAATTTTTCAATCTCATCTCTTCTGATACCGCGAATTACAACCTTGCAGTCTTCTGATTTCTTTGCTACTGTCTTTGTAAGTTCCTTACGGCGGTCCTCAGTAAGCTGAGGGAAAGAAAGACGGATTACTTTGCCGTCATTCTGAGGATTGATTCCAAGCTCTGAAGCAAGAATCGCCTTTTCAATATCTTTGATAAGAGTTGCGTCCCAGGGCTGGATTGCAATTGTTCTTGCATCAGGTGTAGAAACAGCCGCAACCTGAGGTATCGGTGTCATTGTGCCGTAATAGTCAACACTGATTCTGTTAAGAACAGTTGTGTTAGCTCTTCCTGCACGAATAGAACCGAGATCGTCTACAAAATAATTAATTGCCTTTTCGATTTTTGCTGAAAGTTCCGGATAATCGTTTTTCATTGTTTGTTCCTCCATAATATATAAATATAAATAAAAATTATGAATAGATAAGTGTGCCTATTTCCTCACCGTTGAGAACGCGCTTAATGTTGTCCGGATCAGAAAGACCGAACACGCGAATGGGCATCTTGTTATCCATGCAAAGAGATGTCGCGGTTGTATCCATGACACCGAGTCCTTTATTGAGGACATCTATATAAGATATAGAGTCGAACTTTGCCGCATCGGGATTGGTTGCAGGATCGCTGTCATATACGCCATCAACTTTCTTTGCAAGAAGTATTGCGTCAGCATCAATTTCAGCCGCGCGAAGTGCTGCTGTTGTATCTGTCGAGAAGAACGGGTTACCTGTACCGCAACCGAAGATTACGACCCTTCCCTTTTCAAGATGGCGCACTGCTCTGCCTCTTATGTATGTTTCAGCAATCTGCTTCATTTCAATAGCTGTCTGCACCCTCGTAGGTACTCCGTTGCGCTCAAATGCATCACAAAGAGCAAGAGAATTAATTACAGTTGCAAGCATACCCATATGGTCCGCACGGGTGCGTTCCATATTTTCACCTGTCCTTCCGCGCCAGAAATTACCGCCGCCTACAACAACTGCAATTTCTACGCCCATCTTTACACACTCTTTAATTGTTTTAGCAATACTATCAAGAGTTTTTTCATCAAGGCCAAAACCTTTATCCCCGGCAAGAGCCTCGCCGCTCATTTTAATAAGTACCCTTTTATATTTCTTCTGCATAAAACCACAGCCTTTCCTTTGTACTTTACTTATACACATCCATTTTAACATATTTAATTGCAATTTGTAAATATCTATAGTATAATAAGTTAAAATATTTTTTAAGTGAGGTGTTGAAAAATGGGCGAATTCCCTCGTATTTGGAAAAATCTGGTAAATTCAGAAACGGGACTTCCTGTTGTTGTTAAATCGGTACAGAAGATTATGGATGCAAGACATCATCCTGACCATATAAGCCTCCACGACGAATTCGAACTTGTTTATATGCAGGAAATTGACCGCGGAACCTTTTATATTGACGACAAAACCGTAAGCGTGCGTACAGATGACCTGCTTCTTATAAAGCCAAGAATCCCTCATTACCTTAAAGTTGAATGTACCCGTCCTTGTAGGTTTGTGGTACTTAAGTTCTCGTTTGCCCAAAGCGATGAAACGAATATTTCAGATATAAGTGCAAATGATTTCCTCTCATTTATTTCGGAAAACAACGATTTTGGTGGATTTTTCAAGCTTTCCAGTAATTACTGCTCCACTATTTCGACAATAATGCAACAGATTATGCATGAAGACAAATCTCCCGATGGCGAAAGCGCGTTTCTGCGAAGTCTTCTTACCATGGAACTTTTTGTATGGCTGAGTCGAAGTCTTCGCGAACAGTGGGAAACCAACCTTTCCACAAAGGGGCATAAATTACAGGAAATATTGGAATCCGCACGAGCATATATAAACAATAATTACAATAATGATATTTCTCTTTCCGATATTGCAGGTTATGTTTATCTTTCCACAAGTCATTTCGCCAGAGCTTTCAAAAAACACTATGGAACTAGTCCCATTCAGTATCTTCTAAGTGTTCGCATCGAGAAAGCTAAATCTCTTCTTGAGGAAACGAATCTTAAAGTCGGTGATATAGCCTTATCTGTAGGTTTTAGTGCTCAGCAGCGATTTAATGATATATTCAAAAAACATCTGGATGTTTCTCCGAGCGAATACAGACAGAAATATAAGGAAAATCTGCTTAACAAAGAATAAATTGCTCCCTCTTCACAATACTAGTATCAGGAGGCGAAATATTGTGAATTATTTATGGGCATTTATTATCGGTGGCATAATATGTTCTATCGGTCAGTTTTTTATAGACAAAACTGCACTTACACCCGCAAAACTCCTGACGGGATATGTTTGCAGCGGCGTCTTTCTATCGCTCTTTGGAATATATGAAAAGCTTGAAAAATTTGCAGGAGCAGGTGTAACAGTTCCTCTTACAGGCTTTGGACACACGCTTTTTCAAGGCGTTAAAAAAGCAGTGGAAAAAGATGGATTTCTAGGAATTTTTACCGGAGGTCTTACTGCTACTGCCGGCGGAATTACCGCAGCAATTTTCTTCGCTCTGATTGCATCTTTAATTTTCAAGCCTAATTCAAAATAGGTATGGACAAAACAAAACAATGAGAGTATAATATTATAAAACAAATGAAGAAGGACGGTGCTGAAAAAAATGAATAACTTTACTGTTATGAATCATCCCTTAATTTCTCATAAGCTTTCCATTTTGCGCCACAAGGATACCGGCGGAAAGGAATTTCGTGAACTGGTAAGCGAAATTGCTATGCTTATCTGTTATGAAGCGACACGCGATATGAAAACAACACCTGTGGATATCCCTACACCTCTTATGACCGCAAAGTGCGAGATGATTACTACTGAAAAGCCTGTTTTAGTACCTATTCTCCGTGCAGGCCTCGGAATGGTTGACGGTATGCTTACTATTCTTCCTTCTGCAAAAATCGGACATATTGGTATGTGTCGTAACCATGAAACATTAGAGCCTGAGCAGTATTATTGCAATCTTCCTGCGGATATTTCTGAAAGAACTGTGTTTGTTCTCGACCCAATGCTTGCAACCGGTGGTTCTCTTGCTGCTGCAATTTCTATTCTTAAAGAAAAAGGCGCAAAGAAGATTAAGGTTTTAAGTATTGTTGGTGCACAGGTTGGTGTTGATAAAGTTCTTGGAGCTCATCCCGATGTGCATGTATACCTTGGTGTACTTGACGATTGCCTTAACGAAAAAGGCTACATTCTTCCCGGTCTTGGCGATGCCGGTGACAGACTTTTCGGAACTGAATAAAGTAAAAATGGGACTGTGATAAAAATCACGGTCCCATAATTTTTTTACCTTAAAATGTAGGTTTGTCAATGATGTGTTACAAAATTAATTAAAAAATTTCACCGTCTTCAAGAAAAGCCTTAATATAATCGATAGGAGCTTTCCAGTTAAGAGGACGCATAGGAAACTTATTGTAGTTATAGTTGTGTACTTTTAA
>JAFQQD010000028.1 GCA_017411435.1 Clostridia bacterium
GCAGCCTTGAGCCGCCCGTGGTCGATGCTCTGGAAAAAGTGCCGGATGTCGCCCTTGATAACCGCGCCGTCGGCGTAGTCCCATTCCTCCATGGGCCGGTAGGGGAGACCGGCGGCCCTGCGGGCTGCCTCGTCCGCTCCCTTCCGCCGGAGAAAGTGCGTCCTCATGTGCTTTTCCAGCATCTTGAGGCCGTAGTGGGTCCCCTTGCCATACTGGGCCGCGTAGGTGTTCAGCGTCAGGCTGCGGCTTAACTCGTCGTAGACAATAAAATCCGTGAGCGCGTGCTGCACCACCTTGTCCCGGAAGGTCGGGGCCTGGATTAGCCGTTTTTTCGGCTCGTAGATCAGGAACGCATCCAGCGGGTCCGGCTGGTGTGTCCCTCGCAAAAGCGATTTGGAAAGTATCAGCAGCTCCTCGATTGCGTTGTACTCAAAGACTGCTGTGCTTCCCTTGCTCCTCTTGCTGCGCCTGGCTCGCACATAGGCGTTCCATAATGTCTCGAAGGAGCAAAATTCCTCATAGGTCATAATTCACACATCCTTGCTTTGGTCATGGATGGTGGAGGAGCGCTGGGCATCGCTGGTAGCTGTCGGCACCTTCCTCCTCGGAGGTCTCCGGGAGACCCTTTTCCTCCCGGTAACGGGTCCGCCAGCGTCAATGCCATGTGTTTATCCCGGCTGCCGCACGCTCTCACCGTGCAGCTCGCCACGACAGGATATGGCCACCTTTGATGATGGGCCTCTGCTTTCGCCTCTCGGCTACTTGTACTCGGTATCCATCAGAGCGGGACGCGGGGCGAAGTTCGCGTTGTAGACATTGTTGTTGTTGACCGTGCCATCGGTGTTGATGTTGTACGCGTTGTTGGCATCGGAGTTCGGGGAGCGCAGGCCCCAGTTCACGGCGCGATTAGGCCATACCCTAATGAAAGACAGGCGGGCTATGTCCTCCTCGGCCCGCTCCGTCCTGCATCCATCCTTGCCGCATCCACGCGGGACTTGTCCTTTTCGTACCAGGCAGCGGCCATATAGCGCACGGTCATGGTGGCCTTGCCCCAGATCGCGGCCTTTTCGGCGCTCACGCCTGGGTACTGCTTGCTCTCCTTCATCCGCAGTATCTTTCGCTCCATCTTCCGGCACTCCCGGAGGGCCTGCCGCTGCAAAAGCAGGCGGCCCGCAGGGTCGTCCCGCAGGTCAATGAGGTTTGCTTCCTCGATAAAGCTGCAAATATTCTCTGCGGAGTTCACGAGGCTGGTGCCCGTGGTATAGCGGTACTTCTTGGGTATGATCTTCTCGTTGGCGCACGCGTCGCAGGTGTAGAGCCACAGGTCCGCCGCCCGATTGCCCAGCAGAAACTCCTTTTGCTCCTGCTTGGTGTGGGTATCATTCATGCGGGCACCTTCTTTCCCTTATCTCCTCCAGCAAATCGGTGCCGCCCTCGACCTCCAGCACATTGTCTGGCAGCAGGCGGACCGTGACCGGCTCGCCGGTGGGTCCATGGCCCGTCAGGACCACGCCCTCCTGCCTGCAATGGTCGCAGGGCTGCTCCAATTCTGCTATCAGGTTGGAGATGATACAGGAGACCTCTGCCGCGCTCTTACACGCTAACCTCTCCATCGCTCGCCTCCAGCTTCTCGCCGCTGACAGCGACAGGCTCCTTGATGGTCAATCCTGCGCCCTCTGTCTCGTCGGTAGACTTGGAGGCGCTGACGGTTGCCATCAGCTCATTAAACCGCACAGAGAGGCTTGCAAACTCCGCCTGCGCGCTTTCCTTGGCGCTCTTGGTGACGGCAAGCTCCGCCTCCAGGGATGCCACCCTGGCCGTCAGGGCGGACACATCCGCGCTATGGCTGGTGCGGGTCAGTTTCAGGCTGTGCGTGACCACGCGGAAGGGACCCTCGTGGGTCTGCTGCACATTGCCCTGCTCGTCCAGTACCTCGATAGGACCGGCGCACAGGGCCTCCAGGGTCTCGTTGTCAATGCCGCCGTTCAGCTCCAGCACGAGGGTCTGGCGCTGCTGGCCCGCGATCTGGCCCATGGAGGTAGCAAAGCCGCTGTCCTGGATGGTATAGTTTCCTGCTCTAATCATGGTGATAGTTCCTCCTTACCCGATGTTGATGTAGACATCGCCGTTGGCACCCAGGCTGGAGGCCGGAGCGCCGCTGCCGAAGTAGATATTGCGGAAGCCGCCCGTGCCGCCGCTGGTGGGAGACACGCCGGACACCGCGCCGGTGAACGCGCCGCCGGTCTTGGGCATTTTCTGGTCCGCATAGGCGAAGATGTCCTGCGTCTTGCCGTTGGGGTCGTAGATGTTCTTGTGCATATCGCCGGGGTTGATAGCATCCGCGCCCTTGGGGATGCCGAAGTCAAAGACAGGGGCCGCGTCCGGGCTACCGGCTCGCCGCGTCACCGTGGCGGCGCTGCCAGCAGCAAGGGTAGTCGTGGTGCCGACCTGGATGTTGGGGGTGCTGCCGTCGTTACCGGCCACGCCCTGAACACCCTGAACGCCCTGAATACCCTGGATGCCCTGCGGTCCCTGGGGACCCTGGGGGCCTACCACCTGGCCCAAATCAAAAGTAGGCATAGCTCAATTCTCCTTTCCGTCAGATGTCAAGGCAGAGATGCCCTGCATCGTTGATGTAGTAGTTGGGCTGCTCGTCGCCGGTGTAGGAGCATTGCAGGATGCCGTCCTCCGTCACATTGAAGGACACCATGCCCGCCGTCTGCACGGCCACGCCATTGATGCCCCTGGGGCCTTGCAAGCCCTGGATGCCCTGGGGGCCAGGGATGCCCTGGGGTCCCTGCGCGCCCTGAATACCCTGCTGCCCGGTCTCGCCCTGGGGTCCCTGGACACCCTGCTCGCCCTGGTCGCCCTTCTTGGCGATAAGCAGCCAATGGTAGCCCTCGGTGCCGTCTGCCACATCCAGCGCCGGGTCGATGCCCATGCAGGCGTTCAGACAGATGTAGGAGCTGCCCAGGCGGCTGACCTTGTTAAGGGGCAGGTACTTGGTCTCCGGGTCCCAGGTGGTCCACACCTTCACGGCCTCCTCGGCCTGCTCCAGCGCGTCCACCGCCTCGCCCACGATGGCGGAGACCTGGGGCACGATCTGGTCAATCTGGGTCTGGAGCTGCTGCGCCTGCGTAGGCGTAGGCTCCGCCGGGGTGTTGTAGGTGTCGTTGGGCTTGACGAGCAAGTGGTCCGTCACGGTGATGGAGACCGCCGTGGGGTCGCTGTCCCGGAAGCCCTCAATGGTGAAGCTGCACCAGCCAGCCAGGGCCAGCGGCTCCGCCGGGATGGTCGT
The DNA here is from genome assembly GCA_017411435.1 of Clostridia bacterium. Lineage (GTDB taxonomy): Bacteria > Bacillota > Clostridia > UMGS1883 > UMGS1883 > UMGS1883. Next base: position 3,299 of record JAFQQD010000028.1, read on the forward strand.
ATCGAACACGAGCGGGTCCTTTCCGGCCATCAGGTCCTCCACGACATTGTAGAGAAGGACGGACACGGGATGCTCGCCCAGCGCGTCGCGCCATACGATGCGCTTGCTGAACTGCTCCCAGTCTCCGCTCATGGTGATATGCAGGGTGGTGACATTGGCCTCGCCCTGCACGCCCGCGTTCTTGCTGTCCTTGCGTACAAACTCGCCGTTGACGCTGACATTGATAATTCTGTCCATGTGCTTTTCCCCTCCTTTCTGCGGTTACAGGAAACGGCGCAGCGGGGCGGGAGGGGTAGGCCCCCACCAAACCTCGCTACGCCGTGTCGCAGCCGCTTTTGGGTATCGCGGTAAATATTCCGTTTTATGATCTGGACGGGTTACAGGTTGCGGGCCTTGGCCTCGGCCTCGTACTCGGCAGCCTTGCGCTCAATGAGGGCGGCGGTGGCCGCGTCCTGCTGCATGGAGCGCTCCAGGACCTCGGCAACGAAGTCGGGCACCTGGACATTCTCGCCGCGCTTGATGCGGTAATTCACGCCGTTGACGGCCACATCCACATCATCCTTGTAGCGCTCGCCGTCCTTGAACAGGCGGATGGTCACCATCTTGGGACCGGCGGGCTTTTCCTCCTCTGCGGGAGCTTTTGCCGCCTCCACGGTGGCCTTGGCCTCCTCCTGGGCAGCCGCCACGATCTCGGCAGCTTTCGCTCTGGCCTCGGCCAGGATTTTCTCCGCCTCGGCATTGGGGTCCACCTGGGGGGTGGTGTTGGCCTCCTGCTCATTGGTGGCAGGGGTGGGGTCTTTCTTTGCCATGACATTAGCCTCCTTTTTGATTAGGGCCGCCCGTCATAGAGGCAGGCGGCCCGGTTGTTGATCTGCTTACGCAGCAGCGCTGGTGAAGGTGGAAGTGGTCTCGATGCGGACCATGTAGACCTCGACCAGACGCTCGGCAACCTTGGTGGCCTTCCAGCCAGCGGTAGCACGCTGGTTGAGGGGGTCAGCAGTACCGGCAGAGCCGAGCTGCTTGACGATGTGCTGGAGGCCGCCGCCGGTGATCTCGGTCACGCCGTAGGCATCAGCGCCCATGATGAGGGTGGAATAGACATCGCGGCCATTGGCACCCTCGCCGGTGAACACCTTGGCCTCGCTGGTCTCCACGAAGCGCACGCCCTCGATGCGGCCAATCTCGCCCTCGTAGATACCCTCGGGGTCGGAGTAGGTCTTGACATTCACCCACTTGGGGTCGGACATCAGATCGTAGGAGCAGTCGGGATGGATGATGCCAGCGTAGTAGCCGTTGATGCGGGGAGCGTTCATAACCTTGAGGAAACGAACAGCGCGGCGCACGGCGTTGACGGTCAGGTTGTGGTTGGTGGTCTCGTCGGTGTAGGCCAGAGCTGCGCGGCTGGTCACCTGGCCCTCGCAATACTGAACATTGGTGCCGCCGTTCAGTACCTCACGGGTGATGGTGTCCAGAGTACGGCCTGCCTGGCTGCCCAGCAGCTTGGTAGCCTGCACCAGGTTGTTGTCAATGGCGGTCAGCAGCAGGATGTCGGACAGCTCGATGAAGCCGCCATACTGCTTGACGGTTGCGGTGACAACGCCCATGGAGAGCTTCTGACCGTCGGGGGTCACACCCTCGGTCAGAGGAGTGAGGGCCTTGGGCAGGGGGTCATACTTGCGGAACTCGATGGTCTTGCCGCCGTTCTTGGGGATGGGGTGCTTCTGACCAAACTGGTCATGCACCAGCTCAGGCTCCGCCATATCAATGAGATAGTCGGAGTAAAAGGTTTTCATCTCGTCGGACATCCCCGCGTCCGAAGTGACATTGGTGTTGCCGTCAAACAGGTTGAGCATGACGGGCAGCAGCAGGAACTTCTCTACTGCGTTCTTGATCTTTTCCATGGTTTAATCTCCTTTCCCATGCACGGGAGGGAGCTTTACAGCTTGATATTCTCTCCTCGTGCCGCTCTGCGGGCGACCTCTGCACGGTCCTTCTTGGTCCACTTGGAGGGGTCGTCCTTTACGGTGAAAGCACTCTGGGAGGAAGTGCCGTTTTCCTGGGGCCGTGCGCCCTTGGCGCGGATGCCGTCCACCACCTGCTTCTCGGTGGCTCTGGCCTGCATCGCCGCCACGCCCGCCTTGATTTCCTCCATGTGGGTGACTTCATAGGCGTGCTGGACGGGAACACCAGCCTTGAGCATCGACAGGAACTGGGGATTTTTAACCTCGGCGTTCAAGTCGAAGCTGGGGTACAGACCCTTGACCTGCTCGGCCTCGCCGTACCATCTCTGGAGCTGCCGCTGGGCGGCCTCCTGGCTCTGGCGCTGCTGCTGGGCTTTCTGCAAGGCGTTGTAGTCCCGCTGGAGCTTCTGGAACTGCTTGTACTGCTCCACGCTCATGCCCGCCTCCTCGGCGGCCTCGGACCAGTATGCGTCGTCGTTCTCGATTGCGGCGGTCAGCTTGGTGATGTCGCCGTCACCGATCTTGTAACGCTGCATCAGCATATCCACGAGGGGCTGATACTGGCCCACCTGCTGCTCCAGGGCTTGTGTCTCCCGGAAGCGCCGGTTGATGATGCGTTGGGTGTCCTCGGTGTAGAGGTCCTTGTACTCGCCGTTCATCAGGTCACGGTAGGCTTTTCGTCTTTCTTCCAGAGTGTCGGATGTGGTAGTCACACCCTGCTGGTTGTTGTCACTCCCGGCGACGGAGGACTGCGCGCTCTGTCCGTTCTGGGGTGCCGTGCCGCCGTCAGCCGTCGCCGCCGGTGCCTGCTTCCCAAAGAGGACATTCTGGTACTCGCCCGATTTTCCCCGGCGGGTGTTACCGGGGGTTGCCTGGGAACCGCCCTTTGTGCCGTTGTCAGCCTGTCCGGGGGCCGCCGCCCCTGTTCCGTCCCCGCCCGCACCAGCGGCAGCAGCGCCGCCGTCGAACAGGTCCAGTCTGATGTCCAGCAGATTTTTGAATTTCATGGGATTGCCTCCTTTGTCGTCGCGGGTGTTTCGCCCCCGTGTGTCGGTCTCTTACCTCGCCAGAGCAGCGGCGGAGCCTCTTTCCTCTGGCCGCTGCCCCTTATGGCGAAGCAGGAGGACAGCATAAGCGTAACAAATGCTTTTCTGGATTGCGCCACGAAAACGGAAAAAATTTTTTATTCTTCCCGATACTCCACCTGGAGGAAGTCCGGGTAGCTCTGCGCGATCTGCTGCAAGCCTATCACGGTCATGGTAAAGGCCGCCGTGGTGGCCTCGTCCCCGTTGAAGTCCAGCAGCACGCTCCCGTCCTCCATCTCGTTCTTGTAGAACTCGATGTAGCGCTCCCGGATGGCGTTGGTCAGGTAGCCAGCCAGGGCATACAGCAGGCCGGAGACCGCCGCGCACACCTGCTCGCTGCCGGTGGCGTGCCCCTGGGCGGACAGGATGCAGCGGTGCCCGCTCCGCTCGGCATATACACTCGTCATGGCCTCACCTTATGCTTTCGGTCTGGCCGCGTTGCTGGAGGCGTTCATGTTCGGGGCGCTGCGCTTTGCCAGCCGCTCCCCGTAGCCGGTCATGGGTGTTTGGGCCTGCATGATGCCCTTTGCAAGCTCGCTGTTGGCCTGCGGAGAGGGAGGGGCTGGTGTCTGCCCGCCTGCGCCGGGATTGCCTCCAGCGTCAGCAGGCGCGCCTCCGATGCCCATGTCCTTGCCGGTGAGGGCCTGGATGATAAGGGCCATTTGGTCGAGCTGCTGGGACATCTGCTGACAGATATTGAGTAGGGTCTGGCCCTGCTGCACCTGCTCCACGACCTTCTCCTTGCCCTCAAACTCCATCATTTCCAGCGCGCCCATGGCCTCCTGCGCCCGCTCCGGGTTGAAGAAGCCCAGGCCGTACAGCTCCTTGGCTCTCTCGTTCTGCTCCATGCGGGAGAAGGGGTTTTTCTTCTGGGCCTTGATTTTCAGGTCGAAGATGGGCTTGCGGTACAGAGGGATGCCGTCAGCGCCCACGCCAACCTGCTGCTCCTGAATGGCAGCGTTGTTCATGTCCACGAACTTGTAGCTGCCGGGCAGGGTGCCGGTGATGCGGAAGCTGCGGGTCTCGTCGTAGAACTGCCGGATAAGCTCAATACACATGGCGTTGACCTTTGTGTGTGCCCGGTAGCTGGCGGAGATCATATCGCGGCTGGACTTGTTGCCCGCCTCCTGGAGGGCAGCAATGGCCGCAGCGGCGGTCACGCCGGAGCCGGTGCTGCCGGAGTTGACATCCCGGTTGCTGGCGGTGTCCTTCATCTCCTCGATTTTCATTTGGGCCACGGTCACATAGATGTCGGAGAGAGGCTGCGTGACGATCTCTTTCAGTCGTCTGTCGTCCAGCTCACCCTCCACATGGACGATGGGCTTGCTCCAGTCCAGGAACTCCTCCTCGTTGATGCCCGTGTTGTTGGAGGCGAAGAAGCGCTTTTTGGTCGCCATCATGGCGTTTTCCAGGATGTTTGCGGAGAGTTTGTCGATGTAGAGCTGGGGGTCCTTGCAGATCGCCACATAGCCGAAGCCGACGGGCGTGCCCTTCTCCGGGAAAAGCACATCCAGCACGACGGGGTACAGCCCATGGTCGTACCAGCCGCGCTCCCGGTACTGCTCCTCGTTCTCGGAGGCAAACAGCAGGGTGTCGCCCACGAACTTTGCGTAGTGCAGCAGGGTCCGGCCAGAGGCGGAGCGGGTCTTGTAGTACCAGTCCACCACCACGCTCTTGCCCTGGATGTCCACGGTGTCGTCGTAGATGTACTGCTTCACATCAATGACGCTGCCGCCTAGGTGGCCCTTGTGTTCGGGGTACTGCTGCTCCAGCAGGTCCTCGTCCACCAGCTCCACGATGAACAGGTTGCGGGACTTCTGAATGTCGGTGATGCCCGGCTCCCAGAAGATTTTGAGCAGATCAATCTCCCGGATGTCGATGTCGCCCAGGCCGTTCTCCTTGGCGCTGTTCCAGAACACGCCGTAGGCGGCGGTGCCGTGTTTCAGTTTCTCCCACCAGTTGTCGGAGTAGGTCTGCTCGTACTCGTTGTACTCCAGAACGACAGGCAGCACGCTGGAGAGGGTCTTTGCGCTCTCCTCGTCGCTGCGCTCGCGGGGCAGGACCACCGGCTCCGGGTAGTTGTCCATCGCGTCGGCGTGCTTATTGACGATGGAGTTAAACAACCACGCGGAGGTAGGCTGCGGGCCGCGCTCGGCCACCTTCTTTGCCCGGCTGCCGTCCTTGCGCCCGATAGCTTCCCAATGGCGCAGCTCCCACCACAGCTCGTCGTCCACGATGCGGTCCTCCAGGTTGGCCTTGCCCTGCTTATACAGGGTCAGCAGCTCGATTGCCCGGCCCACTTCTTCCGGGCCGATGCGCTTCTGGCCGGAGGGGGCCGTCAGCAGCATTGCGGCCATGTCCGGGGAGATGCTGTCGTCACGCTGCGCCCCAGGCAGGCCGGTAGAGGCCGGGCGCATAGTCGCAGCGCCGGGGCCTCCCGTGGTGTTTTCGTCTTTTCTGAAAAATGCCATGGTCAATACCTCCTGTAAAAATCGTATCTGTCGTAGGCTTGCTGGCCCTCGTTCAGGTCCAGCGGGTCATATAGCACCAGAGGCGGCGCTTTCTTGGGTCTGGGTGCAATGGGGTTTTTCATGCACACATAGCGCAGCTCGTCGTAGATGTGGTCCTCGCCGTCGGTGTCGATGTCCTCCACATTGGTCTCGTCATAGACCAGGTTGGGCACCGTGCGAATGAAGTGCTTGCAGGTATTGAACACATACAGCATGGGCCAGCCGTTGTCGTCAAACGACAGGCGGTGATGTACCTGCATTTTGCCGTCGATACGGGCATGGTCGCCTCTCTCGAAGTAGACCCGCTCCCGCTCCATCAGAGCGCCGATGCTCTCCGTGCCGTCGCTGCCCCAGATGGCAGGGTCGCCCACGCGGTTGATGCGCCTGCCCTTGAGGTTGGGGTCCTCGTTCTCTATGCGCCTGATTTCCCGCGCCACATAGGACGGCTCCCACTTCACGCCCTGGTTTGGCGTGCCGGTGCAGCCGTACAACTCCCGGATGCGGTACAGCCGCCGCTCATGGTCCACGGCATACCAGCCGACAGAGAAGGGCCGGGAGTAGCCCCAGTCCAGACCGCACCAGATCGTCCATGTTTCCGGCACCTTGAAGGGGTCGATAACATGGGTGTTCACGCGGTCCGCATAGTGGTCGCTGTCGTTGCGCCACTCGGTAAATACCTGTCCGGCAAAGCTGTCCCAGTCTCCGTACAGTAGCGCGTTCCGCTCCTGCTCCGGCATAGATGCCAGGCGGGTGAGGTAGTCAGGGTCGTTTGCCAGCAGGATTTTGTTGTCGAACACAGAGGAGGGAACGAAGATGCGGGACTTCCAGCGGATGTCCTCGCGGCCATCAGGAAAGCGCACCTTGACCTGCTCCCAGATCGTCCGCATGGGTTTACCAGCCGTAATGAAGCGCTCCTTGACCCAGCCGTGTCCCACGCCGCCGGGGTTGGCCTGCGCCCGCATATAGCAGCGCGTTCCCGGCCCGTTGGGGCGGTTTCGGGAGAACATATAGCTGTACTCTTCCCAGAGGAATTGCGTCAACTCGTCGAAGTCGATGAAGTCATAGCGCTTGCCCTGGTAGTTGGTCCTGTCCTTTGTGTGCTGCATGGAGCCGAAGAAAATCTTGGCCCCAGAGGGGAAGGTCCACACATGCTTGCTCTCGTTGAACTTTGCCTTGGGGTAGGCCCGTTTGTATATCTCCGTCGAGCGGTCCATCAGCTCCGTGAGCTGCGGGAAGGTCTTGCGGAGAATAAGGCCGCGATAATACGGGATTTCAACCTGACGCAGGCCCTCGGCCAGGGCGCAGTCGGATTTTCCGCCGCCAGCAGCGCCACCGTACAGGGCCTCGTCCTCGAAGCGCTCCATGAGGGCCGCTTGCCTGGGCTGCGGCTGCCAGATCACATTAGCCATCAGCCGCACCCCCTTCCGGGACCGGCGGGCCAGGGTTTGCCATAACAGGGGAGAGCAGCACAACGCCGCTGCCGTTCTCCTCGTCGTCCCCATTGACAGGCTCCGGCTTGTACTTCCAGCGGTCCGGCCTGCGGTTGGTCAGCCAGAACATCGCGCTGGTGGGGTCCGGCGGGATAAATTTGGTCACGCGTTTGGTGCAGACCTCCTCATACTGGCCCGTGGCCTTATTCAACACGCGCTCGTAGGTCTTTTCCTCGTAGGCAATGCCGGTTGCCCTGGTGTATAGGGCGGTCTCTACCGCGTCGTCGCTGATCTCGCACCCGCGCGCGAAAGCGTCTGAAAGTGCCGCGTAGCGCTCGTCCCCATCCTGCCCCTCGTCAATGTATTTCCGAAGCGTGGAGTATGCGATGTGCAGTTTGGCCGCGATGTCCTTTGCGGTAGCTCCTGCCTTTGCCCAGGTCTCGATGCGGTCCAGGTAGGGAAGCACATGGGTCTCGTATTTACTTTTCGCCATGCACTTGTCCCTCCTTTGCTTTGCATTTGGTGTTTGCTTTTATCGTAGCAAAGGGAATTTTGAATTGCGCCACGAAACAGGGATAAAAATTCTGCTCTCTCATGCGCGTGGGGACCCCCTCACCCTCACCATCCCCCC
>JAFQQD010000029.1 GCA_017411435.1 Clostridia bacterium
CACCACAAAGAAATCCCCGTACTATCGTACGAGGATTTCTTTGTGGTGGGAGAGGGTGGATTCGAACCACCGAAGTCAGTGACAACAGATTTACAGTCTGCCCCCTTTGGCCGCTCGGGAACTCTCCCTGGAGCTGGTGATGGGACTCGAACCCGCAACCTGCTGATTACAAATCAGCTGCTCTGCCAATTGAGCTACACCAGCATATATTCAGTTTCACAACCCGTGACACGCATATTATAATAACATACGAAACGGAGCTTGTCAACATTTTTTTCAAAAAAATTTGCAAAGAGGACAGAAAACATCTTCCTGCCCTCTCTATTTATCTGCTAAACATTTCCGTGCTTAAATAACGCTCTCCCGAATCGGGGAAAAGGACTACTATGTTCTTTTTGCGGTTTTCCTCTCTCATTGCAAGAACTTTTGCCGCGTGAAGTGCCGCGCCTGCGGATATTCCTATGAGAAGTCCCTCTTTTTCCGCTACGAATCTGCCTGCGCTGTAGCAGTCTTTTATATCAACTGCAATAACTTCATCACAGATATCCAGGTCAAAGGTTTTCGGGATAAAGTTTGCCCCGATTCCCTGAATCTTATGCGCACCGCTGACCCCTTTTGTAATAAGCGGAGAGTCACTCGGCTCAACCCCTACAATCTTTATGTCGGGGTTTTTCTCTTTAAGGAATTTCCCTGCTCCGCTGATTGTACCGCCTGTGCCGATTCCTGCCACGAATATATCAACCCTGCCCTCGGTATCCGCCCATATTTCAGGGCCTGTTGTTTCATAATGAGCCAGGGGATTATTCCCGTTTTCAAACTGTGACGGGATGAAACTTCCTTTATGCTTTTCTGCAAGCTCGTTTGCTTTTTCTATTGCACCGCTCATACCCTTTTTGCCCTCGGTCAGGACAATTTCCGCCCCGTAAGCCGAAAGGAGCATCCGCCTTTCAACACTCATCGTATCGGGCATAGTAAGTATTACACGATACCCTTTTGCTGCACCGCACGATGCAAGGCCAATACCCGTATTTCCGCTTGTCGGTTCTATAATAACGCTGCCGGGTTTAAGAAGACCTTTTTTTTCAGCGCCTTCAATCATCTTTGCGGCAATACGGTCTTTCGCGCTTCCTGCAGGGTTAAAAAGCTCCAGCTTTGCAATGATTTTAGAGTCAAGATTATTTTCTTTTTCATAATTTACAAGTTCAAGCAAAGGTGTCTTGCCAATGAGGTCAGTTATTTGTTTGTATATCATTCTTTATTCCCCTTGTCGTTTGGGGACGGGTCGTTTTTGTTACGCCTTCGGCTTACAAAAAACACCCCGTCCCCCAAAGTGCGTTTTAACTACTGTGTGCGAGCCGCCACTTATCGTTTGGGGACAGGTCGATTATAGTTACACCTTCGGTTAACAATAATCACCCCGTCCCCATATGCGCTCTCAATTAATGTATTAGTAACCCAACATATCTCCCAGACTGTCATCGTTTTCAATCCAGTCACGCTCAACATCTATGATTTCATAGCTGTTTTCGTCACGGCGCACGATAACTTTTGAAATACCTGCATTTATAATATGCCTTTTACACATAGCGCAGCTTGTCGCATCGTGCACAAGCTCACCCGTCTTACAGTCGCGACCGGCAAGGTATAAGGTTGCGCCAATCATATCGCGTCTGGGCGCACTTATAATGGCATTAGCCTCACTATGTACGCTTCTGCACAGCTCGTAGCGTTCGCCACGGGGTACCTGAAGCTTTTCGCGTCTGCAGAATCCCAGGTCCATGCAATTCTTTCTGCCACGGGGCGCACCTGTGTAGCCTGTTGAAATTATTTCATCGTTTTTGACAATGATTGAACCGTAATTTCTGCGAAGGCAGGTGCCACGCTCAAGTACGGTTGTAGCTATATCAAGATAATAATTATGTTTATCGCGTCTTTCCATAGGTAGAATACCCCCTTTCGTTAAATTTTATAACAGAAAGACCGATTTGTCAATTGAGCAATTGACAAATTGCGCCTTATTTGATAGAATAAACTAGATAAAGAATATACTTGTTAAGGGGTTTTAACCATGAGCAAAGAAAAGAAACTAGTTGAAGAAATCACATCAATGGATGAGGATTTTGCCCGTTGGTATACCGACATTGTAAAAAAGGCAGACCTTATTGAATATACAAGCATCAAGGGTTGCTGCGTATTCCGTCCCTATGCGTATGCATTATGGGAAAATATTCAGCATACGCTTGACTCTAAATTCAAGGAGCTCGGACACGAGAATGTGTATATGCCGATGTTTATTCCCGAAAGCCTTCTCGAAAAGGAAAAAGACCATGTTGAAGGCTTTGCACCCGAGGTTGCGTGGGTAACTCACGGTGGCGGAGAAAAACTGACCGAGCGTATGTGTGTCCGTCCCACAAGTGAAACGCTTTTCTGCGAACACTACAAAAATATCATTCAGTCACACCGCGACCTTCCCAAGCTTTACAATCAGTGGTGTAGCGTGGTGCGTTGGGAAAAGACGACCCGTCCCTTCCTGCGCAGTATGGAATTCTTGTGGCAGGAAGGTCACACAGCGCACGCAACGGCTGAGGAAGCACAGGAAGAAACAATCCGTATGCTTAATGTATACGCAGATTTCTGCGAGCAGTATCTTGCAATCCCCGTTGTAAAGGGCAGAAAGACAGATAAAGAAAAATTTGCAGGCGCAGTTGCGACCTATACAATAGAAAGCCTTATGCACGATGGCAAGGCGCTTCAGTCAGGTACAAGCCATAACTTCGGTGACGGTTTTGCCAAGGCGTTCGGGATTCAGTACTCAGACAAGGAAAACAAGCTTCAGTATGTGTTCCAGACATCATGGGGCGTAACAACCCGTCTTATCGGTGCGCTTATCATGGTTCACGGTGACAACAGCGGTCTTGTTCTTCCTCCCCGTATTGCTCCCAAGCAGGTGATGGTAGTTCCCATTGCTATGCATAAGGAAGGTGTGGCAGAAAAGGCAACTGAAATTTGCAGCACCCTTAAAAAGACACTCCGTGCAGATATCGACCTTTCAGACAAGACTCCCGGCTGGAAGTTTGCGGAATACGAAATGAAAGGCGTTCCCGTAAGACTTGAAATCGGCCCCAAGGATATTGAAAATAACTGCTGTGTGCTCGTAAGACGCGACACAGGAGAAAAACAGGTTGCAAGTCTTGACAACATCGAAGAAACAGTAGCAAATCTCCTTGAGGATATTCAGAACAATCTCTTCAATAAAGCACTTATGCACCGTAATGAGCATACTTATGTTGCAAAAGATTACGATGAATTCAAAAACATTGTTGATACTAAACCCGGTTTTGTAAAATCAATGTGGTGCGGAGATGATGCCTGCGAAGCAAAAATAAAAGAAGATACAGGCGCAACTGCCCGTTGTATGCCTTTTGAGCAGGAAGATTTGGGAGATACTTGTGTCTGCTGCGGTAAAAAGGCAAAGACAATGGTATACTGGGGCAAGGCTTATTAATAGCCAACATTTTAATTTAAGGGGAGATAAAAGTGACATACTATATGGTTATTGCCGTACTCGTTTTAGTAATACTGGCATTCATCCCTGCCATTATAGCGGCGTGTAAGGATTTACACTTTTCAAAATGGTATATCTATTCACTGTTTTTATTCCCAATTGCATTGGTACATTCCATTATCATCAAAAGGTCAGGATTTATTCATACGATAGGAGTCCTCACAACAGACAGTAAAAATCCTGCAGACAGAAAGAAAAAGGTCTACAAGGCTCTGCCGATAAAGGACCAGTGCAGGAGGGTTTCGCCAATTTTTATCTGTGCAGTGTTTTTTTCCAAGCTGATTTTCGGTGCGTTTGTAGCTCTTTCGTTCTTTGCACTTTTCAGAACCGTTAATTCCGACATTGCGTTTTTGAGGACTGCCTGCATAAACTTTGCAATCATATTTTCTCTTATGCTCAGCATTGTGCAGATTTGCGGTTTTTCAAGGCTTCCTGTGTTTGCAGATGAAATTACGAAGCGTGCACTTATAATTTCTTTCTATTCAATAGTATGCTCGCTTCCGCTTTATCTTATAAAGGAATTTGTCCTTGACAAATCTTTTGCAAAATATGCTGATTTCTTCACATTTTTATGCGCAGCGGTTTCAATGCTTGTTTTCATCCGTGCAATTTTAAGGCGTCAGCGCGTTTATTACAGCGCTTTTTCAAGGTTTTCCGATTACTGTGTTTTAAGTATAGCGTCATATGCGATTTATGCGGCGATAAGTCTTATCCTGCTTTCAATGACCGCCGTTCGACCCTACATAAACACGGTTGCGATGCCTATGCAGGTTTTAAGCCTTGAAAATCTGGGCGATATATCCTATATCCCCGATTTGTCCTACATATATTCATCGGCACTGGCACATTTTTTTGTGGAAATAGTAATTCTTCTTTCGGGTCTTTTGTGCCGTAATTTCAAGGAAAAGGAAGTAGCGGCGCGCGTGGAATACCGAACAACCGCCTTCAGAATGTCAAGGAAAAGAATTCTCCGCAGGCATATCCCTAATATGGATATGGCAAAAATAAAGCCGTTGAGATAATGAAAATTAAACGAGGCATAACCGAAGAAATTTCGGCTATGCCTCGTTTTTTATTGTATGGGAGATTGCGTATTTTTATCGCGAGCAACATTTGCTGGTTTTGAGTTTTGTCGGAACGCGAAATGGGTGAAGCGGCACGCTTCTTTTTTATTGTATGGGAGATTGCGTATTTTTATCGCGAGCAACATTTGCTGGTTTTGAGTTTTGTCGGGACGCGAAATGGGTGAAGCGGCACGCTTCTTTTTATTGTGTAAAAAGGTCTACTCTTCGGGTAGCATTGTCCCATGTCTTAGTATAGTATTTTCCAAGCTCGTCAATACTTATGGCACACTGCCCGCCGAGCGATACTACTGTTTCAAGAGAGTAACTTCCGCTGTCATTTACAAGAATTACTTTGAGATTGGGGTTCTTATAAACCTTGTGTGCAATCTCTTTGCCTGTCTTTTCACAGTCAATCGGAGATATCTCCTTTTGCGTGTTCTCCGTTATATAAAGGGTAGATGTTTCTTCGTCATAATGTGTGTCAAACCCATAGAACCGAAGCTCTTCTGCCGTTATACAAACCTCGTTTGTTCCAAATTTTTTGTAGCAGCACGGTATCTCAAAGCCGTTTACAAACGCCCTTATATCGGTAGAAAACATATTTCCTGTAATATAAGACGCCTTATAAAAAGCATTGTTCAAAAGAGTAATAGAATCAGTGTAACGGTTTTTATTTGTGGATGCATTCATAACCACGGTTATTACACGGCTCAAGTCTTTTTCAGCGGTTACGGCAATACATTTACCGGCTTTGGTCGTTGTGCCGGTCTTAAAACCGTCAACTCCCGGATAATAATAATCGGTCTTCTGAATCGGGAGCAGATAGTTTGTAGAATAATACTCCTTGCCGTTTATCTTTTCAGACACCTTTGAAGTGTATTCTAATATTTCAGGATACTTAATTACAAACTCACGCACAAGAAGTGCCACGCCACGCGGCGAAATACGGTTATTGTCCGAAAGCCCTGACGCATCCTCAAAATACGCGTTAATACCCATGCCTTTAGCTGTTTCGTTCATAAGCCTGGAAAATTCCCATTCGCTTCCGCTTATGTACTCGGCAACTACCGTTGAACAGGCGCATGCCGAAACGATAACGATAGCGTCAATCAGTGTGCTCATTGGAAGGGACTGCCCCTCTGTAAGAGGGATGTTCGTAGCTATTTTTGAGCGTGACGCCTTTGCGGCGGACCGGGAAACGGGCACGAGGGTGTCTTCTGAAAATTCGCCGCTTGCCATTTTTTCAAACACGATGTAAAGTGTCATGATTTTTGTCAGACTCGCAGGAGTCATCAGCACATCGGCATTTTTTTCGTAATATACTTCCCCCGTATCGAAATTCATGCTGATGGCACCTTTTGAACTGAGCTCAAAGCCGTGTGCAGAAACCGCAAACAGCAATATGAATATGAGTGTAAGGGAAAGTATTCGGTTTCTCATCAGTTTCATAATTTATCCTCTTAATGCCTCAACAATTTCTGAGAACTTCATAAAGTTAGACGCTTTTACAAGTATTGCATCTCCCATGCGAAGAATCGAATCTTTCTTTTCAAGGAACTCTTCCTTTGTTTCAAACCACATCGCGTTTCCGCCTTTTTCGATTGCTCCCTCAAAGGTTTCCTTTGAAAGCGTACCAATTGTTATAAGAAGGTCGATTTTGCTCTTTGCAGCATATTCACCGACTGTCTTATGAAGATATTTTTCATCGGGACCAAGCTCGCCCATATCTCCGAAAATAGCCACACTTCTGGGATAGCCATCACTCTTTGAAAGCAGGTCAATACCGCTTTTCATTGATTGCGGAGCCGCATTATAGCAGTCATCTATAAGGGTATATTTCTGTGTCTTTATTATGTTTGTACGGCCGCTTATAGTTTTTGCTTTTGCGATACCGTCTTCTATCTGACTGTGCGTAAGACCGAGCCAGCTTCCTGCCGCCATTGCCGCCATTGCCGCAAAAAGAACATGACGCCCCGGAACTGCAATATGACAGGTGTATTTTTCCCCGAACATATCAGCAACGAAATCTGTTCCGTCAAAGCCGTGCTCAAAGAATGATTCAATACGGATATCGTTGCCGGAATCAAACCCGTAGTCGCAGCGGTTTGGAACATCAAGAGTGCGGAGAAGGTCGTCATCGCCGTTTAATATACAGCGCGCAGTTCTGCTCATATAGTCGAAAATCTCACTCTTTGCCTTGAGAATATTCTCGCGCGAGCCGAGGTTTTCAATATGTGACATACCGATATTTGTCATAATGCACATTGTCGGTATAGCAATCGAGGAAAGGAGACTCATCTCGCCGAAATGATTCATACCCATCTCAACAACTGCAATTTCTGTATCGGGACGGATAGCCATAATTGTAAGCGGAAGACCAAGTCCGTTGTTAAAATTGCCTTCGGTTTTAACAACATTGTATTTCTGCTCCAGAACAGAGGCCACAATTTCCTTTGTCGTGGTTTTGCCGACACTTCCCGTTATACCTAAAACGGTTATATTCAGCTTTTTACGGTATTCGCGTGCGATGCGCTGAAACGCTTCCACGCTGTCGTTTACCACAATACAGGGATAACCCTCGCATGCATGGCTTGTAACTGCGCATAATGCACCGTTTTCAACCGCCGCAGGAATATAGTCGTAGCCGTCAACCTTTTCGCCTTTGATAGCGATAAAAAGACTTCCTGCCTCAGCCTTGCGGCTATCAATTACGGTGGTTGTTATACATTCATCCAGAAGAGAGCAGTCCCCCGTAAAAGAGCCACCCGTAGCGCACATTATTTCGCGTATTGTGAAATCTATTTTTGTAGCCATAAAAAACACTCCTTAAGAGAGCTCAATTATCTTCTCACAAAGTTCGTTGTAGGAAATACCCACTGCTGCCGCTTCCTGCGGAAGAAGGCTTGTCGGGGTCATTCCGGGAAGTGAATTTGCCTCAAGACAGTATATGTTATCGTTTTTGTCAAGCAAAAAGTCCATACGCGCATATCCTTTAAGACCGAGTGTCTTAAAGGCTTTTAACGCCGCCGAGAGCATTTTGTCTGACTGTTCTTTTGTAATTTCAGCCGGGCAGATTTCTATTGTTGCGTCTGCCTGATATTTGTTCTTATAATCGTAAAAGCCTTCCTTGGGGATGATTTCTATCGCGGGAAGAGCAGTTTCGCCGAGAACTCCTACGGAAAATTCGCGTCCGCTGATGAATTCTTCTACCAAAACCTCATCCTCAAGAGAAAATGCTTCCTCTAAAGCTTTGTCAAAATCTTTTTCGTTATCAACTATATAAACACCGATTGAGCTTCCTCCGCAGCAGGTTTTAACAACAACTTTTCCCCCACCGAAATCCGAGAAGGAAGCTTTTTCACCTTTTGTAATCATTCTGCCCTCAGGAGTAGGCACACCAAACGCCTTAAACATCTGTTTTGTAAGGTTTTTGTGCATGCTTACGGCGCAGCCGAGGTATCCGCTGCCTGTATATTTTATGCCGAGAAGGTCAAATGCCGCCTGAAGTCTGCCGTTTTCACCGTTTTCACCGTGAAGAGCCATATAAACAACATCGGCATACGAGCAAAGCTCAATTATATTTTCGCCGAAGAAAACATCCGGATTTGTCCCGCGCGCTTTCTTGATTTTTTCCAGATCGGGAACAATCTCGCTTACTTTTTCAACCTGCGCGCGTCTGGTTGCGTTTTTGAATTCGTCTTCAACGGTGCCATCTAATTTATAACCCATAAAAACATCGGCTAAAATTGCGTGATGTCCGTTTTCTATAAGCGCATTCTGAACCTTGGCACCTGTTGTCAGGGAAACATTACGCTCGGTGCTCAATCCACCTGCAAGAACAACTATATTCATAGCAAAATCTCCTTTTAATAAAAGATATGTCGTTTCAAAATGAAAAAGAAGCGTCCACAAGGCAGACGCTTCTTTTTTTTATTCTTCTTCAGGAATAATCATTGTGTCCTTGCGAGAGAAATTGTAGCGTCCCATACGGTCAATTTCTATAAGCATAACATTGATTTTATCGCCTACGCTGACAACATCAGAAACCTTTTCAACGCGCTTTGTATCAAGCTTGCTGATGTGAACAAGACCTTCCTTACCGGGAAGATATTCAACAAATGCACCAAAATCCATAATCTTTGTTACAGTTGCGCTGAAGATATCGCCGATTTCGATGTCGCCTGCGATACCGCGAACGATTCTGAATGCACGCTCGATTGCTTCATCGTCAGTTGCGGCAAAGAATACTGTACCATTATCCTCAATATCAATCTTAACGCCTGTTTCAGCAACAATCTTCTGGATTACCTTACCGCCGCTGCCGATAACTTCACGAATCTTTTCGGGGTCAATAGTGGTAGAAACAATCTTGGGAGCGTATTTTGAAAGTCTTTCGCGCGGCTCACTAATGCAGGGAAGCATACATTCGTCAAGAATCTTAAAGCGAGCTTCCTTAGTCTTTTCAAGTGCTTCGCGGATGATTTCAGGCTTAAGACCGTCAATCTTGATATCAACCTGAATAGCAGTGATACCTGTTTTTGTACCTGCTACCTTGAAGTCCATATCGCCGAAGAAGTCTTCAAGTCCCTGGATATCAACCATAGTGATGTATCTGTCACCCTCTGTTACAAGACCGCAGGAGATACCTGCAACGGGTGCCTTAATCGGAACGCCTGCATCCATAAGTGCAAGTGTGCTACCACAGATACTACCCTGTGAAGTAGAGCCGTTGGAAGAAAGAACTTCAGATACAAGGCGGAGTGTGTAGGGGAATTCTTCTGTTGAGGGGATAACGGGAACGAGCGCCTTTTCAGCAAGTGCACCGTGACCGATTTCGCGTCTTCCGGGACCGCGGCTTGCTCTTGTTTCGCCAACGGAGTATGACGGGAAGTTGTAGTGATGCATATAACGCTTTGTTTCCTCATCATCGATACCGTCAAGAAGCTGTTCCTCGGAAACCATGCCTAGAGTACAGGTTGTAAGAACCTGTGTCTGTCCGCGTGTGAACATACCGCTGCCGTGTGTACGGGGAAGGATGCCTACCTCAGATGCAAGGGGACGGATGTCGTTAAGACCACGGCCGTCAACACGCTTGCCATCGTCAAGAATCCAGCGGCGTACAACATACTTCTGCAATTTATAGATAGCTTCGTCAATAACGCTTTCCATTTCGGGGAAGCGCTCAGCAAGTGCCTCATAAACAAAGCTGTAAACTTCCTTAAGGTTTTCTTCACGGACATTCTTGTCGTCTGTGTCAAGTGCTGCGCGAACCTTTTCGATTGCAATTTCCTTTACTGCTTCGTAAACCTCTTCGGGAACTTCCATATGCTCATAATCGAACTTGGGTTTGCCGATTTCTGCCTGAATTCCTTCGATGAATTCACACATCTTAGAAATCTCAGCGTGTGCAGCCATAATACCTTCAAATACTAAATCTTCGGGAACCTGATTAGCACCTGCTTCAATCATGTTAACCTTTTCTTTTGTGCCTGCGATTGTGAGGAACATTTCACTCTTATCGCGCTCAGCTTTAGTGGGGTTAACAACAACCTTGCCGTCAACAAGACCAACTGTTGCTCCTGCGATAGGACCTGCAAAAGGAACAGAAGAGATAGAAATTGCAATAGATGCACCTATCATAGCAGTAACAACGGGGTCGTTGTCAGGCTCAACACTCATAACTGTTGTAACAACTGCAACATCGTTACGAAGGTCCTTGGGGAAAAGAGGACGGATGGGACGGTCGATACATCTTGAAGCCAGAATCGCCTTTTCAGTAGGACGGCCCTCTCTCTTTAAGAAGCTGCCGGGGATTTTACCAACAGCGTAAAGCTTTTCTTCATAATCTACTGCCAGAGGGAAGAAATCAACGCCTTCTCTGGGCTTTGCTGATGCGGTTGCTGTTGCGTGTACAACTGTTTCGCCGTAACGAACAAGACAGCTTCCGCCTGCGAGCTGTGCCATTTTACCTGTTTCTACAACAAGCTTTCTGCCGCAGAACTCTGTTTCAAAAGTCTTAAACATAACTATACCTCCAAATTTTATTTTCTTGAAAGGGTAGTTGTTTATCACTTAAGAAAACTGAAGGAGCATAGCTCGTCCCTCTTTCTTAAGTGCTAACCCAACACCCTCTCATATTCTTCTTTTTCCACTAATCGTGAAAAAGTCAGGAAAAACCCCTGACTTTAATGTAGGGGAAGAAAAATCTTCCCCTACGAGCTTTGATTACTTTCTGAGACCGAGCTTTTCAACGATTGCACGGTAACGGTTGATGTCAACCTTTGTAAGGTAGTTGAGAAGACCTCTTCTCTGACCAACCATCTTAAGAAGACCGCGTCTTGAATGATGGTCCTTCTTGTAAACCTTAAGATGCTCGTTGAGGTGATTGATTCTTTCTGTAAGAATAGCAATCTGTACCTCAGGAGAACCTGTGTCGCCCTCGTGAAGTTTGTACTGGTCAATAATGCTCTGTTTCTTTTCCTTTAACATAATAAAGAAACCTCCTTAAAAATATTTTACGGCAAAACCTCCCTAACCAAGTGTTGGTGAAGCCAAGGAAAAGGTTGGAGAAACCATAATCCATAGCAACGGGATAATATGCCAAATAGCATAATATCACAGTAAACTTTGTTTGTCAATACAAAAAAATAAATTTAGTGCAGATGACTTACCGGTGTTTCGATTTCACTAAGCGGCAGCATTTTATAGCCCTCGCTTTTGAGGTATTCAAGCATCATCGGTAAAAGCTCTGCCGTGCTTTTTCTGTCGTGAAGAAGTATCACGGGCGTTTCTTTGCACCGGGCAAGGTCGCGTTTAAGGTTTTTCATTACCTTTTCCGGGATGATTGTGCCTACACTGTCACGGGGGTCAACATTCCAGTCCCATATTATGTAGCCGTCAAGAGATAGGTTTTTCGCCATTTCACGACTCAGGCGGTAGCTTGAGCCAAACGGTACCCTTACAAGCTTACTGCCCCTTCCAAGAACGGTTTTGAGGGCTTTTTCCGTTTTCCTCATTTCCTCAAGTGGCGCTGTGGGAGAAGAGTATATCGCCTCGCTGTGGCTAACACCGTGAAGACCAAGTGCATTTTTTGAGTGATAAATCTGCTTTATGAAATCAGGATACATAACTATTCTTTCCTCAAGCACAAAAAATGTTGCTTTGGCGTCATACTTTTCAAGTGTTTCTATTATTTTCGGGGTATTAAGTGTCGGCCCGTCATCAAAAGTTATATATACCGACTTTTCCTCCTCAGCAAAGGCAAGCTGGAGAAAAAGAATCAGCGGCAACAAAACAGCTGCCGCTATCCACGCATAATTTATGATGCTTTTTCTCATATAAAACACCTCTTTTTATATGTTATTTGTCCTGAGGCACTTTTATGCTTGAAGTGAAACAATGTGCGAAATTGACGGAATACTTTCCCCCTGCATTGTTGAGGTCGGACTCATAAGCGCACCTGTTGCCCCCAGAAGCACTCTTTTAAGCTTGCCCTCTCGCATTTTGGGAAGAATATATCCGCAAAGCACCGATGCCGCACATCCGCACCCGCTTCCGCCGGCGTGTGTGTCCTGAGCTTTGTTGTCAAAAATCATCGCACCGCAGTCGTTGTAGCGGTCTCCCGGGGAAAGAGCTTCTTTTTCAAAAAGCTCGATGGCGATATTTTTTCCAACAAGCCCTAAATCGCCCGACAAGATGAGGTCGTAGTCAGAAACATCCGTCCCTGTTGCCTTAAGATGACGGATAATACTGTCCACAAATGCAGGCGCCATGGCCGCGCCCATGTTGGCGATATCACAAACGCCCAGATCAATAATTCTTCCGCAGGTGGCAGAATCTATAAAGGGTCCGTCACCATTTCCAAGAACGACACTTCCGCTGCCCGTAACAGTCCATTGCGCGTTGGGAGTGCGCTGACCGCCGTATTCAAGCGGTGTGCGGAACTGCTTTTCAGCACTGCAGAAATTACTGCTTGTCGCACAAAGAACACGCTTTGCAAATCCGCCCGAAATCATTGTCGCGCCAAGGACCATGCTTTCCGCCATAGTTGAACACGCACCGTATACTCCGAAAAAAGGAATCCCAAGACTTCGAAGTGCATATCCCGAGGATATACACTGATTAAGAAGGTCGCCCGAAATTACAAAATCGATGTCGTCTGCACAGAAGCTCCCTTTTTTAAGAGTGCGCGCGACACTGCGTCTGAGATTTTCGCTTTCCGCCTTTTCCCACGACTCCTGACCGAAATAGGAATCCTTCTCAACCTCGTCAAAAAATTTCCCTAGCGGTCCCTCGCCTTCCTTTTTGCCGACAACTGCCGAAAAGGAAAGCACAGACGGTTTTTCTTCAAATATAAATGTTCCTCTTTTCATAATTCACCTCATGAAAACAAAATAGATAATTCCGGCAATTACACTTGACGCAGTTCCGTATACTATGACGGGACCGGCAACAGTGAAAATTTTTGCTCCCAGCCCTGCGATAAATCCTTCCGACTTAAATTCCATCGCCGGGGAAGTGACAGCATTTGAAAACCCCGTTATGGGGATAAGCGTTCCTGCCCCTGCGAATTTTCCTATTTTGTCGAACACACCCAGTGCAGTTAAAAGAGATGCAATAAAAATCAGACTGATACAAACTGCTGTGCCGGTAAGCTCCTTATTAAGTCCGAGATTTCCGTAAAATTCGCGCAATGCCTGACCGATTAAGCAGATAAACCCGCCCACGAAGAATGCACGGACTGTATCTTTGAAAAGCGGAGATTTTCCCGAATGTTTATCAACAATTCTTGAATATTCTTTTTTGGTTACCATTATATCAGCGCCCCCGTAATGCTCGCGCCTCCGGAAAATCCGATTACCGCAAGACGCAGAAGATAAACAGATATAAAAGCAAGTGCTATGAGAAAAATCTTTAATGCTTTCATTTATATCATCCTTTCGAT
This sequence comes from Clostridia bacterium, assembly GCA_017411435.1. Lineage (GTDB taxonomy): Bacteria > Bacillota > Clostridia > UMGS1883 > UMGS1883 > UMGS1883. The sequence continues at coordinate 13,574 of JAFQQD010000029.1, forward strand.
TAAAAACACGATTTGTATTTTTATTTTCCCCAATAAAAAAAGAAATTCTTATATTTCAAAGAATTTCTTTTTGGTAATTATTTCATAAATTTTTTAACAAAGGGTATCTGCCTGATTTCATCGCGGCTGAAAACCTTAAAGGCGGCAATAAGCCCCAGATAAACCGCAGAGCCTGAAACAATGGAAATAAATGTTGCCGCTGTGTTTCCAAGCCCGCTTGAAAGCGTATATATTCCCCATACCGCCACTGCCATACATATCGCTGCCGCAAACGGACGGGCAAAATACCTGCCGAAAGGAAGTCTGACATCGAGGTTTTTCCTTAAAACGCTAAAACTTACGAAAAATGCAATCGCTTGACAGAAAATGCTGCCAATCGGTGCACCGTAAATGTTTATAGCAGGGATGGGAATAAGGACGAGATTACAAATAACCTTTACTATTCCCCCGAGAAGCACGCTCAGTGCAGGAACATAAATTTTTCCCATACCCTGAAGAGCACCGTAAATAGTCTGACTCATCGCCGAGAAGAAAACTGTCGGCGCAACAAGTGTGAAAATAAGTGCTCCTTCACTTGCATTGGGGTAGATGAGTTTTAATATGGGGCCCGAAAGCACCATATATCCAATGCTGCACGGAAGCGCAATTATAATTGATATGAGAAGAGAAAAAGAAATTTTCTCCCTTGCTGTATCAAAGTTTTTTACTGCAAGCGCGCCTGCAACAGTTGGAACAAGAACCGTTGAAAACGCAGTGTTTATCGCAAGAGGTAAATTAACAAGAACATCGGTCTTGCTGAGTATTCCGCTGAGTCTTACGGCTTCATCACCGAGGGTTACAACATCGGGGAATTTATCAGCCAGCGCAATTTTAACCCCACGCACGACCGTCACAATATCAACTACACGATTAAGCGATGCCACAATCGCGCCAAGAGAAATCGGGATAGAAACCGCAAGAATCATTTTCGCGATTTTGCCGAAATTGCCCTCGATTTTAACTGCGGGAGCTTTTTTAACCTTTTCTTTCAAAGTCTTTTTGTTTGCGCTGTAGAAAATGAAAAGATAACAAAGACTCAGGAAAGTAGAAATCGTTGTCGCAAGTGTCGCACCTGCCGCCATGTATTCGGGCTTAGAGCCGACCATTGCAAGTACGATTAATATTGTAGATAAACTTTTTAAGAACTGCTCTAAAACCTGACTTGTGTTGGTCGCTTTCATATTCTGCTGACCTGCAAAAAATCCGCGGATAACAGATGAAACCGATACAAATATAAGCGCAGGGGAGAGTACCTTTATCGTATATACTGCAAGCGGTGCATCAAGAATAGTTGTCGCAATAAACTCTGCACCGAAAAACATTGCAACGGCAAAAAATCCGCCAACGCAAAGGAAAAGCACAAGTGCCACACGGAAAATACGCATCGCACCGCGGAAATCATCAAGCGCACAGCGTTCCGACACAAGCTTTGAAATGGCGTTGGGAATACCGATAGAACTTATCGCAAGAAGAAGCGTGTAAATCTGGTAACCAAAGTTGTAGTATCCGTTACCCATATCACCAAACCCGTCAATATTGGTGATAACCATTCTGTACACGAATCCCAGCAGTTTAACGGCAATCTGCGCAAAAATAATCGTTATTACATTCATTAAAAAGGATGGTGCCTTTTTCTCTTTAACCATAAGTTAAACTCCTTGAAAAATTGTCATTGTGAGCGAAGCAAAGGGTTTCAAAGATTCTTCGGTCGCTTTACTCCCTCAGAATGACAGTTGATGATTGTTAACGGGAAACTTCTTCAACCATATTATAAACGGCTCTTTCTCCGCCTATAAGACGCGGACGCGTCTTTGCGCAGATGATGTTTGCCTCACCGATTTTCTTTATATCGAGGCGTACGGGAACGCATACTCTTTTAAGATGCATCCCGATAAGTGTGCCGCCGATGTCGATTCCTGCGTGTGCCTTTATTTCCTCAACCACAACAGGATTTGCAAAACCCTTGTAAGCCGCTGTTGCAAACGAGCCGCCTGCCTTTGGCTGAGGGATAACACAAACCTCTTCGAGATTATATTTTTCGAGGCACTCTCTTTCAATTACCACGGCGCGGTTAAGATGCTCGCAACACTGTGCCGCAAGGAATATTCCTTTTTCCAAAAGAGCTTCGTTTATCGCATTAAAAAGGGTTTTGCCTACTTCCTCGCTGCTGTTTGTGCCGATTTTGTCGCCACAAACCTCGCTGGAAGAACAACCTACAACTAAAATATCGCCCTTTTTAAGATTTGCCGCAAGAATGAGCTTTTCAGCAGCCTCTTTTGCTTCATTTTTTATCTTATTTAACATATATACTCAAAACCTTTCGCATACATTCATCAGTCTATTATACACCCATTTTCACAAAAAGGCAATATTTAAGTGATTTTCTTCATATATATAAGGCGAGGTGGTAAAAATGAATGAAGAAATGTGCTATATAACCTATGTCGTGCCCAGGAGTGCACTTCCGCCGCTTGCAGTCGCAGAAGCCAGGGTTGTAGAAGACGAAGAGAGGGAAATTTATCCAAGCGGATTTGTTCCTGAATGGTTCTTGAACGGCAGTTTTCCGGAGGATGACTTTTAACGGACGGAGTAAAGCAGCACAGACCACAAAACGCGAAAAAATCATTGATATGCTTTTATCAAGATATTTGTCAATTCCCTTTGATTGTTTATGGTAGAAATTCGCAAGCGAATTTCATTTCTATGCGTTTTGTTCTGCGCAAACTTCGCCTCTCGCTGTACAATCGTACAGCTTCGGATAACCCTTCGGCTCAGTTTGCACACTCTGCACTACTTTCTTCCGTCCTTAACGGACGGAGTAAAAAAAGAGGAAGTTTCTTTTGAAACTTCCTCTTTTTATTATTTGTTTTCTTCGATAAATTCACTCATTATGCGAGCAGCGCTTACAACAAATGCCGTGCACGGTCTTTTTTCGTAAAATTCAGGATTTCGGGGAGTGGGGGTAGGTTTCTGTGCCCCTTCAACGCCTAAAAGTTCACGGCAGATGATTGTGCCGTACTCGCGCTTAAATTCATCTGCGAAATTCTGCACTCTTGTATAGAGGATTTTTTTCGCTTCGTCATTTTTTGCATCATCATATCCGTACAGTGCGCCAAGCACCATAAACATTCCGCTTACCGCACCGCAGACTTCACGCAGTCTTCCCATTCCGCCGCCGAAGGCTGAGGAAAGACGAAGCGCTTCCTTCTCATCCATC
>JAFQQD010000030.1 GCA_017411435.1 Clostridia bacterium
GAAGAGGATTGACCGGCATATACGATGGCATTATAGACACTACGGAAATGATGGTTATGTATTGCTGTTTGATTTTTCAAGCTATTTTGATAGCATCTCTCACGAGCTGTTAGAGAAGATTATAAGACGAGAATATACAGATGAAAGACTTATCAATCTTCTAATGCACTTCATCAAGATGTTTGGTGATGTGGGTCTTGGGCTTGGCAGTCAAATATCGCAAATTCTTGCGTTGGCTGCGGCAAATGAGCTTGACCATTATATAAAGGAAGATTTGGGTATTCATTGCTATGGAAGATATATGGACGATGGTTATCTTATTCATCACGATAAGGAGTATCTCAAGTCTTGTTTGATTAAAATTCAGCACAAATGTGAAGAACTTGGTCTGAAGCTTAATCTAAAGAAAACACGCATTACCCCATTGCGACGAGAGTTTCAGTGGCTCAAAATTATGTTTAGGCTTACTGAGTCTGGGTATATCGTAAAACGAATATGGCACAAAAGCGTAGTTCGTATGCGTCGCAAAATGAAGAAACTAAAACGAAAATTGGATGCTGGGACATTAGAAATGTCTGATATACGAGCATCGTATGAGTCTTGGAAAAGCCATACGATAGGTCTTGATGCTTACAGGACTTTGTATTCTATGGACAAACTATATCACAGCTTATTCGGAAATGAGGTGACTGGATGAACTATTACAAGTTTATATCAGACGGCAATATTATTGACGCTGTTGAAGCGCCTGTTTGGGTAAAACAGGATAAGAGAGGTAATGTTGTTCGTTGTGATATCAAAGAAGCAATGGGCGTACTTTCATCCGATATGTCAACTGTGTTACATATTGCTGGTGCAAAGGAGTTCTCCGGCGAAACATTTACAGAGATTTCAGTTGCTGACATTACTGCCGACGAATATGAGGAACTCAAGGTTCTTCTAAATCTTGGTGCAGAAGTGCCAGACGAGGGCGAGGTCGAATGGAAGGACGAAGAAACTGAACCCGACGAAATCCCCGAAGATGCAACTCTTGCCGAAGTTAAGACACGCTGCTTGGCTAAGCTGAGCGACGATTGCCAGAACACCATTTATGCTGGTGTAGATGTGCAGATGTCTGACGGCTTGGTGCGTCATTTTGCTTTAGAGATTGAAGACCAATTAAATCTCTTAACTCTCTCTACTCTTATTGCGAGTGGGGAAACTTTAATCCCATACCACGCTTCTAACGAGCTGTGTACATACTACAGCGTTGAAGACATTTTGAAGATTACAGAAACCGCTACCGCTTTTAAGACTTATCACACATCGTATTACAACAGTCTTAAAAACTGGGTTCTGTCGATGAAGACTATTGCCGAAGTCGGTGCAGTGAAGTACGGAGATCCTATTCCTGCTGAATACTGTTCTGATGTTTTAATCGGTATGATCGAAACTATGAGTGCTGAGGGTGAGGCTGTTGAAGAAACTGATTAAACACCTACTATTATTTGTAGTCGGTGGCACAATCTATATCACCATTGAAGTACTATGGCGTAAGCTGATGGGTAGTCATCCTACCCATTGGTCTATGTTTATCTTAGGCGGACTATGCTTCGTGCTTGTCGGCTGGATAAATGAGTTTCTATCTTGGGACACATCTATCTGGAAACAGTGTGCAATCGGCACAGCAATCATTTTAACTCTTGAGTTTATTTTTGGTTGCGTGTTGAACCTGTGGCTCGGTTTAGATGTATGGGATTACTCTAATTCACCATTCAATATTCTTGGTCAAGTTTGCTTACCATTTGCTGTCGCTTGGTACTTTTTAACGGCTTTGGCTATCTTTTTGGACGACTGGCTTAGGTACTGGCTATTTGACGAAGAGAAACCACACTATAATTGGCGCTTTAAGGAGTGTGGCAAATGAGTGATATTTTTAAGAAGAATGACGATTTGAAAGTTATTGTGCTTGCAAAAAGACTGATTAAGCACACAATGAAGATTTCCAATAACGCAGATCGTTATCCAAAGAAAGCGCGTTTTACACTTGTTGACCCAATGCAGAAGACAGTTATTGAGATATATAAACTGTTGTTAAAAGCAAACTACCTAAACACGAACATCAAGTCTCAGTTTGAGGAAAGACAGCTCTGCCAGTCAGAAGCAGTCTATCATTGTGATGTGCTTTTGTTATACATAGAACTATCTCTCGACGAGAATTACATCAATGACAAGAGTTGTGAATATTGGGTAAGACAAGTTATGGAGGTTAAGAAGATGATCTTGGCGTGGAAAAACGCCGATTCAAAAAGGTCGTCTTTTTGATATATTTTGGGGTATGCTTTGTTTATTTTGTGGCTTCGTTCTCCCAATGCCGACAATGCGTACAACGCTCGGTATGTAGATCGTGACGGTAATGACAACAACGCCAATGCGTATCACGGTATTATCGGTGTCCGTCCGGCTTCGGTGATTTGATTAGACTTAGTAAGCTTTAGGCTGAAAACAATATCTTCACTACCAAAGGAAAGCATATCCCATCCAAAAGTGCAACCAAAGTGTCATTCCAAAGTGCAACCGTTTTCGGTTGCTTTTTTAATATGCAACCTTATTTGGTTGCGTTTGCGGATAAATACAAGACCGCTGATGTCTGGCATCAAAGGTATGCCGGCTATACACAGCGAGGAATTAAAGGGGTATATGAATGTACGATAGTATTTATAACTTTTCAAATATAAAACGAGCATTCTATAGTGCTCGACATAGGAAGTTAAATAATCCGTCCGCTAACAGATTTGAAATAAATATGTTAAGCGAATGTGTGCGTTTGTCAGACGAGCTGAGGTACAAGAAATATACGACAGGGAAATCGACTAAGTTCAAGGTGTACTATCCCAAAGAACGAGATATTGAGTCGAGTACCTTTCAAGATAAAGTTGTGCAACATTCTTATTGCGATAATGTTCTCTATCCAACTATCTGCAATAGGCTCATTTATGATAATTTCGCATCACAATATGGGAAAGGCACTCGCTTTGGTCTGGATAGGTTGAAGCGCCAATTACGGCACTACTTCTTTTCCAACAAAGCAGAGGCTGAAAAATACAGGAAAGAAAACGGCTTACCGTTAGTGTCAGTTGAGGAAGGTCATTATGCTGACGGGTGGATTTTGAAGTGTGATATAAGAAAATTCTTCGCTCATATTGACCACGAAGCGGTAAAGGAAAAGTTAAAGAAACTATTTGTTGATACAGATATTAAATGGTTGTCCGACACAATCATTGACTCCGTTAGCATAAGTGACGGTGTTGGATTACCCATTGGATATCAAAGCAGTCAATTATACGCTTTAGTTCTATTAAATGGGTTAGACCATCTCGTAAAAGAAAAATTGCACATTAAAGGGTATGGTAGGTATGTAGATGACTTCTATCTTATTCACAAAGACAAGAAGCATCTGCAAAAGTGTCTTGTAATTATACGAGACTACCTGTCAGAGTATGGTCTTGAACTCAACGAAAAGACACAGATATTTCCATTGAGAAACGGAATTGATTTTCTTGGGTTTCATACATACCTTACGGACACCGGCAAGGTGATTTGTAAGGTGCGGAAACGCAGTAAAGATAATATGAAGCGCAAGATGAAGAAGTATGCTAAAGACTATAAGGCAGGCTTGATTTCTATTGAAAAGGCTCGCTTGTCTTATGGTGGATGGCGTGCGCACGCTTCTTATGGAAACACACATCATTTAATACAAGATATGGACAGGTACTACGAGAAACTCTTTGGAGAACCGTTTACCTATTAAATATCTTGCCGAGGTAAAGCTTAGCCTATTCGGGCTAAGCCTTTTTTATTAAAGGAGGTAACGATATGGCACTTAAAGATGTTTTGATGAATGTTGTCGGTGGACTTCTTGCTAAGAAGGACGACGAGGTTCGTAAGTCCGAAATCATCGACACAACTGACATCAGCAAAATTCCTAAAGAGATGCTTGAGGAGTTATCCAACGGGAAAGGAGACGATGACTAATGGCATTTACAAATAGCCCTCTTGTTGACTACACCCGAATTTCCCCTAACAGAACAAAAAATCGTAACCACGAGATTGACACCATCACAATCCATTGTGTTGTTGGTCAGTGTTCTGTAGAAACGCTTGGTGCAGTTTTTGCACCTACTTCTCGTCAGGCTTCTTCTAACTATGGTATCGGTTATGACGGTAAGATTGGTATGTACTGTGAGGAAAAAGACCGTTCTTGGTGCTCTTCTTCTGGTGCTAATGACCACCGTGCGATTACCATTGAGGTTGCCAGTGATACTTATAGTCCTTACAAGGTCAACGCTAAAGCCTATGCTGCGCTGATTGACCTATGCACCGATATCTGTAAGCGTAACAACATTAAACAATTGAAATGGGAGGCTGACAAGACCTTGATTGGTCAGGTGGACAAGCAGAATATGACAGTTCACCGTTGGTTTGCTAACAAGTCTTGCCCCGGCGATTATTTATATAATCTGCACAGCCAGATTGCCAAGGAAATCAATGCTCGTCTCGGCATCAAAGTTGATGTTGTTGCTCCCGATCCTGTTATCGGCACAACCGCATTGGCTTTTGAAGCTGGCAAGGTTGTAAAAATTACTGGCACTAAATACTACGGCGGTAAAGCAGTTCCTTCTTGGGTTCTCAAGAAGAACTGGGTTGTTTACTCTGCCGCAGGCGACCGTGTTGTTGTCAATAAGAGTGAAGACGGCAAACACGCTATTATGAGTCCTTTTAAGGCTTGCGATCTTCAGCTCGTTCAGACAGTTGCTACTGCTCCTGCTCCTGCCGTAACCGGCACAGCAAGCACAGGCAATGCTGTTGACGAAAAGAAGATTTGGGATTACTTCTACGCTAAGCTTGGTAACGCTTATGGTGTTGCTGGCTTGATGGGTAATCTGTATGCAGAGTCTGGTTTGCGTTCTAATAACTTGCAGAACACTTACGAGAAGAAGCTTGGTTATGCGGACGCAGTTTATACCTCTGCCGTTGACAATGGTACTTACACCAACTTTGTCAAAGACTCCGCAGGCTATGGTTTGGCTCAGTGGACTTATTGGAGCCGTAAGCAGAAGTTGTTAGACTATGCGAAGGCACAGAAGAAATCTATCGGCGACTTCGATATGCAGTTGGATTTCTTATGGAAAGAACTAAGTGAGTCCTTCAAGACTGTTGTTAACACCCTAAAGGCTGCTACTTCTGTTCTTGAAGCGTCTAATGTGGTTCTCTTCAAGTTTGAGGCTCCTGCCGATCAGGGTGCTACTGTTCAGAAGAACCGTGCTGCTTTCGGTCAGAAGTACTACGATAAGTACGCTCCCAAGACCACGACTCCAACTACTCCGACCACACCTACCACTCCTGTTGTAACTCCTACAACTCCTGTTGCTTCCAAATTGAAGTTCAACACAGGCGACATTGTGCAGTTCGCAGGCGGTAAGCACTATACTTCCGCAGATGGTGCTACTGGCTCTACTGTAAAGGCAAGTAAGGCAAAGGTTACTGCTGTTTCTAAGACAGGTAAACACCCTTATCACTGCCGTGCGGTTAATGATGCTGGTGCATTTATTAGCGGTGTATATGGCTGGGTAGATGCTTCTACTGTATCGGCGGTTAAGGCAACTCAGACTCCTGTTACAACCGATGAAATCTATGTTGTCAAAAGTGGGGATACTTTGTCTGGCATTGCTTCTAAGTATGGCACTACATACCAAAAGCTTGCAGCTTACAATAACATCTCTAACCCAAATAAGATTTCTGTTGGACAGAAGATTAAAATTCCGAAGGGTTCTACTGCCCAAACTACTGTGGCTAAGCCTTGGACTCCCGCTGTTGGAGATATTGTAAATTACACAGGTAAGGTACATTATACAAGCGCTGGTGCTACTAAGGCTATCGCTTGTAAAGGCGGTAAAGCCAAAATTACTGCAATCTATCAGCTCGGTAAGAGCAAACACCCCTATCATTTAGTTGCTGTATCTGGTAGCGGTGCAACCGTCTATGGTTGGGTAGATGCAGGTACATTCACAAAAGCGTAAAAACAAAAAACAGTGGCTCTTACACGGTGATGTAGGAGCCACTTATTAAATAATGGAGGATATATTATGGAACTATTCTTACAGGAATTTATTTCTACTTACGGCACAACCATTCTTTATTCAATCCTCACTGCTATCGCAGGC
>JAFQQD010000031.1 GCA_017411435.1 Clostridia bacterium
AAATCAAATAGTTCGTAAAACAACGAGCTTTATTTTGTGTACCAAGAATTAATGAAATTTCTAAAACTTATCCACATTTTGGGCAGAAAAAGAGGGCGTTGCCTCAATTGAGTGAAAAATCACTTATTGAGACACGCCCTTCTTATTATTTTACATTTATGATTTTATCTGTATCCATCAGGGTTTTTACTCTGCCAGTTCCAAGCATCAGCGCACATTTTTTCTATGCCACGCTCGGCTCTCCATCCAAGCTCTTCCTTTGCCTTCGTAGCATCGGCATAGCATATTGCAGCATCGCCTGGACGATTCGGGGCAATTTCGTACGGAATTTCTTTTCCCGCTGCTTTTCCGAATGCCTTTATAATTTCAAGCACGCTATAACCCTGGCCTGTACCGAGATTGTAGATATGAACTCCGCTTACACCCGTCTTTTTCTCTACGGCTTTGAGATGTCCGAGAGCAAGGTCTGTTATGTGGATATAGTCACGCACTCCCGTTCCGTCAGGAGTCGGGTAATTATTGCCGAAAACATTTACCTTGGGAAGTCTTCCTACTGCAACCTGTGCTACATATGGGAGAAGATTATTTGGAATACCGTTGGGGTCCTCCCCTATCATTCCGCTTTCGTGTGCACCGATGGGGTTGAAGTAGCGAAGAAGTACTACGCTCATTTCCTTGTCGGCAGACTGAACATCGCTCAAAGCCCGCTCCAACATAAGCTTTGTTGAACCGTATGGGTTTATTGCGAAAAGAGGAGCGTCCTCTTTTATCGGAACTGATTCGGGAATACCGTAAACTGTTGCTGATGATGAGAATACAATGTTCTTGACACCGTGTTCTTTCATAACTCTCAAAAGGATAAATGTCCCTGTCATATTATTATGATAATACTCAATAGGTTTCTCGCAGGATTCTCCTACCGCCTTAAACCCCGCAAAATGAATTACAGAGTCAAATTTATTCTCATCAAAAACTTTTGTAAGTCCATCATAATCGAGTATGTCACACTTATAGAATTCAAAGTCTTTTCTCGTGATTTCCTTAACTCTGTCTATTGATTTTTCGCTTGAGTTGGAAAGATTATCAACCATTACGATATCATGCCCTGCATTAAGAAGTTCAACGCAGGTATGACTGCCTATATATCCGGCACCGCCTGTAACTAAAATTTTCATTATTATTCCTCCGCTAAATTAAAGCAATCATTTTATGATAAAAATATTTCGTCTACGATTTTTTTCATTTCGTCCATTTTCTGCTCCATCTCATAAGCAAGTGCAAACTGAGTGCGGCATCTTACAAGATTGTGCTCGGGATATTTTGTCGCAAAATATGTGTCACCGTCAATATAATCTGCAAGAAATCTCATACCGCATTCCATAGTCATAAGATATGCACTGTACGGAAGAAGCTCTCTTTCCTTAGATGTTATGCTGTCTTTCACAGCACTGCAAAAGCCGTCTGCATAAGCCTTAAAAAGTTCGATATCAAAATGCACTTTTGAAAGGTCTTTTTCATCCTCCGCTGCTGTACTTGCACCAAAGCGTATTGAATCACCGAAATCATAGAGCATTGAGCCGGGCATTACCGTATCAAGGTCAATTACTGCTTTACCTTTTCTTGTAACAGGGTCCATAAGAATATTGTTAAGTTTTGTATCATTATGTGTTACTCGAAGGGGAATTGTTTTCTCGTTTAACCCATTTACAATCTCGCCGTATGTATCAGCACGGTCTGTAACAAACTTTACTTCTTCACGGCAGGTATCAAGACGACCCGATTTATTGTTTTTCACTGCTGTAAGAAAATTTTCATATCGGTTGGGTGTATCGTGAAAGCGTTCTATTGTTTCAAAAAGAACGCTCGCATCAAAGTCAGAGAGTGCGTTCTGAAACTCTCCGAAAGAGTATCCTGAGTTATGGAAATCCTCTCTGGTTTCTGCTCTTTGCAATGTCAGAGAATCATCAATAAAATCATATACACGGTAACATCCGTCCTCTGTTCTCAACATTGATTCTCCGTCATTTGTTTTTATGACAGTGAGTGTCAAAGTACCCTTGTTTCTTACAAATTCAGTAACGAGAATAATATTACTCATTACATTTTCAGGCTTCTTAAAAACAATTGTGTTTATTCTCTGCAATATATATTTCTTTTTTGTAGTTTCCACAAGGAAAGTGGAATTAATATGACCTTCTCCGTAAGGAGCGAGATTTAAAACTTCCCCTTCTATATTAAAGTTTTTGAAGGCGTTATGTTCTTTTGTATAAATACTCATTTATATATACTCCTCTTTCTGTTTATTTAAGCCCAAGTTCGTTTTGGAATTCTTCTAAGTTCACAATTTTATTCTCCACTCTGGATTTCTCCGCTGCGAAAGCAATAAGATGATTCTTTGTTGAAATTTCAATTTCACTAAGATTGTCTTTTGGACATTCGTTTGCTATGTAGTCATAAAGGGAATTGATAATACCGCTATCCCCACCGCCATGTCCGCCTGCGGCTGAACCGTCTACGGGTTGATTGGTGGCGTTAATCATTTCCTTAGTCCTTGTGGCAAAAGAATAGTACTCTATCGTGCCTGCTTCCATATTACCATACAGTTCACCATCTGTACCCATGATGCGGATATATCTTCCTCCCTGATTAAACGCACACATATTGAAAGAGGCAACACCTCCGTTTTCAAATTCAAGGTTTACAACCTGATGGTCAACCACATTATTGTCACATTTGTAAACACATTTTCCATATTGGGTGTTTTTCAAAGCTTCTTTAACTTCTTCGTTTGTTGGAACAGTCTTCTTAGTAGCAACTTCACGAAACCACAAATTTTTATCATCTTCAAGATAGAGTTTTACCGCATTATAATAGCAGTTATCAAAAACGGGACAGGTTTTATTGCAATAGTCGGGAGCTCCCTTTGGTGCATTTTCCCTCGTAAAATAGGTAAGCGCTCCGAAAGAATGTACATTTTTGCAACTACTTCCCATAAGCCACTGTATAATATCCATATCGTGACAACTTTTTTGAAGTATCATTGGTGAACTTCTATCGCTATTGCCCCAGTTACCTCTTACAAAACTGTGACTTTGATGTATATTGCCCACACATTCGGAGTGATGAATTGATAAAACCTTGCCAAGTTTTTTATTGTCAATCATTTCCTTTATTTTCATAAAGAACGGTGTATAGCGAAGAACATGGCAAACAAGAATCTTTGTTCCATTTTTCTTTGCTGCGTTGGAAATAGATACACACTCCCTAAAATCCGGAGAGATTGGCTTTTCAAGAAGTATGTCATAGCCTTTTTCAATCGCCTTAATACAAGGTTCATAATGAAACCTGTCCATAGTGGATATGATTACGATATCTGCACATTTTTCCTTTTCGAGAAGCGGCTCCCATGTGCCGAAACACATACTGTCAGAAATACCATGCTTTTCTTTTATATAATTCCTGAATTTTTCAGAGGGTTCTGATACACCTACAACCTTAAACCTATCATCTGTCATCAGGTTTGTGTAACTTTGACCACGGTTACCTGCTCCAACTAAAAGTACTTTCAATGTTTTCAAATTAGACACTCCCTTTGTTCATAATGATTTTATGTGCGGCAAAATGATATTTTCGGCATTATATCCCTTCATACAAGCCTTCATTGATATATCGCTTAATTACTTTTTTAAGTTCGGGCAAATCCTCTCTATAAGTAATGCCGTACCATTTATCCTTGTTTCTATAAACCTTGACTGTTACAAGACCGTCTGTTACCATTCTTCCGATTGAAACAGGAATCTGGAATTCATCCTTTTGAATATTTGCATTTGTTAGAAATTCCTTATACTGCTTTTCAAGAGTTTCAAAAACGAAAGGAGTTACTCCCCAGAGGTTCATTGATACAAGAGTATCAGGAGAAAATGTACCCTTTCCGACTTCTTTATCATATGTCATATCGCTGTAAATTTTAAGTACTTCTTTAACCGTCTCTAACTTATCGTTCTTAACCTCACAAACACCTCTTGAAACGGTACCATTAGGGCTTACCGTGTTTCCAAGTTCATAAGCAACCATCGCAAAGTCGCCATTCTCTGCATTTCTTAGATGCTGTGCAATTTCATAAAAGGCATTTGCCCCATAGTAATCGTCTGCATTAACAATTGCAAAGGGTTCATTGACGGTTCCCTTGCAACAAAGAATTGCCTGACTGGTTCCAAAAGGTTTCTTTCGTCCCTGTGGAATGTCCTTCATATCCTGATATACATATTCAACCTTAATTGTTTTTTCAATACGATTACCAACAAGTTCCTTAAAGTCTTCAGCCATATCATCACGAATAATGAAAACAACTTTTGTAAATCCTGCTTTTTTTGCATCAAACACGGTAAAGTCAATAATTGCTTTCCCATCACTCGTTATGGATTCGGCCTGCTTGAGACCGCCGAATCTGCTGCCCATACCTGCCGCCATTACAACCAATGTTATGTCTTTCATTTAGAATCACTCCTATCAAAAAAAGTGTTTACATTTTCAAAATTATGTATTACACTTTAATTATAGCTATACAAAACAACAATTCAATACAGTTTTGAACATTAAATTTGTAATTTTGATTACTTTTCGGGAGGTATTATGGAATTATATAATCCTTTGAGAGATTTCAGAATAAATTCAATCAACAGTGCTTTTATCAGAAATGCTCATGAGAATTTCTGTTTTGACGGGGAAATGCACGATTTCTGGGAGATGATTTACGCAAAGTCGGGCAGTACAACCATATCTGAAGACGACAAAATATATGAATTAAGTGCAGGTCATGCTGTTTTTCATAAACCGATGGAATTCCACAGGTTGAAATGTAAAAAAGGACAAAAAGCCGAACTTGTCATAATATCCTTTTCTGCAGGTGGGGACTTGATCAACCCACTAGGAAATGGTGTCTTCGAGTTAAATCTGTATCTTGAGCAAATGCTTTTTGATGTGTTTAATCAGATTACATCTTCCTTTGATTGCCGAAATATTCCTGTCAAAGCTTCAACGAAAAACACAATTGACGAAAATCTGTCTCTTTTAAAACTTGAAATACTACTTCTTTCGATCCTTGCAGAAATTTCGCCAAGCAAAAAGGAATCTTACAGTATCGGTGCTTATAATTACAAAAAAATAATTGAAGTTATGAGTAGTCACATTGATGAAAACCTATCTGTTGATGAAATTTCATCTCTTTGTTGTCTTAGTTCAAGTAATCTCAAAAAAACTTTTAAGGCATACGCCGGTTGCGGAGTAGCAGAACACTACAACAGGCTCCGTATTATCCGAGCAATAGAATATCTTAAATCGGGAATGAGTGTTACAGAAATAAGCAAAAAGATGTCATATTCAAGCACCGGTTATTTTTCCAATGTATTCAAGCGCGAAACAGGACTCTCCCCGCTTCAGTATAAAACTGAAAAAATGTAATCTAAAGGAAACGATTGATAATCTTTTTTAGCAAAGTTGGTGCGCAGACGGGCACCGTGAGCAATGCGAACGGTCATCGAGCAGGTATGGTGCGAAGCAGCATCTCTCCTCGCCTCCACCATAATAAAAAGGTAAAGCATACCACTTGGTATGCTTTACCTTTTTTGTCACCAGCAATTGCACAAAAATTGCCCCGTCCCCAAACTGTGCGGTTAAAAGCATTTTCCTTTTTTACAGTCGCAGGTAGTTCCAGCGCGGTAGCAAAGCTCGTTTGGGCATTTACCGTTTTTCGTAAGGTCAATAATGTTTTTAACAGTTGTTTCGGCAATGTTTGAAAGTGCTTCCTCAGTTAAAAATGCCTGATGCGAGGTCACGATAACATTGGGCATTGAAATAAGCCTTGCAAGTGTATCGTCCTCAACGATATGACCTGAAAAGTCTTCAAAGAAGAAGTCTGACTCTTCCTCATACACATCAAGGCAAGCGGCGCCTACTCTGCGCGATTTTATAGCATTCAAAAGAGCCTCCGCATCAACAAGCGCACCACGGGATGTATTTATTATAACTACTCCCTTTTTACATTTTTCAATGCTCTTTTCATCAATTATATGGTCGGTTTCCTCAGTAAGCGGACAGTGAAGCGAAATGATGTCACTTTCAGCAAAGAGTGTATCAAGTTCAACATAACGGATTGTATCACCGTTATCAAGCCCCTCGGCAGGATATTTGTCATAGGCGAGTACTTTCATGCCGAAGCCTCGGCAGATGTCGATAAACACGCGTCCGATTCTGCCCGTACCGATTACACCGACTGTTTTTCCGTGAAGGTCAAATCCCGTCATACCATTGAGGCTGAAATTGAAATCCTTTGTCCTGATATACGCCTTGTGAATACGCCTGATTGAAGTAAGAAGCATTGCCATAGCATGTTCTGCAACGGCATAAGGTGAATATGCAGGTACGCGAAGAACATGGATTTTTCCAAAAGCGTATTTCATATCAACATTGTTAAAACCTGCGCAGCGAAGGGCAAGGATTTCTATCCCCATTTCGCACAGGCGGTCAATCACAACGGAATTTACTGTGTCATTTACAAATGCGCAAACTCCGTCAAACCCGTGTGCAAGTTCTACTGTATCTTCGTTTAATTTTGTTTCAAAATATTTGAATTTTATTCCGTACTCTTCGCCGTATTTATCAAAAGACGGCCTGTCGTAAGGCTTTGCATCAAAAAAAGCAATCTTCATATATTTTCTCTCCTTTGCTTTATTATTGGCTTTATATGAGAAAAGTATAATCTATTTTTTCATAAAAATCAACTTTATTCTTCTTTCAAATTGGCGAAAATGGAATATAATTAGAAGGATGATTAAAAACTGAAAAGAGGTAATTCGTTATGTCATTATTCGGCGGAGTTATACCTATTGAAAAAATAACATTTTTAGTGTTTTGTGTTTTTTCAATACTGGCAATAGGCTATGCATTAGGAAGAATAATAATTAAAGGTGTTTCACTGGGCAGCGCAGGCGTTTTTATAGTTGCATTGGTGTTTGGATGCTTGTTCTATGGTGATTTGGAGGCTCAACTTCCAGACTACACAACAAATGCACTCAAGATTGTTGAAAACCTCGGGCTTATTCTTTTTGTTTCATCAGTTGGCTTTATTGCAGGCGGAGCAAGATTCGTTCAGGAATTTAAGATTGACTATTTTGTTTACGGCGTTGTAATGACAATCCTCCCAATGATAATTGGATTTATCTTTGCAAAATACATACTCAAAATAAATGTTCTAAGCACGCTCGGCTCAATTACCGGCGGTATGACAAGCACTCCTGCACTCGGTACGCTCATCCATGTTGCAGGCACAGAGGATGTAGCTGCTGCGTATGCGGCTACATACCCCATCGCCCTCGTTGCGGTAGTTTTCGTGGCGCAGTTCATTATAATATTATTCTAAACTACAAATAAAAAATGGCTCTTGGGGAATTCCCCAAGAGCCATTTTTTATATTATAGGAATTTGCGTATTTTTCGCGAGCAACATTTGTCAATTTGGAATTTAGTTGGAACGCGAAATGGGTGGAAGCATCACGCTTCTTTTTTTATTCTTCTGTTGTTAAAAGTGTTACATTTGCTTCTTCGAGTTTTCTTTTCATTTCTTCATCTTCGATATTTTCTGTTACGAAGTAGTCGAGCTCTTCAAATGAAGCAAGTTTGGCAAAACCTATTCTGCCGAGTTTTGTTCGCTCACAGACATAAATCTTTTTGCAGGACGATGCCATCATACACTTTTTCATGGCACATTCCTGTTCGTTACTGTCAAGAACTCCAAGTTCAGTTGTTACGCCTCGACTGCTGAAAAAGATTTTGTCGGCAACATACTTTTCGCGAACACTGTCTTCGGCGATACTGCCTACAAATGATGCGTTTTCACCGACCATACCGCCTGTACCGATAAGTCTTATATCGGGGTTTTGTGAAAGTTCCCTGATTGAATCAAGAGAATTTGTCACCACGGTAATATTTTTCATTTTCTTAAGTTCGCGCGCTATGTAATATGTAGTTGTAGATGCGTCAAGGAAGATTGTGTCACCGGGCGAAACAAGGTCTGCCGCAAGTGCTGCTACCTTCTCCTTGCCTTCTACATTTATTTTTCTGCGCTTTTCAAGTGAAGGCTCGTGTTTGTTATCGTCAATAGGAACTGCGCCTCCGTGAGTGCGCAGGAGTTTTTCCTGCTTTTCAAGTTTTTCAAGGTCGCGCCTTATTGTTTCTTCTGCAACGCCAAACTCCAAACTGAGTTTGCTGACGGAAACGGCGCCCTCTTCTTTCAATTTTTCAAGGATCTGCTGCTGTCTTTCGATTGCAAACATTTCAATTCCCCTTACAAATTTATTTCTTGATGATAGTTACCATATCACCATTACGAAGACCTGCGCTGTTGGCGTCGTCAGTATCAATATGCATTTCAACATTAAAGTCATCGCGTACTCTTATCTGTACATCATAGAATTTAGTTGTCTTTTCCTTACCGTGACATACTACATCTACCCAGTCGCCGTCTTTGATATCGTGCTGCTCAGCATACTGCGGTGTAAGATGTATGTGGCGGTTTGCAATAATAACGCCCTCGTTAAGATATACACTTCCCTTGGGACCTACGATTACCATACGCTCACTGCCCTTGATATCACCTGAAGGACGCACGGGAGGACTTACCTTAAGGATGAAAGTATCAGTTCTTGATATTTCAACCTGAGTATCCTTACGCACGGGTCCGAGAACGCGAACTTTCTCAATCGCTTTGAGTGAGGGTCCAACGAGTGTTACACACTCTTCTGCCGCATATTCGCGTCCCATAAGGGTTTTCTTTTTGGTAAGTTCATATCCCTTACCGAAAAGAATGTCAAGATGCTCGCGGGAAAGGTGAATATGACGCTGTGAAACGCCAATCTTTACTTCACCTGTATTTGCATATTCATTTGCAGCTTTTTTTACAATGTTTTCAATTTCAGTTATGTTCATAATTGATTACTCCAATCAATCTTCTACATCAAAAAATTTCATGATTTCGGCATGCGGTCTGGGAATTACTTCACAACCGAATACTTCGCCGAGCTTTCTTGCGTTTGTGCAGCCTGCTTCCACACCTGCTTTTACTGCGGCAACATTACCTGTCACGATAAATGTAACAAGTCGTCCGCCGAGGCGCTTTTCAGTGTGAATTACGCGTACATTGGCAGCCTTGAGCATTTCATCAAGTCCGCTGATTGCGGCAACAAGGCCCTGAACCTCAACAATACCGATTGCACTGTAGCTTTTGCTCTGGTCAACAACGGGAGCCTTTTTACCGAGTTTTTTATTGAATTTATCGCGGTTGATATCAAGAAGATATGCCATCGGCTCTGTCTTATCGTCAGGATGAGCAATAACATGTGAAACGATGTACTTACCCTGTCCTTCGGCATATTTTTTTGCAGCGGCAATCGCTGACTGAACCGCACTTGTTTCGCCTTCAATCTTGACTTCCATTACAAGCGGTGCAGGAACATCAGTTCTGATGGGACGGTTTCTGTCAAAAGCAATTACTCTTACATCGGCTGTTTTTGCGCAGAGGTCTGCAACGCAAACTGCCGTTGTAAAACTATATACTTCTATCATTCCTAATGCTTTCATTTAGCAAAACCTCTCTTATACTATATGGAATCCATCCACCATTACACAGCGTCTTGCACGAGTGAATGAGTGCGCAGCGGTCAAGCCTTCGCCTGTAGGACCTGCAATTGTGAATGTTGTATACCCTTCTCCGCCTGCACCGATACCTGCATATGAGGGTGCATTCTTAACAAAGATTGTTGTTTCAACCTCACGCGCGAAACGGGTAAGGTTATCAACATTCTTGGAATGAATGTGCGCACTGTGGCGTCTGCCGTTTTCCGCCTTAACACCGTACTCGATAGCCTGGTTGATGTCGTTTACGCGTACGATAGGAAGAATGGGCATCATAAGTTCGGTCTGTACGAAAGGATGGTTAAAGTCTGTCTCGCAGATGATAAGTCTGGGATCAGCCTCAATGCCGATAGCCTTGAGGAATACCTTTGCATCCTTACCAACAAATTTCTTATTTATAACAAGCTTTCCGTCCTTTTCAACAAGTGCTACCTTGATGAGTTTATCAATATCAGCACCTTTTACAAGATATGCTCCGTTTTCAAGCATGCTTGAAATAAGCGCGTCTGCTACAGAAGAAACTACTAAACATTCCTTCTCTGCAATACAGGGAAGATTGTTGTCAAAGCTTGCACCTGCAACAATATCTGCACCTGCTTTTTTGATGTCTGCTGTTTCGTCAACGATAACGGGAGGATTACCCTCACCTGCGCCGATAGCCTTCTTACCTGATGAAAGAAGCATCTTAACAACGCCGGGACCACCTGTTGCAACAAGCATCTTGACGCACTTAGCCTTTACCATCTCGTCAGATGTTTTCATAGTGGGGTTAGCCACTGATACTACAAGGTTTTCGGGGCCGCCTGCCTCAAGTATTGCGCGGTTAACAAGGTCAACTGCAGTATTTGAAGTAAGCTTTGCACCGGGATGGGGGTTAAATACTACTGCATTACCGGCTGCAATCATACCCATTGAATTACAGATTACAGTTTCGCTGGGGTTTGTTGAAGGTGTGATACTGCCGATAATTCCGTAAGGAGCCATTTCAACAAGTGTAAGGCCGGCATCTCCTGTCCAAACCTTGGGGTCAAGGTCTTCTGTACCGGGAGTTTTGCTTGCTACAAGCTGATGCTTGATAACCTTATCACTTACTCTGCCCATACCTGTTTCTTTAACGCCGAGCTCAGCAAGCATCTGCGCGTTATTGAGAGTATATTCACGGATTTTCTCAATCATTTTTTCACGCTGAGCAACTGTATAAGAACGGAATTTCTTATATGCAACTTCTGCTGCTGCAAGAGCATCGCTCATTTCGTCAAATACGCCAAGGAGCTTTTTCTCCTTCTTATTCTGCATTCCCATTTCTGAAAGAACGCTTTCAACAATCTGACTTATGTACTTTTCATCTACCATTTTTTACGCCCCCTGTGATTAAAGTATATTCTTCCACAAATCCTGTGAAGGTCTGGGAATTACTACGCTGTCAAGATACATTCCGCCATCCTGACATTCTTTCTTTGCTTTTTCAATTGCTGCGGTAACTGCGCTGATGCTGCCTGTAACAAGCACATAGCTCTTACCGCACATACCGCGTGCAAGTCGTACTTCAATAAGCTCGACCATAGAAGTTTTAACTGTGTTATCTGCTGCAACAACGGCTGCTGCTGCACTGTATGTTTCAAATACACCAAGTGCCTCAACCTCATTAACCTGAGTTGCACCGCAAATTGCAGGAAGAAGATCCTTGTGCGGATTTCCAAGCACAAAGCTGTCAATAAGTTTTGCGCTGAATCTTGTTGTGCAGGTATCAACTGCCGCCTTTACTGCACTGATTTCACCTGCAAAAACTACCATATATTTACCGGGACAAACTGTGCTTGCCTCAATAATTTCAACATCGGCTGTTTTTACGATAGTATCTGCAGCCTGCATACCTGTCGAAACAGTTGAGTATTCTACCATTCCAATTGCTTTATTCATTTAGGTATCATTTCCTTTCTGCAGATTTTATAACTATCATATCATCGCTTACTTTAAGCACCTTTCCATTCACGGGTGAGTGAATCGGAAGACCAAGTGCTTTTTCGGGAGCATTTGCAACAATATCTCCCATTTTAACACTGTCGCCTTCACAAACAGCAGGCACGCTCGGTGCACCGATATTCTGACGCAGTGAAATGTAAAGAGTTTTTACCTTAACCTCTTCATCAGTAAGAAGAGACGGGTTATTGTACTTTTCAAGGTCAAGCTTCTGCCTGAGTCTTGATGTTGTGAGGCGGCGCATCTTCCTTTCGGGAAGTGGATGCGCCTCTATTTTATCGGTATTTTTAATACCGTTTTTCGCAAGAGTCTGTTTTGCCACACCGATAAGCGTTCTGGGATTAAGCCCCTGCTTGCAGGCAACCATTTCACAAAGTCCGCACTGTGAACAGTACTGTGTGTTTAAGTATGCCTGTGTATCGGTAGCATCGTCACTTTTCACACCGCGCATAAATCTATGCGGTTCAATAGGATAACCGAGAAGGTGTCTTGGGCACATATCTGTACACATCTGACACTGACAGCAGGCTGACATTGCACGGCGCTTGAGCACACGGGCATTCTGTCTGCGAGTCATAATTACAGGGTTATCTTCGGGGAGTACCAAAATACCGTTAGTAGTTTTGGTTACTGTTTCAGTTTCCTTTGCAAGCCTTCCTGTCATCGGACCGCCACTTAAAATTGCGGTGTTTTCCTCTGTCACTCCCCCTGAAAGCTCAACAAGGTAAGTAAGGGGTGTTCCGAGCGGAACACGGTAAGTCTGCGGATTTTTCACTGCTCCGCCTACGGTTACATACTTATGTGTAACCTTTTCGCCGTTAAGTGCGTGATAAATATTTAATACGGTTTCTACATTGTAGACTATAACGCCTACATCAATGGGAAGTCCCCCTGCAGGAACTGTGCGTCCGGTCACATCGTGAATGAGGACAATTTCGTCACCTGCAGGGTAAACTTCGTACAGATAGTCTGTTTTACCATTTTTGAAGGGCTGAATATCTCTTTCAACCGCCTCGGCAGTGGTTTTGTAGCCACGCTTCATTGCGATATGAAACTCCTTCGCCCCTATGCACTGACACATTTTGTCAAGTGTGCTTATAATCTCAAAAGAATAACGCTTGAGAAGCTGACGGTGAAGTCTGAAAAGAGGTTCACACTCAGCACAGTTTAAGATAATTGTATCTGCTTTGTCGCTGAGCTTTGCATATGACGGAAATCCGGCACCGCCACATCCCGCTATGCCTGCATCTTTTATTAAACTTTTAAGCTCGTCTAACTTCATAGCTATCCCTTCCTGAAATTATCATTTTATTGATGAAAGGTCATCAATAATTCCGACAATAGCTGCATCGATGGGAGCAGTATTCTGCTCAATACCGATTCTTGCCGCGCTGCCTGTTGCAACAAGAACTGCTTCGCCGAGGCCTGCACCGACATTGTCAACTGCGACAATGCGCTGCTTTTTATCGCCGTAGCCTTCGATAGTTTCAACTATCATAAACTTGTTGCCTACAAGATTTTCGTTCTTCCGTGTTGAAACAACACTTCCGACAACTTTACCAATTAACATTTTTATTCCCCCAATTATTTAAGAGTGGGAAGAATCTTTTCAACATCGCCGTGAGGACGGGGAATAACATGAACTGCTACGAGCTCGCCAAGTTTTCCAGCGTTTGCGCCACCTGCTTCAACAGCTGCCTTAACGGCGCCTACATCGCCACGAACCATAACGCTTACAAGACCGCTACCGATCTTTTCTGTACCGATAAGTGTTACATTTGCTGCCTTGAGCATTGAATCTGCTGCTTCAATTGCTGCTACAAGACCTCTTGTTTCAATCATACCTAATGCTTCCTGAGTCATAACCTTTTTTACCTCCTTTTTAATTTCAACAGTAGCCGCTGCCTTTTCGCCAGCTACCTTGGGTTCAGCTGCCTTCTTGGGAGCTGCTTTTTTTGTAGTAGTCTGAGTTTTCTTTTCAGCCATTTTGACTCACCCTTTTAATTATAATGTGGGAAGAATCTTTTCAACATCGCCATGAGGACGGGGAATAACATGAACTGCTACGAGCTCACCAAGTCTGCCTGCGCATGTGCTGCCAGCTTCAACAGCTGCCTTAACTGCGCCTACATCGCCACGAACCATAACGCTTACAAGACCGCTACCGATCTTTTCTGTACCGATGAGTGATACCTCTGCAGCCTTTACCATTGCGTCTGCTGCTTCAATTGCTGCTACAAGACCTCTTGTTTCGATCATACCTAATGCTTCCTGTGCCATTTTAGTACCTCCTAAAATATTTATAAATTAAAATTAATTACTCATTGATGATGGCAATCTTGAGACCTTCCATCTTGAGGTTTGTCTCGTGTGCCTCGTTGATTTGTGAAAGCGGATAACGATGAGTTATGAGCTTGCTCATAGGAAGTCCGATACCCTTCGCACGCTTTAAGAAATCAAATGTTGTTGCGTAATCACGGAGTGTGTATACCCATGAACCGACTGTTGTGATTTCCTTTGAACAGATGTCAAAATGCGGATTGATTGTCGCATCGCCACCGTTGATGAAGAAACCAAGTTCACAAAGGCCGCCGCCGTTTCTGATGAACTTATAGATATTGCTGTGTGCAATAGGTGAACCTGTGCACTGGAATGCAAAGTCTGCAAGGTAGCCGCCAAATGATTTTTCAACTGCACCTGCAAGTGCTTCGATTCCCTTATGTTCCTTGAAGTTAACGGTTTTATTTGCGCCCATTTCCTTAGCAAAGTCAAGACGCTTCTGCTCACCGTCAACTGCAGTGATGTTTTCAACACCCATTGTACGAAGAATTGCAATACAGATAAGACCGATAGGTCCGCATCCCTGAACAACAACACGGCTGTTGAATCTGAGAATTCCTGTAGTCTTCGCACGCTCTACTGCGTGAATAAGTACTGCGCAAGGCTCAATAAGGATTCTTGAATCAAGGTCAAGATCGCTTACATTGAATACTGTTGAGCCACCGCGGATAACCATATAGTCTGCAAACCAACCGTTAAGATGAATATCATCATCAGGAAGGAGACCATATACATCGGCACCGCCGACATTCTGCTTATTAAGGTCAAACATTGTGATATCGGGGTTATCCTTGAAAATCATACAAGTAACAACCTTATCACCAACTGAGAGAGGCTTTCCTGCGCTGTCCTTCTTAACATTCTTACCCATCTTTACGATTTCGCCTGTACCCTCGTGACCGAGAACTACGGGGATAAGACCGAAGGGGTCGCGCTTAAATTCGTGTGCATCTGTTCCGCAAACGCCGCAGCCTTCAACCTTTACCAAAATATCGTCATCACCAAGCTCAGGAATAGGAAATTCCTTGATGTCGTAATGCTCAAGCTTTGTGAGCATTGCCGCGCGGCTTGTAGATGGGATAGGACCGGAAGAAGCTGACTTCGCTGCTGCGGGAGCACCGTTCATCTCACTCAGAACCTGCGCAACTATCTGTTGAATTTTTTCTGAATTGATGTCCATGTGTCTTAGTCCTTTCTATATGAACTTAAAATTACTTGCCGAGAGATTCGATAACCTTCTTTGTAATTGCAGCTACGAGGTCACCGTCTGCAGCACCGCCGCCTACACCGTGTGCTACTGAGCAACCGCCGCAAGCGTGACAGCTGTTCTTGCCGCCTACGCAGATGTCTGCAGGATGCTTACCCTTAAGACCGAACTGACGGCGGATTTCGTAAAGACCCTTAACCTGCTCGTCACTAAGCTCCTTAGGACCGCCAAGCGCTCTTGCATTGAAGAGAAGCTGTGCGTAGAATTCAAGAGATTCCATCTTGTGATATGCAGCAAGAAGTGAATCGCTAAATGAAAGAGCACCGTGGTTTGCAAGAAGAACTGCATCAAAGTAAGGAAGATACTTTTCAACTGCATCGGGGATTTCATTTGTAGAAGGTGTGCCATACTCAGCAATCGGAACACAGCCAAGAGCAATTACTGCCTCAGGCATGATGGGCTGAGTAAGCGGAATACCTGCAATAGCGAAAGATGTTGCATAGATGGGATGAGCATGAACAACACTCTTAACATCGGGGCGATGCTTATAAACTCTCATATGCATCTTGATTTCGCTTGAGGGCTTGAATGAGCCGTTTGCTTCAAGAACATTACCCTCTTTGTCAACACGGCAGATGTAGTCAGGAGTCATAAAGCCCTTACTTACGCCTGTGGGTGTGCAGAGGAATTCGTTGTCGTTAATCTTTACAGAGATGTTACCATCGTTTGCAGCAACCATACCTCTGTCGTAGATACGCTTACCGATTTCGCAAATTTGTTTTTTGATTTCGTACTCGTTTACCATATTTTCATTCATCCTTTCAAAAAAGAATTAAATTTATTTGCTTATATTTTATAATATTTTCGACCTTTTGTCAACAGTTTTTGTGTGTTTTTCTGTGGTTTTGTGTGTTTTTTTACGCTTTTTCGATAAATTTTCAACATTTTTTGCTGTTTTGCCCTTGCCCGATGTGGTTTTTACAAAGATTTTCCCACATCAGTGCATCAATTTTTTGTTTTTTTAAGTCCTTGTAATCGGGCAAACTGTGAATCCCAGAGTTTTTTCAGCATAGTGGCAAAGTGCTTCTACCGCTGATTGCACCTCGCTGACAGTTCCTGTTACTATAAGCGTACCGCTGAAGCGGTCAACAAACCCAAGCTCTACGCCTGACGCCTTGGTTGCTATATCTCCTGCTATGATTGCAGTTTCGGCAGGAGACATCGTCACAATACCGATTGCAGATTTACTGTAATCCACCGCAGGGTCAAGACCAAGCTTTTTATAGAGGATTTTATCAGGGTTTGCAATCACATGCGCGAGGGTAATCTGCTTACCGGGTACAAGCTCCTGAATTATTCGCATTTTGCCACTTGTATCAAATTCGTTCATGGGTTACCCTCCAATCTTGGCACGAAGGCCCTCTTCCTCACACACGCGCTTAAGTTTTTCCATATGCTCGTCTGACGGGGGAAGCACATCGCCCATAAGATAATCGCGGTCAAGCCCCGTATACTTATCCTTACCCAGTCTGTGATACGGAAGAAGGTTAATTTCATCAACACGCATTTGTGTCCTCGCAAAACGCGCAATTTCCCTTATTTCCTCTTCAGTATCGTTAAAGGTCGGGATAGTAGGAACTCTGACTATACATTTTTTTGCAAGCTGTGCAATTTTAACTGCATTTTCAAGAATCAGTTCGTTTGGCTGAGAAGTGAATTCTTTATGCTTTTCGCTATTTATATGTTTTATGTCGAGAAGATAAGTATCGATATACGGGAGCAAGCGCTCAATCGTTTCAAACTGCGCAAATCCCGTTGATTCTACGGCGGTATTCATACCTTGTCTTTTTGCAAGGCTCAAAAGAGCAAGCGCAAAATCAGGCTGAAGAAGCATCTCTCCGCCGGAAAGGGTAAGCCCCCCACCGCTTCTGCGGAAATATGCTGCGTCCTTCTTAACCTCTTCAATAACTTCTCCTGCAGTAACATCTCTGCCGATAAGTTTTGAGGCACCGTCAGTATTCATATGCTGAATTTCGAATTTCTGGGATTCGGGATTACAGCACCAACGACAGCGGAGCGCGCAGCCCTTCAAAAAGACAATCGTCCTTATGCCCGGGCCATCGTGCACACTATATTTCTGTATGTCGAAAATTCTTCCCGTAACTTTGGAAACATCCATAATTATTCATTCCTTTAGAAGCTCATCTGTTCTGTTCTGTTTATGATATCGTCCTGAAGCGAGCGTGAAAGCGTTGTGAAAAGTGCGCTGTAACCTGCAACACGAACTACAAGGTTTTTGTAGTTTTCAGGATTCTTCTGTGCATCAATAAGTGTTTCACGGCTTACTACATTAAACTGAACATGCATACCCTTTCTGTCAAAGTATGCTCTTATAAGTGAAACAAAGTTATAAAGACCTTCATCCCCACGGAGTGCTGACGGATGGAACTTCATATTAAAGAGAGTTCCGTTTGAGGCAATGCCGTGGTCAAGCTTTGACACGGAGTTTGCCGCCGCAGTGGGGCCGTTCACATCGCGTCCTGCCGCAGGCGATACACCATCGGCAATGGGTGTAAATGCAAGTCGTCCGTCAGGGGTTGCTCCAGTCTGTGCACCAAGCGGCACATTCGCAGACACAGGATAAAGACCTGCCTGGAACATTCCGCCACGGGGATTTTTGTACTGTTCCATCGGACGGGTGTAAGTATATGCCGCCTCACGCGCGAATTCGTCAACGATGTCATCATCGTTACCGAATTTGGGGAGTGCGTTTATATCTTCAAGAAGCTGTGCCCATCTGGGATTGGATGCGCTGCCCTGAGCCTCTTTAACATTCTTGTAGATTTCCTTTATAATTTCTTCGTTAAGCTCTGCGCCGCTGTCACTGAGCTCACTTGCTATTTTTATTGTAACATCTTCCGCATTCATTACGGGAGCATCCCCGTTAAAGTTAGCGTCAAGCGCAGCCTTAACCTCTGTCAGTGTATATTTCTTTTCGTCATATACGAGTTTTTTCATTGCATAAAGAGCATCCGCCATATTCGCAATACCAAAGCCCTGAGGACCTGTGAAGTTATAAACTGCACCACCCTCCTGCACGCTCTTCCCTCTGCCGATACAATCTTCTACCATAGAAGAAAGGAACGGAAGCGGGCATCTTACTGCGTGCGCCTTATCAATGGCGTTATCAGAGTTTACAAGGAGTTTTATCATATAATCCATCTGCGCCTTGTAAGCCGCAAAGAACTTTTCATATGTGTCAAGCTCTGTAAGATTGCCTGTCTTTATACTGATTTGCTCTCCACCACTCTTACCGTTTGAGAAAACAAGTTCAAGAGGACGAAGCATATTGAAGAATGCTGCATCATGCCAACCGTCTGTCTTTCCGGGAGCCTGAGGCTCAACACAACCGATTATACAGTAGTTTCGCGCATCCTCAAGCGCGACTCCGCGGCTGAGCATTGAGGGGATAATAACCTCATCATTGTAATACGCAGGAAGACCTACGCCTGTGCGTGTTACATGTGCCGCCATAATAAGAAGCTCTGTCGGAGAACCGTTCCACACGCGGATGGAGATTGACGGCTGAGGAAGGAGTATATGAAGTGTCGCATTAAGACAAATGTATGAAAGCTCGTTTGAGCTGTCGCATCCGTCTTTCGTCTGTCCGCCTACGATAAGGTTCTGGAAAAGGCTGTAGCCTGCAAAACCTTCCGCACTTACTGCATCACGGACTTTGTTGAGGTCGTTGAGCTTTACCCACAGACAGTCAACAAGCTCCTGCGCAAACTCAAGAGTAATTTTGCCTTCTTCGTAATCCTTTTTGAAATAAGGATACATATACTGGTCAAATCTGCCGGGTGAAATTGAGTGACCGCTGCCTTCTGTCTGTATAAGCATCTGAACAAACCAGAACGACTGACAAGCCTCATAAAAACTTGTTGCGCCGTTTGCGGGAACATTGCGGCAGTTTTGAGCAATTTTAAGAAGTTCCTCGCGTCTTTGTCCGCTTTCCTGCTTTGCCATTTCTTCAGCAAGGAGCGCATAGCGGTTTGCATATGTAACAGCTGCGTCACAGCATTCAATAACTGCTTCAAGGAAACTTCTTCCCTGGGCGTAACGGCTACAGGAAATATCGCCTTTTCTAAGAGCTTCCTGGGCCTCTTTCTTTATGCCGTTATAACCGATTTTAAGAACTTTATCATACTGAACACAAAGATGACCTACACCGTTATAGAAGTAGTTACCCGTTGTGAAAATGTTATGCTCGATAGCCTTAAGTGCCTCTGGCGCCATATAGCTTGTAGCAAGGTCACTTGTGGTCTTGCCCTTCCAGTACTTATGCACCTCTTTAAGAGCGCTCTTAGTTTCTTCCGATATATAAAAGGGGTCAGCGTTTCTTGTTACAACTGTGTCAAGTTCAGCTTCAAGCCATTCAAAAGAATATTCCGGGAAGGTCTGGCAGCTTCTGGGCATTTTGGTATTGCTGCCGACAATAAGCTCCCCTTCGCGGATAGTAATCGGGAGCTTTTCCATAATGCTGCGGAATGCATGGCTTCTGCGCTTTATTATAGGAAGGTTTTCCGTCTGTTTATAGCTTTCCGTAACAATAACCGCGCGGTCAGCTTCAATCTGGGGCATTTTTTCAAAGAGCATGTCACGAAGCTTCTGCACACGGGAAGTCATTTTTATTTTTTCCATTGATTCATAGTTCATAGTAACACCTCCTATGACATTTCTACATATATAGAATACAACAAAACCACACATTCTGTCAATAGAAAATCACATAAATTCACAAAAAATCACACATTTTAATTATTTTCCGTCATTTTTACTACATCTGTCAGAAATACGAATAATTTCCCTCTGAATTAAGATAATAACAAGGAAACAATTAAAGCGGTTTTTGCCGCTCAAGGAGGATTATCTATGAAGGACAAGGTTTTCGGTGTACTTCAGCGTGTAGGCCGTTCATTTATGCTACCTATTGCACTGCTTCCTGTTGCAGGACTTTTGCTTGGTATAGGTAGTTCGTTTACAAATCCGACCACACTTTCTGCGTACAACCTTACAAATATTATCCGCGAGGGCGGACTTCTCTACACTATACTTAGTGTTATGAGTAAAGCAGGCGGTGTAGTATTTGACAATCTGCCACTTCTTTTTGCGATGGGAGTTGCCATCGGTATGGCAAAAAAGGAAAAAGAGGTTGCCGCACTTTCAGGCGCTATCAGTTACCTTATTATGAACACTGCCATAAGCACACTGATTGCGGCAAAGGGCGGTATTGAGGCGCTTGCGCCGAACACTACTACAAGTGTGCTTGGTATTACAACACTGCAGATGGGCGTTTTTGGTGGTATTGTCGTGGGGCTTGGTGTCGCGGCGCTTCACAACAGGTTTTATAAGATAGAGTTACCGCAGGTGTTGTCTTTCTTTGGCGGGACACGGTTTGTTCCTATTATATCAAGTATCGTTTTCCTTGTTGTAGGTGTTATTGCATTTTATGTGTGGCCCGTTGTTCAGGGATGGATTGCAGGTCTTGGAAATCTTGTACTTGCATCGGGATATTTCGGCACATGGATTTACGGAATTATTGAGCGCGCACTTATCCCCTTTGGTCTGCACCATGTTTTCTATATGCCATTCTGGCAGACGGAGCTTGGCGGTGCAATTATGATTGACGGCACACTTGTTCAGGGTGCACAGAATATTTTCTTTGCTGAGCTTGCTTCACAGTCAACAACTCAGTTTTCTGTTTCAGCAACAAGATTTATGGCGGGTAAATTCCCGTTTATGATATTCGGTCTTCCTGCAGCGGCATATGCTATGTACAGGCTTGCCCGTCCGGAAAAGAAAAAGGTTGTCGGGGGGCTTCTTCTCTCTGCCGCGCTTACTGCAATGCTTACAGGTATTACAGAGCCGCTTGAATTCACCTTCCTTTTCGTAGCACCGCTTATGTACGCCGTTCACTGTGTGCTTGCAGGTCTTTCGTTTATGCTGATGCACATCCTGAATGTAGGTGTAGGTATGACATTCTCGGGCGGACTTATTGACCTGACACTGTTTGGTATTCTGCAGGGCAACGCCAAGACGAACTGGATATGGATTATTGTCGTGGGACTCGTGTATGCCCTCCTTTACTTCGCTGTATTCTATTTTATGATTAAAAAGTTTGACTATAAAACCCCCGGACGCGAAAGTGATGACGAAGAAACAAAGCTTTATACCCGCAAAGATGTGGAGGCAAGAAAAAAGTCACAAAAAGAGCCTGACAGCGTGAGTGCGCTTATCTTAAAAGGGCTTGGTGGCAAGGACAATATCTCTGATATTGACTGCTGTGCAACAAGACTGAGGGTTACAGTCAAAAAGCCTGAACTTACCGATGAGGCAGCGCTCCGCCAGAGCGGTGCATCGGGAGTTATCCGTAAAGGACACGGTGTTCAGGTGGTTTACGGCCCGAAAGTATCGGTGGTTAAGTCAAACCTTGAGGACTATATGCAGTCAGGAGAGGCAGAGAAGCTGATAAGCGAAAACGCAGCAGAAATCGGTATTGACACAAATATTAAAGCATCGGCTAAGGCGGAAACACTTTATGCACATATGTCAGGTAAAGTTATTCCCGTAGAGGATGTCGAAGACGAAGTCTTCAGTCAAAAAACGCTTGGTGACGGTATTGCAATTGAGCCTTCCGAAGGAAAGCTCTACTCCCCTTGTGACGGTACGGTTTCGATGCTTTTCCAGACAAAGCACGCAATAAATATCGACTCGGATAACGGTGCAGAGGTGCTTCTCCATATCGGTATTGATACGGTTAAGCTATACGGAAAGTATTTTGAAGCACATGTGAGTGACGGCGATAAAGTCAAACGCGGTGACCTTCTGATTTCGTTTGATATGGAAGGAATCAGGCGCGAGGGGTATAAACTCACGACGCCGATGGTGGTATGTAATATAGCAGATTATGAAGTGGTAAAACCTGTTATAAAAGGAAATGCTAAAAAGGGCGACCGCGCAATTGAATTAAAATAAAAAAATCGCAAGCTGTGAACCGACCTCCCAATCGTTAGATTTTAGGTCTAACTTTTGGGGGTCGGTTCAATCAGCCTGCGATTTTTTTATTTTAGCCGAGTGATTTTTTCTTTGAAACTATAACTTCTTCGTTGTAGCAGGAGAACATTTTTTCAACGCTGTCCTTATTCAGCTTGGGTGTTATCCAGCTTATAACGGGAACAATTACAAGGCCGCCGAGCATTGCTATTACACCACAGTTAATGGGTGACTGCAAAATTACTGGGAAAAAGCTTCTTGCTAGCATATTGAGAATCATAATGCCACTGCCGAAAATGAAGCTTACCCATACGGAGAGCTTCGTTGCCTTTTTCCAGTATAAGCCATAGAGAAACGGAGCAAGGAATGCGCCTGCAAGTGCGCCCCATGAAATACCCATCATATCGGCTATGTAGCCGAGTTTATCCTTATTAAGCGCAATAACTGCAGAGATTATAATAAATACTGCTATCAGGACGCGCATTATAAATACCTGTTTCTTTTCAGACATATCCTTCACGATGTGTCCTTTTATCATATCGAGTGTAAGGGTTGAACTTGATGCAAGCACAAGTGAAGAAAGTGTTGACATGGATGCTGAAAGCACAAGCACTATTACAACTGCGATTATGATGTTGGGCAGATTCTGAAGCATTGTCGGGATGATTGCATCAAAACCGCCTGCAGGCATATCATTTACTACATCAAGTTTATCGGAGAAAAGTCTGCCGAAACCGCCAAGGAAGTAGCATCCGCCTGCAACTACTGCTGCAAAAAGCGTGGAAATGATTGTTCCTTTTTCAATATCTTTTTCGCTCTTTATAGCGTAAAACTTCTGAACCATCTGCGGAAGTCCCCATGTGCCGAGCGATGTAAGGATTACTACAAACATAAGTCCAAGCGGGTCAGGTCCGAAGAAGGAGTTGTATGTTCCCGGGACAGCACCCTCTACTTTTGCAAGACCGTTAAGTGCTTCGATAAATCCGCCGTTTTGTGAAAGCACTGCACCAATAACTGCTACAATACCGACAAGCATTATGATTCCCTGAATAAAATCGTTTATTGCAGTTGCCATATATCCGCCGGCAATAACATATATACCGGTAAGAATCGCCATAATAATTACACACACAGAATAATCAATACCCGGGAATGCCATTGAGAAAAGTCTTGAAAGTCCGTTATAGAGAGATGCAGTGTACGGAATAAGGAAAATAAATACTATGATTGACGCAACGATTTTAAGCGCAGGGCTCATATATCTTTTTCCGAAAAATTCAGGCATAGTTGCACTTTCAAGGTGCTGTGACATAAGGCGGGTTCTTCTGCCGAGAACCACCCACGCAAGAAGAGAGCCGAGTACTGCGTTTCCAATACCAATCCATGTAGACGCTACACCGAATTTCCAACCGAACTGACCTGCATAGCCTACGAAAATTACGGCTGAAAAGTATGATGTTCCGTAAGCAAACGCCGTAAGCCACGGGCCTACACTTCTTCCGCCGAGCACAAAGCCATTTACATCAGTTGAGTTTCTTCTGCAGTACAGTCCCACCGCAATCATAACAGCGAAAAATACTACAAGCATACCGATTTTTAATACCATAAAAATCTTCCTTTCGTTTTGAGGACAAATAAAAAATCCGTCCCCGAATTTAATAATTCAGAGGACGGATATATTCCGTGGTACCACCTCAGTTCACTGCTACCTCACGACAGCAGCCTTTCAAAGTGTCAGTCAACACTTTTGTTCTGTGACGGGAACACCCGTTGCAGCCTACTTAAAAGCCGTGCTTTCTTTCGGTGCACTGCTCGCAGGAGGTATTCGGAAATAGCTTCCCCATTGCCTCGCACCAACCGGCAACTCTCTTTAGGCTCCACTATTCTTACTTGTTCCTGCTCAAACGCATTTATTAATTAAGTTCGTATTTATTTTAACGCTTTACAGTAGTAAAGTCAAGTGTTTTTTGTCAATTTTTCGCTTTTACCATCTTGTAGTTGGGGTTTCTGATTAAAACACCTTCGGGAGTAGCTATGATTTCAACTTCCTTATCATCTTCGAAATGATAAAACTCTCTGTATTCTATTGGAATTACAAGTCTGCCGTTTTTCTCAAGTTTTCTCTTTATGCCGATTTTCATTTCTTATCCCCCGTTTTGTTGCAATTAAAAAATGCGCAGCCCATATTTCAGAGCTACGCACGAAAAACACATAAGCCCCTGTCGCCAAACAAAATTCAAGATCTCCAAAAGAACGATACATGAATAAGAACCTATATGTTTTTACCGAAAGATAAAAACATATCGTTCTTTTTGGAATCAAAAATTAAATTTTGTTTGGCAACTTTATTATAGCATTTGGAAAAACAAATTGCAACACATTCGACAAAAAAAGATAAAATCGGATAAAAAAAGAACCCGTACGGTGTACGGGTTCTTTTCAATTACATAGGATGAACTTTATTTTCTTTATCTGCAAGTGTCGGGTCAATCTTATACTTCTGTCCCTGACGGTATTCGAAGAACTTTGTAGCAACAGGGCCGAAGAGAGCGTAGCTTAAAACATCTTCATCCTGCTCGATATATTCGCTGATTTCACTTCTGAATTTATCAAGTTCAGCTGGAATATCGTCTGCAGGTCTTCCTGTAATACGCTTTTCATCACCGAGGATTTTCTTTGCAAACTCTTCGCTTACTTCCACAGGTGTTCTGCCGTATTCGCCCTTTATCATTCCGCGGAATTCCTTGGTAACATTTTTATATCTTTCGCCAAGAACCACATTGAACACCGCCTGAGAACCAACAATCTGGCTGGTAGGTGTTACAAGCGGAGGGAAGCCGGCATCCTCACGAACACGAGGCACTTCCTTGAGAACTTCCTGGAATTTATCCTCTGCACCGAGCTGCTTGAGCTGAGAAAGAAGATTTGAAAGCATACCCCCGGGAACCTGATACTTAAGAGTATTTACATCAACAGCGAGTGCCTTGGGATTAAGAGTGCCGTCTGCAAGATATTTCTCGCGGATAGGTCTGAAATAATCTGCGATATCACTTAAAAGGTTAAGGTCATAGCCTGTGTCATAGGGTGTTCCCTGAAGTGCTGCAACGAGAGGCTCGGTTGCAGGCTGGCTTGTACCCATAGCAAGAGGCGACATAGCACAGTCAACGATATCTACGCCTGCTTCAATAGCCTTGAGATAAGTCATAGAAGCAATACCGCTTGTGTAATGGGTGTGAAGCTCAATCGGGATTTTGACTACTTCTTTCATTCCTTTTACAAGGTCATATGCGTTATAAGGAGTAAGAAGGCCTGCCATATCCTTGATACAGATACTGCTTGCGCCCATATCTTCGAGTTCCTTTGCCATATTGATAAAGGTTTCGTTTGTGTGAACGGGGCTGATTGTGTATGAGATAGCCGCCTGAACATGGCCTTTTTCCTTGATTGTAGCATTGATTGCGGTCTTAAGGTTACGGATATCATTAAGAGCATCAAAAATTCTGATGATATCGATACCGTTTGCGATTGATTTCTGTACAAAGTATTCTACAACATCATCTCCGTAGTGACGGTAACCGAGGATGTTCTGTCCGCGGAAAAGCATCTGAAGGGGTGTGTTTTTTGCCTTGTCCTTGATTTTTCTGAGTCTTTCCCAGGGGTCTTCCTTGAGGAAACGAAGACAGCTGTCAAATGTTGCGCCGCCCCATGCTTCAAGTGCGTTGTAGCCAACTTTATCAAGAAGTTCTACTGCATCGAGCATTTCTTCAGTTGTCATACGGGTAGCGATGAGGGACTGATGCGCGTCACGAAGAATTGTTTCGGTAATTTTTACCGGTCTTTTATTTTCCATGATAATTATTTCCTTTCAATAGATTTGATGTGTGTTACTTGAATAATGCAAGGAATACGCCAGCGGCTACCGCACTGCCGATAACTCCGGCAACATTAGGGCCCATAGCATGCATAAGAAGGAAGTTTGACGGATTTTCCTCCTGACCAACCTTCTGAGACACACGAGCTGCCATGGGAACTGCGCTTACGCCTGCGCTACCGATAAGAGGATTAATCTTACCGCCTGAAAGTTTGCACATAATTTTACCAAAGAGTACGCCGCCCGCTGTACTTACACTAAATGCCACAAGTCCGAGGCAGATGATAAGAATAGTCTTGGGAGTAAGGAATGTGTCTGCAGTAGCAGTAGCGCCAACTGTTACGCCAAGGAATATTGTGATAATATTCATAAGTTCATTCTGCGCTGCTTTTGAAATTCTGTCTACAACGCCACTTTCCTTGAAAAGGTTACCCAGCATAAGCATACCTACAAGGGGAGCTGCATCGGGGACAAGAAGAACAACTACAAGTGTAACAACGATGGGGAAAATAATCTTTTCCTTCTGTGTTACAGGACGAAGCTGCTCCATTGTAATCATTCGTTCCTCTTTAGTTGTAAGAGCTCTCATAATCGGGGGCTGAATTACGGGAACAAGCGCCATATAAGAGTATGCCGCAACTGCGATTGCACTTAAAAGTCCCGGTGCAAGTGTCTTTGTGACATAGATTGCAGTAGGACCATCTGCACCGCCGATGATACCGATTGATGCCGCTTCCTTAAAGATAGTTTCCATTGTACCATCAGCACCGAACCCGCCTATCTTGAATGCGCCCAGAAGAATTGCACCAAGGAATGTTATAAAAACACCTATCTGTGCCGCTGCGCCGAGAAGAATACTCTTGGGATTTGAAATAAGCGGTGCAAAGTCTGTCATACAACCGATTCCAAGGAATATAAGCGGAGGATATATACCGAGTTTAACACCCAGGTACAGCAAATCCAGAAGTCCGCCTTTTTGTAATATCATACCATAATCTATTGTTTTTCCTGTAAAAAATTCAGGATGCATTACATTTCCGAGAGGAAGGTTTGCAAGAAGCATACCGAATGCGATGGGAAGTAGCAAAAGCGGCTCAAACTTTTTAACGATTGCAAGGTACAAAAGAAAGCACGCGATTACAATCATTAAAACTGTCTTCCACCAGATAACTCCGTCACCGCTGAACATTTCAGCTATACCGGTATTTCCGAAAAACTGTATAAATCCGGTAGTTAATTTTTCTAACAACTTATATCACTCCATTTCTCAATTTTATTTTTTCTCAATTAAGAAATGGAAATAAGCACATCGCCTGTGTTAACAGTTGCACCCTTTGATGCAACAACTGTTACTGTACCGCTGCAGGGAGCAAAGATTTCGTTTTCCATCTTCATAGCTTCAAGAATTACTACTACATCGCCCTCTTTAACTGCCTGTCCGTTTGAAACCTTGATATCAAGCACATTACCGGGCATGGGAGCCTTAACGGGTGTACCACCTGCAACGGCCTGGGCCTTGGGTGCAGGAGCAGGAGATGCTGCCTGAGCCTTGGGAGCGGGTGCTGCTACGGGTGCTGCTACGGGTGCAGAAGCGGTTGCACCTACTTCTTCAACTTCTACCTCATATGAATTACCGTTTACATTTACAATAAATTTTCTCATATCATTTTCCTCCTAAATTATAATCTGTTTTCAAGAATATCCATTCGGCCTGCCTTATTCCATGCATCGCCAGATACTGTTTTATATGAGCGAACAACAAACCCAGATGTGCCCTTGCCCATCGCTGCCGCGATTGCCGCAGTAATTACCGCGATAAGCTCGCTATCGTCTGTTGCCTGCGCCACTGCGGGTGTTTCCTCCAAAGTAACTTCTTCCTGCTGTTTTACAAGCTGTTTTTGTTCCTTTGGTTTTGATTCTGTACTTAAAAGCGCCATCGCTTTGATAACAAGCATAATAATTACAAGAATCATGAACACTACGAGGATACCCATAACAGTATAAGCAAGACCTTCAAGTATAAGCTCGTTTCTGTCCATTATAAGTCCTCCTTACAGTGACATATTGTCATGCTTTTTGGAAATTGCGCCTGCACGCTTGCTTCTGAGCATTTCAAGGGCTGCAGCTATGCGAGCTCTTGTTTCAGAAGGAATAATTATGTCATCAACACATCCAAGTTTTGCTGCATTGTAGATTGATGCTTCTGTTTCGATATATTCTTTTTCAAGCGCTTCACGGCTTTCGCCTGCTTTAAGTCTTTCGCTATACAAGACTCCAACACCTGCTGCAGGAGGAAGGGGTGCCATTTCAGCCGTAGGATATGCATAAATGAGGTCTGCGCCACCCTGTTTTGAATTAAGAAGTGTATATGCAGTTCCGTATGCCTTCTTGGTAATGATGTTAATTTTGGGAACAGTTGCTTCAACGAAAGCGTACATAAGCTCTGCACTCTTTCTTGCAAGGCCCCATGTTTCCTCGTTTGCGCTTGCGCGGAAGCCTTCAACATCAGTGATTGTAACAATAGGTGTGTTGTAGCAGTCACAGAAACGGACAAAACGCTCCATCTTCTGTGCAGCAAGGTTTGAAATTTCAGCCTCGTTCGTTGCGATAACGCCAACTGTAGATCCGTTAACGCGGATGAAACCGATTGATGCTTCCTTTGCGTAATCAGATTGAATTTCAAAGAATGCCTTATCATCAGCAATTTCAGCGATAACAACGCGTGCGTCTGTGATATTTTCAATATCATTTAATATGTCGCAGGGACGAGAAAGGTCGTCTGCTGTTTCATAGATAAATGCATCAGAAAGATTGTTTGAAGGAATGTATGAAAGAAGAAGCTTTGTGATTTCAATACATCCAAGGTCATCCTTGCCGATTAAGTGTGCGTTACCGTTTTTGTTAACGCTTCCCTTTGCATCAACTGAGGGTGCCTCACCTTCTGTTGCCTCGATAATGTCAGGACCTGTTACGAACATCTTGCCTGTCTTTTCGTTCATAACTACAAAGTCACTCATAGCAGCTGCAATAGCGCTGCCGCCTGCACAGTTACCGAAAACAATGCTGATATGCGGAACAACACCGCTGATGTTTGCAAATGCGCTGAGAACTCTGCCCATTGCACGCTGAACACGGGGACCGTCAGAAAGGCGAACACCGTTAGAATCAAGCATACCGATAACGGGCGCACCCATTTTTGCAGCCATATCTACTATTTTATTGATTTTGTTAGCGTACATTTCACCCATAGCACCGCCAAGAACTGTTACATCCTGCGAATAGACATAAACAAGTCTTGAGTCAACACTGCCGTAGCCTGTGATAACACCG
The DNA here is from genome assembly GCA_017411435.1 of Clostridia bacterium. Lineage (GTDB taxonomy): Bacteria > Bacillota > Clostridia > UMGS1883 > UMGS1883 > UMGS1883. The sequence continues at coordinate 29,468 of JAFQQD010000031.1, forward strand.
TCTGCTGCAGTTTCTTCTCCGCGTGCTGAAATGAATGCACCGATTTCAACAAAACTACCCTCGTCCAAAAGAGCTTCAATTCTCTCTCTTGCAGTCATAGAGCCGTTTTGCTTTTGCTTCTCCAGTTTTTCCTTTCCGCCGCCAAGAGCAATAGCCTCTTTTCTGGCGATAAGGTCGGATATTTTTTCCATAGAACTCATATTTCTACCTCCTGCCTTTATATAAAACTCGAAATTTCTTCCATTGTACCATATTATATCTTAAAATAGCACATATTTCAATACCCGAAGAACGATTTTTTTATTTTTTACATAAAAATCCCCCAAGGTTTTATCCTTGGGGGATTAACTTAGAAACTATATCCCTCTACGCTGTAATATGCCATATTTGTCTGGCGGACATCAAGTCTTCCGAAACAAGCACAAATGGGGGTATCACTCTTTACCCATACGGTGTACTGTACTGATTCGCCGAGGGTAAATCCCTTCTCGCCCATAGGCTTATCAAGTCTTATACAGGTAGTTCTCATACCGTCAAGCTCTACAAAAATATTTTCTTCAGGCTCTCTGTCTTCAAATACAAACACAAGTTCTATCTTTGCCTTTTCTTTGTTAAGGTTAGTAAGCATAAGTGCCTCGTGTCCTTCAAATTCGGGGTTGTCTCCGTGCGGAGGCAGATATCCGTCACAAAAAACCCAGTTCTTCTTTCCTATTTTCATTTTATTTACTCCTTACTTAAAAATCTTGGGAAGTGCCTTGTCGTTATAAGTGGTCATTCTCTTTGCACCCTTGTCTGTGATAAGGTAGCAGTCTTCAACTCTGAATGAACCCCACTCCATACCCTTGAAATATGCGTCAATACAGATTGCCATATTTTCCTGAATAACGCGCTTGTTGTCTACTGAGAATATGGGTGCCTCACATTCAAGCATACCTGTACTGTGCAGGCTTCCGTAAGGACAGTAATCTATGTAGCCGTACTTTGTAAGGTATTCTGTATATGCGTTGAGCACAACATCGCAGGGCGTTCCGGGAATCATTTTTTCTGATGCATAGTTGAGAGCATCATATGCGCACATTACTGCATCCTTTATCTTCTGGGGGATTTCGCCAAGCACAAGAGGGCTACAGATAATACCGTTGTAGCCTTCGTAGCAAACACCTGCGGCAAGGTTTATAATTTCGCTTTCCTTAATCTGTCTCAATGTATTTCTGCACATACTGATGTATGAATTCTTGGGGCCTGTTGCTACCATCGGTGCAAATGCCTGAACATAGCTTTCAGCACCAAGGCTCATCATTTCCGCTTCAAACATACCTTCGATATGTCTTTCAGTCATACCAACTTCAATTTTGGGAACAACTGCTTCAAACATTTTTGAAACCATTTCCCAGTTTGTCTTGAGAATTTCAATTTCTGCAGGGCTCTTGATTATTCTCTGCTCATAATGAATATCATCAAAGTCAACAATTTCTGCGCCTGCAAACACAGTTTTGAGCTTATTCATAATGATAGACGGGAAAATAAGTCTGCCGATAAAACCGATTTTCTTTACATTGGGATGTTCATTCTTGATTTGTGTAAAGAGTTCGGCAAAATCAAGCTGTCCTTCAGTATCATACTCAAAACCGCTTACCTCACCTATTTCGGGAAGAATTGCAATGCGGCTTTCGGGAAGCTGATTCATAATCTGACAATAGTCATATGATGCCTGACCGCTGCACACAACAACTTCGCCTTCAGCAGGAATTATAATTGCTGAGCTTTCGTTAACGGGCGCAAAGCCACAGTAATAACGAACGATGCCGATTTCGAGAAGGTTTGAAAATCCAACGAGAAGATCAACGCCTTCGCGAGCCATAAGTTTTCTCATAGCCTCTACTCTCTGTTTGTATTCTTTTGCTTCAATCTTGGGATAGTTCATAATTTTTCTCCTTTCATATTAAAAAGTTTTTAACATTGTCTGTAAGTATTGACATATATGTTCTTTCGTCTATTCCATTCTGCTCTGCCATAAATTTAACTGTGCGAAGTATATGAGCATAGCCTGTGCCACCGTATTTCTTCCACATTGTTTTAAGGCAAATGTCGTTACACACAAGTATTTTGTCCTTGTAGCCTTCATCGATAAGATTCTTTAAGAGTTTTATTCTCTCAAGGTCATATGCAAAGCGTCTTTCTTCGGATACATAAAATTCCTTTCCGAAGTTATCGAACTCCACATATACCCCTCTGTCCAGAAGTGCTTTTATGTAATCAGGTCTGAGCCATACATCCACATGGTCGATACAGATTTTTTCAGGCTTCATACCCTCGGAGGTAAGAATATCTGTAACCTCAAATCCGTTCTGTGTGTACAAATCTGTATGTACATGCACTGCCTTTCCGGTCTCGGCACCTACCATACCGGCAGCGTGCAGAACTTTCTTTTCGTCATCTGTCATTACGGCGCTTGTTCCTATTTCCCCTATGATTCCTGCTTTTATATCGGTATCGCCTATTCCACGGGTTATATCACGGTACATTTCCTCTGCCAGAGTTTCTACGGAAGCATCTTTTACATATGGGAAGTGTGCCTTGTGATAGTAATGTCCGCAACCAAGAATAATATTGACGCCTGTGCGCTTTGACACTTCTTTGAGTTTTTTGGGGTCTCTGCCTATTTCATCGAGTGTGCAGTCAACTATTGTATTACCGCCCCACTGCTTAAAATATTCGATTTCCTTTACTGCGTCATCCACATTGTCCAAAAGTGCGTTGTCTAAAATTGCATAAGGGTCGGAAAATACCTCTGCACGGTTGTCGCCACTTATACTGTCGTGAAAACATTTCGGGGAATCTGCCGTTTCGTCCACGCACATCCGCATATCTATAAATATATGCTCGTGAGATGATGTAACGCCGAGCTTATCCTCATGAATTTCGCCTAAAACTGTTGTAATCACATTAATCCCCCCCTCTCATCTGAATTCTTTCTGTACTCTATCGGGGTACAACCCGTCTGCTTCTTGAAAAGCGAGTTAAAATACTTAACATCCTGAAATCCAAGATGCCTTGATATACCTGTTGCAGTATGTCCTGTTTCTCTTAAAAGTCTTTGCGCCTCTTCAATTTTCAGCCTGTTAAAACACGAAATCAATGTTTCGCCAGTCTGATTCTTGAATGTACGGCAAAGGAATGAACGGGAATAATTGAACCGCGCACAAAGGTCGTTAAGTGATAGCTTGTTGCAAAGATTTTCTTTGAAATAATTTATTACCGTCTGAGCGAGAACTGCATCAAAATCCTCATCGGGAAGAAATATCACTCTGGAATCCTTGTCAACGGAGAGTTTCCGAAGAAGGCATATAAGAAGATATTCAAGCAAGATAATAATTGCCTGCTGACCTCCGAAGCTCGGGGTTGCGAGTGCCTTCAGGTGTTCATTCTCATCTATACGGAAGGTTTTTGAGCATTCGTCTATGATTGAAGTCATAATGCCTGTTATAGTTGCATCGGAATCAAATTTCATATCTCCCATAGCCTTTAGTGACTGAGAGAAACTCTGAAAGCAGATTACGAATACAGTATTTTTATTATTTTCACTATGGTACGAATGTTTTTTATTGGGGGAAATCAATGCAATTTCATTTTCACAAAGTCGCAAAGAATTATCCCCTGTTTCAAGAGTTATACTGCCTTTTTGAACATAACAAAGTTCCCAGAAATCGTGGCTTTCCTCATAATTTTTGTACTTGCCATCAAAGTCAGGATATTCCAGGGCTATAAGTTCCTTTATATCTATTACATTAAAAATTCTGTGTCGGATGTAGTTTCTCATACTGTTGCACTCTCATTTCCTATACACATTTTCTGATTTTATTATAAAAAAATTTTATAATAATGTAAACCTATAATATTACACTCGGTATACTAAAATATTCCACGAAAATTAAATTGAAGAATATTTTTATATCTTCTTTTAACAAAAAAGAAGCGTGCTGCTTCACACATTTCGCATCCCTGCTAAACTTAAAACCAACAAATGTTACTCGCGATAAGAACACTCAATTTCCTATGCGGTAAAAAAATGATGCGATAAATTTTATCGCATCATTTCATCTATTTATTCTTTTATGTAATCAATAAGAGGCTTAATCTCCTCTATATTTGTAAAATCGCCGTCTGCGTCACAAAGCTCTACCAATAGTTTTTCCATTTCGGTGGGTTCTTTTTTGGAGGACATTATTTTCTTGAGTGTCTTAAGCGCTGCACGGTGCACTGGGGTAAGCTCCGAAAGGACCATTTTTCCCATAAAGTTGAAGATTTTTATATTTTCGGGTACTCCACCCTTGAAGTTCTTTTCAACTACATATTTATCGTAATAATCACGGCAATTTATGGGAGTAATACCCGTGGTGTATATGGCGATTTTCTTATCTTTTAACTTATCCATATTCCTTGTGATAAGTGTTACTCCGTTTATAACCTCGGCATAAAGACCGCCACCGTAAATAATAGTGTCATACTGCTCTAGTTCTGATGCAGAAACGCTCTTTGCCTCTTTGATATTGCACGAAAGCTCCTTTGCTATCCACTCGGCATAGGTTTTCGTACTGCCGTATTTTGTTTTGTAAATTACGATTGCATTCATTTACTGTCATCTCCTAACGCAAAGCTTAATATTGTCCTCTTTTCCTGTTAATCAACACAACAATTATAATCGAGATAAGAACTATGGCAATCAGCAATGCTACAATTCCCATAATGCGAATAAGCATCAAATCATCAGTTTTTTCGCTCTCACCTTCGGTTGCTTTCTCTTCTTCGGAAATTTTCTTATCCTCTTTTTCAAGATATTTTACCGCCGGGTTTTCTTCGTTTGCTGTTTCCTGTTTTTCTACTGTTGTTTCTTGTTTTTTGACACTCGGCTGTTTTGTAGTGGTGTATTTAAGATATACCCATCCTTCGTAATTGCCGTAGTAGGTATAACCCCAATTTCCCGATTTTCTGGTTATGTGTATTTCGGTATCGTTGGGAATCCATCCTGACATTACCTTGGCATAGCTTGAAGCGGGACCTGAGCGCAGATTAAGTCCGCCATCATATGAATTTACATACACATAATAGTCCGTATAGGTATATTCATACTCAGGTTTTGTTTCAGCTTTGGTTTCAGGCAGATTTGTAGTAGTATACTTCAGACTTACCCAGCCTTCGTAACCGCTGTAATAGGTTTTTCCCCAATTTCCCGATGTGGCTGTTATGTGTATCTGTGTATTGTTGGGAATCCATCCTGACATTACTTTTGCGTAGCTTGAAGATGGGCCACTGCGCAGATTAAGTCCGCCATCATATGAATTTACATATACATAGTAATCCGCATACGCTGTTTCATACGCGTACGATGTCAGGGTCAGTGCAAAAACCGCAACCAGAATCAAGCATATTATACCAATAGTTTTTCTCATTAGTTATCTCTCCCATAAAAATTTACTTTCTCTGCTCGTTAAGTATTTCTATTAAATCTTTAACAGCGTACTCATCATTTCTTTTTACTACAACATCAGAAACCGCTTTAACCTCATCCAGGCCATTGCCGACCGAGACTCCTAAATCAGCACTGATAAGCATTGGAATATCATTTTCATAGTCGCCTATTCCAACTGCTATATGGATGTCCCTGAGATAATTTTTTATGAATTCAATGGCGGTTCCTTTCGTCCCTTCTGAGGAATTGAATTCCACACCGACACTCCAGGATTTTGATATATAGCAATTCTCAAAAAGCTTTTCATTGAGGGAAAAAGCCTTAAATTCATCGGCATCCTTTACAGTTGAAAAGCGGCACACTATTTTTAGCGGAGTACTTCCAAGTATACTGTCAGGAATATCTTCAAGAGTAAATGTTGAAACGAAGCTGTCTTCCCAGCCGTTATAAACGGTTATTGACATATCGCTTCCATGATATTTGGCAACTTTTTGGGTAAAATCCTTTACAGAAAAAGGAAGGCGCTTTTCGCAAAGAACTTTCTCCTCTTTGTAATCATATATGATGCTTCCGTTAAGAAGACAAGCCGGGGCATTTATAATGCTGTGAAATTCTGAATTCAAAAGATAATCTGCATTTCTGCCGGTTGCGAAAGTGAATTTGCCGCCTTCTTTAATAAAGTATTCTATTGCTTTCTTATTAACCGGAATTGTGTCACCTTTTCCACTGAAGGTTCCATCTATATCTGAACAAATTAAAAATCCGTCAAACTTTCCCATGTCTTTTCTCCTTGTTGCACAAAAAGTGCCTCATCTGCCCAAGGCGTATCCCCTTTTTTCGTTGCACAAAAAGTGCCCCCCGCTACCGGGGAAATCAACCCCAAACTGTGTTACAGCAAGATATAACCTGATGTGATATAGATTCCTTTCCCTGATTTGTAGTGATTTTTAAGTGCTCGCTGGAGCGAAGTATCCTCAGGCAGACTGTCAAAGTCGAGATTTTCTCTAGGCACTCCGAAAATGAATCCTAAAGGATCCATTCCGTCGCCTTTTTGCGCATAGCGTGTAAATCTTTTTCCAAAATTTGCAATGTTTGATGTTTCAGGCAGAATTTGTGCAAGCTGCGGGTCACAAAGCCAGGAAGTACAGTTAATTGCTTTCGGAATTTCATCGGGGAAATATTTATTTGAAAACTCAATTGCTTCCTCAAAAGATTTGCTTATTGCTTCGGGAGTGAAGTCTGTTCTTTGCGGAATGTGAAGTTTCAGCACGCGGTCTTTCGGCAAAAGCTTCTTTTCCCATTCACTTTTGGGAAGTGTTAGCTTTTCTTTTGAAACATACGAATTTTCAAGGTATGGATAGCCAATGTAGGAATCATCGGTTTCGGTTACCTCGGCATAAAAAGAGCCTTCCTCGTCTTCAAAATTTTTCGAGCCAAGCGGAAATCCGCTTTTGTGGAAATCGCGCTCGTGCGCGAGAGCAATACTCTCCCCGTCTTTATTTACAAAAACGATTGTGCCTGCGTTGAGCTGTCCTTTCATTTCGATATTGAAGCTTCCGATGGGAATAATGTTGCTGTTTACCATATGCCTCTGCCACCAGTAGCCACCGACACCGTCCCTTTTATTAACTCTGCGGAAAGATGTGAGTCCTTCGGTAAAATAACGAAGTGCGCCCCTTATCTTTTCCTCAGGGATATCGCGTTTTTTAAGGTCGCCGTAAATGCGCTCTACCTGTGAGCAGACCGCAAGACCGATAATCATATCGTACGGAAGCGGATCTTCCCCACAAGGTGCCTGCGGAGGAATGAAACTATCATTTCCTTCTTCTGAATTCATTGAAAAAGATACTACGGCAAGAAGTTTTTTAAGGTCTTCCTTTTTTGAAACCGCCACGGCTGCACGCTTGTAGGCGTCAAGCTTATCGCCGAACATTCCATACTTTTCCTCAAGCTTGTCGTAGTATTCCTCTGTCGCACAGGGAAGTCCTTCCGCCTCATACTTTTTTATAGCCTCACCATATATGTTATGCCAGCTTTGCGGCCACACTGTACAATTTAGCTTTTTCATAAGTTCTTCAATGTTCATAGCGATTCTCCTTTAGTATTGCACAAAAACAGTTTCTGTACCTGAGGCGCGCAACTTTTAATATGCCTCTGTCATAGCATAATCTGCCAATTCCACAGCCTCTGCAAAATTCGGATAGTCGAAGATTTCTCCGTTTTCGTCAATGTATCTTACAATTTCGTTATTTCTGAAATAAAGCCTGTGCTCCTGCTTCCCTTTGAAAATGAACGCAAATACCATCTGTCCACTTCCGGCATCATAATAGTACTGTCGTGACATATCGTTTTGATACGCTCCGCTTGGGAATTCTTTTTTTACACAGTTTATGCCGTCATACCAGGTTATTATTCCCTCGGCGTTTTTTTCAGTAGAATAGGAATCTATATTTGAATTTATATGATTATACAGCGGGCGTACATAAGTTTTTATGTATTCCTCGACTCCTGCACCATCCGCTTTTCCTGTTGGATATTCTTTCTTTCCGTACTGCTGTTCTTTGTCAATAAGATTCACTTCTTCAGTAGGAAAAGTTTCCTTTTTCTCGGGTTTTTTATCAGAAAGAAATTCCGAAAGCACATATCCTGTAACACCGTTACAAGATACCTTTGAATATCCGTTTTCCGCTTCTCCTTCAAACCGCACTTTATCGCCGCACATTAACTTCCCGATAGCTTCAGACTCAACTGACGGTTCCCGGCGAAGCTGTGCGCTTTCGCAATTTGCCACATATTTAACACCGGCACATCCGCAAAGACATATTGCTACTGCCAAAGTCAGGCATATTAAAAGGTTTTTCATAAGTACTCCTTTACTTAGAACATTCCCATATTCATGTTATTCATATCGTTCATTTGCTGTGCCGCAGTATCAGATGGATTAAAGCCGGGGCCCTGAACATAACCACCATGGTCAAACGGCGTCACTGACTTTATTGACTCCTCCATCGCGTGACGGTTCATTTCGTCAATCATCTGCTGATTCATCTGACGGTTAAAATCATCGTGCATCTGCTGGTGCATCTGCATATTATTATGGTTGTTGTAACTTCTGTTACCTGTGTTTGTACGGGATTGGTTTCTTTTCTGATTATACATGGAATTGTACTGCTGCATAGTTTTTCTGAGAGTTTTCTTGTTATACATATATCCGTTGGCAGCACTTACTGCAGCTATACCTATAAGCAATACTACTGCTGATACTAAAACAATTATATCGTTTACGGGGATCATAATTTATTCTCCTTCCTATTTACAAAAATTGACAAGTGCCGTTAATCATCCCTTATTCTCTCCGAAGCATGCTGCTTCAAGAGCGGGGTTATAGGGCATTTTCTTTGAACTGTTGAGAATTATAATGTTTATAATTAATTCCGCAAGGCAGTAGAATGACAAAAGTCTGACGGAAAGGTGTCCTGACTGTATTGCAGTAGCGTATACCAGCGCCAGAATCACTCTTCCTGTGATGCTGCGTCCAAAAACAGGTTTTCCCCTGAATATGTACGCCATCTTGTAAACAGTAGGTTTTGTCAGCGCAAACAAAAAGCCCCATATGACAGAAATAATTATACTGATTGAAAGAAACGGCTGAGTATATGCATCATATGCGTCCGAAACATCTTTGGCATAAATAAGTGCATATATCCCGCAATATAATCCAATAAGCATTAAGCTGGTCGGGATAAAACGCATTATTGCCGCGTTTATCCAGCGAATAAGAAACAATGGGGTCTTTACGATACCTAAAATAACTTTTTTCACATTGACACATCCTTTTCTTTTTTATGGACTTAATACTATAAATTAATTTCTTTCTAAAACACTTTTTCCTTCCCATTCGCGCGGAGGAGTTATCCCTATCACATCCAGAATGGTCGGTGCTATATTATCCTCTTTTCCATATATCAAAACATATTTCCTTTTTTTATTATACTACCCTTCTAATGATTATGCAATTAAAAAATGAAACCGAGAGAAATTCCGGTTTCATTTTTTTGATTTATTATTTTGAAAATTTAGTAAATATGTAAACAATCAGGGCAATAAGCGCCATTACTATAAATATAGCAAGCATACCCTGCCACATAACCTGCACTGCGTTCATTAAATCTTTAACATTGTACATAATTTATATCCTCTCTTTTGGTTACTTTATTAATTGCGGAATAAGGTTGAGAATCATTCCGCCGGCTATAACTGATGCAATCTGTCCGGAAACATTTGCACCAACTGCATGCATAAGAAGGAAGTTCTGGGGGTCTGCTTCCTGACCGAGTTTCTGAATTACGCGTGAAGACATCGGGAATGCAGAAATACCTGCTGCACCAACCATGGGATTTATCTTTTTCTTAGTAAAGAGATTCATAAACTTTGCAAAGAACACGCCTGCAACAGAGTCAAATACAAATGCTACGAGGCCAAGACCCATAATGATGAGTGTCTGAATATTTACAAACTGTTCTGCTATCATACTGAATGAAATTGTTATGCCCAGAAGAAGGGTTACAAGATTTGCAAGAACCTTCTGTGCAGTTTCCGAAAGTGAATCAAGCACACCGCATTCTCTTAAAAGGTTACCGAACATAAGAAAACCGACAAGTGCAACAGATGTGGGTGCTATAAATCCTGCAACAAAAGTTACGATTATGGGGAATGCTATTCTGAGAAACTTAGATACATTTGCAGGGTTGTATGCCATTTTGATCTGGCGTTCCTTTTTAGTTGTAACTGCCTTAATTGCAAGGGGCTGAATAATCGGCACTAATGCCATATATGAATATGCCGCAACGGCTATCGGTCCTACATACTGCGACTTAAGTACCTGAGAAACCAGAATAGAGGTCGGGCCGTCAGCTGCACCGATAATACCGATTGAAGCGGCATCCTTAAGGTCAAAGCCGAGAAGTACCGCAACAATAATAACAAAGAAGATACCAAACTGTGCTGCTGCACCGAAAAGGAACATCTTCGGGTTAGAAAGAAGCGGGCCAAAATCGATCATTGCACCGATACCGATGAAAAGGAGAAGCGGCATTGCCTCTGACGCATGAATACCGATGTCATAAAGCCACTGTATAATACCCTGTACCTCGCCTATACCTTCAATTGACTGATTCAAAACGCCACTAAAGGGAAGGTTAACGAGTATAGCACCAAATCCCATGGGAAGAAGTAACGAAGGTTCATATTCCTTTTTGATTGCAAGGTAAATCAAAACTATTCCGACTGCATACATAACAAGTTGTTGCCATGTTACAGCCATAATTCCGTCTAATAAAAATCCTAAATCCATGATGCACCTCTGTTATTAATAATTTTTAATTTTCTCCTTTTTGAGAACCGACAGGGCTTACTATACTGTAACCAACATTTACAAGATGGTCAGCAACTCTTTCAAGTCCTGTCACAACTGATGAATAGTAAGGGCTCACATCCACACTGCAATTGCCTTCAGCAAGGCGCGCAAAGTGGCTGGCAATGAGTTCTTTTTTCATTGTGTCTACGCCCTCTTCAAGTTTAGTCAGTTCAGGTAATTCTTCCCTCTTCAGAGTTTCGAATGTATCTATCGAAATCTTAAACATCTGCATAACACTTTCGCGCATAGTTACTATTCCGCCAAGTGCCTTTTCTGAAAATGAAATGTTTTTGTTTATCATTTCAACACCAATCTCGTGGAAGTTTTCAGCGTGGTCACCTATACGCTCAAGGTCATTTAATACATGGAAATACGAACCGATAATCTTTTCTTCATTTCCCTCTACTACTGCAGATAACTTAATAAGAAAATCAGTAAGTGCGCTGTTTGTAAAGTCAATTATTGCTTCATTTTTTACAATCTGCTCACCGTGCTGCATTGAGCCTGTATCCATCGCTACAAAACAAAGACGAGTATTTTCTTCCACCAACTCCATCATATAGCCGATTTCCTTCTTAACCTGCATAAGAGCAACTGTCGGCATGGTAAGAAGTCTTTCATCAACATATTTAAGCGACATTGCTGTCTCAGCATCTTTTTTATCCTTGATGACTGAGCAGGAGTAATCAACGAGCTGCTTAACAAAAGGAAGCAACAAACAAGTAGTTGTTACATTAAATATAACATGGAAAAGTGAAACTCTCATCTGCAGCGACATCGGATCGCTGCCGGGGAACGCAGATACCAAGAAGTTTACAACAGGCTCTCTGAACAGCCAGATAATAGCAGTAAATAATACTGATCCTATTACATTGAATGTGAAATGTATAAGCGCGACTCTCTTTGAATTTGCGTTTGCACCAACAGATGCTAAAAGAGCAGTTACGCAAGTACCGATATTTGCACCAAGAATAATAAATAATGCAAGGTCAAGCGGAAGAACACCGGCTCCTACCATTGTAATAACTACACCTGTAGCAGCAGAAGAACTCTGTATAAGAGCAGTAAAAAGAACGCCTACCAGGATAAGAAGAAGCGGAAAATCAATCATTTTGAAAATCTCGGTAAAGAGTCTTTCTACCAAAGGATTTCCAAATGCCTGTTCGCTGCTCATAATATTAAGGCCAACGAAAATCAGTCCCAGTCCGCTGCAAAGACTGCCGGCAATTTTAATCTTTTCCTTTTTTGCAAAGCCCATCATTACGCCTGCAAAAGCAAAAAGATACATTACCATATCAAAATAGTCATTTTTAAGAGCAACAAGGACACCTGTAATAGTTGTACCGATGTTTGCTCCCATAATAATCGGTGTTGCCTGCATAAGCGTCATAACACCCGCATTTACAAGACCGATAACCATTACTGATGTAGCAGAAGAACTCTGAATAATTGCCGTTACACCAGCACCTATTCCTACGCCTGAAAATCTGTTGTTGCTGATTTTCTCAAGCAATCTCTTCATTCCGGTTCCGGCGCTTCGCTCCAACGCATCACCCATAAAGTTCATTCCGACAATAAATACACCTACGCCGGCAAGGAGCCAAATAAGACTCTGCAATAATTGCATAATTTCCTGTGATGTTAACATAAATAAAACTCCTTTTCTAACAATTTATAAAGCAAAACAACCCAGCGAAGACACAAGTGCCTTCGCCAGGTTGTTTTTTAGATTCCGTAAACCAACCAGATATAGATGTATGCAGGTATTATCGCTGCCAATGTAAATGGAATACCGATTCTGAAGAAATCGCTGTTCTTTACAGTATAGCCATTCTTTTTAAGTATTCCTATACCTGTGATATTTGCAGATGCACCAACGGGTGTACAGTTACCGCCCAGTGTTGCCCCTGAGAGAAGTCCGAAATAAAGAGGTGTCGCATCAATTCCCATTGCAGTTGCAATTCCCGCGATAACGGGAATCATTGTTGCTACATAGGGAATGTTATCAATAAATGCAGAAATAATTACAGATGCTACAACAATTACTGTGTAGAGGAGGAATATATTTCCGCCGCCTACCTTTGCAAGAAGGTCTGCAAGGGCTTTAATAACACCCGCTGCCTCAATACCGCCAATCATAATAAATATTCCTACAAGAATACCAAGTGTCTGGAAATCAATTTCACGAAGAGCAGGCACTACTGCCTTGATTGATTTATTTTTTATAACCGCGTGAACAAGACCTACTACAAGAAGTACACAACAGATTAGACCATTTGTAATAGCGGGCTTGTTGGGAATAAATGATGCTGCGATAAGGAACACAAGAACAAGAATAAGCAGAATTGTAGGTACAAAATCTGTTACCTTCGCACGCTCACTACCCTTAGGAATCGGAGCGTTTTCTTTTTTGAATATATAAAGTACAATCAGCGCGGAAAGAACTGCACCAAGTTCTACTGCGAAGAAAATACTGGGTTTGCCCTGATACCAGAAGAAGTCAAGAAAGCTCATATCAAGTGCTGAGCCGAGCATAATTGCAGTAGTATCGCCAACAAGGGTTGCCGCACCCTGAAGGTTAGATGAAACCGCAACAGAGATTATAAAGGGTACGGGGTTTGTGTTAAGTTTATTACATATAGCAAGAGCGATAGGTGCAACCATAAGAACAGTTGCAACATTATCAACAAATGCTGAAATTACACCTGCAAAAAGTGCAAGAGCAACTGCTGCCCATTTAACATTAGGTACTTTTTCCATCATCATATCGGCAAGCATAGCGGGCATTTTACTCTCGGTAAAAAGCGAAACAAGACCCATTGTACCGATAATCATAAGAAGAACATTAAAGTCAATAGAGGGAATCAACTCCGAAATGGGAAGCATACCCGACAGAACAAATATCACGCCTGATGCAAGGGCAATATAAGTTCTGTACTTGCCAAATGCAAGTATAAGTATGTAGGTGATAGCAAAGAGTGCAATTGCCGGTATCATTAACCATTCTCCTTTATTTTTTGATTTTTGCCTCTGCGGAAGCCAATCCCACCGCAGTATAATTTTATCACGGAAAGAATTATAAGTCAATTTGTTTTTAGTACTTTTTCGTAGCAAAAACGGAGGCATTTGCCTCCGTTTTTAATTACTTATTTTTAAGATATTTCTGTACTTCTTCTGCAACGATTCTTGTAATCATAGCAATATCGGGGGTATCGGATGTTGCACCACCGCCTACTGTGCCATCGCTGCCGAAAAGCTTGATTTTCTTGAGAGTTTCCTGTTTTACTGCCTCAACCGCAGCAGGAATAAGGTCTATAAGTCCCTTGTCCATACTTGTAAACTTCTTGAATTCTGCTTCTACTGCGGCAATATTGATATCGGTAAAGATATTAACCTTGCTGATACCGTCCTGTATTGCCTGCTTGAAATCTGCATCTGTAAGACCTGAGCCACCGTGCAAAACAAGCGGAACATCAACAGTTCTTGCGATAGTGCGGATTCTTTCAAAGTCAAGTTTGGGAGGAAGCTTATACGCACCGTGAGCGTTACCTACTGCGATTGCAAGTGCATCCACGCCTGTCTTCTGAACAAAATCCTTTGCAAGAGAGGGATCTGTGAAATATTTTGACGGGTCTTCAAGGTGCGAGCTACCCTCGGCAGAGCCTTCGTTATCGCCGACATGACCAAGTTCACCCTCAATTGTTGCACCATAGGAATGAGCAATATCAGCCATTTCCTTAACCTTGCGCACATTTTCCTCGTAAGAATCTGTTGAGCAATCGTACATAATAGAAGAAAAGCCAAGCTCAAGTGCCTTTATACAGGTATCGTATGAAAGACCGTGGTCAAGATGTACAACAACGGGAACTGATGCCTTTTTCGCCATGGGAAGGAGATAGTATGATACCTCTTCAAGCGGTCCGTAAGGAAGAAGAACTTCCGCAGTACCCATAATAACGGGAGAACGGCTTGATTCTGCGGCATTTATAATTCCGCGCGCAAGCTCCAGATTAACAGCGTTAAAAAGACCTACTGCATATTTGCCCGCTTTTGCCGGTCTTAACACCTCATTCATATTAACTAACATTATTTATCCACCTCAATCTTAATTGTCTTTATGTTATATGCCGCTTGGCATTTGTTTTCGTAGTTGGGGGGAAACACCACCTCGGGTGGTGTTTCCCTTGATAAGCAAAATTACTTCAATGTGGGAAGAATTTTTTCCACATCGCCGTGGGGTCTGGGGATTACATGTGTTGCGATAAGCTCGCCGAGGCGACCTGCACATGTGCTGCCTGCTTCTACTGCAGATTTTACTGCACCTACATCACCGCGTACCATAACACTTACAAGACCGCTACCGATTTTTTCAGTACCGATAAGTGTTACATTTGCAGCCTTTACCATTGCATCTGCTGCTTCAATTGCTGCTACAAGACCTCTTGTTTCAATCATGCCCAATGCTTCCTGTGCCATTTTTGTTTCCTCCTTGATTTTTTATTTGTTCAAATATTCAATTAACTTATTAACTCCATAGCCTGTGTGAGAATCTATCCTGAAAACTTCTTTGCATCCGCTGATACGAAGCCAGTTTTCAGCACGGTCGGGATTTGCCTCTTCCTGCTCACACTTTGTCACGATACCTATCACTTCCCGATTTACCATACTTGTGATGCACGGTGGAAAAAGTGAATACGGCTCTGTTGCGCTGATTAAAAGCCCGATTATATCCGCCTCGTAGGAATAGAGCGCAAGTGCTCTGCCAAGATGATGAGTCTGGGCATATTCCCCCGGGGTGTCTATAAGATTGTTTTCGAATTTTATGTACTGTGTTTTATCGTAGCTTATTTTCTCGCCACGAAGAACCTGCGTAAGCGTTGTTTTTCCGCTTTCGCTTCGCCCCATCAGAATTAAATTTTTCATTATGTCTTGGTTATAGGGCAAACGGTAAATTTAAGCGTGTCACGGCAATAATCAACAAGTGCCGTGAGTGATGCCTGAACTTCGGAAACTGTGCCTGTTACTATAAGCGTACCGCTGAAACGGTCAACAAAACCAAGCTCTACGGCTGATGCCTTTGTTGCAATATCGCCTGCAATTATGGCTGTTTCCGCAGGGGACATCGTCACAATACCGATAGCTGTTTTTGAATAATCAATACTGGGGTCAAGACCTAGCTTTTTATACAAAATGTCATCCGGGTTTGCAATAATGTGCGCTATTGTAATCTGTTTACCAGGAACAAGCTCCTGAACTATTCGCATTTTATCCTGTATTGAAAGTTCTTCAAACATTGCCCTACCTCCTGTCCTTTATTTTTATGGGCTTTTCTTAAAATCCTGACTGCTCTGTTCTGTTTATGATGTCATTCTGCAGTGAACGGGAAAGCGTAGTAAACAGCGCACTGTAGCCTGCAACACGAACTACAAGGTTTTTGTAGTTTTCAGGATTTTTCTGTGCATCGAGAAGTGTTTCGCGGCTTACTACATTAAACTGCATATGCATACCCTTCTGGTCGAAGAACGCACGGATAAGTGAAATAAATCCACCTATTCCCGATGCCCCTTTAAGTGCAGAGGGATGGAATTTCATATTGAAAAGTGTTCCGTTTGATGCAATACCGTGGTCAAGCTTTGCAACAGAGTTTGCTGATGCGGTAGGACCGTTCATATCACTTCCTGCAACGGGAGATACACCGTCAGCAATAGGTGTGCCTGCAAGACGCGCATCAGGTGTTGCGCCGGTCTGAAGACCGAGCGGCACATTTGCCGATACGGGGTAAAGACCTGCATGATACTTACCTCCGCGCGGATTTTCGTACTTTTCAACGGGTTTTGTATATGTATAGGCAACCTCACGGCCTACAAAGTCAACTTCGTCAATGTCGTTACCGAATTTGGGAAGCTTTTTGATTTCTTCGTAAAGCGCCATATACTCTTTCTTCTTATTTTCTTCTATATTATTATCTTTTACCTGAGTATAGATTTCTGCAATCTGTGCTTCCGAAACATCGTAACCCTTACTCTTTAATTCCTTTACAACCTCAATCGTAAGATTTGTTGCATAAGCTTCTGTGTGAGGCATACCAAAGTTATTCTTAATTGCATCTGCATACTGTTCAAGAGTTACTGCCTTTGACTTATAGACAAGCTCGTTTATTGCATAAAGGCCGTCAGCAACATTTGCAATACCAAAGCCCTGAGGACCGGTAAAGTTATATACTGCACCGCCTTCCTGAGCACTCTTTCCGTTTGCAATACAGTCGTCAAGCATTGCAGAAAGGAAGGGAAGCGGACAACGCTCCATATGCGCGGCATCAACCGCGTTATCAGCATTGACCATAAGCTTTATTGCGTAATCCATCTGCTTTTTATAAGCATCAAAGAGCTTTTCGTATGTGTCGAGTTCTGAAAGTGTGCCCGTCTTGGGTCCTACCTGCACTCCCCTGTCCATACCGTTTGAGAAAACAAGCTCCATAGGACGAAGCATATTGAAGAATGCTGCATCGTGCCAGCCGTCTGTCTTTCCGCCCTTTTGCGGTTCAACACAGCCGATTATACAGTAGTCACGGGCATCTTCAAGCGCTACTCCTCTTGAAATAAGAGCAGGAATTATAATTTCATCGTTGTAATATGCCGGAAGACCTATACCTGTTTTTGTAAGCTCTGCCGCCTTTACCATAAGCTCGTATGGAGTTCCGTTCCATACACGCATTGAAAGTGAAGGCTGGGGAAGATTAACATGCATAGATGCACTGATACACATATATGTAAGGTCGTTTGTTGCATCAAGTCCGCTTGTATCCTGACCGCCTACAACGAGGTTCTGGAACATACTGTAGCCTGCAAAGCCCTCTGCTGAAAGAGCATCGCGGACTTTGTTAAGACTGTTGAGCTTAACCCATACACAGTCGATAAGCTCCTGTGCAAATTCGCGGGTTATTTTTCCGCTTTCGATATCCTTTATATAATAAGGATACATATACTGGTCAAAACGGCCTGGAGAAATAGAGTGGCCGCTTGATTCTGTCTGAATAAGAAGCTGAATAAACCAGAAAGACTGACAAGCCTCGTGGAAGCTCTTCGCACCGTTTTCGGGAACATTGTTACAGATTTGGGAAATAGTAAGAAGCTCCTCGCGTCTTTTTGAATCGCTGCAGCTATCTGCCATTTTCTTCGCTTCGGCACTGTAGCGCTTTGCAAAAATTATCGCTGCCTCACAGCTTTCCATAACAGATGTAAGGAAATTGTAGCGCTTTGCATAGTCCTGGTCATAGATATTGCACTTTTCTCTTTCAGCCTTGGCATATTCGTAGATACCCTTATAACCTATTTTAAGTACCTTTGCATAGTCCACGCTTACATGACCGATACCGTTATAGAAATAATTACCTACTGTAAAGATATTGTGTTCAATAGCGGTAAGCGCTTCGGGTGCCATATAGCTTGTAGCAAGTTCGCTTGTAGTTCT
Source organism: Clostridia bacterium (assembly GCA_017411435.1). Taxonomy (GTDB): domain Bacteria; phylum Bacillota; class Clostridia; order UMGS1883; family UMGS1883; genus UMGS1883. The sequence goes on from JAFQQD010000031.1 coordinate 47,824, forward strand.
TCCCTGCCAGTATTTATGTACCTGTGTAAGTTTAGCGGCAGTTTCTTCTGAAATATAGAAAGCATCCGCACTACGGGTCGCGATTGTGTCAAATTCCTTTTCAAGCCACTGGTTTGAAAATTCGGGGAATGTCTGACAACCGCGGCGTGCTACGCTGTTACAGCCAACTATAAGCTCGTCATCGCGGATTACAACCGGGAGTTTTTCTGCCATTGCACGAAACGCTCCGGATTTCCTGAGATATATAGACATACCTTCCGTATTCTTAAAGCTTTCAGTAATGATTTCGGCACGGGTAGATTCAATCGTAGGTGTGCCTGAATAAAGGTCATCTATAAGCTTCTGAATTCGGTCAGTTTTTTTAATTTCTTCAGTGTATACCTTTTTCATACCTAAACCTCCCAGTTTGTTAATTACATCTTACAGTATACTTATGTGAAAGTCAAGGATTTTCAAAGAAAAAATAACAAAAACACAGATTTTTTTATGAAATTCCCTCACAAATACAAGCCAAATTGTTGGTTTTTGTGTTTTTGTGTGCTTTTTTTACAAAAAAGAAGCGTGCCTCTTCACACATTTCGTGTCCCTGCTAAACAATGTTACTCGCGATAAAAACACGCAAATTCCTATACAGCAAAAACCACCTCCAACCAATTAGGTTGGAGGTGGTTTGATTAATTCAGCTTGTCAAGACTTTTTTCAGGAAAAAGATTTTTTATTTCTTCACGCGAAATTGTTGTAAGGACTGTGTAATCTTTTTCCTGCCCGCTATAAACGAGATATACGGTGTATCTGTCTTTTTCTTTCACATAGCGGCGCTGTGCGTAGTTGCAAAAATCAACTATTTTTGAAACATCTTCTGAGTTCTCGAGTTTTATGAAAGCCTCTTTCTCTTTGATATCATCAACAAGTCTTCCCTCTTCATCAAAAAATGGCAGGTTGCTCCAGTCACGCGCGATATACATTGTTCCTTCGTTCTTTAATGCTACGCCTTCCCAGTATCCGTTGTCACGAAGCCATTTGATTGTGTTTTTGTAGTTTGCGTTGATATTTATGTATTCGTATTTTGTGCGATAACCTTCCGGTGACTGCGGAGATGTAATAACAGCATATACCCCTTCCGTATCATCCTCTGCGGGAATATAGTTAATCTCGATTCCAAAAGTTCTGCTTCCCGAATTAATTTGGTTGTAGCTGAGTACGCTTACATCTTTTTTGATGCAGTCTATAAGTTCCCGCATTTTTTCTTTATCATCAACAGGATAGTCGTTTTCTATCCTTACCATGTAGACCTCTTGCATAGGAGTAAATATTTCTTCCTGCATTTTCTTATATTCCGTGGATTCATAGAGGCTGTTCATAATTTCGTGCAGGGTATCCTCGTCTATGGGATAAACACGGTTAATTTCTTTTCCGTTCCTGAGAGAGTATTCGATATGTATTCTCGTTTTGTACTCGCGTTTTGAAAGAATTTCTTTTTCTTTAAGCATTGAGCTATGCACAGCGATTGCCTTTGCTATAATTTCATCATCTTTACTTATCGGTTTTCTTTCCCGATAGTATTCATATATAGCTACAGACTCTACCTTCTCACTTCGCGGAACATTGGTTTCAAATCCAAAGAAGTTTGTAAACGCAAACACACACAGTATGCCCGAAAATGCTACAAGAAAGCCGATGTAACCTTTGTAGGATTTCCATACGCGAAGCGTCTTCTTAAGAAGCATTTCAGCACCAAAATAGATAACTGCGCTTACTACAAAAACCGTAATCCATAGTGAAACAGGATTTTCGTATATGGAATATGCCAATATTGCAAAAGTACTTATTGCACCGACAAAAGTCACAAGATACCTGAAAATAATATTAAGACAGTTGAAGCCCGCAACATCTTCGGCAGTTTCCATTCTGCGTTTTTTGTAGAGGATTCCCGAAAGAAGATACAAAGCCATTGCGATGACACAGAAAATAACTATGTCCTTTATATATCCGGTAACAACCTCTGCTTTTGCATATCCCCATCCTGTCATAATAGAGGGAATCCTTGTTATAAAGGAGTTATTAAAGACTTTGTCTATCAATGCTCCTTCCCCCGGAAAGCCATAAAGGAAAATTTCGCAAACCATAGCAAATGCCGCAGATATTATAAGCGCTATGGTATGGAAAAGTATATTGAGTCCTATCATTGCAAAGCTGTTGCCCGTTATTGCCGATACAAAACATACTGCAGAAAACATTGTAAAAAGAGCAAAAAGATTAAGAAGCATCCATACTATGCAGTCGCCCACTGTAAAATGGAGCGAGAATGTAGTAACAGACATTATCGCAAGAACTACGGCATTAAGTATTACAGGAGCTGCCATAAGGGTGAGTGCGGCAAGAACCGATGAAATGTAGTTTGCCTCTCTCTTAACCGGCAGGCTATGCACGAAAATGCTTGTCTTCTTGGAATGAATAAATCGAAAAATGAGAAGTCCCACAATAGTAGGCGCCACCACACTCATAAGCATGGGGAATATCATGTAATCCGTTGAAAGAATCGTTGACTCTCCTCTTGCTGACCAGTAGGTATTGACATAATTCGGGTCTTCATTTAAGAGAATCATCATTCCCGTTGTAACGAAGAGCATTACAAAATAGAGAACACTTCCCCAGAGAAATCTTCTGAGAGTTGCTTTATATATTCCCTTATTAAATAATGATGTTTTTGAAGTCATATCCCAAACCTCCTAACTCATATATGAAGACTTCCTCAAGAGTAAGGCTTACTCTTTCGCATAAAACGGGCGAAATTGTACTGAGCATTTCCTGTGTTTTTTCTGCTTCTCCGCGCATAATCACGCTGTAGACTGAGCCTGTATTTGAAATGTGGAGCACATTTTCGTTTTCAGAAAGCCTATTCGCAGTCACATCGTCAAGCACAAGCTGATATTTGTGCACGCTTCCTTTAAGGTCATCAAGCGGTTTTTGGGTTATCATCCTTCCCTGATGGATAATTCCAACCCAATCGCAGATATCTTCAAGCTCACGAAGGTTGTGCGAGGAAACAAGAACTGTCATTTCACGGTCATTCACATCTGCTATGACAAGATTTAATATCTGCTTGCGCATAACGGGGTCAAGTCCGTCAAGCGGCTCGTCAAGTATTAAAACATCAGGCATAGCTGAAAGGACAAGTGCAAATGCAACCTGCTTTTTCATACCCTTGGAAAGTTTTCTTATCTGTCTTTTTTCGTCAATTTTAAGTAAGTCTCTTATTACCTCGTAACGCTCGGTTGAAAACCGGGGATAAATATCGCGGTAAAAATGCATCATCTGTTTTATTGTATATGTAGAAAAGTAAAACCAGTCGTCTGCAATACTTAATACTTTCTCCTTTATCTTTTCATTTTCATAAACGCTCTCTCCGGCAATTTCGATTTCGCCACTATATGGGCTTAAAACCCCGTTTATATGATTTATTATAGTAGTCTTTCCTGCTCCGTTCGGGCCTACAAGTCCATATATGGTGCCTTTTTTCACATTGAGTGAAAAATCGTCAAGCACCTTAAAGTCATCAAAATACTTTGTAACATTCTTTACCTTTATCATTACTTTTCCTCCTTTTCTGAATAGATTTTATCCAAAAGCTCTTGTATTTTGCTTTTTTCCTCGCCCAGAAACATAAGCTCCTGCAGAGTTTTTCCGAGCACCTCATAAAGCGACTGTGTCCCCTGCGCGCGCCTTACATCCTTTGCGGCGGCAACGAAGTTGCCTTTACCCTTGACACTGTATATGTAGCCGTCTGTTTCAAGCTGCTTATATGCCTTTTGCACCGTGTTGGGATTTACCGTAAGACTTATAGAAAGCTCGCGCACAGACGGAAGCTGCGAATCAGGTGTCATTATTCCTTTTACAATCAGGTCGCGGAAACCGCTTTCTATCTGCTCGTGCACGGTTCTGGAATCTCTGTAGTCTATGTTTATCATTTTTTCACCTCCGCTTTTCAACTGTACTATGTGTTCTAGTACGGTTAGTATATCATCTTGTTTTCCCGTTGTCAATATATAAAATAAAAATTTTCAAGATGTTGACAAATCAACAAGTTTTTAGTAGAATAGAGATGTTGAATTTTCAACATCTCTATTATGGGAGGTTTTTATATGATGGAAAAGTTTGAAGTAGGCAGATTTGAGGTTTTTACACTTGCCCTTTCAGAGATAATGTCCAATTGGAATAAAATCGCAACGGAAGAGCTGAAGCCTTACGGGCTCAAGGGCGGTTATGTAGTTTATCTTATCGCACTTTTCAAAGCACCTCACGGACTTACTGCCGCCAATCTTTCACAGATGTGTAACCGCGACAAAGCAGAGGTTTCAAGAGCGGTAAAGGCACTCGAATTAAAAGAATTTGTCATAAGAACAAATACAACCTCTACAGGGTACAGGGCAAGTATCTCTCTTACCCAAAAAGGACGCGAGGTTACACACTCTCTGCGCGAGAGAGTAAAACTTGTTGTTGAAAAAGGCGGCGAAGGGCTTAGTGATAGCGAAAGAGACATCTTCTATAATTCGCTTGAAATCATTTCGAAAAATCTTAAAGTAATAAGTGAGGAGGGCCTTGAATGAATATAGGAAAGAAAATGTTCTGCAGGGTTTATCAGTGGGTGTTTCATGCGGCACTTCCCGTTCTCCCCTACAGAGAACCTAAGATATTAAAAAGCACGGATGAAATTGCGCTTGAAATAAAAAAGCTCGGTCTTAACAGTGCAATGGTTATAACAGACGAATTTCTAAAAAAATCAGGGGCGACCGAAAGCCTTGAACTGTCACTTTTTTCAAAGGCAATCAAGACAGTTGTCTATGATAAAACAAGACCTAATCCCACAACAGACAATGTTGATGAGGCGATGAAGATTTATTTTAAGGAAAAACTTGAGTGCCTTATCGCATTTGGCGGAGGCAGTGCAATGGACTGCGCAAAGGCAGTCGGTGCAAGAGCAAGCTATAAAGGACGAAGTCTTGACCGACTCCGTGGCGATTTAAGAATCTGGAGAAAACTCCCTCCGCTTTTCGCAGTTCCTACAACGGCGGGAACAGGCAGCGAGGTTACTCTCACCGCAGTTATAACCGATGCAGTTAAAAAGCATAAATACACGATGAATTCGTTTCCGCTTATTCCGCGCTATGCAGTTCTGGACGCGAAAAACACTTACACGCTTCCCCCACATCTTACTGCGACAACAGGCATGGATGCATTAACCCACGCAGTTGAAGCCTATATAGGAAGGTCTACAAGCCGCGAAACAAGGCGCCTTTCGGAAGAAGCGGTAAAACTTGTTTTTGAAAATATTGAAACAGCATATAACGAGCCTGAAAATCACACTGCGCGTACAAATATGCTCCACGCCGCATACAAGGCTGGTATTGCATTTTCAAAGTCATATGTGGGATATATTCACGCAGTAGCTCACTCTCTGGGCGGACAGTACAACATCCCGCACGGACTTGCAAACTCGGCGCTTCTTCCCATTGTCCTTGAAATATATGGTGAAAAGGTTTATAAAAAGCTTTACCGCCTTGCGCTCTTTTCAAATGTTGCGACAGAGAATGACAGCGTTGAAGCAGGTGCAAAGAAGTTTATTGCAAAAATAAAAGAGCTCAATAAAAATATGAATATCCCCGAAAAACTTGACGGTATTAAAAAGGAAGATATTCCCATTATGGCAAAGCACGCAGATAAAGAGGGAAATCCCCTCTACCCTGTTCCTGTGCTTATGGACAGAAAAGAACTTGAAAAAATTTATTACGAGGTAGCACAATGAAGATTGATGAAATACTTGTAAAACAACGAGGGTTTTTCGCATCGGGCAAAACTCTCGATATAAAATTCCGCAAAGAAATGCTCAGAAAACTTTATAATGCAGTAAAGAAATATGAAAGCGAAATTAATTCTGCGCTCAAAAGTGACCTTGGAAAAAGCGATTTTGAGGGGTTTATGTGCGAGGTCGGTTTATCGCTTACCGAGATAAGCTATATGATAAAGCATGTGGGACGCTTTTCAAAAAGGAAAATCGTTTATACTCCTATTCCGCAGTTTGTATCAGTAAGTTTCAAAAAACCCTCTCCTTACGGAAATGTGCTTATTATGAGCCCGTGGAACTATCCATTTCTCCTCACAATTGAGCCTCTTGCAGATGCGATTGCCGCAGGTAATACGGCGATTGTAAAGCCAAGCGCATATTCACCTGAAACGAGCAAAGTTATACACAAAATCCTGACAGAAATTTTTCCTGCCGAATTTGTAGCGGTTGTAACCGGAGGGCGAGCCGAAAACGCCGAGCTTCTTGACAAAAAATTCGACCTTGTATTTTTCACAGGAAGCCAGAATGTCGGCAAAGAAGTTTTAAGACGCTGCAGCGAGCATCTTACTCCGGCAGTGCTCGAGCTTGGCGGAAAAAGTCCTTGTATCGTAGATTCTTCTGCAAAAATTAAACTTGCAGCAAAAAGAATTGTTTTCGGGAAATACTTAAACTGCGGTCAGACCTGTGTTGCGCCTGACTACATCCTTTGCCAGAAAAATGTTAAGGATACACTTGTAAAAGAAATTATATCAGAGATTAAAAAGCAGTACGGAGAAAAGCCTCTTTCCAATAAAGATTACGGAAAAATTGTAAACGAAAAGCATTTTGAAAGACTTCTTTCGCTTATAAATAAAGATAAGGTTGTTATCGGTGGTGGCTGTGACAGGGACACTCTTCAGATAGAGCCTACCGTTATGGACAATGTAACATTTGACGATGCCGTCATGGGCGAGGAAATTTTCGGACCCATTCTTCCGATTATTACATATGACAAGTTTGAGGATGTTTTTGAAATCTTAAAAGGCAGAGAAAAGCCTCTTGCTCTTTATATATTCTCGCAAAATAAAAAGCGCATTGACAGCGTTTTAGAAAGAATTTCATTCGGCGGCGGATGTGTAAACGATGTTGTAATCCACCTTGCAACAAGCGAGATGGGATTTGGCGGTGTCGGAGAAAGCGGTATGGGTTCATATCACGGAAAGTGCGGCTTCGATGCGTTTTCACACACTAAGAGCATCGTTGATAAGAAAACTTTCATGGACCTGCCGATGAGATATCAGCCATACAACAGAAGTATTTACGGAAAACTTCTTAAAATGTTTTTGAAATAGGAAAAGAGGATGACAAATCATCCTCTTATCTGTTCAGAATATAGATTGCAAGATTAAGATATGCCGCAAAAGTTACCCACAAAAGATATGGGATTTGCAAATATGCGGCAAGCGGAGAAATTTCGTAGAATCTTTTTATCATTGTGATTATCAGTATCCACAGCAGAATAATCCATATAAACGCAAAAAGATATGCCTGTAGGTTAAAGAATATTATACTCCAGAAAAAATTTACTGCAAGCTGGATAAGATATATGCCGAGAGCACTGCTTGTATCAATATCCTCTTCTTTCCCTTTCGCATACACAAGCGCGCTTGATATTCCCATCAGTGTGTAAAGAACAGTCCACACTATCGGAAAAAGAATCCCGGGTGGTGAAAGCGGTGGAGATATGATTTTATCATAGATATTCATATTCCCGCTTGTAAGAAGTGCGGAGAGCCCTCCTACTCCCAGCGCTATCAGGACTGAAATAACATAGGGTTTGAGTTTTTTCCACATATAAAGACCTCCTTTTGTATATTTTACGAAGAAAATTAAGTCATTAGTACATAATATAGTATATTTTTTATGAAATTCATTGAAAACGGCTTTATATTGTGTTATAATGACTGTATACGACTATATATCGTTAGGAGACTTAGATTTGGAATTTATTTCACACAGTCCTGCGGAAACTGAAGAGTTTGCGTTTAATCTGGCAAAAAAAATAAGTTCGCCCCGTGTGATTTGCTTAACAGGCGACCTCGGTGCGGGAAAAACTGCGTTTACTCGCGGATTTGCACGCTATTTTGGTATCGACAAGGGAGTAAGCTCCCCTACCTTTATCATAATGCACCGATATGTCGGAAGCGAGGTTATAAATCATTACGACCTTTATCGTATCAGCGATTTTGATGAGCTCTGTGATATCGGGTTTGAAGAACAAATCGAAAGCGGAATTTCACTTATCGAATGGCCCGACAGCTTTATGGAGTTTTTACCCGAGAATAAGATTGTTGTAAAAATCACACGCCTTGGGGAGTGTGAGCGGCTTATTTCTATGGAGGATTTCTGATATGAAGATACTTGCAATTGACACTTCAGCACTCACCGCTACTGCAGCCATCCTTGCAGACGGGAAGCTCATCTCTGAAATCAGCACGACAACAGCGCTTAACCATTCGGTTACCGTTATGCCGATGATTGACGAGCTTCTTAAAAAAGTTAATATGGACATATCCGAAATTGACCTTTTTGCCTGCAGCGAGGGACCCGGTTCTTTTACAGGACTTCGTATAGGCATCGGTACTGTAAAAGGGCTTGCCTATGGGCTTTCCAAAAAGGTAGTCGGGGTTTCGACTCTTCTGGCACTTGCGCACAATATTTCCTGCACGGACCTTGTTATAGCACCCATTATGGATGCAAGGCGCAGTCAGGTGTATAACGCACTTTATAAGTATGTAGAGGGGAATCTTACCGAGATTACTCCCCCCCGGGCACTTTCTGTTGAAGAATTGTGTGATGAGATTTCTGAAAAGACAATTTTTGTCGGCGATGGAGTTTTAGCGTACAAGGATAAGATTTCAGAATTTCTGGGCGATAAGGCTGTTTTTGCATCTCCGCAGAATATGCTTCAGCGAGCAGGCAGTGTTGCCTATGCCGCACTTTATAAAGAGCCCATTGATGCCGAGGCACTTACTGCAGTTTATCTTCGCAAGCCTCAGGCAGAGCGTGAAAGAGAAGAAAAAGAAGCTTTATAAATAGAAAGGATATGATACATATGAAAATTGCAATGGCGGCAGACCACGGCGGTTATGAACTGAAGAACATTCTTAGGGATTATCTTGAAGGCAAAGGACACGAAATTATAAACCTTGGCACAGATTCTCCGGAAAGTGTTGATTACCCCGATTATGCAAAGGCGTGTTGCGATGAAGTAATCGCAAAAAGAGTGGATTTCGGCATACTGGTATGCGGAAGCGGTGTAGGTATTTCCATCGCGGCTAACAAGATTGACGGTATCCGCTGCGCGCTCTGTCCTTCAAAGGAGATTGCTCCCCTCACAAAGCAGCACAATAACGCCAATGTAATTGCACTTGGCGGCAGATTTACTGCTCCCGATGAAGCAAAGGCAATTGTCGATGCATATATGGCAGCCGAATATGAAGGCGGCAGACATCAGGGTAGAATTGATAAAATTACAGCACTTGAAAAGTAATAAACTTACATAAATAGTTTTAGGAGGGATTTTTATGCGTTGTCCGTTCTGCGGATACGATGACAGCAAGGTTATAGACTCCCGCCCCACAGATGAAGGTGTGGCAATCAGAAGAAGGCGCGAATGTATCGAATGTGCTCAAAGATTCACCACTTATGAAAAGGTAGAAAGTCTGCCTATTATTGTTATCAAAAAGGACAAAAACCGCGAACTGTTCAGCCGTGAAAAACTTCTTGCAGGTCTTACACGCGCTTGCGAAAAGCGTCCTGTTGAAACAAGTACTCTTGACCGTCTTGTAGATAAGATTGAGTCAGATTTGCAAAACACACTAAAGCGTGAGGTTTCCAGTAAGGAAATTGGCGAGAAAGTTATGGAAGGACTGCGCGATATTGACGAGGTTGCATATGTACGCTTTGCATCTGTTTACCGTCAGTTCAAGGATGTAACAACTTTCATAAATGAAATCAACAAGCTCCTCACGGATAAAGACTAATTCTAAATTACGATAGGAGTAAAAAAATGGCTATTAAGTATTATGATGTGCAACCTTTCTCATCTCTCCGCGAGATGCTTGAACTTGCCAAAAATGAATCAGGCGAAAAGATTGCATATATGTTCAAGAACAAGGATAAGGAAGTTTGCGAAAAAACTTACGCAGAATTTTACGAGGATGTCTATTCACTCGGCACTGCACTTGCTGATATGGGCGTTTCCAAAAATCATATTGCCTGCATCGGTGAAAACAGTTATAAGTGGATTAATACATACCTTTCTGTACTTCTTTCAGACAGTGTATTTGTTGGTATTGACAAGGAACTTCCCGAAAGCGATTACCTTCATGTTATGACAGACAGTGACTCTAATGTCATTTTCTATCAGGGCAAATTTGAAGAATCACTTAAGGCAAATCGAGAAACACTTTCAAATGTTAAGTATTTCATAGGTTTTGACCGTGAAGAAAATGAGGACGAATTCCTTTCCTTTAATCTTCTCCTTGAAAAAGGCCGCGAGCTCTATAAGGGCGGAAATACAGCTTTTGTTGATATGAAAAACGAACTTGAAGAAATGAAGATGCTCGTTTACACATCAGGCACAACAGGTCTTTCAAAGGGTGTAATGCTCAGCGAGAAAAACCTTATTTCTCTTGTTTACCACGGACTTCGCACCTCAACAATTTACACAAAGTGTCTTTCAATTCTTCCCTATCATCATACATACGAAGCGGTTTGCGGTATCCTTGTAGGAATCCATCACAGAGTCACTCTCTGCATCAATGAAAGCCTTCGTGCAATCGCGAAGAATCTTCAACTTTACAAACCCGACTATATGTATGTGGTACCCGCAGTTGCGCTCGCACTTCACAAAAATGTTCTTAAGAATGCTGAAAAGCAGGGGAAACTTAAACTTATGCTTACTATGATGAAGGTCAGCAACGCTCTTCGTAAGGTTGGTATTGACCTTCGCAGAAAGCTTTTCGCATCTGTTCATGAGGGATTGGGCGGAAACCTTCTTGAGGTTGTCTGCGGCGGTGCGCCTATTCCCGTTGATACTGCATATTTCTTTGATGCAATCGGTGTTATGATTCTTAACGGCTACGGTATTACAGAGTGTTCTCCTCTTGTAAGTGTTAACTCCCCCCTTGACAGCGACTACCGTACAGTAGGATATCTCCTTCCCTGCCTTGAAGTGAATATTGATGAGCCTGACAGTGACGGAATCGGCGAAATCTGTGTTAAGGGCGATACTGTAATGCTCGGCTACTACAAAAAGCCCGAGCAGACTGCAGAGGTTATCGTGGACGGTTGGTTCCATACAGGCGACTACGGTTACATAAATAAGAAGGGGCAACTTCTTATCACAGGAAGAAAGAAGAACATCATCGTTCTTGACAATGGCAAAAACATCTACCCTGAAGAAATTGAAAAGTATATCTATATGCTTCCTTATGTTAAGGATGCGGTTGTGTACGATTCCAAGGATGGCGACAAGCTTATCCTCTGCGCTGAAATTTATCCTGACCCCGAACTTATGGGAGATGCAGATGTAAATGCAGATGTTTGCAAAGTACTTGCCGACCTTCCCTCTTACAAGCAGATTACAAAGATTGTAATGCGTGATACTGAATTCCCCAAGAACGCATCACAGAAAATCGTAAGAGGCAAGATTGAAAAGAAATAACACATTCATAACAAAATCCCATCAGATTGAAAATCTGATGGGATTTTTGTTTATGCTCAATTTTATTTTTCATCATATTCTGATTGTTCTTCCGAAGGCTTAAAGAACCCACATTCTTTACCGTCTCTTCCGGCAAGAAAGGGACAAACTTCTGAATGCTCATCAATTTCGTAATTTGCCTTTCCTACTGCGCATTTTTCGCACCTTTGCTTTTCCTTTGAAGGAGATTCTTCGTCAATTTGTTCGACAACCTTTTCTTCAGTGGAAAATAACAGATTGATTACTTTCTTCACTGCAAGCAAAAAAATAATAAACAATAATACTATTAATACTGTATTTGCCATTTTTACCCTCCTTTATTACTTGTTGCTGTCCTCACTTTTTTTGAGTACAACCACATCCGAAGCTATCTTCATTTCAGGAGGTAAATTTTCAAATGAATCATTTATTTCCTCAATCTCTTCCTGCACCCAACCCATATTTATCGGGGAGAGAAATATAGTAACCATAATCACTGCATAGAACAGCAGAATTGACATTTCTCCCGATATTCCCAGATTGGTAAATCCGCCCAGATATGTCGCTAAGAAAAGCCATGAATATAATTCTTCCGGAATGAAATTGTATGAAATTAAACTTATAAGTATAAACAAAGCTGTTGCACACAGATTTACGGCAAGGTAAATTTTCTTTTCCGCCACTACCACAAAAAAACCTCGAAGCCTAAATACATTCCATATGAGATATATTATTGGAAGTATCATCAGCGTTATATCTCGCTGGTGGCTTTCAACAGGCATATATTTCGTTGATGTACAAAGGTAGCACACTAATGCGGACATAAAAACTGAACCTAAAAGCATTTCGCCTAATCGGTAAAATATCGCAATTATATCCTCTTTTGTCATTGTCTTTCTCCTTGTGGATTAACTGAAAAAAGTATCTTCCTTTTTTAACGGTTAAAGCATTTGTGCAAGGAGTGAAAACTCCTTGCACAAATATGCAATTCAGTTATTATAAAATAGGAGTTTCGTACTGTCCGCCGTCTTCAATATCACTTCCGCCTTCTCCGGGAAGATCAGTTGCTGATGTCTGGATAACATCCACAAGATCAAACTGCATCGTTTCAATTTCAGGTTTTGTGTACTTCATAATAATTTTCCTCCTTCCTTAGTTCAAACTTTCTGCTGCTGATTTCGCAAATTTTGCCAAAGCAGGATATAATTCATCGTCATACTGCTCCTGGACTCTGTAAAGATATCCGTTGATGCTTTCTTTCAGCCAAGCCTGTTCAGTACCGTCAGCAGAGAAAAGCCTAGCCGTCACGAGAGATTCTGCATCTGCGATTGCAAGTGATGATACTGTTGCTCCGCGATACTCTCCGCGTGTCACGAAATCTTCATAATAGATTGTTTCTGTTTTTGTTTCACCGTAATAATTTACATACTCGACTTCTATGTACATACCTTCTGTAACATTTTTAAAGTATGCATTGAACTCTACTTTATTTCTCAAGAACAGAGATGCTTTTGCTATGTCGGTTTCACTGCACTCGAAAACTTCTGTTAATACCACATCTTCACTTGCATGCACCTGATAATCATCGATGTTTTTGTTTGCAAGGTCCTCTTCCTTATATCCAAATGTTTTCTGTGCTCCTGCACCGTAGTTGAGCATATCTACAAATGTTGTCATCCATTTCTCATAGCCACTCTGCTTACTGAATGAATCAAGACCATACTCTGCATAGTCTCTTATACTTGTTGTATAAGATTTACTAATTTGCTCACCGTTGCTGTTATATACAGTGAAAGTCAAGCTGTCAGACATTTCACATGCTGCCACACCTGTATAACTAACTACGTAACAATTTATGCCTTCAACAGACCTCTGTTCGCAGTCAGCAATATTAATTTTAGTTTCCTTCACTTCGTCTTCCATATGCTGCTCAATCACTACATATGAGCCAGTATCTGTGATATCCTCTGCCTTATAATAAATGTTCATTGCAAGAGAATTTCCGAGCACCATATTTCTGCGGAACATTTCAAACACTGCTTTTTCTGTTACTCCATAAGTGTTATCTTCATTCTCGGTGAATTCGTATCCTTCAGCGGCAAATACATCATCAGGTCTATTTGTAAATGTACCGCCTGTTACGAAGCCTTCAAGGTTTCGTCCTTCTGCTGTTTGGAAGTAACCGAGCGTTCCGATGTTACCACCTGTTACTGAAGCTTCAAACAAAGTACTGGGTTCAAGATACAAGCTTGTTACAGTACCGCCAGTTACAGATACAGAGCCTTTAACATCCTTGGTGTTTTTGTCTGTTGCGCCATCGCTGGGATTCTGTACCCAGATTGAGCTTACGCTACCATCCTTTACAACAACGCTGTTTTCAAGAGTAGTACTGTTACAGAACTGACGAATACCATCATAGTAATTGCTTCCTGAAGCTGTAACTGCTGCGCCATTGATTGTTACTGTTGCTGCTGCTGATGTAGAATTGTTATCAATAGCATAACCAATCTGATTTGTTGATGTAGATTTGTTTTCAATTGTACCGCCGTTTACCGTAAGAGTTCCGGCATTAGTAATTGTGTTAACTGCATAAGCTGTAGAACCTGTAATCTTATGGTCACACAAAATCTTACCTTCGCCTACTGAATCTTCAATGGTAAGATTACCCTTGTTTGTAATTACTGCATAAGCCTTAGCTTCTGAAGGAACTCCTGTGATTGTCTTACCTGCAAGGTCAAGTGTGATAGTCTTGCCATTTTCAACTGCAACTGTCTGAGCAAGTTCAATATCACTAAGAAGTGTTACTGTGTCGCCGGCCTTTGCAGCTGCGATTGCGTCTGCGAAGGTTTCGTAGCCTGTTGTTACATCGCCTGATGTTACTGTTGCTACATAATTAACAGGAATCGGCCAGATAACCTCATTATCTATGATAAGCGAACCTGATGTTTCCTCTGTTGTATTTGAGGCATTGTACGGCGCACCGATTGCTGTATCTTCGCTAACGCCTGCCGCATCAACCTTACCTGTGAAGCTGATATTTGTAAAGGTTACCTTCTGACCTGCCTGATTGTGCCATACGCCTGCGATACCACCGGTTTCAGGTGTATCTTCTTCATTAGTGTTGGTATTTGTAACATTACCTGTGCAGGTAATATTTTCAAAATTATTACCGTAGTGAGCAATACCAACAATACCGCCTATGTCACAAACATCGCCGATAACATTGATATTAGATGTTACATTCTTAACTGTGTGGCCGCCTTCTCCCATGAAGCCGATAACACCGCCTACATAAGTTCTGTAAGCTAAACCATTTTCTGTAGAAGTTGCCTTTACATAACTTGTTTCATCAACATCAATTGTAATATCTGTGATATTGGCATAACCGTTCTTACCGCCCATACCACCTACATAAGACATACCATTTACTTCAACATGACCGGTAATCTTGATATTTGTGTATTTTGAGGTATAGGGTGTACCTGCAACAACACCTACATTAAGTCTGCCTGTAACCTTGGCATTGTTGAAGGCTACATTCTTGATTTCTCCATTTGTTGTTTCAGCGAAGAAGCCCTGGTTGTTATTCCCTTCTCCGTTTACAACAAGGTTAGAAATTGTGTGACCTGCCCCGTCAAATACACCGCTGAAGGACTGGATTGGAGTCCATGGCTCATTTTTAAGATCGATATCTGTAAGAAGAGTTACAGTACCCTTACCGTTTGCTGCTGCAAATGCTTTTACGAGAGTTGAGTAATATGTATCACCAATTCTGGCTTCTGTTGCATTGCTGCTGGCATCATAGTTAGCACCTACAACAGGTAATTCCACATCTTCGCCTTCTAAATTTTTGGCATTTACATTCTCAACAGCAACAATGTTTGAAATTGTTGCACTGGTGCCACCAAGGAGACCTGCAATGCTGCCAAGACGAATACGGTCTTCGTTTTCTTTCCATGTGGTTTTGCCGACTAATTCTACATTCTTTACAGAAACAGTAGAAATTGTGCCGCCAGTAAGCAAGCCAACAATACCGCCGACGCCGCCGACACCATTGATTGCTACATTTTCAACACTCAGGTTTTCAAATGTCTGTGTGCTGCCGTTTGGAGCAATTTCAGCGAAAATACCACCGACAATGTTATTACCATTGATAGCGGAGCCGTCATCACCAGAAACGGTAATGTTGGTAGCAGACATATCGTAATGACGCGTCATAGCACAAACGCCGGACACATTATTTCCGCCTGTAATCTGAATATCGCCGTTAACGGTAATATTTTCAAGAGTTGCCTTGTGAGCAACGCCTGCAAGAGCACCGACATTTCTGCCATCTGTATCGATGTCGACATTGGTGATAGTCAAGTCCTTAACAACTGCACCCTCACCTATGATACCGAAGAGACCGAGGTTTGCGACAGTATCAGGATTGCCATCGAAATATTTTTCTATTTTGAGATTAGAAATCGCCTTATCGTTACCATCGAATACACCACTGAACACCACAGAGGCATCTACAGGTGCATATTTTTTGTCATAAGTTGTATCACCGATAGGTGTCCAGTTGTCAACAGCGGACATATCAATGTTATCGTTTAATTTAACATATTTGCCTGCGTAGTTGTTACCGGCATTTACGCTGTCGCGGAAGAGAATAAGCTCATCAAGATTATTGATAAGGAAGGGGTCTTCCTCTGTGCCTGTTCCTGAAAGTGTGGGAGCCGCTTCAATGAAGTCGTCTGCAACATATGTGTAGTCATCTACTGTTGTAAACTCTGCATTGAGTGCATCTTCCATTGTTTCAGAAAGACCGAGAGCAAGGTTTACTTTGATGTCGGGATTTGCCTCAAGCACTTCGGGTGTCAAATAGATACCGCAGATGAAGTTTTTAACAGATGCGCAGATATCTGTATACTTAAAGTCAAAGCCTGCGCTTGTAATTACGGGGTAAAGCTTACCATCTTCAACGGTAAATCCATCAAGCGGAATCTTAACCCACGCACCAAATGTAGGATAATACCCTGCAAGATAGCATCCGTCACCAACAAAACTTCCGTTTTCAAGACCATCTATCTTAATGAAGAAGTCTGTTGTGTAATTTCCGTAAGCATTTTTTGCAGCCTCTGCTTCAGTGTCCTTTGAAACGAACTGCATAGCAATATTCAAGTCGAAGGCTTCGCTTGATGTTGCCATTTTCTGATCCTGATTTCCAAGAAGGTCATAAATATAATAGGTATCCTCGAAGTTATATGCGCCTTCTCCCTTTTCAACTGAGATTTTACCAAGATTTGAAACCTCTGCTTCGGGGAGCGCACCTACAAGGTGAGTACCATCATTCTGCTCAACAAATGCACCGTTTACAGTGTTATCAGCAAGGAGCTTTGTAATAAGTGAACTCTTTGAGTCAACATTTATTGTGCTTTCCTGAATATATGAAATATTCGCTTTTGAACCATTTTTAAGAGTAATAACACCTGTACCATTACCATCCATTGCGTGGCCTGTAGAAGTACAGATTATTTCAAATTCAGAATTGTCTACAACGATTTCTCCGTCATTACCGCCGTTTTCGCCAAACTGAATCATACTACCTGTAAGCTTTGAGCCATTCTTAAGAGTAAGCTTGCCGCTGTTGCGGAGGTATGAACCAAGTGTAACGGTTGAATTATCAATTGTCATCACAGTACCGGATGCCGCTATCATAAGCTTCGTGCCGGTTGTCATTACACTATCCTTGACATTCACATTGAATACAGGATTCAATGTATCATACTTGGGAGTAGAGAATGAGAACTGTTTTGTAAAGTCTACAATCGAGTTTTCAAAGGTTATGTCAAACTTTCCGCCTGCATTTGAATTCTTGCTTGATGTGTCTCCAATGATGACATACGCATTCTCTACTTCAAACACAGTGTCATTTCCGCCAACGATGGAAAGGCCTGCGACAATATTGAGCGAAGGCTGAATTTGACTCTTATCTGCGGTCTTTGCATCAGAAACTGTACCTGATACATAGAAACTTGAGCCATAACCAACTGACACTCTGTTTTTACCGAAGACTTCAAGGCTTGCACCCTCTCCGACTGTAATAGTGTGGTCGTAGTAGCCTGCGGAGAATTTTTCAATCTTTGTAATTCCTTTGATGGTCAGATTTCCGCCTGCTATGATATAACCAGAGCTTGTAGTTGCATCATGGTCTGCACCAGATGAGGAAATAGCAAATCCGTTACCATTGAGTACGACACCATCCGGGATAGTAACATCTGTTCCTTCCGCAACAGTTGCATCTGCGATAAGTGTGATTGTGTCGCCAGCCTTTGCTACTTCAACTGCCTCAGCGAGAGATGCAAACTTCTCATCGCCAATCTGTGCAACTTCATTTGCTTTGATAACACCTGCATCTTTAAGAGCTTCTTCTGCTTCTGCACTCAAGGTGTTTTCACTGAAGGTTGCCATAACTTCGCTGTCGTCATTAAATACAAGGTTATTGATCTCATTGCCCGTGATAGTAGCAGTAGCTCCGTTGTAAACCTTGAATCTTTCCTGACCGAAGTCATTGCCTGTTACAACAGGAGAACCGTTTACCACGTTCACCTTACCGCTGACAATAGTGTTGTCGGTGAAGGTCGTGTTGCCGCGGAGATAGATTGCATACTGACCTGCAGCAGTTTCAAAATGATTGCCTGTAACAACGAGATTGTCTCTGTCGGTCTCGTTATAAATAGCGGAACCGCTTGTATTGAATGTACAGCCCGTGATAGTAATATCGCCCTCACCGGGAAGTATACCTACGCCACCATTGAACTTCACGTTACTGATTTCACCTGAGGTCAAGCCAACACCGCCAGTCACACCGTTAGCATAGTTGATTGTAAGATCCTTGATGTTGAGATTGGTAGCGTCGTAGAAAAGTCTGTCTCCGTTCTTTGCAGATTCAATACCATTGATTGTCAGGCTATGTCCTTTACCGTCAATGGTAAGACCGTTGATTTCATCAATCGTAATGATCTGTCCTGAGCCGATGGTCAGAGTCTCTGAAATCATAATCCATTCATCAACAGTTACATCATTAACAATCTCAACTGTTCCATCGGGAGCAGCTGCCACGATTGCTTCCTGAAGGTCGGTGAAATTTTCCTCACCAACAGTTGCAACGATTTTAGCAACAGGTTCATCATCAGATTCAGGTGTTGTTATATAACCATTGAAGGTAGCCTCTTCGCTAATAGTTAAATCAGCAGGAGCTTCTTCAGCCAGATAAACATTTTCGTTAAATGTTCCACCTGTAATGCTTACAGCGGAATCTTCGCTCCATGCACCGCCTTCAGTAGTGCAATAGATTTTGGATGCAACATCCTTGAGTTCAGATGTACCGTTTACATAAGCAGCTGCGGTGGACTTGATTTCACCGCCTGTGATAGACAGAACGGCATTGGCAGTTGCTGTTGAACTGGGATTCTGCACCCAAATTGCGCTATAACCTTCGATCAGACCGCCGTTGATGGTAACGCTGTTCTGATTGGTAGTACTATTGCAGAACTGACGAATCGCACTTGTATTGTAATTGTAAAGATGTCCGCCGTTGATAACGAGAATAGCATCGCCTGTGGTGCTGTTGTTATCAATGGGATACTTTGCGTGAGCGCGAAGGTTCGCTATGGTAATCTTACCGCCGTTTACAGTAAGAGTACCGCCATTGGAGATAGTGTAGTTACCCTTGCCGTAAAGACTGTCGGCTTCGCCTGTGTAGTTGTAGTTGATTACACCGGTGTCAGGATCGCTACTATCGTTAATAGTGAGATTACCATTGTTTGTGATCATTGCCTCGCCCTGAGTTGTGCTATTGTAGGTCATGGTATGACCGTTCAAGTCGATATTAATGGGGTATTCGCTGTCGATCACAACCGGTGTGGCAAACTCATAGTCAGCCTCCAGTGTAATTACGGGAGCACCAAGAAGAGCCACATTACCAATCGTTTCATAGAAATACTCGGTAAGCTCAATCGCTTCTTCGAGAGTGGTAGCATCCTGAGAAGTCATCACATTACCTACAGTGAAAACAACAGAGGGTGTGCCTTCAGCAAAAACATTAAAGCTCATTGTGCTAAGAGCCATTGCAAATGCAAGGACTAAAGCCAAAATTTTTCTTGCTTTCATTTTTATCTCTCATCCTTTCTATAAAGTTCCGTGAAGTTGCTGTCTTCACTTACAGGCAGAAATTGTCTTTTATTTACGGCTGCTGTTTCTGCGCATACGCAGCTATATATAAACTCCTAAGAGGATTAACTTCTTTTTCTGCTTCTTTTTCTGCTTCTTTTTCTGCTCATTCTGACAAGAGGCTTTCCTATAAAAGGAATTTGAGCCATGTATAATCTTTTGAGCTCGCGTTTCCAATGTTTTTTCTCATTCCCATGCGTTTGCTCAATTTTTGCACAAATATAACTTCGATTATGTGAAAATGGCAAGCATACATTGTTAATGAATTTAATTAAAACTGCACCTGCTAAAAAAAACGCTATTATACTCCCCCAAACGATCATTGCAAATCCTAGGGAGTCTATGTATGTCATAAAATCACCTTATTCTCCTAAGCAAAAATGACTGTAGCTAAAAAATGCAAGCCACATAATCGAAATTATGTGGTCATTTTTTAAGACTACAGTCATTTAGAAAAAAACATATTAAATATATCTGCCGTTATTTTGGAAAAAACGGTATGCTTTTTAGACCGATTTTGTTAGTTATGTAAAAAATCGGTCTGTTTGTCTATTCTCTTTTTAATACACATTGACGATTTTTCAAAAAACAAACTAAAATCATTGACAACTACCCCTGTTTCTGCTATACTTTATGAGCAGTTATTCTGCTACAGCTATACATATCCCACATAATTTCGATTATGTGGGATTTTTTATTTTATAATCTTAAAAGTCCCAATTTTTGAATTTGCCTGCGGTGAATTTCGCCCGTCTCCATTGTATATATACGGGTTGTGTTAATGCTTGAGTGTCCAAGAATATCCGCAAGTCTCACAATATCCTTTTGAAGTGTATAATAAGTGCGCGCGAAAAGATGTCTTAAATTATGAGGAAACACTTTCTTTTCAGAAACATTTGCACTCTTGCAAAGCGACTTCATCATTTTCCAAATTGTACTTCTGTCAAGCGGTTTTCCTGTTTTGGTAACAAACACAGGGCCGTTTTTTATTTTGTTGTTTTTAGCATATCCTGCAAGCATTCTACAAAGTTCTTTAGGTAAAATCACAATCCTCATTTTACCCTTACAGTTAATGGTAGCCTTCCTTAGCATTATGGCCTCAACTGTTATATACTGTAATTCTGAAACTCGTATACCGCTTGAGCATATTGTCTGCATAAGCATATATAGCCTCTCGTTATTTTTACTCTTTGCAGCATCAAGCAATCTTTCATATTCTGATTTTGAAAGTTCCTTATCTTTTTGAGCAAAAATTTGTTTCTGGATTTTAAGCATTTTCACTTTTAATCCATACCATTCTTTATAATCAAAAAAGCTATTTAATGAGGACAAAACAGAATTTACGGAAGCTGGAGCGAACTTATTTATCAAATGCTCCTTGTATTCAAGAACTTTTCGTTTGTCTACTTTTTCTCCCGAAACCCACACAAAAAAGGCTTTGACATCCCGCATATACTTATCCAATGTTGCTGAAGCCTTTTCTTCATTAATTAAATAATCCTTGAAATCTTCAATTGAACTCTGAGTAATTGTTATAGTCATCTGAACAACTTCCTTTCACTGATTATATTATTATTTTACCACAAAAATAATAATATTCTAGCAAGTTGCCAATGATCTGTCATGCTTTATAAAAGATTGTATGTATTCTTGACTTCCCATTATATTATGCTTTTTCCCCTTGTCAATTATTTTTTAGTTCTTTTTTTATTCCTCCTATCATATATTTATCGTGACAAAGGAGGAATTTTTATGCAGGCAGAACATTCACGCACAGGTGGTTTTGTTATATCTCCGCTTTGTGTTCCCGAGAGCAGTAAAAGAGTAAAACCACCTAAAAAAAGAAATTTTAATCTCCCTGTCGGAGTTTTATCAGGTATCAGTCAAGAATTTTGTGAATATTCGCGCATTTTCACAAAAAAAGCGGCAAAAAGCGCATTATCAATAGGAATTGCTGTGTGTGCAATCTTGGGATTTTGCAGTTTTTTCACGCTGGGAACGGCGGTATACTGTGAAGATAAGCCAATTGCATTTGCAAGCGGAGAAAAAGCATATTACAGCGCGCTATCCACAGCAAAAAGCTATGCTGAAAACTACGGCAAAGGCATAGAAAAATTCGAAATAGCTCCTGCTATCGTTTTAAGAAGCCGTGTGAGCAAGGGCACATCACTTTGTGATGAGTTGCTTCTTGCATCTTCGTCTTTTTCAGATGCCTGTACTCTTTACAACGGCAACACCCCTGTTTTCAGTGCTGAAAGCGAAGATGTTGCGCGTAAAATCGTTTCAGGTTATGTATCCGATTATTCTATGGATGGACGGGTTTCTCCTCTTTCAAATATTACATACAAAAAAACCGTGCTTCCTGCAGAAAATATTTCGGACATAGATGAGTGCAGAGCCATTCTGGAAGAAAATTCAGATATTAAGGTCATAAGTACCGTAAACACTCTCAGCGAAAAAGTAATTCCGTTTGAAACAGAAACAAAAGAAGACCCGAATCTTTATATTGGAGACAGTGTAACAGAGCGTGAAGGCAGCAACGGGTCTTCAACTCTTACAAGCGAGGTTATATATGAAAACGGAGAAGTAAGATCAAGCAAGATTTTAGCCGAAAATGTTACTACAGCACCCATCTCGCGCGTGGTAAGAGTAGGAACAAAACCTAAAGACATTTTGACAACAGGACTTTATGAACCCTTGCAGGGACGGATATCGTCAGAATTCGGCAGGCGTTGGGGACGCAATCATGAAGGAATTGATATCGCTGTTCCCGTGGGCACACCGGTAAAAGCTGCCGAGGGAGGGACTGTTTCGTTCTGCGGTGTTGCAGGCGGATACGGAAATTTTGTGAAAATCGACCACGGGGGCGGCGTTGTTACTGCATATGCACACTTGAGTAAAATTACCGTGACAAAAGGGCAAAAGGTTGCCGCCAATACGCAAATTGCCCTTAGCGGCAACACGGGCAGATCCACGGGACCACATCTTCATTTTGAGGTTATAAAGGACGGGGTTCCGCTCAACCCGAAAACCTATATCAAGAAAAGATGAGGGATTGTTATCACTCATCTCAGACTGTCGAAAAAGTCGGTCAAGCGCAAGCAAAAATAAATAATAAATATTTTTTGCAGCGCTTGGAAATTTTAGATAAACTTATAAAAGAACAAAAGACACCATTAGCCACATAATAAAAACCCCTGAAAACTGCAATTTTCAGGGGTTTTGCTTGCTTTCGTCCAACACGCCCTCTACCGCACCTTTGTGCGCCTACGAGTTCGTGTTGAACAAATTTACCTTCCTTTTTCCTCGTCTGCCAGCGTGCCGATAGGTTTATCGACACGCCAAGATGAGGGATTATTATCCCTCATCTTTTTTCAGGAAGATAAAGTTTTCCTGTTTTTTTGTCTACGCAGATAATCGCGTATCCGTTTTTATAAAGTCTCTTCCCTCCTAAAAATTCAAGAGGGTTTTCCTCGGTTTCGTCATATTTAATTGCAAGTGCTCCGCCACATTCACTGTCGCCTATGTAGTAATGGTGATGTCTCTTGTAGTTTTCATATATGTTTTTGTTGCTGAGTATAAACCGTAAATGCTCATTCGTTTTTGCAAATGATTTTTCCGTTACCTTTTTCCAGTTAAAGCCCATAGCGTCAAACGGAATTTCTTCAGGAACGGGAATTAAGGATTCTTCCGCGTAGCGTCCGATAAGCATTTGCCGTCCGCTTTGGGTAATAAGTATTCCATTGTGATTTGTCGTATCTATACTTTTTTGCAGTTTTCCGTCAACGATATTTCCTATCGGCTCAGCCTCGCCGCCTATGAGCCATGCTTTGAGGCTCCCACTGATACCGCTTGTTCTTATTGTGATATCCGTATCGGTAATTATGGCGCTCCCCTGTCCTATTTCGGCAAGCGGAGTGAGGATTATTTCTTTTTTCATTTTTCCACATCCTTTCTAAGAAAAGATTATGGAAAATAAAAGGAAATTATGAATTAAAATAAAATTTTTTCTCATAACTGTTGAAGTAATTTTCCAAATGTGATATCATACAATTTGTAGCATTGATAACATTTTTTAGGAGGTAATATATATGACTATCAAACCACTTGGCGACAGAGTCGTTATCAAAATGGTTGAAACTGAAGAAACAACAAAGAGCGGTATCGTTCTTCCCGGCAGTGCAAAGGAAAAGCCTCAGTATGCTGAGGTTGTTGCAGTTGGCCCTGGCGGAATGATTGACGGCAAGGAAATCGTAATGGAAGTTAAGGTTGGCGACAAAGTGCTTCTTTCCAAATATGCAGGCACTGAGGTTAAACTTGACGGCGTTGAATACACAATTCTTCGCCAAAGCGAAATTCTTGCTAAGTTAGACTAAACTGCGGATGACACTGTCATCCTTTCGAAGCAAAAGTTTTACTTCGTAAAAGCATTCGCTTCGAGTAAAGGGCCTTCGCTCGCGCACCACTCACCGTGGTGGCCCTTGAAAGGTGTCAAAACCGAGGTGCACGCCCCCGCTTTTGACGATTTTATTTTTTCTTATCCGCCCACGGATAAGAGCTTATTCAAAACACATCGTGGGTAGAAAGGCATAGTGATTTATAATGGCAAAGGACATTTTATTCGGTGAAGAAGCGCGTAAGGCGCTTGAAAGTGGCGTAAATCAGCTCGCAGATACAGTAAAGGTTACACTCGGACCCAAGGGCAGAAATGTCGTTCTTGAAAAGAAGTTCGGCGGTCCTCTTATCACAAATGACGGTGTTACCATTGCAAAGGAAATTGAACTTGAAAACCCCTTTGAAAATATGGGCGCTCAGCTCGTTCGCGAGGTTGCTACAAAGACAAACGATGTAGCAGGTGACGGTACTACTACCGCTACACTTCTTGCGCAGGCACTCGTTCGCGAAGGTCTTAAGAATGTTGCCGCAGGTGCTAATCCCATGGTGCTGCGCCGCGGTATACAGAAGGCAGTTGACGCTGCTGTTGACTGCATTGTAAAGAGCGCAAAGAAGGTTAACGGCAAGGAAGACATCGCACGCGTTGCTTCAATTTCTGCAGGCGATGAAAAAATCGGCGTTCTCATCGCAGACGCTATGGAAAAGGTTTCAAACGATGGCGTTATCACTATTGAAGAAGGAAAAACTGCCGAAACATACAGTGAAGTTGTTGAGGGTATGCAGTTTGACCGCGGTTACCTCTCTCCCTATATGGTAACTGATACTGAAAAGATGGAAGCCGTTCTTGACGACCCCTACATTCTTATCACTGACAAGAAAATTGCAAATATTCAGGATATTCTTCCCATCCTTGAGCAGATTGTTCAGCAGGGTAAGAAGCTCCTTATCATCGCAGAAGATATTGAGGGCGAGGCTCTCACAACTCTTATCGTAAACAAACTCCGCGGAACATTTACCTGCGTTGCAGTTAAGGCTCCCGGTTTCGGCGACAGAAGAAAGGCTATGCTTCAGGATATCGCAATTCTGACAGGCGGTACAGTTATCAGCGAAGAACTCGGCCTTGAGCTTAAGGATGCTGATTTTAGTCAGCTTGGCCGTTGCCGTCAAGCAAAGATTCTCAAGGAAGCAACAATCCTTGTAGACGGTATGGGCGATACACAGTCAATTAAAGACAGAGTTGGTCAGATTAAGAGTGAAATCGAAACTACTACAAGCGAATTTGACCGCGAAAAGCTTCAGGAAAGACTTGCAAAGCTTGCAGGCGGTGTTGCAGTAATCAAGGTTGGTGCTGCTACTGAAACTGAAATGAAAGAAATGAAGCTTCGTATCGAAGACGCTCTTGCTGCAACAAGAGCCGCAGTTGAAGAAGGTATCGTTGCAGGCGGCGGCACAAGCTATATTGCCGCAACTGTTTGCGTGAAGGAACTTGTAGAAACTCTTTCAGGTGACGAAAAGACAGGTGCGTCAATCGTTCTTCGTGCTATAGAAGAACCCGTTAAGCAAATTTGTGCAAACGCAGGTATCGAAGGCGCAGTTGTTGTTGAAAAGATTAAGACAGGTAAAGCAGGTATCGGCTACAACGCACTTACTGACGAGTATGTTGATATGATGAAGGCAGGTATTGTTGACCCCGCAAAGGTTACAAGAAGCGCGCTTCAGAATGCGGCAAGTGTAGCAAGCATGGTGCTTACAACTGAAAGCATTGTTGCTGATAAGCCACAGGAAGATAATGCGGCTGCAGCGGCAGCACAGGCGGCAGCAATGGGCGGCGGAATGTATTAATTCCCCTTTGAAGTTTAATAATTTACAAACAAAAAGAGCAGTTCAATGAACTGCTCTTTTATTTTTTCATCGTTGCACAAAAAGTGCCCCGTCCCCAAACTGTCCAAAAGTGCCCCGTCCCCAAACTGTCCTTCTTTTTTTATTTCTCTCGGATGCCATTCAACATTCTTGGACATTAAGCACATTTACAACTTTTACGCCTTTTCTTTTCGCATAATCAACTGTATTCTTAGTTCCACTCTTTTGACCATTGAATACCGCAATCACAAGATTTACTCTCTCTACCATCCATTCATTTCTCACCTGATAGCATCCGGCGAAGTAATTACCATTTATTTCTTTCACAAAGTCTGCATTTTTGATTATTCTATTAAACCTTATCTTTTCCGCTATACTCCGCCTGCTATCAAAATTTGTGTGTGGCAAAGCACATATCAAGTGTAAGTCCTTATTTGTTTTCTTTCTATCCAACACAACCTCCGCTGCCCATATATCCGTTCCCGTAGCCATACCTGTTATAAATGTTACATACCCATCTGCAATAGCATCGTCTATTGCTTTTTCAAGTAGCGGCTTAATTTCTTTTTCTCCAAGGTTCATTTTGTTAGGACGATGCCCCGTAAAGCAACATCTATGTAGTTTTAATTCTTGTTGATTCATAATAATCCCTCATAACTATTGACCAGTATTACGGACAATATTTTCTTTGATTGTATCATACAATATAAGTGGTTGCAACCAATACTGGTCAACCACGCATTGAGGGGTGTAATTTATGGAACAGAAAATAAGACGCGATCGTAATATTGGCGATAATTTAAGAAAACTTCGACTTGACTATGATATATCTCAAGAAAAACTCTGCGCGGAACTTCAACGTCGAGGTTGCGATATAGGTCGAAGTACTTACGCAAAATATGAAGCAGGCGAACTCAATATAAGAGCAAGTGTAATTATTGAATTAAAGAAAATTTACAATTGCTCATACGATGACTTTTTTGAAGGTCTTAATGTTAATATTTAAATAACACCTAGCCACAAATAAGACAAGGAAACAGTTTCGTTGTCTTTAGACGCAAAAACGAGTGTATCGATTGATACACTCGTTTTTTATTCCAAAATTCCGTATTTGAGTTTTATTCTTTCTAGTTTCTCTATCATTGCACCGGCGCAGGTATAAAGGAAAACTGCCGTTGATACCCCATGAATCACATTAAATCCGACACCTGCTGCGAGCACGGACAAAAAGTATTCCCATGTCGGATGAGAAACATGTGAAAGGAAGCTCATATCTGCAATCGGTCCGTAAACAAGAAATATTGAAATTACACCGAAAATCGAAAGTGTCAGTTTTCTTTTTCGTATTTTACGGTTATGGAAAATAAGTCCCGCGAGAAAGCCCAGTGCCGCAAAGCCAAACATCTGCCACGGGGTCCACGGGCCCTGACCAAAATAGAAATTCGATACAAAGGCACTTATTGCGCCCGTCAGGAATCCACTTTCCGCGCCGAAGCAAATTCCCGTTATTATAACTACCGCTGCAAGGGGCTTAAACTGCGGAAGCACGGCAAATGCTATTCTTCCTGCTATACCGATTGCACAAAGGACACTTATCACAACGATTTCACGGGTGGAGGGATTCTTTTTTTCAAATGAAATAGCAAACGGAATCATCGCCTCAAGCACAATAAGAAGGCTTATGAAATAATACTTTTTATCGTCAAAAACATAAAGTCCTAAAAGTACTGTAAGGGGGATAAGTACAAGCAGGGTAAGTGCGCCTGAAAATATGCCTCTTCCCTTTTTTCTTTTTTTGGTATTTATGGAAATATCACTGCCAAGTTTTTTCTGAGGTATGACTAAATTCGCACCAATACCGAAAGAAAGAATTATCCCCAAATCCACCGCGTAAATACGCCAGTCGTTATAAATACCGCGGAATTTTGTAATAAGGAGTATTCCCAATATAAAGCAGATTGTTCCCATTATATATCTTGAAATTCTGCTTTTTTTATTCTGCGGTTTCTGAGGTTCCTCCTTCTTTTCTTTAATACTCGGAGGGGTATACTTTTCCTCAGTTTCTTCTCCGCCGCACGCCTTTATAATATCCTCGGTCGTAACGCAGTTATCTATAATTCCGCGTGACATACGGTTTGCGGCAGTTGTGTAGAAGCTTTTTCCTGAGAAAAACAAAAAAGGTTCGCCCTCACTCACGATACCACCGTCAAAGAACATCGCACAGCGGTCTGCGTACTTGGCACAAAATTCAATATCGTGTGAAACCATAATAATTGTCGCACCGCTAGTCTTGAGAGATTCAAGAATTTTCGCAAGTTTTTTCTTGAAACGCGCATCCATTCCCTTTGTAGGCTCATCAAGGAGTAAAATGTCAGGATTTCTGAGAAGTACTTTAGCAAGTGCGGCACGCTGCATTTCTCCGCCTGAAAGGTCGTACGGATGATGTGATAAAAGATGCTTGAGTTCACAAAGCTGAACGACTTCGTCAAAGCGTTTTTCTTCGCCCTTTGAAAGCATACTCCTTATATCTTCCTCTACGGTTTTACCTGTGAAAAGTGTCTGCGGATTCTGCGGTAAAAATCCCACCACATCCGCATTTACGGTTATTTTTCCGCGATATGGGTTATTGATTCTGGAAATAAGCGAAAGTGTTGTTGTTTTACCGCTGCCGTTACCTCCTAATATGGTATACAGCTCGCCTTTTTTTACTTCAAGGCTGAGGGATTTTATAACATCAGGCGAATTTTTCTCGTATCTGAAATAAACATCTTCAATTTTAAGAACTGCGCTGCTTTCTATTTTCTTTTCTTCTTTTTCTATTTTCTTTGGCAAGTGTTCTTTTAAGAAGTTTTCAAGGAATCCTCTTCCCTCCCTTACGGTTACGGGAGAGGCTCCCTCTTTTTCAAGCGAGGCGAAAACGCGCATTGCAGCAGGCATAGCCTCAAGCATAGTGCTTTTTTGTTTTTTAAGTGTCTGCGGTGCATCTGCAGGTGCTCCGCAGAAGGCTATTCTACCCTCATCTAAAACCAGCATTTTATCGGCAAAGGAAAGCGCCTCTTCAAGGCGGTGCTCTGAAAGGATAACCGTTACACCAAGTTCACGGTTTATCTTATACACCGCGTCTAAAAGCTCCTGCGATGCAATAGGGTCAAGCTGACTTGTAGGCTCGTCCAATATGAGTACGGAGGGTTGCATGACCATAACGGAAGCAAGATTGAGAAGCTGTTTCTGGCCACCTGAAAGGTCGGTGGTTTTTTTATAAAACCAGTCCTCGATACCAAAAAACGACGCCATTTCGGAAACTCTTACACGGATTTCGCTATTCGGAAGGCCCAGACTTTCAAGACCGAACGCAAGCTCGTGCCATACCTTATCAGTCACTATCTGATTTTCGGGAGACTGCATAACGAAACCGATTTTTTCGCTCTGTAGCCTTGTATCAAGAGAAAACACATCTTTGTCTTCAAAAAGAATCTCCCCTTCTCTTTCTCCGTTGGGCGAAAGAATGGGCTTCAAAAGGCGTAATAGCGTAGATTTGCCACATCCTGACGGACCGCAAATCACAATAAATTCACCCTTTTTCACTGAAAGATTTACTCCCTTAAGAGCAAAACTGTCAGATGTGGGATATCTGAATTTAAGGTTATTTATTTTATAGCTTTCCATCTTATCGCCTCCCTCATTTCAATAATAACGGGTGTTATGCAGAGCAGCAGATATGCCGCGTGGATACCAATTGAAATTTTTCCGACTGTGAATACGGGGAAATATGTATACGCGAGTGCACCACTGTAAATTCCCGTAAAAATCACAAGCACAAGCGACATCATCCATAGCATTGCAATCAGGTCGCGCCTCTCAAAGCGGAATATCGAGTAAGCCGTTCTGCCCGAGAGTCCGTATCCACGGCTTTTCATACTGTCGGCAGTTTCGACCGCGTTTTCAAGAGACCATGTTACGAGAATTGAAAGTATCCTGATTGCACTTCGCAGTCTTTTTAGAAGGCTGCCTTCTGATATAGTGACACCAAGTGTACGCTGCACAGCCCTTATTTCACGAAGGCGCGCTATAAATGTCGGTACAAAACGCAGCGTCATCGAAATCACAAGTGATAGTGATGGAATAATTCTGCCAAAAAGGTAAATGAATTTATCGCTTGTCATAACCTCATTATATGACGCAAAATGTATTATGACCGCCGTAAGCATTGTTGCCGCTGCAAGCCCGTAATAGATTGATTCCGCAGTTAGAGGGTTTCCACTCTTAAAATATGTTATGACCGTTATTCCCTCATGGCTGAAAAGGGGATTTATAACTGCACCTAAAAGCATTACGGGAATTGCCGAAATGACACTTGTGTATGCCGCTTTCCTTCCCTTGAGCACCGCTATATAAAATATGGCGGAAAAGAGTGTAATTCCAAGTGATACAGGGTGCATAAGGAACATAGAAAGCCCTATCACAAGAAGAAAATATATGAAATTTACTATTGGATGATATGTCTTGAATTCCTTCATATTGCACCCTCTTTCACAGTTATTTTATATCTTTACCAAGCTCACAAGTGTACACCCATTCTATACGGTCGCCTTCTCGCAGTGCGTAACGGGAGCACCCGTAATTGGGGAACCATCCGTTGACGCTGTACATCCATCCCGAAAGCTCTCCGCAGTCAAACTC
The DNA here is from genome assembly GCA_017411435.1 of Clostridia bacterium. Taxonomy (GTDB): domain Bacteria; phylum Bacillota; class Clostridia; order UMGS1883; family UMGS1883; genus UMGS1883. Next base: position 78,546 of record JAFQQD010000031.1, read on the forward strand.
GTACAGATTATGAATTCCCTCAATATACGCACTGTTGTATATAGGTGTGTTTACATACTCCATATGAACACCGTTTCTACGGGTTTCGCGCAGTAGGACATTGAAAACACTTTCACCTTCATAAAAAGTGACAGTTTTTTCGGCAAGAATTATTCCGTCCCTTGGAACAAGCTCCCACTTTGCTTTTTCGAGTTTGTCAAGGTTGGAAAGCAATGTATCGCATCTGATTGAGAGAGTGCACTGCATCTCTTTATCGCTTATAGTAACCGTTTGCGGTTCAATAGGCAGGGGTCTTCCTTCGGGGACAGGCTCGGTTTCATATTCAATAGTGCCTGTTTCTTTGTCTGTTTTCTTACCCTGAATAACGATGCTTTGTGATTTTTCTTCCTCTTTATGTACTTCCTTCGTTTTGGGATTTTCTTCCTTGATTTCAACAGGAGGCTCGTTCTCTGTAGCTGGTTTTTCTTTCTTTATCTCGGCCACGGGTTCTTTCTCCGGGTCAGTTTTTTCTTCTTTTTGTATATCGTCTTTTTCAGGCACAGTGGGAAGTTCTTCAATTTTCTTCTCTTTAATTTGAGAAGTTTTTGCTAACTCAAGCTGCACCGTTTCCTCGTTTTTTGATTGTTCTTTTTTTTGAGGGGTATCTTCGCCGAAACCGTATGAGAAAACAAGAACCGTCACGACCACTAAAAGTGCCGTTATTTTTCCCTTGTGTTTTTTAAGAAATTTCAAATTCTTCCCACCCTTTCTAAAAGGTTATATACCATTTGTGCAATTTCGCCTCGTTTTACCTCGGTTTTTGGAAGAATTTCAAGTCCCTCTTCATTTATTATACCTTCACTTATGCAAAATGCAAGTGGTTTTATCGCCCAATCCGATGTCTGTATGTAATCAATATACATTGACAGCACATCGCGCGATGCCATCAGCTCAATATTGTTGTCAAGCCCCAGAATACCCGATGCACGCGAAAGCATAACTGCAGCCTCCTGCCTTGTGATGGTGCCATAAGGATTAAAAAGGCCCCCTCCCACACCGTTTATGATGCCATTCTCATACGCCGCGCCTACATATCCGTAAAACCAGTCGGACTCTCTAACATCCGAAAATACATTGGTGTTTTTTGTTTCGATACCCAATGCTTTTACTATAATGGTAGCAAACTCTGCACGCGTCATAGTGTTTTCAGGGTCGAAAACGCTTTCGCTTTTTCCGTTGATTATGCCCTTTTGCGCAAGGCTTTTTATAGCCTCTTCGTTTTTGTGGCCCTTTGTGTCACTGAAATTGATTTCAACAGTTTCCTCTATTGTTTCTTTTTGCGCGACATTCCCTGATATTGTTCGTGGATCTGTCATTCTCATAATTTTTGGCATATTGTTTTCAAATCTATACAGAGCAACAAGACTGTAAAATGCCTGTTCTGTTGCCATCTGGTTTACGCTGCCTGTATAAACATGCTTAAAACCACTTCCACTGCGATATGTAACTAGGTTGTCTACCACCGTATTTCCATTTTTCACGAAGCGCGAATCATCGCTCCTTACCCCAAGGCTGCACAGTGCACAAAGAACCTGTGCAGTGCTTTCACAAGTCTCCGCGCCACTAAATCCGCCGTCTGCACCTTGCAATACTGAAAGCATGGTAAGTGCTTTTTCTACTGCGGTGCTTACTTTTTCATTATTAGTGTAGGATGAAAGTGCCGTAAGAGCCATAGCGGTTATATCAACATCACTTTGCGAGGCACTTTCCAGAAGCGACCATCCTCCGTCCTGTTTCTGTGAGGAGAGAATGTACTCTATATACATTTCCCGCGTTGCCTGAGTTTTTGCGACAAGATTCTGAGGAATTTCATAATTTCCGCTATCAAGTGCAATAAGTGCCCATATTGCCCCGTTTATTCCCTGAGATATTGTTTTTTCATAATCTCCAAGAGGTATTAAGAGGTTGTAGGTCGCAACATCTTCGGGATTTTTACCAATTGATGTAAGAGCGAGAATAACTCTTGAATATTCTGTGTATTTTCTCTCGTGCAGTATTCCTTTGTGTTCCTTTACATAGTTTTCTACATTACCGTAGTATGTCTGAAAGTATTCATCGGGAACTTCTGCGCTGCTTCTCGCAAGACCTATTACCGCCCATTCACCGCCTATTGAACCGATCTGTGGACTTTGTACTGTTTCGTATATATATGCTGCTGTGTCTGATATGATTTCGTCTGCTTTATCAGTCGCAAGACCAGTAGTGCAAACGCAAAAAGCAACTAGCAGAGACAGAAAAACTGATGTGATTTTTTTCATTTTGATCTCCTTATTAAAGTGGCAAAAGCGGACAGTCAGTTTTTGACTGACTGTTCGCAATTAACCTTAGATTACTATTTTGCTACATTCTCGCAAAAACGCATAAGAATGGTTGCAACCTGTGCACGGGTTGCGGTATCTTTGGGAGAAAGAGTTTTGTCGCTTGTACCATTTACGAGTTCTTCTTTATTTGCCCACTTAATCGCATCGAGTGCAAATTCACTTATATCATTTGTATCCGTAAAGGCTGAAACATCTGCCTTATCAGTTACATCATAACCCTGCATTTTTGCAAAGCGATAGATTATAACCGCCATCTGTTCGCGGGAAACATCACTGTTTGGCGCAAACTCTGACTCATTTATTCCATTTACTATACCGTTTTCACTTGCCCATGCAACAGCATCTGAATACCACTCACCTGACAAAACATCTGTAAAATTATGTTTATCTGCTTTTCCCTCAGGTTTTGCCATTCTGTAGAGAACTGTCACAAGCATTGCTCTTGACATTTTGCTTTCAGGTTCAAATCCGCTGCCCGTTCCCTGCATAAGACTGTTTTCGTATACATATTTTACGGATTCGTAGTGCCAGTCATCTTTTTTGACATCAGAGAATGTTTCATCTGTAAATGCTGGTTTGGGAGCAATTTCATCCTCAACCTCAGTTTCCTTCTCTTCTTCCTCGGTTTTGACGATCGAAGAAGTTGTGCCTGAATAAAAGTCATCTCCTATATCTGCACCGAGTTGACAAGTATACTGCCACTTGATTACATCGCCGTTATTTACTTCAAATTCTGATGCTCCAAACTTGATAAAGTTTTTATTAAGAGTAATCATCCAGCCACTGCCACTGCCTGCATCAAATTCGCCGAAAGAATCATACTCAATTCCTTTATGTGTAAAATCTCCGATTGCTGAGAGGTAAAATCCGTCCTTTGTATTACCTGTATACTGATAGGTAAATTCCTTTGCATCAAGAAGCCTGAGTGTTACATCAGCAACAGTATCTCCTTCGGCAAAAGGCACTTGTGTTGCAGAAATTATAGTTCCAAGTGCGTTGGGGTATTCTATATTTCCTTCACCTTCAACACGCTTTCCCTTGTCCACAAAACTGATTTTTACGAAGCCTGCAATTTCATCGCCGGCAATATCAAATTCAAGCGAAGGTCTTAAAGTCGTTTGCTTTTCCTTGACAGTAAGGGTAAGTGTATGATAATCACTTTCTGTCTTGCCATCATTTGCTGTAAATACTATTGTATATGTGCCTGTTGCATCGGGGGTAAATGTGTAGTATTCCTCGATTGCAGCGGCTTCTCCCTCGCCAACCTTTGCGGTGTATGTCATTGTGTCTCCGTCACGGTCTGTGAATACTTTTGACATACTTAGCGCATATGTTCCACCGAGATTAAGTGTCGCAGTTTTTGGCGCGGTTTCACGGATGAACGGCGCGGTGTTATCGCTCGGCAACATTCCGATACTTACAGTAATATCGGGAAGAATACTGCGAGTTGTAAAGGTGGTCTGGCTTCCTCGTGTTCCGCCACCGTTGTCGGGAATATTTCTGTGGCTGTCCCCGTCATCTGAAAAACCCTGAACACCAATTATGCCAACACCGATATATCCATCGGTGAGCTTGAAATCTGTTTCCTCGCTATCTGAAGGAAGCGTAAATTCCATAGTAGTACCATTTTGCGAGAAATCGTACTGTTTTCCTGTGCTGGTAATAGATTCTTCCCCAAAGCTGTATCGGATATGTACTTTGCTGTCCCCGTCAGAGTTTCCTCCATAACCGGGATTGAATGTGCCAGAAATCTTCGGCACGGGGGTATGCAGTCCAATGAGTTTAAGACTTACCGTATCGCCTGCAGTTATGGGTTTATCGGGGTTTGTAAGGTTCTTGACTGAAAGTTCAATCTCGTCTCCGCGCACTATCTGATATGCAACACCGCGGTCTGTGGTAACACGGATAATGTTGTTACCGGATGCGATTTGCGCGGTATAAATACCATCTGCACATTCAATAATTGTGTAGTTTTCGCCTTTGTCAGTGGAAATTGCAACCTCGGTTATATTTCCGTCTGCCAGAGAAGGAAAAAGCTTTATTTCTCCGCTTTCTCCGAAGAAGTATACTGTATCAAATTCACTGTCCCATGGTTTTTTGTTTGGCTCCTGATAAACTGTGCTTCCTGCACTCGTCTTACACTCAATACCAAAATCAACATCGGGTGTTTCAGAGCCTACAGTAACAACAAAAAGTCCTGTTCGTGCAGAATCTGTTGCACCGTAGAACCCTGCGTACGAACCGCCTTCAATTGCCACTGCATCGTATGTTACTTCTATAACTGCAGTACCCTCGCCGATTGCGGTAAGTGTGCGCCAGTTTCCGCTGCTGTTGGTCATCGGCTGATTTTCATACGGTGTAAGGCTTACCACATCCTCGCCTGAAATTATGTTGAAATTAAAATCAGGCTGAATTATGTGATTCATAGTAGAATTATTGACAATTTCCCACGCTCTGTATGCTTTAACAGTCTTACTCTGTCCTACAGAAAGGGAAAGATGGTTTTGCTGATTGATGTTAAGAAGCAAACTGTCATCAGCGACAAGCGAGGCATCTGTACCTACCGCAAAATAATCAATTCTGTCTTTTGGAAGTGCATCTTCCTCAGAATAAAGCACAGTTACCGAGTTGCCGGTGAGATAACCTGCTTTTGTAAGTTTTCCATCCATCGACACACGGTAACTGAGGTCTCCCTGTGCAGCAAAATAGTGTGTGGATGTGCCATCTTCATTATCAACTGTTGCAAGAGGCTCGTACAAGGTATGCACATGGTAATTGCTTGAATACTTGAAGAGTTTTGCACTTGCACCCGTAGTTGTAATAATGGTTTTAGGATTTTTGTATGATACCTTGATTGTAACTTTATTTATATCTTCACTTAAAATAACTGTTTTATTCGCCGTGTTGTACTTAGATGTTTCTGACGGATTTGCAGAAAATGTGTATTCCTTTTCAGTTAAAAGCAAAAACTTTCCGTCAACACCTACTGCTTTGTGATTGTCATAGGAAACTCCTACTGTACCTGCAATCACGCTGTCGCCAAGGTCTGTAATTTCTGTTTGCACCTTATAAAGTGAAACACTGCTTCCGCTTGATGCAGGGATTGCCATACCGCCGTATGCGTCATCACGCACAGAAATAAGCGAAATGTTTTCCGGCACAGAAACTGTATAAGGAGTCTTATCGTCAGCTGTTTCTCCTGCAGTTGCCCTCAGTTCATCCTGGGGAATGTCTGCGCCATTTTCATCATAGCCGTCTGTGACATAAAATGAAGGGGTTATATCACTTGGAAGCATAACTGTCATATCATATGTTACATTCGAGTTTGTCACAGTAAGTGTAACCGTGTATGAGTCTTCAGATGTTGCGATTGAGTCGCTTGCAAAAAACTCGAGCGTATATGTTCCGCCAACTGTTGGGATAAAACTGTAATTTGTATCTGCCGTAACCGCAGACTCTCCGTTTATCTTTACGGTATAGGAAAGCGCGTCCCCGTCTGCATCGGAAAAGATAGACGAAAGGTCGAGGGTATATGCCTCGCCTGCAATGACTTCAGCGTTGCAAGCTATTTCCTGCCCGTCAGAGAGCGTGGGGATTTCGTTCTCAACAACATATTTTATTGTATAGGTGGTGGGACTGTTACTGGTTGCTTTGGGGACAGAATTATAAAGATAAAGTGTCTTTGTTACAATTCCGCTGGAAATGGTGGTAGTGTATGCTGTAGTAGTTCCCTTACCCTGTCTGAAATCATTGCTGCCTGATATAAAAGGAAGTCCATCGGTCTGTGTTAAAGCAAAACTTGACTTGATCTTACCGCCCATTTCAAACATGCGGGGCACGCTGACACTAATGATTGTGCCATCAATATTAGCTGTAAGTCCCTGAATCGGATTATCATTTTCATCTGTAAATGACACACTGTCCAAAGAGCCGTTTGAAGTAATTTTTCTTATCCAGATACCGTTTTCAACATCTCTTGCGTTTAAGGTAACGATTACGGTATCAGGACAATCGCCTCCAAATTCGTTGGATGCAGAAAAGGTAAAAGTGTATGTACCTGTGCAATCGGGAGTAAAACTATATGTTTTATCAGGAAGTTCTTCCTTCGTTCCATCCTCATTTACCAGATAATATGTATCTGCCGCCTCAAAATACTGCTCAACATCAATAGTATTCTCAAAACCTGAATAACCATCAATATTATCCTCTGTTTTTATACAGGTTGGAGGTACGATAGAAGCAATTTCTATGCTGATTGTTTTTGTTACACCGCTGCGCCATCCTTTGGCATAAATAGTCGCAGTAGACTTGCCGTTTTCTAAAGCAACAGTGCCTTTTTGCGCACTCTTGATGTCTGCTCCGTTCAATGTTGCGGCATTGAACCATCTTGTCATTGAACCGCCAATTGTAAAGGAAAACTCAAGTTCGGCATCTGCCGGTGTGTCGGGGACAAGTTTTACAATGCAGTTATTGCCATCCCAGTCGTATGAATTTACTTCAGCACCCGAAAGAGAGAGGGTGTTGATATAAGCATAGTTGTCTCCCCAGTTTGATCCGTCCGTACCGTTGGTATAGATAATAGTCGGGATACTTGTTAATTCTTCTGCTGCAATAGCAACAAAGGCAAAAGCCATAATTAGTGCTATAGCAAACGATAATATTCTCTTTATCTGTGACATTTTAAGCCATCCTTTCAAAATTTTAATTGCAGTTTTTTTAGTGCGTTTCACCTCCGTACCGCAGAAATGCATAAAAAAAACTGCGGCAAAAAATGCCACAGCTGTATGCCTGTGTTAATTTTTGTATCTGCCCGGCAGCAGACACAAACCGCCCATACGCCAAAAATTGTGGCAAGAGCGACACCATCAATGCAGGTCTTCTGACTTACACCCTCAAGCGATTGTATTTTAGCCTTCCCGATTCCTCAGTGACCGACTTTCGTCAAAAAATACATTCTTGGATGCTTACAGCGGCAGTTCCGTTCGGGATTTACACCCGATTCTCTTTTCACCCTGTATACCCATACGGTATATAGAACACATTGAGTGAATTTATTCAATTCCCTATTATAATACCATTTCTTTTTCGTAAAGTCAATATTTCCCGTATCTTTTAAGTAGACAAAGTCACAAATATATAGTATAATAAGATTGATAATTTATAAGGAGAAAAAGTATGAAAAAGTTGGCTTTCATATTTATTTTAATATTTGTCTGCCTTCTTCCCTGCGCATCTTTTGCTGAGGGCATTTTTTCATACTCTTTTGAAACTCCCCTCGAGGATACATACTGGTCGGGCGGTGTTTTTGACGGCTCCAATCATTTTGAGCAGACCGGTTATCCACTTTATGTAAATAACCCCTTCGGTGAGGTCAAGGGAGACCTTGTTACACATGTTCTTGACTATATGCAGACCGTAACCCTTGAGGGTGGTAAGGTTTATAATATAAGCGGATATGTTTTTAATCCGCTGAGTGCTTACTCCCCCTCTGTCCGTTCTTCTGCAATTTCTGACCGAGGTACAAATAACATAATTCTTTCAGTAAGTGGTATCGGTGACGAATGGGCAAAATTCTCCAGCACCTTTTATGTAGGAGAAAGCGGTGAATATAAGCTCTCTGTTCATTTTGCAGACGGTCATACGGATTTTGGTTTCTTTGCAGATGAATTTACTCTTTCAGAAGTTGATTGCACAATTTCTTCCATTAGCATTTTCGGGCAGGACGAAATCCTGATTCCTGCAATTGGAAGCGTAACAAGCTACTACCGTCCATATCTGCTGACAAGTGAAAATCAGTCCATTGATATTCTTTCTCCCGGAGATATCCATTTTTCTGTAGGAGGTGCCGATGGTGTAAGCTTTAATCATCAGGACTTTTCGCTTACAGTCACATCTTCTGCAAAAGCTTCCACAGGAGTTTTCATTGACTGTGCTTTGCGTAATCACGAACTTCTTGCACCGACATCGCTATATGTTGAATTTACTGACAATATGATTGACGACTCCGCGCTTGATGGCGAAGAACTGATGTGGACAAGCTCTTCTGACTTGTCCCATATTGAAAAGGACGGTAATAGATTTATCAGCGTTCCCACAAATGATTACGGCGATTTTGGATATTTTGCAACGGTTAACTACTCCTTTTCACAGATTCTGATGAAGGACTCTTTATATGTAGTTCGTGCGAGAGTAAAATCGGATGGTTCTAAGTCTTTATCTGCAGTTCATGCAAAAAACAGCGCAGAAGTTAAAGGCAACACAGTGTTCTTTTCGATAAAAGATATTTCCGGCGAAGGCTGGTATGAGGTTTTTGCGGCATTTGTTCCCGAGCAAAGCGGTATATACGATATTGCCATTAATTTATGTTCAATGAGTGACTGCACAATATTTATTGACGATGTTACCCTCTCTTGTGAGTCTGCGGATGCGGAATATATAACGCTTCACGCACCGGGCAATATTGCAGTTCCCTCTGTTACCACAAAGTATCCGGTGTCGGCACTTCTTCGCGACCAGTTGGGTAATGCAATTTCGTCTGACAATGTAAAAATCAGACTGCTTAATCAGAATCCTTCGCTCTATCTCGATGAGGAAAACAATCTCGTAGTACACCCTGATGCTCCTGCCGGCGAATATACACTTTATGCAATTTATTTTACCGACCCGTCCATAACGGCAAAGCTTGACTTCACGGTAAGCTATGACTTTATCGGGGACGGCGGTTTTGAAAACACCATTCCTAATGAGTGGTGGATGGTAGCTTCCCCGTTTGACTGCGATTTTTATATGCGCCATGACGGATATGGAAGGCGCGCTCTTGTAAACTGTCGCGGAAGCTATTTTATGCTTCTTAACAATTCCTATATTCATCTTATAAAAGATACTCCGTATGTATTTAATTCATCGTTTGCCGTGCCGACTGACTGCACAGGAACACTCTTTATTGAGACGCTTGACGGAGCTGTCCTTCCTCTTGTACAGTTTTTAATACCTGCAGGAATAACTCTTGATGAAAAGCTCCCTCCTGAGCTTTTCCTGGCGGAAGAGGATGCAGTTGGCAGAATCTTCCTTTATGTGGAGTCGGATAATGGAGAGCCTTTTTCCGTTTATACAGACAACCTTTCACTTAAGAGCGCATCCATTATGGCAATCACCCCCCGTGTTTCGGGAACCCCCCATATTAACGGTGCCGCTGACGCTGAATTTATACTTTATAACTCTATTGCAGAAAATGATGACCCCTCTGCATGCGTTATAAACTGGTATGTATCTGATACAATACACGGAAAATATGAGGAACTTCCTTACAGCGGAAAGAGTATTTATTTTGATACAACATTCCTCAATAAATATGTTTATTTTGAGGTTGTCCCTATCTGCCCTATGACAGGTTTTTCAGGAGAGGCAGCTCACTCTGCTCCAATGCTGATAACCTATCAATCAGAGAATGAATCTTTGCTTCCAATGTACTCATCAATCATAAATTGGGAAAAGCCAAATAAAAACTACTTTGAAGATTCACTGTCACATTGGGCAAGTGAATATATAAACACACTCGCTCACAGTGGAGTTGTCTCGGGCAGAAACGATACCACTTTCGCGCCTGATGAAACTGTTACGCGTGGTGAATTTGCGAAAATGCTTTCTGTTGCATTTTCTATAAATACAGTGTCTGATGACTTTGCAGTATTTACTGATATCTCAAAAGATGACTGGTACTACCCCAATGTAACGGCCCTTTATCTTGCAGGCATTGTAAATGGAACATCTGAAACTATCTTCTCGCCAAACGAAATTCTTACACGCGAGCAGGCAGTAACACAGATTATCCGTGTTTATGAAAAAGCAGTTTCCACCACAGCGCCTATGAGCGAAAACAACTTTACTGATGAAAGCCTTATTTCTCCATGGGCAAAAATTTCAGTAAGGAAAGCTGCAAGGCTTAAAATAGCAACTGGATTCCCTGATGGAAGCTTTGCGCCTCAAGAACCGCTTACAAGGGCGCAGGCGGCCGCAATTATTTATAACCTTGCAAGTGTTCTTAAGAAGTGATTATATAATTAATTATAATATATTTAGAGGTGACAAAAATGGTTGAACTCAAAAACGGAATTTTAGAGGTTAAACTGACTGAAATCGGTGCAGAAATTAAAAGCGTCGTAAAAGACGGTGTAGAATATATGTGGCCGGGAAAGGAAATCTGGTTTCAGACTGCACCGATGCTTTTCCCAATCTGCAGCAGTCTTAAAGATGGCAAGTATATCCTTGATGGCAAGGAATACCATATGGAAAAGCATGGGTTTACACGCAACACTCCCTTTATTCTTGAAAGTGCGAATGAAAAGAGTGTTACATACCTTCTTTGCGAAAGCGAAGAAACACTTAAGGTTTATCCTTTCAAATTCGAACTTCGTATCGTCTACACTCTTGACGGCGATAAAATCAAGGTAGAATACAAGGTAAAGAATAAGAATGACAGAAAGATGTACTTCTCAATAGGTGCTCACGAAGCTTATTACACCCCCGAAGGCATCGATGCTTACGATGTTATTTTCAGTGAGAAAGAAAGCCTTAAGTCTTCATACTTTGCTGATGGAAATGTACTTAACTCTACATTCCAACTTACTGATAATACAGATACATACCACCTTACAGATAAGGTTTTTGAAGAGGTTGATTCTATCATCATCAGAACTCTTAAGTCACGCAGTGCAACACTCGTTAACCGCGAGACAAAAAGAGGAGTTAAGGTTGATTTCCCGTTTGCAAGTTCATTCCTTATCTGGCATATAAAGGGTGCTAATTACATATGCCTTGAACCGTGGGCAGGTTTTCCCGATGTTGAGGGTACAGACCACGACTTCACAAAGAAGGAAGGCATTATTCCTATTGAGGTTGGAGAAGAATACATTGGTGTTCATACATTAACATTCATATAAGAGAAAAGCTGTAAGACTATTGTCTTACAGCTTTTCTACTGTTACTTCCTTGTAGTATTTTTCTACGAGTTCTTCTGAAACCATACCCGTTCCTTCAAACTGGGTGTTCGCTGTACCTGCCGCCATACCGAGTTTTACAGAGTCGGTAATACTCATACCGCGTCTTAATCCTGTCGCAATTCCTGCAACTGTGCTGTCGCCAGAACCAACTGTGTTTTTAACCTTTACATTGGGGGAATTGAATTTGCAGAATTCTCCGTCAATATATGCCATTGCACCGTCTTTACCAAGGGTTATGAGCGGAAGCTCTATCCCCTTTTCATAAAGAAAAATGAGTGCATTTTTCACATCTTCAATGGCCTCGACTTCTTTTTTCATAAGAAGTGATAGTTCATAGCGATTTGGTTTTATCATAAAAGGTTTTGCCTCAATGACATCCTCTAAAACCGTACCGCTTGCATCCACTATTACTCTTTTTCCGTGTGCCTTCGATATGCGGATGATTTCGCAGTAAAAACTGCTGTCCACCCCCTGCGGAAGACTTCCCGAGGCACAGATAATATCATAATTGTCTACATGATTTTCAAAATCCTTCAGAAATTCTTCTATTTGAGCAAGTGTTACTTCGGGTCCTTTTTCAAGAATTTCGCCTGAAAGTCCGTTTTTGTCAGAAATATTTACGCAAACTCTTGTTTCGCCGTCAACCCGGGTAAAATCTGTTTCTATACCAAGTTTGTGAAGTTCGCTTTTTATATATTCCCCGTTAAAGCCACCGACAAATCCCATAGCAGCAGTATGCTCACCCATTATATGAGCAACGCGTGCCACATTAAGCCCCTTGCCGCCTGCAGAGCACACCATTCTTTCAGGACGGTGCACTTCGCCCATCTGAAAATTATCTACAAAGTAGACTCTGTCTACTGTTGGATTTGCAGTTATTGTAAGAATCATAAGTGATCACTCCCTTTGTTTATCATTTACATTATATTATTTTTTATGCAGAAAAGCCACTGCCTGGTCAGGCAGTGGCTTTGCCTTTATTTCTGTCTGTTTTTTGCTTCTTCAAGTTTTGTGTGTCTGCGCATCTTAACTTCGTGGCTGATGGGAGTGATATCGCCTGCAAGAGTAAGAGCCTGTCGCGTCAGAACAGGACCGAACAGTTCATAAATTAACACTGCAAAAAGTGTAATGTTCCGGATAAGATTACCCTCTGCGCCAAGTTGCATCGCCGTAGCACACATACCAAGAGCAACACCTGCCTGCGGAAGAAGAGTGATGCCGAGGTATTTACATATGTTCGGTGCGCATTTTGCCACCTTTGCACTGGCAAAAGTGCCAATATATTTACCGAGTGAACGGAATAGAATATATACAATACCAATGAGCACAATCGCAGAATTGGTAAATACGCCAAGTTCAAGTTCTGCACCGCTTATTACAAAGAAAAGCGCGAAAAGCGGGCTTGTCCATTTATCTGCTCGGTCCATAAGGTCGTGCGACAAAGGACAGATATTACAGAAAACTGTGCCGAGCATCATACACACAAGGAGTGAAGAAAAACTGATGTGCACAGGGCCAACATGGAAATCAAGCATTGAAAGTGAAACGGTCAGAAAAACAAATGCAATCGTCATATTAAGACGGTTTGTATTTGAGTTGAACATCTTTTCAAGTTGAGTGAGAATCCACCCCATAATCGCACCGAGAAGAAGCGAGCACACGATTTCAACTAAAGGATTAACAATAATCGAAATCATATCTACAGTTCCCGTTACCAAAGTTTTTGCAATACCGAATGATACGGCAAAAACGATAAGGCCGACTGCGTCATCAAGTGCAACGATTGGCAAAAGAAGGTCGGTAAGGGGACCTTTCGCCTTGTACTGACGAACAACCATAAGTGTTGCAGCAGGAGCCGTTGCAGTTGCTATTGCACCAAGGGTGATAAGCTGTGCAACGGAAAGCGTTCCGGGCATAAATATATGCATGCACCAAAGTGCCAGGTCAACGAAAAGTGTTGCCGTAAGTGCCTGAAAAATGCCGATAACAAACGCCTGTTTACCCGTTTGTTTAAGGTCTTCCACACGGAATTCGTTGCCGATTGAGAATGCTATAAAACCAAGTGCCACCTCAGAAACAAGTGCGAGGGCATGCACTGCATCAGCACTGTCAAATCCGAGTCCCTTGATACCAAGAGAACCTATACAATAAGGTCCGATCAGTACGCCTGCAATCAGATATGCAGTAACTGACGGAAGCTTAAGGGGTTTGAATGCACGGGTCATTAAAAGTCCTGCCAGAAGCGCTATTGATACTGATAATAATGTGCTCATTTTTATTACTTCCTTTGTTAAAAAATTACGCCTGTACTATAATAATCCAATTGAAAGGAAGTGTCAAGGGTTTTAGCATGCTAAATTATAAAAATTTTCTTATATCGATTGCCAGTTTTTCTTCAAGGTTTATCAGGCGTTTTGCAATGTCCTTGCTGACCTCGTCAGATGCCTCATATTTATTGAGATATTTATTGAGAGACTTTACCCCCATATTACATCCGTCAGTCATCAGGTCGGCTATTGTATGGTCTGAGTCGTTCATAACGAGCTTGAGATTAGTCTTCACCCAACTCATACCTTTCGCCATAGGATTGGGTTCTTTTCCGTCATCCTGGTATTTGTCAAGGAGGGACTCAATCTCTTTCTCGAGTTTTATGTGCTCATCCTTGCAGGTGTCAAGTTTTTCCATGAGTTCTTTTATACTGACATAATCAATCACATCATCAATCGAGCTTATCCCCATCTTCACTCCTGCATCACATTCGCGAAGGAGTTTTATTGTATCCTGTTCTACCATAATAAATAATCCTTTCTTCTTAATTTGCTGATATCTTCCCCACTTTATGGTTAATTATACATATTTGCAATGGAACCTCCCTAAAAAACATACTTTTTTCCCTTTACAGAGCATCAAAATTATGATATAATTTGTTGAGCTTGAAATTTAGCCAAAGAGAGGAAGACAATTTTATGAAAAACGGCGTTTTATACGCGCTTTTAACTGCAATTCTTTTTGTTACACTGGAGCCTGTGAGCAAGCTTATTGCAAACAGCGTTAACCCATTTGCTATCACATTCTGGCGATTTCTTATCGGTTCCTTGATTCTTCTGCCTTTTGCGCTGATTAAGATAAGGAAGGAAAAAGTGAGCATTACTGCTCTTGATATTGTAAAAATGGCTCTTTTGGGAGTTCTTTGTATATGCGTCAGTATGCTTTCTCTTCAGATTGCAGTAAAGCAGGCAGATACCCCCTCTCTTATAGCAATCATTTTTTCAGCTAACTCTGTATTTACTATTTGCCTTGCAGTTCTTATCAATAAAGAAAAGATTACCGCAAATAAAATTATTGCACTCGTGCTCGGTGTTACAGGTGTTGTTCTTTGTGCCGATTTTTCTTCAGGCACAAACCTTACCTCTGTACTCCTTGCAGTTTTTTCTGCCGTTACATTCAGTCTCTATACTGTTATAAGCCAGAAATATACGAGGAAATTCGGCGGTCTCATTCAGTCATCAATAGTCTTCTCTCTTGGAAGTATTATTCTTCTTATAGGGCTTCTTTTCATGAAGGTAGATATATCTATACCGTTGGATACAAGCTCGCTTTTAATTATGCTTTATCTTGCCTTGTTTGTAACAGGTCTTGGTTACATATGCTATTTTAAGGCGATTGAAAAGGGCGGTGCGATTATGGCATCTCTCGCTTTCTTTGCAAAACCGATTCTTACACCGTTTGCAACATTTTTCATAAATGGAATTACTCCTGCTCCCAAGGTATTTTTATCAGTTCTTTGCATAGCGGCAGCGTCATATTTTGCAGTTTACTTCAAAAAGAATAAGGCTTGATTAAGAGAAAAATATGCACAAGTTTTTGATAAAAAAACTTGACAAACACTACTCTATACTGTATAATTTTTAAGTGTTTGTTTGAGATATTCAAATTGGCACTTAAATGTGGCCCGTTGGTCAAGCGGTTAAGACACCGCCCTTTCACGGCGGTAACACGAGTTCAAATCTCGTACGGGTCACCATATAGCCATTTTGATTCGGTTCTTATACTGTTCCAATGGCTATGAGGGCTTTTAGCTCAGTTGGTTAGAGCAACCGGCTCATAACCGGTCGGTCCGGGGTTCGAGTCCCTGAAGGCCCACCAAAACGAAAACGAGGATACCGTCAAGGTGTTCTCGTTTTTTGTTTTGGTGCGGTCTTTGGGGACTCGAACCCCGAGGGGGCAACTGCCGTGGAAAAACAATCCTGTGAATTGTTTTTCAGGCAGTTGGTGCGCAGTCCGGTACCGAAATGCGCAGCATTTGGGTGGACAAGCAGGGCAATCACAAAGTGATTGCGTCCCTGAAGGCAAAGCCTTTCTTATCTCCTATCATTTTTATTTTTTGACTTTTTATAAAGTATATGCTATAATTTTCTTGAGGTGTTATATTATGGATTTCGTTAAATTTGTTGAACAAATACCGAATATTACTATTGCAAAGCGAATTGCATCTGCTTATGTTGCTGATTACAGGCGCTTAGATTTAGACGAAATTAAAGAGTTTTTGAAAAAAACTGCACAGCAATATACTTCATTTGAAAACATAAGTTCCCGTCTAGATGAAACCAAACTTGATTCAAATAGAGCAGTAAGAATTATTGCACCTATTTTGTTGCGCGATTATTTGCTTAATCAGGATGATTTTATTTCCCCATCCAAAGATACTGATTCTGCAGTACTAAACTATGAAAAATCCATTGTTGATGAATCAAATAATTTTGATGAGAACAAAATCTCTAAAGATTTCGCTTTGTTCAAACATATGTTAGATGCGGCCTGGTCTCACAATGATGACATTTCCGTAGATGAAAAAAACCTTTTGGAAACTTTGCGAAAATACCTCTCTATTTCCAACAAGGAATTCCATATGTTGGAAGCTAAATCAGGAAGATTCCCAATGTTTGGAAATGCTTTGCATACATACGATGATATTGAAGATGCGCGCAAAGTCCTTCAATCCAAAGGATTAGTTGTTGCCATTAAAAATTCTGACGGAGTTTTATGTGATATGATTCCTGATGATATTGCTCAATGTATGCGAAAATACTATAACATTGAAATTCGTTCATATGGATATGAAAAACTTGTGGACTATGTCATAAAAAAAGCAAAAAAGCAATATCTCATTGATATTGTTAACAAAGCAAGTCAATATTCAGGAAAAGCAAAAATTGAAATTTCATCCAACCCCACTGTAAACGAGTTGAAAGAAATTATATTAAAGTCTATATCTCCATCAAACTTAGTTGGCGGTTTCTCTCCGCGTGATGGTTTGGATGTTACAATGTTATCTTCTTGGTGTGGGGATTTAGGTCTAAATGTATCTGGCAATAAGATTGCACTAATTGAACGAATTCTTGCTTACTATGATTCAATGAGAAAAATCGAATTGAAATCCGAAGACAAGCGAGAAAAGTTGATAGCATTTTACACTCAACTTGCAAAAAGAGACTTGAAAAATTTAAGAGCAAATAATATAATTGATAAAGATTTACAATGCGAGCATTTGTTTGAAGATGCCACAAATTATCTGTTTGAAAAGATGTTGTTAAATAAACCCCTAACACTGACAGGTACTGACCACCCCGACGGAAAACTTTCATTTAAGGATAAGTACATTATGTGGGACAACAAGTCAAAGGAGACTGCTGTATATCTTAAAGATCATATCCTACAGTTTGAGCGCTATATAAAAACCTCTGACAAAGATGTGGTTGTATTTATGGTTATTGCGCCTAGCTTTACTGCGCAAAGTGTTCAGGAATGTGTAGACTTTTCGCTAAATAATGATACTCAAATTTTATTGATTACTGCTGAAGAATTAAAATTAGTTGCAGAAACATGGACAAAAAAACACCCCGGAGAAATTTTCAATTTGGGATACTTTAAGCAAAATGGAAGATTTGATATTAGACTGTTAAACTTATAGAACCAAAATCCAACTCTTATATATGCTGGAAAAAGACATCCAAAGAGGATGTCTTTTTCTTTTGTCGGGCCTTCCTACACTTCATTTCAACAGAAAGCAAAAAGCCACTCGCAATTGCGAGTGGCTTTTACTTTAACTTTATTCTTATGCAAGTTCAGCGAAGTACTTGATTGTACGAACCATCTGGCTTGTGTAAGAGTTTTCGTTGTCATACCATGAAACAACCTGTACCTGATAAAGGTCTTCACCGATAGGAGCAACCATTGTCTGTGTAGCATCGAAGAGTGAACCGTATGTGATACCGATGATATCAGAAGATACGATCTGGTCTTCGTTGTAACCGAATGATGCACTTGCCTGAGCCTTCATTGCTGCATTGATTCCTTCCTTAGTTACATCCTTACCCTTTACAACTGCTGTAAGGATAGTTGTTGAACCTGTGGGAACGGGTACACGCTGTGCAGCACCGATGAGCTTACCGTTAAGTTCAGGAATTACAAGACCGATAGCCTTTGCAGCACCTGTTGAGTTAGGAACGATGTTAACAGCACCTGCACGAGCACGGCGGAAATCGCCCTTTCTGTGAGGACCGTCAAGAATCATCTGGTCGCCTGTGTAAGCATGGATTGTAGCCATGATACCTGACTGGATGGGTGCGTAATCGTTAAGGGCCTTAGCCATGGGAGCAAGACAGTTTGTTGTACAGGAAGCAGCAGAAATGATTGTGTCTTCCTTTGTAAGTGTGTCTTCGTTTACACTGAAAACGATTGTCTTGAGGTCGTTGCCTGCGGGAGCAGAAATAACAACCTTCTTAGCGCCAGCATCGATGTGAGCCTGGCTCTTTTCCTTTGAGCAATAGAAACCTGTGCACTCGAGAACAACATCTACATCAAGAGCACCCCAGGGGCATTCCTTTGCATCTTTAATAGCATAGATTTTGATTTCCTTACCGTCAACTGTGATGCTGTCTTCGCCAGCTACAACAGTGTGACCATCGTATCTACCCTGTGAAGAGTCATACTTGAGAAGGTGTGCAAGCATTTTTGCATCTGTAAGATCGTTGATAGCAACAACCTCGTAACCTTCTGCACCGAACATCTGACGGAATGCCAGACGGCCGATACGACCAAAACCGTTAATTGCAACTTTTACTGCCATTTTGAAACATCCTTTCATGTTAAAAAATATATAAATAATAAAATTATTTAAAACCTTAAATTAATTCCATCTTTTCAATAACAGGAGTAACCTTGGGAGTCTGTCCGTCCCAGCCAACTGGTGTTTCTGCTATTTCGTCAACTATTTCAATACCTTTTGTAACCTTGCCGAACGCAGCATAGCTTCCGTCAAGATGCGGAGCATCAGCATGCATAATGAAAAACTGACTTGAGGCACTGTTGGGCATAGCACTGCGCGCCATTGAAATAACGCCGCGAGTGTGCTTTAAGGGGTTATTAAATCCGTTAGCCATAAACTCGCCCTTTATCTTTTTATCACTGCCACCCATACCGGTGCCAAGCGGGTCTCCGCCCTGAATCATAAATCCCTTTATGATTCTGTGGAAAGTAAGGCCGTTATAAAATCCCTGCTCCACAAGTGATTTGAAATTGGAAACAGTTTCGGGGGCAACATCGCCGTAGAGCTCAAGCTCAATCTCTCCGCCGCCGTTCATTGTGATTTTTACATTAACATTTTCTGCCATCGGAATTATCCCTTTCTACATATCAGTATTATTATATCGTTTTATACCTGTCAATGCAAGTATTTTTTTACTTTTTTATTTCGTTACCACTGCGGTCGTATCCGAAGCTCTGTTCACGGACATTTAAGAATTCTTCCTGTTCGACAACCACATATGATCCTCCGCCGATTGTTTTGGGGTTTCCTGGCATAGTGATTGTTGTCATCTTGTCTGTTCCTATGTCAAGAAGTTCCCGGCTACACTGTACCATATCATCAGGTGACATGGAAGTTTCCATATTGTCAGCAAGTATTGAATAGATATCGTCAATTCTGCCGATATATTTCAGCTGCAGTTTCTGTTCCACAAGAGCATGGATGAAATCCTGCTGAACCTTGATTCTGGCAAGATCGCCCTGAGCGTATCCCTTGCGGTATCTTATAAGCTGCTCTGCCCTGTTACCATCAAGAATCTGCTTACCCTTTTTAAGATTTATATAAAGGTCCTGCGCAGGGTCCACATAGTACATATTTCTGGGGACATTAAATTCTACGCCGCCAAGTTCATCAATACAGTCGTTAAATGCTTTAAGATTTACCTTTACAAAATGATGAATCGGAATTCCGGTAAGGTCTTTTGTCGCGATGATTGCCGCTTCAGTTCCGTACTGCTTGCCCTTCCTCATTCCAACGGAATGTACCTCAGTTATTTTACGGTTTCTTCCATTATATTTTACCAAGGTATCACGGGGAATACTCATAACAGTTGATGTGCCTCTTTCCGGGTCAATCTGTGCAAGCATCATAACATCCGTTCTGAGTCCTTCCTTATCCGTACCGAGGATGAGAATGTTACACTTTTCTTTTGAGATTTCTACTTCTTCCAAAGTGCCGGGTGCAAAGTACTCTACAATATTACTGTTGGGTGTAGTATAGAGCTTTGCGCAATAAACACCGCTGACTGCGGCAAATATTAAAATAAGTGAAACAAGCGTTATTTTCAAGGAGCGCAACGCCATGTTACCTTTCTTTTTTTTCTTCATTATATATAACCTCACTATTCGTAAGACCAAGTCCACAATTATCCTTGTAGATTCTACCACAAAACATTATTAAAGTCAACGAATATAGAAAAGATATCGTATTTTTTATTATCAAAATTTATATTTTATTCATATATTGTATCATAGATGGATTAGAAACATACCACCGGGAAAAAAGAAAAATTATTTTTGAAAAAAGCCTTGACAATTGGGAAGTCCTTTGTTATAATAACTATCGTTGTCAACACAGTTGATAGCCAAATGGGAGCATAGCTCAGCTGGGAGAGCATCTGCCTTACAAGCAGAGGGTCATAGGTTCGAGCCCTATTGTTCCCACCATTTGGCCCGGTAGTTCAGTTGGTTAGAACGCCAGCCTGTCACGCTGGAGGTCGAGGGTTCGAGCCCCTTCCGGGTCGCCAAATGCCTTTGTAGCTCAGTTGGTAGAGCAAGGGACTGAAAATCCCTGTGTCACTGGTTCGATTCCAGTCGAAGGCACCATTTATGCGGGAGTGGCTCAGTGGTAGAGCGTCACCTTGCCAAGGTGAACGTCGCGAGTTCGAATCTCGTCTTCCGCTCCAGACACAAAAGACGCTATATGCGTCTTTTGTAATATGGCGCCATAGCCAAGTGGTAAGGCAGAGGCCTGCAAAGCCTTTATTCCCCAGTTCAAATCTGGGTGGCGCCTCCAAAAATCCGTACACATTGTGTACGGATTTTTACTTATTACCTATTCCATCTTCACTATCACTTCTTTTTATGCTATAATTAGTCCGAGGTGTCATTATGAATGAATTTATTAAAAGTTTTTCAGAGGAGCGTTTTGTATCAGATATCGGCTTCACAAAATGCGAAGACACACCTTTTGAAGGTCTTGAAAATGCAGTGTCACTCGTGTTTCGTCTTTCAGATGCGGTTATAGGCCAGATTGAAGATGCTCCTACGCATACATATTTCCAGAACTACCGGACGATGAATGCACATATCGACTCGGTCACTAATCAGCTTGTAATGGCGCTGATGCAAAAAGGTTATAATGCCGCTGCAATTCCTGCCAGTCAGTCAATCGATGGGCTTTCGGGACTTTTCTCGCATAAAAAAGCGGCAGTTTGTGCTGGACTTGGTTACATCGGCAAAAGTGCGCTTTTTATCTCGCACAAGTTTGGACCAAGAGTGCGTCTTGGCACAGTATTTACCGATGCGCCGCTTGAAACTGTGAATGTTGAGCAAAAATCACTTTGTGGCGATTGTGATATATGTGCAAAAAATTGCGGTGCCATGGCAATTAAGAATAAAGAGTTTGAGTGCGGTATGACACGCGAAGATATTTTCGATGCAAAGGCGTGCAGCGACTATATGAAAGAAAAGTTCAAGCACATCGGCAGAGGAGCCGTATGTGGAGTATGTATAAAATCTTGCCCTAGGGGTATAAAATAAAAACAGTGCGGACGGAAGTCCGCACTGTTTTTCAGATATAGTTTAGTGCATTTGTTTTGCAGGAATCTTTTCCTTGAACAAAAGTGTAATACACCAAAGTCCTGCAAGTCCGATTACCGTGTAGATAATTCTGCTCAAGATAGCTGTCTGACCACCGCACAAAAGTGCAACAAGGTCAATACCGAAAAGGCCGATTAAGCCCCAGTTAATAGCACCGGCAATTGCCAGTACCAATGCTGTGTTATCCATCAAAATCAACTCCTTTTATGACTATTATAGTCAGGCGGGAAAAATTTTATACATATATAAAAATTATTTTGTTTTTATATGTGATATATGGTATAATTTTTATGGTGATTTTATGTATTGCTGTTTTACCGGACACAGAAAACTAAATACCTGTGGCAAGCTGAAAGAGGTCTTATCGGAAGTAATTGATACTGCCATAGCTGACGGATATACTGACTTCTACTGCGGAATGGCATTAGGTGTTGATATGTGCGCCGCTGAAATAATAATCTCTAAAGCGAAAGAAAACCCTGCGCTCAATCTTCACGCGGCTCTCCCCTGTGCTGAGCAGGACTTGAAGTGGACTGAGGAAGAACAAAAGCATTATGAAGAAATTTTGTCCCACGCAAGCACTAAAACAATCATAAGCCCGTTTTACACAAAAAGTTGTATGCTCTCTCGCAACCGATTTATGGTAGATAATTCCGAAAGGGTTATTGCCGTGTGGAATGGTTCTGTGCGCGGAGGAACGGCATACACAGTACGATACGCAAAAAAAGAAAATAAAGAAATACATCTGATAAGGCCAAAGGATTTGTCGGTTACAGTATTATAAAAGCGAGTTCGTACGAACTCGCTTCAGCGTGTCGATAAACCTATCGGCACGCTGCCAGACGCGGAAAAAGGAAGGTAAATTTGTTCAACACGAACTCGTAGGCGCACGAGGGTGCGGTAGAGGGCGTGTTGGACGAAAGTAAGCAAAAACCCTGAAAATTGCAATTTTCAGGGTTTTTTATTATGTGACTAATGGTGTTTTTTGTTCTTTTATAAGCTTATCGAAAATTTCCAGGCGCTGCAAAAAATATTTACTATTTATTTTTGCTTGCGTTTGACCGACTTTTTCGACAGTCTGAAGCGAGTTCGTACGAACTCGCTTTTCTATATCATCTTATATATTTCGGGGAATACTTCTATACTCTGTTTGAGGATCCCGTTTATATAGGCAATCATTATTCCGTAGTTTGTGAATGGAATACCCTGCTCTTTTGCCTTTTCCTTGCGGTTTAATACTTCTTTTTCGGTTATCATACATCCGCCGCAATGAAGGACAAGCGCATAATCACCCAAGTCCTCGGGAAAGCCTTTTCCCGATGTGAATTCAAACTCAATATTTTTACCTGTATGCTTTTTAATCCATGCAGGAATTTTTACTGTACCTATGTCGTTACACTGTCTGTGATGAGTGCAACCTTCAGCGACTAGTATTTTATCTCCGTCAGAAAGAGATTCTATCTTCGCTACTGCCTTTACGGCATCTTCAAGTATTCCTTTATAGGATGCGAAGAGGATTGAAAACGAAGTAAGAAGCACTCCATCGGGCACCATTTTTGAAACTGTAGCGAAGACCTGACTATCTGTAATGATGCATTTTGGCTTTTCCTTAAGCCCTGAAAGTGCACTTTCGAGATTTTCAGGCTGCAGTACTATTGCAGTTGCTCCGATATCAAGCAGATTGCGAAGAACATTCTGCTGAGGCAGAATTATCCTGCCCTTTGGAGCAGATTCGTCAATCGGAGTGACGAGAATTACTGTATCCCCTTTTTTCACAAAGGAATCAACAATCCTCATCTTGTTTGATTGTGCAGGAATAATTTCTGCAAGTTTCTTTTTAAGTTCTTCTATCCCTTCTTTAGTTTTGGCGCTGACATAGAATTTGCCATCTTCGCGTGAGGACACTTCATCAGCCTTATTAAACACAGTTATATAAGGGATTTTCTTTTCAGAAAGCAAATTTTCAATTTCCCTGTCCTTCTCAGTTTTGCCTTCCGATGCATCGCAAACCAAAACTGCGGCATGAACATCTTCCATTGCTTTTACAGTATTTCTGACACGCTCTTTTCCAAGAGCTGTATCATCGTCAAACCCTGCGGTATCTACTATCACGCATGGACCGATGGGCAGAATTTCCATAGCCTTTCTGATTACATCGGTAGTTGTTCCGCGGACATCAGAAACAAGCGCTACACCCTGATTTGTGAGCGCATTTACAAGGCTTGATTTACCTCTGTTTGTGCATCCGAAAAAGCCTATATGCACTCTCTCAGATGACGGTGTATCGTTAAGACCCATATTAGTCCCTTCTTACTTTTTTGGATTGACAATATCACGCCAGTCAAGGTCGCCGCGTGCAAGACCGTGTATAAGAACCTCTGCAGTTGCGACATTTGTCGCAAGCGGGACATTGTGCACATCGCAAAGGCGGAAAAGTGCACTTACATCGGGTTCGTGTGGCTGTGCAGTAAGCGGATCACGGAAGAAAAGTACAAGGTCAATTTCATCGTATGCAATATACGCACCAATCTGCTGGTCGCCACCCTGCGGACCTGACAGAAAGCGGTGCACATCGAGACCTGTTGCCTCAACAACAAGTCCACCTGTTGTTCCTGTTGCAAAAAGTTTATGTTTTGACAAAATGCCCTTATAAGCAATACAAAACTGTACCATAAGTTCTTTCTTTTTGTCATGAGCAATCAGTGCAATGTTCATCTTTTGTTGTCTCTCTCCTTTTTAAGCGGTACACTTGCGCTGAGCATACAAACTGCCTCCCCTTCGCAAGTTACCGACACCTGTGGCTGTGCATTTTTGGGAGCATATTTTTCAAGCACCGCCGAAACCTCTTTCCTCATTTTCTCGATTGTCATATCATATGACACATTCATTCTATCATTTATTATAACAGATTTCAATCTGTTTTTTGCATCTTGTACAGTATGAGAGTTTATCCGCGAAAAAAATCTCATCATGCTCTCTTCCTCCGTTTTGTGGAAAAGAGCTTTTCTAGGAATGTTGCCTTAAATTTTATAAGCTCCACTTCCTGACCGTTAAGACGCGATGCAATATTTGTATATGCTTGTCCTGCGCGTGATGATGGCATATTTGAAACATATTCTCCCATGTTCGCCGCAACTATGATATCTTCATCATCAGGCACCACTCCTAAAAGGTCAATTGCAAGAATGTCAAGCATATCGTCAATGCCGAGCATACTTCCGCTTTCGACCATTTTGGGTCTTAATTTATTTATTACAAGTTTTATGTCTTTTATGTCGTGTTTTTCAAGAAGTCCAATAATTCTGTCGGCATCACGCACACTTGAAACCTCAGGCATAGCAACAACAATGGCACGCTTTGCTGCTGCCACCGCATTTTCAAAGCCTTGCTCGATACCTGCCGGACAGTCGATGAGAATATAGTCAAATTCCCCTTCCATCTGACGGATAAGATGCTTCATCTGTGTTGTCGTAACAGCACTTTTATCCCTTGACTGCGCTGCAGGAAGAAGGAACAGCGATTCAAAGCGCTTGTCCCTTACAAGTGCCTTGTTATATGCACAGCGGTTTTCAACAACATCCACTAAATCGTACACAATTCTGTTTTCTACGCCCATTATAACATCAAGGTTTCTAAGTCCGATATCGGTATCTATCATTACAACCTTCTTACCTGAAAGGGCAAGTGCGGCACCGATATTGGCAGTAGTGGTTGTTTTTCCTACTCCACCTTTGCCGCTTGTTATTACTATTACTTCACTCATTTGTTTTTCACCCCATGGGTATTTTATCATAGTTTGATTTTCCGGTCTATAAGGAAATCACAAACACTCTAATATTATTTCGCCGTTTTCTGTCATTGCAACAGCACTACCGACATTTTCCCCTTTTTTGTTATAGGAACATACTTTTCCTATTTTTATCTGCGAGGGACTCATATATGTCGCATATACCTTTCCGCTTCCTGTGACATGTGCTGCGCCACGAAGAGCCCCTATAACGGTTATATTCCCCTCAGCACGCAGAAGCGCACCGGGGTTTACATCGCCGTATACTACAAGGTCTCCCCTGCTTTCTATAACCTCGCCGCTTCTTAGGTTTCTTTCTACAACGCGCAGGATTCGCTCTTCAGATGAAAAAGAATATTCAATCTGCTGTTTTGAAAGGCATTTCTTTTTTTCTAAAACTATTTTTTCTGAAATTTCTTTCAGGCTTTTTTCCAAAAGCATTTCTTCATCATAGCTTAATTCTATTCCGCTGTAAGATATATTACAGTCTGCGCCATGAAAAAGTTTTCTCTCTTTTCCGATGTCCGAAAGGGCATCAGCAAAAGTCGTATCCGAAGTAAAACAAAGTTTAATCTTTTTACCTAATCCTTTTATAGTAAGCATAATATCCCCTTGATTTACCTTGTCAATACATTTGTTTTTATATCACTTTCATCGTCAGACTCAAAATAACTGTCAACGACTCTTCTTACTGCCTGTGCCACATTTGCGCCGCTGCCTGCTTTTTCAACTACGCAGGCGATGGCAATTCTTGGTTCTTCGTATGGAGCGTACGCAATGCAGATACCGTTAGTATAACTTCCTGCTGTCTGCGCACTTCCTGTTTTTGCCGCAACAGATACCTTGCAACCTGAAAATGCACGCTGTGCAGTACCTTCGGTAACAACCATACGCATACCCTTTAAGATTGCTTCCTGATTTTTTTTACTGAGGTTTATCTTTTCAAGCACTTCAGGAGCTGACTCTTCTGAAATACTCCCCTCAACACTTTCGACAGTCTTTATAAGACGGGGTTTGTAACGCGTTCCGCCATTTGCAAGGGTCGCCATATAATTTGCAAGCTGAAGAGGTGTCGCAAGGGTATCTGACTGACCGATTGAAGTCTGACAAACATCTCCTGGATACCATATTCCGCCGCTTTGTTTTCTGTTTTCAGGGCTTGCAACCACACCTGTTTTTTCCTCACCGGAAAGCTCAATACCGCTTTTTTGTCCAAATCCGAATTTCTGGGCATACAGATTAATATTCTGGATGTTCAGTCTTCTGCCTACATCAAAGAAGAAAACATTACATGAGTCGCGTATTGCTTCTGATACATTGATATATCCGTGAGTGCCACCTGTCTGATTGTATATCCAGCATGCCGGCTGATAATCTTTGAAATAAGTATACTTACCTGTATCAAGAATCTCTTCGTCAGAAGTAATCAGTTTTTCCTCCAGAGCTGCTATTCCCACCAGAGGCTTGAATGTTGATGCCGGAGCATAGGTTCCTGAAAGAGCACGGTTAAAGAGCGGATTTGACTTATTCTTAAGAAGATTGTTGTATTCCGATGTAAAGGTCTTTATTTCGTAGGACGGGTATGACGCCATCGCCAGAACATCGCCTGAATTAACATCAATTACAACTATGCTTCCTGCGTCTGCAGCGCCGCCTTCTTTTGCGCCTGCTGCAGAGGCGCTTATACTCTGAATAGTTTCGGAAAGTGCCTTTTCACACGCAAGCTGCATATCAAGATCCAAGGTCAAACTTACATTTCTTCCCTTGACGGGTGCTTTTTCCACATTCTGACCTATACTGTATCCACCGCTTGACTGCTCGACACTTCCTCCACCGTTTTCTCCGCGGAGATAACTCTCCATAAGTTTTTCTATTCCGCTTTTTCCTATATGGGAATTTATATTGTAGTCGTTATCCTTATTCTCCTCATACTCTTCGGCACTTATCATACCTACTCTGCCTAAGATATGTGCTGCAAGAGAGCCATAGGGATAGTTGCGCACAGGTTGGGTTACGATGCTGACATTGGGAAAACTGTCTGCCTGTTCCTTTATTACAGCAATCTCGCCTATCGGAGTATCTTCCGCAAAAAGGTATGGCGAAGTGATTGAAAAACCGCGCTTTATCATATTAAGACGCGTTGCCGCAATACGAATACAGTCAGGCTTGGAATATTCGCCTTCATCAATATTGTAACGGGATATTAATTCGGACATAACTTTTTTCGCACTGTCTTTCTTATTAAATCCGTTTTCAGTTTTCCACTTCTGTGCATCTTTTTTTGAAACGGTAAAGGCGTAGCTCCCATTTCTCTCTTCAACGGGAATTATTGAAGCTATGCCTGAACTTGCTGACTGCACAGTTCTGAAAAGGTTATATACAGTTTTATTAAGCTGCTCGTCCGTTCTCTGACGGTTTGAAAGTATATAGACATTGTAACCGGTTCGGCTTGATACAATTGCGCGTCCGTTACGGTCAAGAATTTCGCCGCGTGCAGCTGTAAGTTCAATACTTCTTAATGTCCTTGAATCGCTTTTTTCCCTGTAATAGTTTCCGTTTACAATCTGCAAATTCACAAGGCGCACCGAAATCATGATTGCGACAAGTGCAAACAGAATGTAAAATGTCACATAACGCCTTGGTTTCATAAGCTCGCCTCCTCTTTGGAGTCACTTTCTCTGTCTTCTTTTTTCTTTTTTATCTTCTGAGTTAAAATCACAAACAAAAGTGCAAATATTGCTGCAAAAAGTCCTTTTACGAAAATATTTGCGCAAAGTATTCCGATTTTCTGCGGAGTATTAATTACTGAATGTAGTACTGCCAGAACAATTTCAAGTGCAGAAACGCTCACGAAAGAAATCCAACTCATAATAAGAGGTGAATTTTCGTTTTTTCTGTCTGTCGATATACTTACAAGAAGCGCTAAAAACATATAAACCAAAAGATTTATTCCAAACACTTGCCCATACATAACATCGATTAAAATTCCTGCAAATGCACCAAGAATTGCCGCAGAAACAAAGTCAAGCGAAACTGAAAAAATTATAACGAGTGCAAGCATTATATCAGGCGAACAGGAGAATATTTTTAAGTTTTCAAAAAACAGGGATTGGATAAGGAAAGATACATATATCCCTATAAATCTAAAAAAGGTTCTCACTCTACACACTTCCCTATAAGAACAGTATCAAGTTTATAAATATCAATATCAGTTTCAATCACAGCAGTAAGAGTAAGATGTCTGCTGTCTTCTTTTATTTCCGTAATTTTGCCGATTCTGATTCCGCGTGGGAAAATACCGCCTGTTCCGGATGTATCAATTACATCGCCGACAACGGTCTTTGCACTGCGATCTATGTAGTTCATATTACATTTTCCGTTACTGTCACTGAGTCCTGTCGGCTCAACAATCCCCATATCTCCGCTGCGAAGACAGACTGCCGAAACCGATGTTTTTGTATCAAAAATGGTTTTTACTTTACAGAAATTATAATTTACTTCAAAAACCACGCCTACAAGCCCCTCGGGCACCAATACGACATCGTTTACCCCAACACCGTCTTTTTTGCCCTTATCAAGGGTAATTATGCTATTAAACTCATCTATTTTTCTGCCGATTACATTAGCACCGACAGTTTCAAAATCCGTACGGGTTTCTTTTAGGTCAATAAGCGCACGCAGACGGTCGTTTTCCGATTTGTAGCCCTCGAGCATACGAATCTGGTCATTAAGAGAGGCGATTTCTGATTCCAGTTTTTTGTTTTTCCTGGCATTTTTTCCTGCGGAAGTTATGTTTTTGAAAAAGTTGCCTGTAGAGCTTGCTACATAACTTGTAGCTTTCTGTACAGGAGATATAACGGTACCGATTGCGTTTGATATAGCGCTGTTCCCCGTTTTGAAAGAAAATGCTGCAACACAGAGCACCGCCAAAGCTACACAGGAAAATATTATAATATGTTTTTTACCGAATTTTTTCATACATCTCAATCCTTCAAAATGTTTATATCAAATTCCTCACGGAGGAGTTTTGAAAGAGCACACACGGGAAGACCTACAACATTAAAGTAGTCACCGTTAATTTTTTCAATGAATATACTTCCCTTGCCCTGAATTCCGTAAGCGCCGGCTTTATCCATAGGCTCACGCGTTTTTATGTATGCGTCAATTTCACTGTCTGTAAGAGTGCGGAATGTTACATCAGTTTTCTCAAAGCGAGCAACAGCTGTCCCATCGCTGCACCTTATTACACAGTAGCCCGTATATACGCTGTGAGTAGCACCGCTGAGGAAAGTAAGCATTCTCTTTGCATCGGCTATATCGTGCGGTTTACCAAAAATTTTCCCGTCCATTACTACGACCGTGTCAGCAGCAATTACATATGTATTCCCACCAAAGGAACGGGCAACATCAGTCGCCTTGAGAAGGGCGAGCTGGGTTACCATTTTCTCGGGCGGAAGTGATGAGAGCGCACTCTCATCCACATTGGCTGGGATAATTTCTGCCTGTATTTCAATATTTTTAAGAAGCTCTTTTCTTCTGGGAGATTTTGATGCAAGTACAAAAAGTGTCTTTGCCATAATCTTAATCCTTATCCTAATATTTTTTCATTGTAAGATGCTATACATTTTTCAATGATTTCTTCTGCATCTTTTCGACCTAGAACCTCTAAAACTGCAGTTTCTTTGTTTTCAAGCGTCTTATAAACTTCAAAGAAATGCGAGATTTCGCGTGAAATATGCTCAGGAAGCTGTGAAATATCGTGATAACTTGAATTTGTCGGGTCATTGAGGGGTACTGCAATAATCTTTTCGTCAACTGCCCCGTCGTCAATCATCTTGATAACGCCGATGGGGTAACAACGGACAAGAACGAGTGTGTCTATTTTTTCCTGACAGAGAACAAGTACATCCAGAGGGTCATTATCTTCTGCATAGGTGCGCGGAATAAATCCGTAGTTTGCCGGATAGTGCGTTGCCGTATAAAGCACGCGGTCAAGGATAATCATACCTGTTTCCTTGTCAAGCTCGTATTTGTTTCGTCCTCCTTTGGAAATTTCAACAACTGCAAGGAAGTCGTCCTTTTTAATTCTTTCGGGATTTACATTGTGCCATACATTAAACATTAAATCAGACCTTTCTTAAATGTTTTGGATAATGGTTTTTTGCAATATTATCGCTAAGTTTATACCATCCTATGGGGTAAGTGCCGTTATAAAGCATCGCCCCGTAGCCTTTTTCGCCAATATGCGAAATCGCCTCGCCCTTTATATAAAGCGAAATTTCTTCATCCGTAAGCGATATGGTCCTTCTAAACTCATCCTTTTTAAGCGCCATACAAAGATGGTGTGACGGAATAAACCGCCCTTTTCTGATTTCGCCCAGTTGCAAGCCGGGGCGAACACATTTTATTTTGTCAAGGGAAATCATACCTGACGGAACGAGATACAAAAAATCGCCGAATGAAACGAAAACACCGCCAAGTGTGGTATTGAGGTTTTCCTCCTCGAATTCACGATAGATATTTGTTATTTCCCTTTTTGTTTCGGTTATGGGGATTCTTTTCTCGTTTTTTCTTTTTCCACCTTTTTCAAAAAGTGCACAGAAGTGTCCTTCGCCCTTTACCTTATGCGGCATCAGACGGTGCATTTTTACTAGTTTTATATCTTCATATTTATGCTTAAATTTTTCTGCAACATCCTCATTTTCCACACGGGCAAAGGTGCAGGTTGAATATACAAGCTGTCCGCCCGTAGCAAGCATTTTATATGCGCTGTCGAGGATTGAAAGCTGTCTTTGTGCACAAGAGTAAGTGTGTTCTATACTCCACTCCTGAACGGCGATTTCGTCTTTCCGAAACATTCCCTCGCCGCTGCAGGGGGCATCGACAATAATTTTGTCAAAGAACTCGGAAAAATGTGATTCCATTTTTTCAGGATACATATTAGTTACAATCGTATTTTTAATTCCCATACGCTCGATATTTTCGCACAGGATTTTTGCGCGCCCGGGTACAACCTCGTTCGAAACAAGAAGCCCTGTTCCGTTAAGCTTTGCGGCAAGCTGTGTACTTTTTCCGCCCGGAGCAGCACACAAATCAAGCACCTTGTCCCCCTCTTTTATATCAATAGTTTCTGCCGTAATCATTGCAGATGGCTCCTGAGAATAAAAAAGGCCTGCAATGCTTGAGGGGTGATTACCCTTTTTTCCGTCATAGTAAAAACCGTTTTCACACCAATTAACATTTTCACCGCAAAAATCCACCGTTTTCTGAAAATCAGCTACAGATAATTTAAGGGTATTTACGCGAAGTGCCGTGTAAGGCTTATCCTCGTAGGATTTAAGGAAATCATCATATTCAGCTTTAAGGTCGGTTTGCATTCTTTCAAGGAATTTTTCGGGAAGTTTCAATAATATCACCTGAATATAATATATCTATATTATTATAACATATAGGATTGTCAAAATAAAGCGTTTTTTGTACAAGTGATAAAAAATTTACAAAGAAAAACAGATGTGGCATTGCCACACCTGTTTTAATAGTCTTATTTCATCTTAGCGTATTCAATAACATACATACCGTCTCCTGTGTTTTCAACTGTTGTCAAATACTTTTCAATGGCATCATGTTGAGTTCCGTCATATTTGTAAACTCTTATGGTAGATTCGCGTATTACAGTTACGCGCGTCCTTGAAATTCGTTTTGTGCCGTAACAATTCACGCTCAGTACAAGTTCGCTATCTACGGTCTTTTTGACCTTTGGATGATTCTTTATTGTATCTGTAACCGCAGCACCTCTTTCGTACTGTGTTAGAACATCAACATCATTGGTGTTTATAGAATCAACATATGCGTAGAGTACATCTCTGACGAAATCTTCAACTTCTTCTTCGTTATAATACCATACATAAGGTTTGGTATATGACAAAAATTCGCTGCTTGCATATCCGTCTATACCATTGTAACTTACTTTTGAAAATCCATTTTTCGCAGGTCCGTTGCAGATTAAAGAATCTCCTGCCGGAATGTCAGCGAGTTTTGAGTAATCAGTTCCGGGACCAGACCTTAAAGTGAGGGTTGTATTGCAATTTGCATACATTGTTTCAGGAATATATTGTACTTCTTCCTCTTCTGGTTCTTCTGCTGATTTTTCATTTTCGACCGAAAGTTCTTCATCACTTTCTTTTTGAGTGATGCTTTCTTCCGTTTTTTTATTATCAGGGTCAGAGTCCTTGTCAGCCAATAAAATCAAAGCAGCTGCACTTACAACAATAGCTACCGTTGCCAGCATTATTGTTATTATAAGAAGCATATTATTAGATTTATGTTTCCGCGTGTCCCTGAAAGCAGGTTCGCTTCCAAAATGCTCTTCTGCCAGCGAGTTCTGTGTATACTGATTATAATCCTGCATGATACCACCTCATTATATATGTATTCTAACATACAAAATCATCAAAATAAAGTCTTTTTTTGTAATAAAAGAAAAATATCCGACACAACAGAAAAGAAGCGTGCCGCTTCACCCATTTCGCGTCCTAATCAAACTTAAAACTAACAAAAGGTGCTCGCGATAAAAATACGCAATTTTCGACACAATAGAAAAGTCCTGCGGAAAATCCGCAGGACTTTTTACAGACATTTATTTAATTAGTCCTGTGCACGCTTTACAAGTGCTTCGTACTTAGCCTTAGCACCTGCTGCTGCCTTTTCGAAGAGAGCCTTTGCTCTTTCGGGGTTAGAGCGAGCAAGTGAGTTGTAACGAACCTCGTTCATAAGGAATTCTTCATAGCTTTCTGTGGGCTCCTTAGAATCGAGCTGGAAGGGATTGAGACCTTCCTCTGCACGGCGAGGATCGAAACGGAAGAGATGCCAGTAACCAGCCTGTACTGCACGCTTTTCTTCTGTCTGAGCAATGCTCATACCGCCCTTGATACCATGGTTGATACAGGGAGCGTATGCGATAACAATTGAAGGACCGTTGTAAGTACCAGCTTCAACGAATGCCTTCATACACTGGTTGTAGTCAGCACCCTGAGCAACCTGTGCTACATATACATAGCCATAGCTCATAGCGATTGCTGCGAGGTCTTTCTTCTTAACTTCCTTACCAGCTGCTGCGAACTTAGCGATAGCGCCTGTGGGAGTAGCCTTAGAAGACTGACCGCCTGTGTTTGAGTAAACTTCTGTATCGAATACGAGGATATTTACATCATCACCGCTAGCGAGTACATGATCAAGACCGCCGTAACCGATATCGTATGCCCAACCGTCACCACCGAGGATCCATACAGACTTCTTGGAAAGGTATTCCTTATCCTTGAGAATTTCATTAGCTTCAGGTGTGTTCATCTTGGAAAGGACTTCGATAAGTTCTGCAGTTGCAACCTTGTTAGCGTTTACATCTTCCTTAGTTTCGATGTACTTAGCAATTACTGCCTTGTCAGCGTCTGCTGCCTTGTCAGCTACTGCTTCAACCTTTGCCACGAGATCCTCACGGAGAGTGTTCTGTGCAAGGTACATACCGTAACCGTACTCTGCGTTATCTTCGAAGAGGGAGTTAGCCCATGCAGGACCTTCGCCCTTTTCGTTAACTGTGTAAGGTGTTGAGGGTGAGCTACCGCCCCAGATTGAAGAACAACCTGTTGCGTTTGCAATGTACATCTTGTCACCGTAAAGCTGAGTTACAAGCTTAGCATAAGGTGTTTCGCCACAACCTGCGCAAGCGCCTGAGAACTCGAGAAGGGGCTGCTTGAACTGGCTGCCCTTAACAGTTGTTTCCTTGAACTTGTCAAGAACTTCTGCCTTTGCGGGAATCTTGATACCGTAATCAAAGATTGCCTGCTGAGCTTCCTGTGTTTCGAGAGGCTTCATAACGAGAGCCTTTTCGCCCTTCTTACCGGGACATACATTAGCACAAGAGCCACAACCTGTACAGTCAAGAACTGATACAGCCATTGCAAAGTAAAGTCCGCTCATACCTGTCATATTGATATACTTGATACCTTCGGGAGCATTCTTTGCTTCTTCTTCTGTAAGAACTACAGGACGGATACAAGCATGAGGACAAACATAAGAACAGAAATTACACTGGATACAGTTGTCGCTGTTCCATTCGGGAACATCGATAGCGATACCGCGCTTCTCGAATGCAGAGCTACCGAGCGGAACTTCACCGTCAGCGTAAGGTACGAATGCAGAAACGGGAAGCTTCATACCAGCAAATGAGTTGATGGGGTTAAGAATGTTGTTGATATAATCAACGAGTTTTCCTTCTCCTGCAACCTTAGATGTAAGGTCTTCATCCTTAGCATCCTTCCAAGAAGCAGGAACTTCAACCTTGATAACCTTCTGAGCACCCATATCGATAGCGTCATGGTTCATCTTAACGATTGCTTCACCCTTCTTTGAGTAAGAAGCAGTAGCAGCGTCCTTCATGTACTTGATTGCATCTTCAGCAGGAATGATGTTAGCAAGCTTGAAGAATGCAGACTGAAGTACTGTATTGATACGGTTTCCAAGACCGATTTCCTTACCGATAGCAACACCGTCAATTACATAGAACTGGATGTCGTTTTCAGCGATGTAACGCTTAACCTGACCGGGGATATGTGCTTCGAATTCTTCAGCCTTTGTCCAGGGGCAGTTAAGAAGAAATACTCCCCCGGGCTTAACATCAGAAACCATATCGTACTTTCTGATGTAAGAAGCCTTATGACATGCAACAAAGTCAGCCTTGTTGATGAGGTATGTGCTTGTAATCTTAGCGTTACCGAAACGAAGGTGAGAAACTGTAAGACCGCCTGACTTCTTTGAGTCGTAGTCAAAGTAAGCCTGTACATTCATATCTGTGTGGTCACCGATAATCTTAACTGAGTTCTTGTTAGCACCAACAGTACCGTCAGCACCAAGACCCCAGAACTTACAGCTTGTGATGCCTTCAGGAGTTGTGTCGGGATTTTCTGTGATTTCAAGAGATGTAAATGTTACATCATCGTTGATACCGATAGTAAATCTCTTCTTGTCGTTGTTCTTGTAAACAGCGATAATCTGAGCAGGAGTTGTATCCTTTGAACCAAGACCGTAACGGCCGCCGAAGATTTCTACATCCTTGAACTTAGAATCGCGAAGTGCTGCAACAACATCGAGGTAAAGAGGCTCACCGATGCTACCACATTCCTTTGTTCTGTCAAGAACGCTGATCTTCTTAACTGTTGCGGGGATTGCTTCGATAAGGTGCTTAGCGCTGAAGGGTCTGTAAAGTCTAACCTTGATAAGACCAACCTTTGCGCCCTGCTTAACCATGTAGTCAACTGTTTCCTGGATTGTGTCACATGCACTACCCATAGCAACGATTACATGCTCAGCATCTGCTGCACCGTAGTAGTTGAAGAGTTTATAGTCTGTACCGATTTCCTTGTTAACCTTGTCCATGTATTCCTGGCAGAGGTCGGGAACTGCATCGTAGAACTTGTTGTTTGCTTCCTTTGCCTGGAAGAATACATCAGGGTTCTGAGCAGTACCGCGCTGTGCGGGATGCTCGGGGTTAAGAGAACGGCGGCGGAATGCATCTACTGCATCCATGTCAACGAGTGCCTTGAGCTGATCGTCTGACCAACATTCAACCTTCTGATATTCGTGAGAAGTTCTGAAACCGTCAAAGAAATGAAGGAAAGGAACTCTTGCCTTAAGAGTTGTAAGGTGTGCTACTGCACCGAGGTCCATTGCTTCCTGAGGGTTAACAGAACAGAGCATTGCATAACCTGTCTGACGGCATGCATATACATCCTGATGGTCGCCAAAGATTGAAAGAGCGTGTGAAGCAAGTGCACGAGCAGATACATTGATAACTGAGGGCAAAAGTTCACCTGCGATCTTGTACATATTGGGAATCATAAGAAGAAGGCCCTGAGATGCTGTGTAAGTTGTTGTAAGAGCACCTGCTGTAAGTGAGCCGTGAACTGCACCAGCAGCACCGCCTTCAGACTGCATTTCTGCAATCTTTACAGTTCTGCCGAACATATTCTTCTTGCCCTTGGCAGCCCATTCATCTGTTACTTCCGCCATATTTGAGGAAGGTGTGATGGGGTAAATTGCGGCAACATCTGTAAACGCATATGAGACATATGCGGCAGCGGTGTTACCGTCCATGGTTTTCTTTTGTCTTGCCATGAAAAAATTCCTCCTTGAGTTTTATAATAAATTAAATAAATTAATTTCTAATTTACCAACCTTCATTATAATCCTTTTTTTTCAATTAGTCAAGGTCTTACACGAGAAATAACCGTGCTTTTTTTATCGATTTATGTGCTTTCGTTTGAAATATCGCGAATAATCTCCTCTATTTCTTTTTTTGTTTCCTCAATTTCAGTTATAAATGCGGCGGCGCTGATTCTTACTGCACCGCTTCCGAGAATTATCAATTGTTCAAGATAATCACTCGTTGCAACCTGAACATGATGCTTTTTACCGAGTTCGTGAACCGCCTTTTCAATATATGCATCAGCAGTCTGCGCTTCCTTGGTGTAAACCACAGTAATGTTGTGAATTCTTTCCACTTCTCCGCGGTTTCCTTTTACTTTATAAGCATCAAAAACAACAATCACTTCGTACGGACGCATCGCCTTATATGCGCAGATACGGTCAATTAACATATTTCGCGCATCTTCGAGGTTGTCCTTTGCAATTTCTTTGAGTTCGTCCCACGCAAAAATTATGTTGTAGCCATCGATAAGAAGATAGCCCGGCCCTTCCTTCTGCGCTGATGCACGGTGCTTCTTAGGCGGTGCAACATCCTTTGGAGTGCGCATTGCATTATGATTTTTGCGCACAATTTTACCGTATGTGCGCTCGAAAATTGCCATAAGTTCGTCATCGTCATAAACTGCTTTTGTCTTTGGGCGCACCAAAACAGAAATAGCATCATCAGTTTTTTCACTGAAAATACTGTCAAGATGCATAAACTCCGTTACCTGATGCCACGGCACATTAAATCCTGCGCCGTGCTGACAGAATACGCTGTCTGCACTGTTTTCGATATCTCCATCACAGTTATAGCCGATTTGGGCTACTACCTCATCTTGATTTGCACATTCAAGATACCCTCTGAAGGAGCATGAAAGTGTGCCGAGTCCGTGGGTATAACTCGTGACGCTGCGCTGATATGAGCGTATTTGTCGAACGGGAGCAAAGCCTGTGATAACGGCTTCATTTTCCAGTATCTCGGGAGCATTAACGGTAGCACCCATCTGTTCAAGGTCGGTCATTGCCCTGCCGATTGAGTCTGTCGGCAGATTAAGTGTAAAGTCGTAATAAGGCTCTAAAAGGACACTTTCAGCACACCTGAGTCCGTGTCGTACTGCGCGGTAGGTCGCCTGGCGAAAATCGCCACCCTCAGTATGCTTAAGGTGTGCCTTTCCCGATTTTAATGTGATTTTCATATCGGTAATTGCGCTTCCCGTAAGGACGCCGATATGCCTCTTTTCATTAAGGTGTGTGAGAATAAGCCTTTGCCAGTTACGGGCAAGGAAATTTTCGTCAGCATCTGTATCGAATTTAAGACCTTCGCCTCTTTTAAGAGGTTCGAGCAGAAGATGTACCTCGGCATAATGGCGGAGTGGTTCATAGTGACCTACGCCTTCAACCTTGGATGCGATTGTCTCCTTGTATACGATGCTTCCCTGTGCAAATTCAACATCAAGATCAAAGCGTTCTTTAAGAAGGCGCTCCATAATTTCAAGTTGAACTTCGCCCATAAGCTGAATATGAATTTCGCCAAGGGCACTGTTGTAGCTCGCGCGGAGCTGGGTTTCCTCTTCCTCAAGTTTTTTGAGTTTTGCAAGGGCGACACGCGAATCTGTGCCGTCTTTTATGACAACACGGTAGTTAAAGACGGGTTCAAGTGTGAGAGAAGGAGAATTTTTTTCAAATCCTAAACCCTCGCCGCCCGATAGGGACGAAATCCCGCAAACTGCACAGACATCGCCCGATGTAACTTCCGAAGCACTTTTATATTTTTCGCCTGAATATATACGGATTTCGGATACCTTTTCCTCGCCTATTTTATCACGGACGCAAAGTTTTCCGCCTGTTATTTTCATATGGGTAAGGCGTGCACCTTTTTCATCCTCCGAAATTTTGAAAACACGGGCACCGAAATTTTCGTTTTTGTCAGCATAGAGAGTGTATTTTTCTATTCCTGAAAGGAGTTCTTTGACGCCCTCGTTTTTTAAGGCTGAACCGAAATAGCATGGGAATATTTTGCGTTGTGCAATGGCATTTTTTATTTCATCATCAGTAATAGTTCCGTTTTCAAGGTAAAAATCACAAAGTTCTTCACTGCAAAGTGCAGTTTCCTCAAAAAAGGTTTCATCGTCATTTCCAAACACAACAAAACCACCCCCAAAGGCATTTATAAGCCCCTGGAGGTTTTTGTCGGCATCTGCCGTTTGCATATCCATTTTATTTACAAATACGAAGGTGGGTATTGCGTGGTCTGACAAAAGTTTCCACAGGGTTTTTGTATGACTCTGCACACCTTCGGCACCATTTATTACGAGTATTGCCGCATCAAGCGCCCAGAGAACTCTTTCCGCTTCTGCGGAAAAATCCACATGTCCCGGAGTGTCAAGTAGGGTTATTTGTGCATTTTCTGTATTTATTACCGCCTGCTTTGAAAATATGGTAATTCCGCGGTCGCGCTCCATATCATTTGTGTCCAGAAAAGCGTCTCCGTGGTCCACTCTCCCTAATTTGCGGATTTCGCCCGATGTAAAAAGCATCGCCTCGGAAAGAGTGGTTTTACCACTGTCAACATGCGCCAGTATTCCCAGTGCTATTTTTTTCATAAGGTAGTTTCCTTCTATAAAAAGTTTCTATGTGTATTATATCTGTAATACCTTACAAAGTCAAGAAAGGGAGATGCGAACATCTCCCTTTTTATTATATTTCTTTTTTCTGACTGAGCCATTTCTTTTCTCTTGATTTTGTAATTACAAAGAAGAAGCTTCCCAAGGCTATTGCAGTAATAACCCACGATATAGGATATGATGCATAAAGTATCTCAAGGTCTTTCACAGTATGATAAGGCGCGCCTATTATGGTCATAACAAGTCTGATACCGCATGCGCCTATAAGGCAGGTTAACATAGATCGGAAAGCAACACCCATACCGCGGAGTGCTCCTGCGCCAACCTCCATAAGTCCACAAAGGAAATAAAGAGAGCATACATAATTCATTCTCACTATTCCATATTCTATTACCTGCGGCTCATCAGTAAAGAACTGCAGGAAAAATGCCGAGAATTCAGAAAATACGATTGAGAGCACAACACCAAACACTGCAGATATTCCCATTGCTACCCAGAAGCCTCTTCTCATTCTCTTGAAATTATGCGCACCGTAGTTTTGCCCGACAAAGGTAAGTGTAGCATGAAAAAATGAATTCATCGCAATGTAAACTATACCCTCCACGCTGGAGGCGGCAGAGTTACCTGCCATTACTTCAGAGCCACAGCTATTTATTGAAGATTGTATGATAATGTTTGAAATAGAGAAAACTGCACCCTGTATTCCGGCAGGGATGCCAAGGACAATTATTTCTTTAAGTTCTTCGGAATATATTTTGATTTTTTTGATAACAAGCTTAAAGCAGTCATCCGTTTTAATAAGACAACGAATTACAAGAAATGCCGATATTATCTGTGAAATAACAGTAGCAAAAGCAACGCCCGCCACATCCATATCAAACGAAATGACAAACACAAGATTCAAAACAACATTGGCTATTCCCGATAGCATAAGATACTTTGTAGGTCTCTTTGAATCGCCCACCGCACGGAGTATCGCGCTGCCAAAGTTATATAACAGCATAGCAGGAATACCCATAAAATATATTTTCATATAAAGGGTTGAAAGGTTTATTACATCTTCAGGAGAACTCATCCATATCAGGAGTTGTTTTGAAAGGAAAAATCCTGCTATTGCAAGAAAAACACCGCCTGCAAGACACACGGCAATTGCAGTATGTACAGCCTTGGAAACGCCTGACCTATTCCCTGCTCCGAACTTTCTCGCAACAATAACATTTGTCGCCGAAGAAAGTCCGACAAAAACACCGATGATAAGATTTATTGCCGAGCCTGTCGAACCTACCGCCGCAAGGGACTTCGGTCCTGCGAATCTGCCTACAACAATCATATCTGCCGCATTATAAAGTGTCTGCAGAACGCCTGAAATCATAATTGGAACTGCAAACATGACAATAAGTTTGAAAATGTTACCCTGTGTCATATCAACCGTATGTTTTTTCATAACGGGTCCCTCTCCTTGACGCTTTTTCTTTGCCTTCATTATACTCCTTGCCCCCTTAAAGTCAAGAACTATTTCATTATATTTTGTGTCATTTTTTGATTTAATGAAAAATGCTGTTTCTATATGGCGAAAACTTCTCTTTATGAGGTGCATGTTTTGACAAAAAACGCACATACAAGATGCTAAAATTCATTATAAGAATTTTGAAAGGATGGTTTACTAATGAGTAGTTTTTCGCCAAAGCCTCTAAAAAAACGAAGCAGTAAAAAACGAAAATTTCCGGTCAGAGAAAAAGGACAAGCCAAAGAGTATATACTTTCCAGAACAGCACTTGAATGTCTGTGTGCATTTTTACTCTCACGAACTGCTCTTATAGGTGGGGCTTCCCCGTTGGGACTTTCTTTTTTTGCCGCCAATTTTCCTATAAACGCCTCTTATCCGTGTGCAATTGCGCTTCTGCTGGGGCTTCTTTTTTCTGGCAAGGGTATTCTTTATATAGGCAAATACATAATCTCGATGATTCTGTATGCATTAATATGGGAAAGATTTTTACCGACAAAGTATAAAAACGCGCGTATTTCTGCGGTTCTGGCCTCTTTTTGTCTCCTTTTTTCAGGGGCATTTCTTCTTTTTGCAGACATAACCTTTGGCGGATACCCTCTTATGTATGACAGTATGATTTTAATTATCGAATGTGCAACGCTGTGGCTTTTTTCAAGAGCATTCAATGTGGCGCTGGGACTTTTCTCAAGCATACTGATAAGACGCAGCCTTACTGCGGAGGAAACTGTATCGGTAGCCCTTTTCGCAGGTGGAATGCTTTGCGGTCTGGGGGGGTTAGGTTTTGGCGAGGTTTTCTCACTTACCGGGATACTGTGCGTCTTCTTCGTCCTTTTATTTGCACTTCGTTTCGGAAGCCTGGAGGGTTGCGCCTCGGGAATTATAATGGGTGTTGTATACTGTCTCAGCCAAGGGCGGATTGATGTTTCTGCTGCTTCGTTTGCTCTTTGCGGACTGTGTGCAGGATATTTTTCCAAATATGGAAGATGGTGTGTTTGTGTTTCTTTTATCATTACAAATGCCGCCGTTACCATTCTTTCAAACGGGTCTACAGAGGTCCTTATAAATCTGACAGATTCGGTAATTGCCGCTTTCTTACTTTATTGTATTCCTAAAAAAGTTTTTAGTGCACTTGGGGGCTTTTCCCCATCTTCTCCTCCTGCTGTAAAACTTGCAGCGAGTAAGATTGAGGGGGTTCAATCAACCATAAACAAGTGTGAAAAAAGTTTTCGCCACATCTTTGAGCTTCGCAATGATGATGAGTATAATATGCTTCTCCTTTACAGAAGAACTGCCCGAAACACCTGCGGAAGCTGCGGACTTCGGAAGTACTGCTGGGGACGCGATGCAAAAGCAACCAAGGAGTCGATGGATATACTGTGTGCTTTGCTCAATGAAAAAAAGACACCTTTGCCTGAGAGTGCACCTGCCCACTGTCTGCGCAAAGAACAGTTTGTAGGAGAGTTTGCGCGTATGTTTGAAATATATAAAAACGATTGTATGTGGACAGAAAAAATAGGAGAACTCCGCGGCAGTACATATTCTACATTTTCTGCCGTTTCCAGAATCCTTGGACTGTGTAAGGATAAAATCCTTAGCGAGGGCGAATGTGACAGTGTCGCGGCAGACAGTCTGAGGACAAGCCTGCGCAAGGAAGGAATCTTAACGCGTGAAGTTTATGTCACAGGAAAAGATGATGAGACAGAAATTCAGATAAATCTTGAAAGCTGCGGCGGATTCGGACGATGTGAAAATGCGGTATGCAAAATCCTTGAAACTACATTTGCAAAGCCTTTTGTCCGCACAGGTGTACGCAACTGCGGAGAGTGCAGTGCAACCTATGTTGTAAAGCCGTCCTTTAATGTTACTACTGCGGTTGCAAGCGCCGTAAAAGCGAAAAAGAAAGTAAGCGGCGACCACGCTACATACGCGCTTCTTGACCGCCACACATATGCAATGATTCTGTGTGATGGTATGGGAAGCGGAGAAATCGCACGCGAAGAAAGCAGAACCTGCGCAAATCTTCTTCTTTCTCTTTTAAGTCACAATGTAGAGGTGCAAACGGCAATAAACATCATAAATTCGATGCTTCTGTGGACATTTTCAGGAAGCGTTGCGGCAATTGACTTGTGTCTTATAAACCTTGATAACGGGTCTTCCAAAATATACAAATGCGGCGGTGCAGGAAGCTATGCAAAAATCAAAAACGAGGTTTCAAGCATTGCATCTCCTACGCTTCCCCTCGGGTCCTTTTCAAATACTGATACAGAAATTTTCCCTGTTGAATCTGAAAAAGGAAGCATGCTTGTAATGGTATCAGACGGTGTTATTTCCTCCGAAATATCGGACAAAAACTGGATAAAGGAAATTATAGACAAGTATGACGGAAACGAACCGCACGAGCTCTCGCAAATGATTCTTTCGCATGCAAAGGAGATATCAGAATCTGCACCGACAGATGACCTGACAGTTATGGCAGCATATATTGGATAAAACTGACAATTTGAGAGTTTAGCAACACGCAGTTATGTCAATAATCAAGAAAAGAGGAGTTGATAAAATGAGCAATAACACCCGTAAAATAGTCGTTTTGAGTAAAATTGATTCTCCGCGTATAGAACAGGCTATTTTCATACTGCGTGACGAGGCAGATGCAAGTGAAATTGATGCCGTAACTGAGGCACAGAAAATTGTTGACAATTACCTCAGGTCCCTTTCTTCGCCACCACCTTCCCCTTCGCCGAAAAAGATTAAATCAACTTTCCTTTTCGGTATGGCGGTTTATACTTTTGCAATGGTTACGCTGACTGCATATATAATGGCTATGATAGGATAGACTGTTATAAAATACAAATATCCATAAAACAAAAAAAGGCTGTGAATTGGTCACAGCCTTTTCAGCGTGTCGATAAACCTATCGGCACGCTGGCAGACGAGGAAAAAGGAAGGTAAATTTGTTCAACACGAACTCGTAGGCGCACGAGGGTGCGGTAGAGGGCGTATTGGACGAAAGCAAGCAAAAACCCTGAAAATTGCAATTTTCAGGGTTTTTTATTATGTGGCTATGGTGTCTTTTGTTCTTTTATAAGTTTATCGAAAATTTCCAAGCGCTGCAAAAAATATTTATTATTTATTTTTGCTTGCGTTTGACCGACTTTTTCGACAGTCTGAAAGGCTGTGAATTGGTCACAGCCTTTTTTAATTACAGTGTCAAAAGGTATCTGTAAAGCATAATTACGGTTTCTGCATAGGTGGTATTGTCCTGCGGACGAAGGCATCCACCATCTCCGCAGACTACTCCAAGTCCGCTTAAGATTGCACAGTAGCCGATTTTCCCCTCGGAAAGAAGATGGCTGTCTGCATAGTTTACCTTGTAAATATTTTCAAGTTTTGCTACCTTTTCAAGTCCTGCCATGCGGATAATAAATACAAAGGCATCTTCACGCGTGATATTTGCTGAGGGATTTTTCTCTTCCTCGCTTATCACTTTTTCGCGAATCA
This sequence comes from Clostridia bacterium, assembly GCA_017411435.1. GTDB lineage: Bacteria > Bacillota > Clostridia > UMGS1883 > UMGS1883 > UMGS1883. The sequence goes on from JAFQQD010000031.1 coordinate 122,747, forward strand.
GATTTTCGTAAAGGTCCTCTGTTTCGTATGTATGATAATACTTTCCGTATATTCCCGAGGCAATAAATCTTAAAAGCTCTTCCTGAGTTATTTTTTGGTCGGGCTTTAATTTTCCGCCGTCAAAGCCGAGCTGCACTTCCGAGAGCTTTGTTGCCGCTTCTTCAACCCAGTGACCGCTGATGTCATCGTATGAAAAAGACTGATTCTGTTCCTTATACGCATCTTTAACATCGCCTGTAAGTCCGTCAAGAATTACACCCTTCTTTTCAAGTGTTGCACACAAAACATACTTTCCGCCGCTTTTCACATACATTTTGATTATGGGAGAATATTCCAGCAGTCTGGTATATGCTTCATCGTATCTTATAGCGTAATGCGGAGAGGGGAATCCTGTCTGGGTAAAGTTAAGAGAATAGTTTGTTACAGTACCGTTTTCAGTGTCATAGGCCACTCTTATTCCCTCACTTATGTGCTTTACACCCTCTATTATGCGAGGATAATATAAGCTTACAAAGCCGTCTCTGTCTTCGCTTTTCTCAAAGTTTGTCTCTGAAAACTCTGTTTCTGCCACAGCGGTCAGGAATTTCTCGGCGTTTTCTTTTGCAAGGGTTTTCTGATAATCGGTAATGGTTTCTATCTCCTTGCGGTCCTTTGAGTCGTTCATATTGAAGCTGATAAGCTTTCCGTCTTCTGCATATACGCTCATATGAAGGTAGCCGTACGAAGCTTCCTTTTCGTTTGAATAACCGAGACTGTATATGTACTTACCTTCGTCATTTTTTGAAAGGTTACTGCTTTTAAGAACAATATCCTTGGGGAATTTTATATAAGGGAGCTTTTTTACCTTTGCCTCAATTTCCGCCACGCTCAAAAGTCCCTCAACCGCAGATATTTCCTTCAGTTCTTCAGGGGTAAGTGCAGATTCGTTTTTGTTTACACTGTCCGTCATAGCCCCTGCCGATTCCCCTCGGTAGATTATATCATCGTTTTCATCCTCAGTAACGATTTCGCCTGTTTCGAGGCTGATAAAGCCTGCATTACCGTCCTTTATTCTGTATATGAGCGCACCGCTGTATTTCATTTTCCCTTTTTCTTTCCATTCGGGGTTATACTCGTTGCGGTAAACCATTTCACCCGGGAATGCTTCCTTGTATTTCTGCACATAATCTGTGATTTCTTCGTCTCTTTCGGCAAAGGGTGTTTTGTAATCAATATTTGAAGACATATTGGAAATGTAAAGCGCATCATCCTCGGTAATACCCACTGTTACATTGACAAAATTATCCTTTACAAAGATATCGTTTTTGTACCTTTTATATGTAAGTGAATAGCGGAGAAATGAGCCTGCACTGTACGATTTTTCGTCAAAAACGAGAACATCGGTAGGGTCAGCATACATTTCGGGAAGTGCTTTTTTAAGAAACTCCTCCGCAAAAGAGATTATTTCCTTTTTCGAAATTCCCGAAAGCTTTTTTTCTGTCCTTTTCTGCGTGTAGACATAATAATCTCTTATATGCCCTTCCTCGTCTGCGCTTATGCTTACTGATTTTTCATAATCGGGAGAATGCCAGTCAAAGTTATAATAGACCTGCTCCCTGTATTCCGAAATATGACTTTCAAAAATATTGAGCTCGGTCGGGATTTCTATTTTCGATTTTACCGAAACAAGCACCTTTTCAAGCTCTCCAGAAGCCGTCGTGTCCGCATAAGCGGTGGGTACAAGCATTAAAAGTACCAGTACGATTGCAACAATTTTTTTCATAGAAGTTTCTCCTTTCGTTTACACTCTGTTGTTCATTTTCTCCAGTGCTTCCGCCTTAAACTCGGCAAAGCGATTTTCTTCTATTGCTTGCCTTATTTTCGCCATAAGGTCATTATAGAAATGGAGGTTGTGAAGCACGCAAAGGCGCATACCAAGCATTTCCTTTGCCTTAATGAGATGGCGTATATAACTGCGTGAGTAGTTTTTGCAGGCAGGACACTGACATCCTTCCTGAAGCGGACGCTCGTCCTTTTCAAATTTCTTGTTATTAAGATTGAGCACACCGATATCGGTAAAGAGATTTGCGTGTCTTGCGTTTCGGCTTGTTATAACGCAGTCGAAAAAGTCTACGCCTCGCTCCACCGCTTCGAGTATGTTCTGCGGTGTGCCTACGCCCATAAGGTAGCGTGGCTTGTCCTTTGGCATATAGGGTTCAACAGCGTCTATGATGCGGTACATTTCTTCGGCACTTTCACCAACAGCAAGTCCTCCGATTGCATATCCGTCAAGGTCAAGCGTTGCTATCTTTTTCATATGCTCAATACGAAGGTCTTCGTATGTTCCACCCTGATTGATACCGAAAAGCATCTGATTTTTGTTAATTGTTTCGGGAAGTGCGTTAAGTCGTGTAAGCTCCGCCTTGCAACGCTCAAGCCAACGGTATGTGCGTTCGCACGAATTTTTCACATATTCATAAGGCGCAGGATTTTCAACACATTCATCAAATGCCATCGCGATAGTCGATGCAAGATTTGACTGAATCTGCATACTTTCCTCAGGTCCCATAAAGATGCGCTTTCCGTCAATATGAGACTGGAAATTAACGCCCTCCTCAGTAATTTTACGAAGTGACGCAAGGGAAAAAACCTGAAATCCGCCACTGTCGGTAAGGATAGGTCTGTCCCAATTCATAAACTTATGCAGCCCTCCCATATCACGGATAAGGTCATCGCCCGGGCGCACATGCAGATGATAGGTGTTTGAAAGCTCCACCTGACAGCCTACATCCTTAAGGTCAAGCGATGAAACTGCACCTTTTATTGCTGCAGATGTGCCAACATTCATAAATACAGGTGTCTGTATGGTTCCGTGCACCGTTGTGAATTCTCCGCGGCGCGCACGGTTTTCCTGATTCTTTAATGTAAACATAATTTGTTATTCCTTCGTATTATTTTTTAAGACAAGCAGTAAAACTTTTGTTTCGAAAGGATGACGGTACTATCCGTTAAACTTCCATAATTACAGGGAGAATCATGGGTTTTCTGTGTGTTCCTTCGTAAATATAACTTCCAAGAGCTCCCTTTACATTGTTCTTTATCGTATTCCAGTCGCGATGACTTGAAATGAGCGTATTCTGAAGCGCAACAGTTGCAATTTTCTTAAGCTCTTCCATTACTTCTTCATTATCGCGCATATAAATGAATCCGCGCGTAATAACCTCAGGCTCTGCTGCTATTTTATGAGTTTTTCCGTTGATTGCCATAACAACCATAATAATACCGTCTTCGGCAAGGTGTTTTCTGTCACGCAGAACGATGCTTCCGACATCGCCTACACCGTAACCGTCAACAAGAAGTTCACCCGCCTGAACGCTGCCCTTAACCTTTGCGCTTCCCTCAGAAAACTCAAGTATACTTCCGTTTTCAAGCTTGAAAATATTCTTTTTCGGGATTCCCATCTCCTCAGCAAGCATAGCATGGCGGCGGAGATGTCTGCTTTCTCCGTGCACGGGGATAAAATATTTGGGTTTTGTAAGTCCCATTATTATTTTAAGCTCTTCCTGGCAGGCGTGGCCCGACACATGCACTTCAGTAAGTGCAGAATGTATTACCTCTGCCCCCTTGCGGTAAAGCTCATTTATAACATTTGAAACCGTTTTTTCGTTACCAGGGATAGGAGATGCTGAAATTATTACAAGGTCGCCTTTTCCTATTTCGACTTTCTTATGGTCGGAAAACGCCATCCTTGTAAGGGCGCTCATTCTTTCTCCCTGACTGCCTGTTGTAATTATAACAAGCTGATGGTCCTGATATTTTTTTACATCCTCAATCGGAATCATTGTTCCCTCGGGAATTTTAAGGTAGCCAAGCGTTGATGCAACCTCGATGATATTGACCATACTTCTGCCCGATACCGCCACTTTTCTGCGATTACGGACTGCAGCATTTATTACCTGCTGTACGCGGTCAACATTTGATGCAAAGGTTGCGACAAATATTCTTGAACGGGTTCCTTTGAAAAGTGCCTCAAAGGTTTCCCCGACTTTTCTTTCACTCATCGTATAACCGGGGCGCTCTACATTTGTAGAATCGCTCATAAGCGCGAGTACGCCCTGTTTCCCAAGCTCGCCAAAGCGTGCAAGGTCAATCATACTACCCTCTATTGGAGTAGTATCAATTTTGAAGTCACCTGTGTGGACAACTGTTCCCACGGGGGTTTTTATCGCCATACCGATAGCATCGCTGATACTGTGATTTACGCGGATAAATTCCACGCTGATATTTTTGCCTACTTTTACTGTTTCGCCTGCTGAAACACGGTTAAGTTTACTTACACTTAAAATCCCGTGTTCCTTGAGTTTCTGTTCAACAAGGCCGATTGCAAGGCGTGTGCCGTAAACAGGTACATTCACACTGCGCAGAAGATATGCGATACTTCCGATATGGTCCTCGTGTCCGTGGGTAATCACGATTGCCTTTACCTTATCTTTATTGTTTACAAGGTAACTCATATCGGGGATTACGCAGTCAACACCGAGCATACTGTCATCGGGAAAAGCCATACCGCAATCGACAACAAGAATTTCTCCGCCTATTTCAAAGGCAGTAATATTCTTGCCGATCTCATTCAATCCGCCAAGAGGTATAATCTTCAATTTTAATTTTTTTGCCATTATTTTCTCCTTTACAAATCCACGGTTTTTGGAAAATATGCCATGCACATCCCAATATGTACAATTCCGCCCATTCTCCACCGCTGTATTCAGTACTTATGAGGTCTGTGTATATTAATTATACGCCTCTCTGATAAATAATTATACCATTATTATCGCAAAAAGTCAATATTGCCAAATGGCGCACCTGCCAAAAAAAATGTAGACATTACTCCTTAATTGTGATAAAATTGTATTATCTGTACGAACGGAGGGGAATTTAATGAAAAAATTAATATCACTTATCGTAATATTTATATTATGTTTCTCAATAACTTTGGTAGCAGATGCTGCTAAGCCTATTGATATAAGAATAGGCGGAAATGTGCTTACACTGGATGTTAAGCCGATTATCGTTGAAGGAAGAACCATGCTTCCCGTAAGAGCAGTTTTTGAAGCACTTGGGGCAAAAGTTGACTATATTGCTGAAGAGCGCAAGGTTGTGGCAACAAAAAATGATACTGTCGTTGCTTTCGTTATCGACAGTAATATTATGACCATTAACGGTGAAGAAAAGATTATAGATGTTCCCGCAATGATAAAGAATAGCCGTACCCTTGTTCCTGTCCGTGCTTGTGCAGAGGCATTTAATCTTGAAGTTGACTGGAACAATAACACCCGTACTGTAATAATCAAAAAGCCGGTAACTGTTCTTTCTGAACGCTATACCGTTGTCGACAAGGTTGTAATTACCTATGATTATGATGAAAGAGGAAATAAAATTCTTGAAGACAGACCCGGTGTACTGAAAAAAACATATGTTTATGACGAAAACGACAATCTTATCCGCGAAGAACATTCCAACGGATTCGTAGCAACTTTCACATACGACTTTCAGGGTAAGCCCTTGACATACGAGGATACTGCCGGTGTTACAATGAAGTATCAGCATGATGAAAACGGAAACCTCATTTATTTTGAAGACAGCAATGGAAACTGGCAGAAAGCAACTTATGGAGAAAACGGTAATATGCTTACTTATAGCGATTCCTCCGGTAACGACCAGACGCTTGTTTATGATGCAAACGGCAAACTCATTACAAGGTCATACTCAAACGGCGCATGGGTAAGATACGGTTATGATGAAAATGGTAATCTTACTTATCAACAGGATTCTACATTTAAGTGGGTAAAAACAATTTATAATTCAAATGGCAAAAAAGTCCGTGTTGATGATTCTGATGGCAACTGGGAAAAATACACTTACAATGAGGATAACAAACTTATAAGGCAGGAAAACTCTCTTGGTGCATGGAAGGAATACACCTACAATGAATCCGGCAAAAACACCTCTGTAACCGAATCCACAGGTGCATGGAAAAAAATAGAGTGTGATGAACAGGGTAGGGAAATTTATTTCGAAGACAATACAGGCGCATGGAGAAAAACTTCTTATGATGAGAACGGTTTTCGTTCATACACTGAATACAGCAATGGCGCTTGGGAAAAATATATTCCTGTAATCAAATAAATAAGTTAACGCACATCCTTATCCGGATGTGCGTTTTTTATCGTATATGAAATCGTGTATTTTTTCGCGAGTAACATTTGCCAGCTTGAAATTTAGCCAGAACGCGAAATGGGTGAAGCAGCACGCTTCTTTTTTTATTGGTCATTTTGTTTATAATTTATATCATATCTCTACAAATTTTGTCAAAATTTCTCTTTACTATCTACCAATATATATGGTATAATATATTGAATTATGCCGTATGCTCATTTTTGTTATATTTATACACGGTAAAACACAATTAAAATGCGGTTTTTGAAAAGTTTCAGAATTTTTATGCAAAATGCTTGCATATTTATACATTTCGAGTTATAATATTGAAAACCCTTAATTTATTGGAGAGATAAAGCTATGAAAAAAGTATTCATCGATGGCAGCGCCGGAACAACGGGACTGCGCATATTGGAAAGACTTTCAAAGAGAAGTGATATTGAGCTTATAAGACTTCCCGAAGAACTTCGCAAGGACAGTGAGGCAAGAAAGAAAGCTCTTAACGAATGTGACATTGCTTTCCTTTGTCTTCCCGATGTGGCAGCGATAGAGGCTGTTTCTATGATAGAAAATGAAAATGTGGTTGTGCTTGATACATCAACGGCTCACAGAACGAACGATGCATGGGCATACGGATTCCCAGAACTTTCAAAAGAGCATTTTGAAAAGGTTGCCTCTGCAAAGAGGATTGCCGTACCGGGCTGTCACGCAAGCGGATTTATTGCGCTTATCTACCCGCTCATTGAGAAAGGCATATTGGGTAAGGACGCTCTTTTGACCTGTCACAGTATTACAGGATACAGTGGCGGCGGCAAGAGTATGATTGCTCAGTACGAGGACAGCGAAAGAGATAATCTTCTTGACGCACCCCGTCAGTACGCACTCGGCCAGAAGCATAAGCATCTTCCCGAAATGGCAAAGGTCACAGGGCTTAGTAACGCTCCCGTCATCTGCCCTATCGTTTCTGATTTTTACAGCGGCATGGTTGTGACAATTCCCATATTCAAAAGTCAGCTTGAAGACGGGTTCGGTATTGAAGATATAAAAAATGCGTACAAGGAAAAATACACAGGTAAGATTGTTACATACAGTGAATCTATCAGCGAAGAAGGACTTATAAGCGCAAACGCTCTTTCTTTCAAGGACTCGATGCAGGTAACCGTTGAAGGTAACGAAGACAGAATCCTTCTTATCGCAAGATACGACAATCTCGGTAAAGGTGCGTCAGGTGCAGCACTTGAATGTATGAACATCGTAATGGGCGAAGAGCCCGGGGCGATGCTTGACATACTGTGAGAAAGGACTGAAACTTATGTTTAATATAATTGAAGGCGGTATTTGTGCACCGCAGGGATTCAGTGCAAACGGTATCCACTGTGGAATCCGTAAGAACCGTACAAAGCGCGATATTGCACTTATTGTAAGCAGCACTCCCGCTGCTGCAGCGGCTACATACACTACAAATCTTGTTAAGGGTGCGCCCCTTACAGTTACAAAGAATAATATCGCTGACGGTTATGCAAAGGCAGTAATCTGCAACAGCGGTAATGCAAACACCTGCAACGCAGACGGAATAGAAGTTGCCGAAAAGATGTGCTCCCTTGTAGCAGATGAACTTGGTATTGACAGCAAAGATGTTATCGTGGCATCAACGGGTGTTATAGGACAGAAGCTTGATATAGGGTCTATTGAAAATGGACTTCCCGAGCTTGTAAAAGGTCTTGGAGAGAGTGCCGAGCACAGTGACTACGCGTCCGAAGGTATTCTTACAACAGATACTGTAAAGAAGGAAATTGCAGTAGGCTTCACTCTCGGTGGTAAGGAATGTAAGATTGCAGGCATTGCCAAGGGCAGCGGTATGATTCATCCCAATATGGCTACAATGCTTGTATTCATTACAACGGATGCATCTATCTCCCCTGCTATGCTTCAGAAGGCACTTGGTGAGGATATCAAAAAGACATTCAATATGGTCAGTGTTGACGGTGATACATCCACAAACGATATGGTGTCTGTAATGGCTAACGGTCTTGCAGGAAACAAGATGATTGAATCTGATGGCGAGGATTTTGAAATCTTTGCCAAAGCACTTAATACAGTTACAGTTTACCTGTGCAAAATGATTGCAGGCGATGGCGAAGGTGCTACAAAAATGCTTGAATGCAGTGTAAGCGGCGCAAAGGATGAAAAATGTGCAAAGACAGTTGCAAAATCAGTTATCTGCTCATCACTTCTCAAGGCGGCGATGTTTGGTGCCGATGCTAACTGGGGCAGAGTACTCTGCGCAATCGGTTACAGCGGCGCGGATGTTGATGTAAATAAGATTGATGTTGCGTTCTCATCAAAAGAGGGGAAAATTGAAGTTTGTAAAAACGGCGCAGGAATTGATTTTTCCGAAGATGTTGCAAAGAAGGTACTTCTTGAGAAGGATATAAATATTTTAATTAACCTCAATGACGGAGAGGAAACCGCTACCGCATGGGGTTGTGACCTTACATATGATTATGTGAAGATTAACGGCGACTACCGTACTTGATGATGGGTTGCCAAAAAGCAGCACCGACTACAAAACGCAAAGAAAAATTGTATGTGTACTTTTATTAAGTCATTTATCAAAGCGTATTTGAATTTTCAATGTAGAAATTCGCTGTGGCAAATTTCGATTTTAAGCGTTTTGTTCCGCTCAAACTTCACCCGCGGAGTATCTATATACACCTACGGGTTCAGTTTGAACGCTCTGCACTACTTTTTTACAACCCTAAACACTATACTTGGAGGATTTAACCATGACAAATGCACAGAGAGCCGAAGTACTTACCCAGGCACTTCCCTACATTCAGAAATACAATAATAAGATAATAGTTGTTAAATACGGCGGAAACGCTATGATTAATGACGAACTTAAGGATGCCGTTATGGGCGATATCGTTCTGATGTCTCTTATCGGTATTAAAGTTGTGCTTGTGCATGGCGGCGGTCCTGAAATTACACAGATGCTTAATCAGGTCGGCAAAAAGAGTGAGTTCGTCAACGGACTCCGTGTTACCGACAAGGAAACTGTTGACATTGTGCAGATGGTCCTTGCAGGTAAAGTTAACAAAAACCTTGTAAACCTTCTTCATCACAAGGGCGGAAACGCCATCGGTCTGTGCGGTATTGACGGACATATGATTGAGGCGGAAGTACTTAATCCCGAGCTTGGCTATGTCGGAGAAATAACAAATGTCAATGTTGCTCCCATTATTGATGTACTTGAAAAGGGTTATATTCCTGTTATTTCAACAGTAGGATGTGACAAGGAAGGTAATGTTTATAACATCAATGCTGATACTGCGGCTGCAAAAATTGCAGGAATACTCGGCGCTGAAAGTCTTATTTCCATGACAGATATTGAGGGTATCCTTCGTGATAAGGACGACCCCTCTACTCTTATTTCCAAAATCTATACCAACGAAGCACCTGCTCTTATTGAGGAGGGTGTTATCTCCGGTGGTATGATACCAAAAGTTGAGTGCTGTATTGACGCTATCAACAGCGGTGTGAGAAAGGTATTTATAATTGACGGCAGAATCCCCCACTCCATACTTATTGAAACCCTTACCAATGAAGGTATTGGTACTATGTTTGTACGCGGGGAATGATTTTGTGTTTTCTTTACGGTGCAATCTATGAGTTTGCACCGTAATTTGGGATATATAGGTTTGAAAGAAGGACACTTAGAATGAACACTTTTGAAAAAGATAAGCAATTTGTCGCTCCTACCTATGCGCGTTTTCCGCTTGAAATCACAGGCGGCAAAGGGGCAATACTTACAGGTAGCGACGGTAAAGAATATATTGACCTCGGAAGCGGTATCGCGGTAAACACATTCGGCGCGTGTGACGAGGAATGGGTAAATGCAGTAAAGGCGCAGCTTGATAAGTTTGCGCATACATCAAACCTTTACTACACATCTCCCTGCGCTGACCTTGCCGAAATGTTATGCAATCGCACAGGAATGAAAAATGTATTCTTCTCAAATTCCGGTGCGGAGGCTAACGAAACTGCAATTAAGGCGGCAAGAAGATACGGCGCACTTAATAAGGGTAATGATTACTACACAATCGTAACCCTTGAAAAGAGCTTCCACGGAAGAACGCATACAACTCTTGCGGCAACAGGTCAGGAAAATTTCCATAAGGAATTTTTACCCCTGACTGAGGGATTTGTTCACACCCCTCCCAATGATATTGAAAAGCTTCGCGAAACAGTTCAGAATAATAAATGTTGCGCGATAATGATTGAACTTGTTCAGGGCGAGGGCGGAGTAAATGCACTTGACCAAAAATTTGTTGATGAAATTGCAAAGCTTTGCAAGGAACAGGACCTTATCCTGATTGCTGATGAGGTGCAGACAGGTAACGGCAGAACGGGTAAACTTTACGCATACATGCACTACGGCATTACACCCGATGTTGTATCTACTGCAAAGGGACTTGGAGGCGGACTTCCGCTTGGAGCAACAATGCTTGGCGAAAAGGTAAAGGATATTTTCACCCCCGGGCTTAACGGTTCAACATTCGGTGCAAATCCCGTTTGCTGCAGCGGTGCGATAAGTATTCTTTCCAGACTTACCGACAAATTCCTTGAGGAAGTATCAGAAAAGGCACAACTCGTGCGCGATACCTTATCGGGTGCAGACGGAATTGAGGATATTTCGGGACTTGGCCTTATGATAGGCATTAAAACAGTAAAAGAAGCAAAGGAAGTTGTAAACTACTGTATGGAGCGCGGCGTTTTGGTCCTCACCGCAAAAGACAGAGTAAGACTTCTTCCCCCGCTTAACATAGAAAAAGAGGTGCTTTCAAAAGCGCTTGAAATCATTAAGGAGGCATGTAAATTATGAAACACTTTCTGAAACTTGGAGATTTAAGCAAGGAAGAGATTGTAGAAATACTTGACCTTGCGGATAAACTTAAATATGAAAAGAGAAACGGTATTGAGCACCATCTCTTGAAGGGCAAGACACTCGGTATGATTTTCCAGAAATCATCTACAAGAACGCGTGTTTCTTTCGAGGTTGGTATGTTTGACCTTGGCGGAAGTGCTCTGTTCTTAAGTCCCAGAGATTTGCAAATAGGTCGCGGCGAGGTTGTGCAGGATACTGCACGCGTGCTTTCAAGATTCCTTGATGGTATTATGATTCGTACCTTCGAGCAAAAGGAAGTTGAAGATTTTGCCTCTTACGGCGATATCCCGATAATAAACGGTCTTACAGACTACTGTCATCCCTGTCAGGTGCTTGCAGACCTTATGACAATCCGTGAAAAGAAGGGCAATCTTGAAGGACTTAAGATGTGCTTCGTAGGCGACGGTAACAATATGGCAAACTCACTTATCGTTGGCGGTATCAAGATGGGTATGGAAGTTTCGATTGCTTGCCCGGGCGGCTACGAGCCTGATGCTGAAATTATGAAGTGGGCAAAAGAGAATGGCAAATTCACCTGCACACCTGATATTTATGAAGCAGCAAAGGGTGCCGATGTTCTCTATACTGATGTATGGGCATCCATGGGTCAGGAAGAGGAATTCAATGAAAGAGCAAAGATATTCAAGGATTATCAGATAAATTCTGACCTTATGAAAGTTGCAAACGAGGGCGCTATGGTGCTTCACTGTCTTCCTGCACACCGCGGAGAAGAAATCACTGCAGAAATTATCGAGCAGCACGCTGACGAAATTTTCGAAGAGGCAGAAAACAGACTTCATGCACAGAAAGCCGTTATGGTTAAGTTAATGGCGTAACTTTGTTTATAATTTTTGACTATACATTTTGGAAAGGCTTGGTTATATGAAAGCATATTTGACACTCGAAAACGGCAGTGTTTTCGAAGGCACCCTAATCGGTGCCGAGGGCGAAACTGTCGGTGAAATAGTTTTCTCAACTACTATGGGAAGTTACATTGAAGCACTGACTGACCCCGCATCTTACGGACAGATTCTCGTGCAGACTTTCCCCCTTATTGGTAACTACGGAATGATTTATTCCGATATGGAAAGCGATAAGATTCATGCAAAGGGTTATGTAGTACGCGAGATGTGTGACATCCCCTCTAACTTCCGCTGCGAGGGAACGCTTGACAGTTTCCTTAAAGAACAGGGAATCGTGGGAATATGCGGCGTTGACACTCGTGAAATCACAAAGATTATCCGCGAGGAAGGTACAATGGCAGCACGCATCACAACAAAGGCACCCGATGGCGAAAAGATTACACTTCCTGAAATTAAGGACGCAGCAGCCGAAGTTTCCACAAAGGAAAAATATACAGTTGGCGAAGGAAAGGTTAAAATTGCATTCCTTGACCTTGGAACAAAGAAAAGCGCAGTAAATGTACTTGCTTCGCGTGGCGCAAGTGTTGATGTGCTCCCATTTGGCACAAAGGCGGACGAGCTCTTATCATATGACGCAATTTATCTTTCAGACGGTCCGGGAAATCCCGATGACTTAAAAGAAATTGCCGAAGAAATAAAGAAAGTTTTCGGTAAAAAGCCCATTCTTGCAACAGGGCTTGGACACCAGATACTTGCGATGGCAAACGGTGCAAAGTGCGAAAAGCTCCACCACGGACATCACGGCGCAAATCAGCCCGTAAAGCAGATTGAAAGCGGAAGAGTCTATATCACTCTTCAGAATCATAACTTTGCGGTATCGAGCGACTCTCTCCCCGACTTTGCCAAGGTTACTTATGAAAACCTTAACGATAAGAGTGTTGAGGGTATTGAATACATCGGTAAGGATGCTCTCTCCCTTCAGTTTGCTCTTATTGAGGGCGAGGGTCCTAACGAAACAGGTTTTCTTTATAACAAATATTTTGAAATGATTGGAGGTAAGCACTGATGCCTAAGAATAAAGACATTAAAAAGGTACTCGTTATAGGCAGCGGCCCTATTGTAATCGGACAGGCTGCAGAGTTTGACTACGCAGGCGCTCAGGCATGCCGTGTTCTTCGTGATGAGGGCGTGAATATCGTCCTTGTTAACTCCAATCCTGCTACAATTATGACAGATAAGGCGCTCGCGGATGAGATTTATCTCGAGCCGCTTACAACAGATACAATCAAGAGAATTATTGAAAAGGAACGCCCCGACAGTATCCTTGCATCACTTGGCGGACAGACAGGTCTTACAATTGCGATGCAGCTTGATAAGGAAGGCTACCTTGACAAAATGGGCGTAAAACTCATCGGCACAAATGCCGAAGCGATTGACCGCGCTGAAGACCGTGAGCTTTTCAAGGAAACGATGCTCAAAATCGGTCAGAGTTGTATTCCGTCCGATATCGCAACAACTGTTGACGATTCTCTTGCAATTGCAGAGAAAATCGGTTACCCCGTAATTGTTCGTCCCGCATTCACACTCGGTGGTGCGGGCGGCGGTGTTGCATATGACCGTGACACACTTGCAAAAATTGCGAATAACGGTCTTACACTCTCCCCCATTACTCAGGTACTTATTGAAAAATACATTTACGGATGGAAAGAAGTAGAGTTTGAGGTTATGCGTGACCATGCAGGAAACGCTATCACTATTTGTAGCATGGAAAATGTGGACCCCGTTGGTATCCACACAGGCGACAGTATCGTTGTTGCTCCTGCAGCTACACTTTCAGATAAAGAATATTCAATGCTCAGAAAAGCGGCACTTGACATTATTACTGAACTCAAAATCGAGGGTGGATGTAACTGTCAGTTCGCACTTAATCCCGACAGCTTTGAATACGCAGTTATTGAGGTTAACCCCCGTGTTTCCCGTTCGTCTGCTCTTGCAAGTAAGGCGACAGGCTACCCGATTGCAAAGGTTACTACAAAAATTGCGCTCGGCTACACACTTGACGAAATTAAAAACGATGTTACCGGCATAACTTATGCTTGTTTTGAGCCTGCCGTTGACTATATGGTTGTTAAATTCCCCAAGTGGCCGTTTGACAAATTTGTGTACGCCGACAGAAAACTCGGTACACAGATGAAGGCAACGGGCGAAGTAATGTCTATCGGTAATTCATTTGAATCTGCGCTTATGAAGGCGGTTCGCGGTGCTGAACTTAAGACTGAAACTCTTTTCCATAAGGAAGTTCACGAAATTGAAGATATCGAAAAGAAACTTTACGACCTTGACGACCTTCGTATTTTTACTGTTTATGAGGCGCTTGTAAGAGGAATTAGTGTTGACAGAATCAACGAAATCACACGCATTGACAAGTGGTTCTTATCCAAGATTAAAAATATTGTAGATTATGAAAAGAGCATCCTTGGAAATCTTACAGAGGAACTTTACGAAAAGGGTAAGAAACTCGGCTTTACCGACAAGGCACTTGAGGAAATCAGCGGATGCAAAGTTCCCACTCATAAAAACTGTGTTTACAAAATGGTTGACACCTGCGGCGGCGAATTTGCTGCAAAGACACCTTACTTCTATTCAACTTATGATGAGAACTGTGAGGCAAGAGCAGTTTCTACCAATAATAAAAAGGTTATCGTTTTAGGCTCAGGTCCCATCAGAATCGGTCAGGGTATCGAGTTTGACTACTCCTCCGTTCATTGTGTATGGGCACTCAAGGATATGGGCTACGAGGTTATTATCATAAATAACAACCCCGAAACTGTTTCAACAGACTTTGACACAGCAGACCGCCTTTACTTTGAGCCGCTTACTCCCGAAGATGTAATGAATGTTATCGAGGTTGAAAAGCCCGAGGGCGTTGTTGTTGCATTCGGTGGACAGACCGCAATCAAGCTCGTTAAATTCCTTGACGAAAGCGGCATCAAAATCCTTGGTACATCTGCAAAGAGTATCGATATGGCAGAAGACCGTGAGCAGTTTGACGCACTCCTTGAAAAGTTCAACATTAAGAGACCCAGTGGTCTTTCTGTAATGACAAAGGAAGAGGCTCTTAACGCTGCCGAAACACTTGGTTACCCCGTTCTTCTTCGTCCTTCATATGTAATCGGCGGTCAGAATATGACTATTGCTTATAAGGAAGAAGATGTTGTGCAGTATATGGACATCATCCTCGCACAGAAGATTGAAAACCCCGTACTTGTCGATAAGTACATGATGGGTAAGGAGCTTGAAGTTGATATCATAAGCGATGGTAAGGATGTTCTTATCCCCGGCATTATGGAGCATGTTGAACGCGCAGGCGTACACAGTGGTGACTCCATTGCCGTATATCCCCCGTTCAATGTAACTGACAAGATGCTTGATAAGATTGTTGACTGCTCGACAAAACTTGCACTTTCTCTTAAGACACAGGGACTTATCAACATTCAGTATGTTATATATGATAATGAACTTTATGTAATCGAGGTTAATCCCCGTGCCTCAAGAACAGTTCCTTATATCAGTAAGGTAACAGGCATCCCCATGATTGACCTTGCAACCCAGGTTATGCAGGGAGCGTCCCTTCTTTCCCTCGGATACGGAAGCGGACTTTACAAGATGCCTCCCTACTACGCAGTTAAGGTTCCCGTTTTCTCGTTTGAAAAACTTTCGGGCATCAACTCAATTCTTGGTCCTGAAATGAAGTCAACAGGCGAGGTGCTCGGTATTGGTAAAACTCTTAACGAAGCACTTTACAAGGGACTTATGGCGGCAGGCTTCAACCTTGAAAGCCGCGGTGGTGTATATATCAGCGTTGATTCAAAGGATAAGTATGACCTTATCGAGCTTGCAAAGAAACTCCACGATGCAGGTCTTGAGCTCTACGCCGATGAAATGAATGCGCTCATCATTGATTCGCTGGGTATTCCCGTTGAAACTGTTGACGGCGAAAAGATTTACTCACTTATCGAAAGCGAAAAGGTTGGTTATATCATCCACACCAATTCCGGCCGTCCCAAGGAAATCGAGAAGTTTATAAGACTTCATCGCCGTGCGCTTCAACTCAGTATCGCGTGTCTTACATCGCTTGATACTGCGCACGCACTTGCGGACATTCTTTTAAGCCGATTTAATCAGTACAATACTGAACTTACAGATATAGCGAAACTTCGTACGGAAAAACTTAACATACCCTTTATCAAGATGCAGGGTACGGGCGATGACTATATCTTCATCAACAACTTTGACGGCAAGATTGCATTCCCGGAGGCTCTTGCAATCGTATTCTCCGACCGTCACAGAGGTATCGGTGCAGACGGACTTGTTCTTATTGAAAAATCCGAGGTTGCCGATGCGAAGATGCGTATATTCAACACAGACGGCAGCGAAGGTAAAATGGCAGGTAACTCTATCCGCTGCGTAGGTAAGTACCTTTACGATAACGGATATACAACTCACCGTCATATCACAATTGAAACTGCAAGCGGTATCAGAAAACTTACGCTTCATCTTTTCGACCACAAGGTTACAAGCGTAACTGTTCAGATGGGCGATCCGCAGTTTGACCCCAAGGCTATCCCCGTTGATATGCCCGGAGATAAGGTAATAAACGAAAAAGTTGCTATCGGTGGTAAGGATTATAATATAACCTGTCTTTCAATTGGTAATCCGCACTGTGTTGTTATCTGCGACAATGTGTATAACATCGATGTTAAGACAATCGGTCCCCGTTTTGAAAATGCACCTATCTTCCCTGAAAGAATCAATACTGAGTTTGTCAAGATTATTGACAAGCGCACAATCAGAATGAGAGTTTGGGAGCGCGGCAACGGTGAAACACAGGCTTGCGGTACAGGTGCCGTAGCAGCAGCAATTGCTGCAGTTGAAAACGGATACTGTGAAAAGGATACTGATATCATCGTAAGAGTTGAGGGTGGCGAGCTTATCGTCCGCTACAGTGATGAAGGCGTATTCCTGACAGGTGACGCTGAAAAGGTATTCGAAGGCATTTATGAATATTAAGCGGTTGGCAGCGCCAACCTTTCGTTTAAGTTTGGGGACAGGTCAATTTTTGTTACGCCTGCGGCTTACAAAAATGTCCCCGTCCCCCTTAACACCCCCTACATTTAATGAATAACTATGTATAAATTCAACGATTTTTTGCATATTTCCAAAAAATTATGAATTTTTATGCAAAAATTCTTGCATAATTATGCAAACAGTGTTATACTGATACCAATCAATAAGCAATCTATATAAAAGGAGTCTTAAAAATGGATAAGAAAGATATCAAAAAAGTAGTTCTTGCCTACTCAGGCGGTCTTGACACATCAATCATTATTCCGTGGCTTAAGGAAAACTACAACAACTGTGAAGTTGTTGCAGTGGCAGGTAATGTTGGTCAGAATGATGAACTTGACGGTCTTGAAGAAAAGGCAATAAAGACAGGTGCATCAAAACTTTATGTACTTGACCTTACAGATGACTATGTAGACAACTACATCATCCCCACAATGAAGGCAGGCGCAATTTACGAGGAATATCTCCTCGGTACAAGCCATGCGCGTCCCTGTATTGCAAAGGGTCTTGTAGACATCGCAATCAAGGAAAATGCTGACGCTATCTGCCACGGCTGTACAGGTAAGGGTAATGACCAGGTTCGTTTTGAACTTGCTATCAAGCATTTCGCTCCTGAAATGCCCGTTATTGCTCCCTGGCGTGAATGGGACATCAAGTCTCGTGACGAAGAAATCGACTATGCAGAAGCTCACAATGTTCCTCTTAAGATAAACCGTGAAACAAACTATTCAAAGGATAAGAACCTCTGGCATTTAAGCCACGAAGGTCTTGACCTCGAAGATACAGGTAACGAGCCGCAGTACGAGAAGGAAGGCTTCCTTGAAATGGGTGTATCTCCCGTTACTGCTCCCGATGAACCCACTTACATCACAATCGATTTTGAAAAGGGTGTTCCCGTAGCATTCAACGATAAGAAGATGAGCGCGAAGGAAATTATCCTTGCACTTAACGAAGTTGGCGGCAAGAACGGTATCGGTATCCTTGACATCGTTGAAAACCGTCTTGTTGGTATGAAGTGCCGTGGTGTATATGAAACTCCCGGCGGTGCAATTCTTTACAAGGCACACAGCGTTCTTGAATCAATCTGCCTTGACAGAATGACACTTCACCACAAGCAGCGTCTTGCAATCACATTTGCAGAACTTGTTTACGATGGTCAGTGGTTCACTCCCCTTCGCGAGGCTCTCAGCGCATTCGTTGACAAGACACAGGAAAATGTTACAGGTAAGGTAAGACTTAAACTTTACAAGGGTAATATGATTAACGCAGGTGTATGGAGTGACTACAGCCTTTATTCTGAAGAAATCGCAACATTTGGTGAAAGCGATTACAATCAGAAGGATGCTGAAGGATTTATCAACCTTTACGGTCTTCCCATTGCTGTACAGGCTATGGTTGATGCAAAAAATAAATAAGGATGTATAAAAACAGCACCGACCGCATAAAGCATCGTTTTTTATAATTATTAAGCGTGTGCTAAAAGCGAGGTTTTATCGGTTGGTTGAAATTCGCAAAACGAATTTTTCCGAATATGTGCTTTATGCTACGGACAAACTTCACCTCTCGCTGTATCACATACAGCGTCGGGCAAGCCCTCGCGGGTTCAGTTTGTTCGTTCTGCACTATTTTTCTCCATCCTAAATCACATACTGTAGCAAGGTGAAAATCACCTTGCTACAGTTTACTATTATTTAAGGAGGTATTCCTATGGACAAAATGTGGGCAGGGCGTTTTTCAAAGGCGCTCGATAAAGAGGCGGATGACTTTAACTCTTCCATACATTTTGACTGCAAAATGTATAAGCAGGATATAAAAGGCTCGATTGCACACGCAACTATGCTTGCTGAGTGCAACATTATTTCAAAGAGTGATGCAGACGCTATCATTAAAGGGCTTGAAGGTATTTTAACCGACCTTGAAAGTGGCGCTCTCGGTTTTGATTTTGATGCCGAAGATATACATATGTTTGTGGAAGCTGAACTTACAAAGCGCATCGGCGATGTCGGTAAAAGGCTTCATACCGCAAGAAGCCGTAACGATCAGGTTGCGCTTGATATCCGTCTTTTTATGCGTGATGAGGCAAACGATATTATCGCGCTTATTAAAAAACTGCTTTCTGCAATACTTGTTCAGGCAGAGGCGAATAAGGAGACAATTCTCCCCGGTTACACTCATCTTCAGCGTGCGCAACCGATTATGTTTGCACATCACTTATGCGCATACGCGATGATGTTCATCCGCGATATCGGAAGAATTGAGGATGCGCTCAAAAGAATGAACTTCTCCCCCTTAGGTTCCTGCGCGCTTGCAGGAACAACCTACGAAACAAACCGCGATATGACAGCTTCGCTTCTGGGTTTTGACGGAATCACACTCAACAGTATTGACGGTGTCTCTGACCGTGATTTCTGTGTTGAACTGATGAGTGCATTTGCTCTTATTATGACACATCTTTCGCGTTTTGCCGAGGAAGTAATCCTCTGGTCATCGTGGGAATTTAAGTTCGTTGAACTTGACGATTCATACACAACGGGTTCATCCATAATGCCGCAGAAAAAGAATCCCGATATGGCAGAGCTTGTCCGCGGTAAGACGGGCAGAGTCTACGGCGACCTCATGGCGATGCTTACAATTCTCAAAGGTCTTCCCCTTGCGTACAACAAGGATATGCAGGAAGATAAGGAAGCCATTTTTGATAGCAGCGAAACTGTTAAGAAGTGCCTTAGCGTATTCGCGCCGATGATTGAGACAATGTCTGTTCGCGCAGACAAAATGTATGCTGCTGCAGGCGAAGGCTTCATCAATGCGACAGACCTTGCAGACTATCTTGTTAAGAAAGGTCAGCCTTTCAGAAGTGCTTATAAGACGGTAGGACAGATTGTCGGCAAGTGTGTTGCTGAAGGAAAGACACTTGAAACACTTACTCTTTCAGAATACAAAAAGTTTGACAATCTTTTCGAAGAAGATTTGTATGCTGATATCGACCTTAAGAACTGCGCAGAAAAGCGTATTTCAGCAGGCGGTACATCGGTAGAATCGATAAACAAACAAATTGAATATATAAAGAGATTTGTATAAGAAAGGGCAAAAAGCGGTGCAATACAAAAGTATTGCACCGCTTTTTTATAAAGGATGTAAGGTTTAGAGCCAACTCCTCCAAGGCTTCTCCTTGAGGAGAGGCTCCGCTGTAGGCGGTGGTGAGGTGTAGATTGCAAAGCAATTGTTATTCTATTTCCACCTCATCCGAGTTGCTTCGCAACCCACCTTCCCCTCAAGGGGAAGGCATTCTTTACTTCGACTTTTTTCGAGATCTTTGCCATGTTTATACTCAAGTAAAAATCAATTCGCCCTCGTGTAAGCACGCTTTATTATGATTCTCTGCCTTTCTTATTATTCCCATCGGTGTTTGTTGCCTTTCCTGTCCCAGCGGATTATCCTTAAGAATTTTTACCATCAGTTCTCTATCAATATTTTTAGGATATGCACCAAGAATTTGTCCGTCAAGATCATTGATGTCAGTAATAATAACAGATACTCCGCCTAACATATACGAGATTTTTCTTGCTACATAGTCAGGCTCGGCAGGACCAAGTACTACATACTCATTATATGGCGGTATAGTACAATCACATGGTCCGTCAATACTACGCGCACGATAGCCGGCAATATTGTAAAACCATCCTCTTTTTCCTAAAACTTTACCAATTGCAGATATCGCTGCTGCAAAGAGTATCCTTATTGTTCCACATTCCCGAAGAGCCATTTCCATAGTTTCAGGGATTCCCAAGCCTATTCCATGTGGTGTCTTCAGCACAAATTTACACAAAAATTTTGCAAGACGCCCAGGCTTTATGTCTTTCATCGGGATTGCTCTCCCCTGAGTGCATGCTACTATTTTTTCAGTAATGAAAAGAATATCCCCTTTCTGCAGATGTTTCTTCGCATACTGCTCGGCAACATTGCAGATATCATCTTTATCTGTTATGATATGCGTCTTTATTGCAAATCTTAGATAAGTGTCTGAATCAATTTTAATATTTTCCTTCTTGTTTTCATTAACTATTAAACTATCCATATATTCGCCCCCTCAATACATCATTTGTTGTATTTTTAAGCATATTATACAACAAATGATGTACTATGTCAATATAAATTCTTTTGGGAGGATTCTTTATATGGCGTACTATCCTAGATTAAAAGATTTGCGCGAAGACCACGAATTAACACAGAACCAACTTGTAAAAATTCTTGGCATGCACAAAACTACTTACACCAATTATGAACAGGGAAAAAGAGAAATTCCTTTTGAACTCGTGATTAAACTTGCAAAATTATATAATGTATCTATTGATTACATTGCAGGGTTGAAAAAGGAGCCTAAAAAACTGATTTAACACAAAAATTGGCAACGACTATGTCGTTGCCAATTTTCACTATATGATATTTTCATTTTCTGATTTTCAATTTTTCAAGTACTCTTCTGGAATATCTTTTTATAACTCGTTTATAGAGAGTCTTCTCAGCAAGTTTGGAATACTCCGCATACGCCTCGTCTTCCCTGCCGATATATTTATCTTCCTGATAAAAGCCCTCAAGCATACCGACAATATCGCTTTCCTTAACGGTAGTTTCGAGCACTCCGCGGTTATCAGCGCATATAATATAGCCTTTTTTCGTGACCTTTACAATGCGGTGCATTGTGTAGTGCCCCTGTTTTCTGTAAACGGGAATGTCATGCTTTTTAAGCGGAAACACAGGCGGAACTATTACCACTTTATCGCGTCCCTCGACAAGCATGGGATTCATACTGTCACCCTTTGTCTGCGTAACATATATTCCGTTTTGTTTTAAGCTTTCTTCAAGACCCAGCATTATTCCAACCCCAATAAAATTTTTGCATTGGTATAAAATATCTTTTCTTTTTCTTCTTCAGTAAGGGAGAGTGACTCAATCTTTTCAGCCTCTCTTTTGAGTGAGATTGCAGGGTAGTCTGTGCCGAAAAGAACCTTGTCTGCCCCGTGAGCACGAATCATATCCACCATTTTTTCGGGAGTAACTTCCCACATGGTACTTGATGTGTCAAACCACACATTTTTGCCGACAAGCGATTTTGCCTCTTTATCCCATACGCTGTAGCCGCCCATATGAGCTGCGACAAACTTATGCTCGGGAAACTTTTCAAGCACTTTTGAAAGGCGCTCGGGGTTTGAGAAGTCAAGTTTCTTATCCCCTACATGAAGGACTATCGGATAGTCGCTTCCGATTTCTTCATACATAAAGAGTGCCTTGTCATCATCAATATTAAACGCCTGAAAATCGGGATGGAACTTAAATCCACAAAGTCCGTGATTTTTAACGCGCTGAATTTCGCCCTTTACATCGTCAAAATCAGGATGAACCGAGCCGAATACGATAAAGCGCTCGTCCCTTAAATTAAAGAGGAAATCGTTATTTATTACGACCTGTGTAGGCTTTGTCGGAGTGGAAAATATAACCGCCCTGTAGAAGCCTGATTTTTCCATTTCTTCACGCATATCGGTAAATGTGCCGAGGCATTCCCACGGCATACCGTAGTGATGCTCAAGATTTTCTATCGCAAGATGTGCAATCTTGGGATTGAATATATGTGCGTGAAAATCTATGATTTTTCTCATACTAAAACTTCTTTCTAAAAATATTGTTGCAGCGAAATTCACTGCAACAACAAAATCGTCCTTAAATTAGCCCGGAGGCCATGCAAGAGCGCGTCCGCCAAGCATATGGAAATGAAGGTGTCCTACGGTCTGGCCGCCACCTTCTCCACAGTTATTTACGATGCGGTATCCGTCTTCCGCAATACCTTCCTGCGCTGCAATTTTTGCTGCAACTGAGAAGATATGACCTACTATAGCGCAGTTTTCATCGTTAATTTCATTTGCAGATTTAATATGCACTTTCGGAATAATGAGAATATGCACGGGTGCCTGAGGCTCAATATCGCGAAATGCGTATACCTTCTCATCCTCATACACTTTTGCAGAAGGGATTTCGCCTGCTGCTATTTTACAAAACAAGCAGTCCATAGTTTTGCTCCTTTTCTTATTGGGGACAGGTCAATTTTTGTTGCACCTACCTGCTTGGGGACGGGGCAGTTTCTGTTACACCTTCGGTTTACATAAACTCCCCCGTCCCCTTATATTTGTTAAATTTGAGATTGAATGATAGAATCTACGAGTGCGAGTGCGTCGTCAATTTTGCTTGCATCCTTGCCGCCGCCCTGTGCACTGTCAGGCTTGCCTCCACCGCTTCCGCCTGCAACGGCTGTGATTTCCTTGATAATCTTTCCGCAATGTACACCCTTATTAACTGCATCGGCACCTGCCATTGCGATAAATGAAATTTTACCGTCAGTGTTTGCAGCAAAGACGCATACGCACATAGGTGTCTTTTCCTTGATTGCATCTCCTGTTTTTCTGATATTATCAACAGTCGAGCCGTCCAACTGTGCTACGATAAGGTTAATGTCTCCGATATGCTTAACACCCGACATAATATCGCTTGCCTTGGCGCTTGCCATCTTGGCTTCAATCTGTTCGAGTTTCTTCTGCTGCTCGCGGTTTTCGTTTGCGACTGCTTCCGCACGGTGAACGAGCTCTCCCTCAGTTGTCTTAAGAGCTGCCGCTGCACTTGTGATAATAGCGTTCTTTTCCTCGATATAACGGAGAACGCCCTCACCTGTTACGGCTTCAATTCGTCTTACGCCTGCCGCTACGCCACTCTCTGAAAGAATCTTGCAAAGACCTGCCTCGGCAGTATTCTTAAGGTGACATCCGCCACAAAGTTCGATGGAATATCCGCCCATATTTACAACGCGTACTGTATCGCCGTACTTTTCGCCAAAGAGCGCCATAGCGCCCTGTGCCTTAGCCTCAGCGATTGACATATTCCTGATATCAATAGGATATGCTGCAAGAATTGCCGCATTTACCTTGTCTTCAACTTCCTGAAGCTGTTCTTTTGAAACTGCTTCAAAGTGAGAGAAGTCAAAACGAAGTCTCGATTCGTCAACAAAGCTTCCCGCCTGTTCGATATGACTGCCAAGCACTTCGCGGAGAGCCTTCTGAAGAAGATGTGTCGTTGAATGGTTTCTTGCCGTTGCCATTCTCTTCTTTATATCGATGGAAACAGTTACCTTATCGCCCTTTGACGCAGTTCCTTCCATAACCTCTACATGATGAAGAATCTTTCCGTCACCGAGTTTCTTTGCATCGTAAACTTCCATCTTGAAGCCTTCGCCAAAGATTACACCGTTATCACCCATCTGACCGCCGCTTTCGCCGTAGATAACGGTCTTATCAAGGATAATAACTGCTTTTTCGCCGTCACTTACATTATCGACAACTTGTCCGTCTTTTACGATAACTGTAATTTCTGATTCACACTCATTATTATCATAACCGATGAACTCTGTTTTAACATCTTTTCCGAGAGTCTGATAAACATCTTCACTCCAGGCAGCTTCATCACCGACTTTTCTGCCCTTTCTTGAACGCTCTTTCTGCTCAAGAAGAAGAGCATTGAATGCTTCACGGTCAACCAAAAGACCTTTTTCCTGAAGAATTTCTTCTGTAAGGTCAATCGGGAAGCCGTATGTGTCATTGAGAGTGAATGCATCTTCGCCTGAAAGAGTTTTTCCGCCACTCTTTTCAAGGTCAGAGATTTTTTCTTCAAGAATTGAAAGACCGCGGTCAATTGTCTGCGCAAAGCTTTCTTCTTCTTTCTTGATAACGCGCTTAATTAAATCCTGCTTTTCTTCAAGCTGGGGATATGCACCCTTCGACTCTCTCACAACGGTATCAACGATATCTGAAAGGAATGTTCCCTTAATACCGAGGAGTCTGCCATGACGGGCAGCACGGCGGAGAAGTCTGCGAAGAACATACCCTCTGCCTTCATTCGAGGGAGATACGCCGTCACAAGTCATAAATGTTGTGCTTCTGATATGGTCTGTGATAACACGCAGCGATATATCTGTCTTTTCATTGTCGCCGTAGTTAACCTTTGCAACCTTGCTGATTTCAAGCATAATATTGCGGATAGTATCAACCTCGAAAAGGTTATTTACATCCTGCATAATAACTGCCATTCTTTCAAGTCCCATACCTGTATCGATATTGGGATTTGCAAGACGGTTATATACGCCGTTTTCATCCTTATCAAACTGAGTGAATACAAGATTCCAGAATTCTACAAATCTGTCACACTCACATCCTACCTTACAGTCAGGTGAGCCGCAACCGTACTTTTCGCCACGGTCGAAATAAAGTTCACTACAAGGTCCGCAAGGTCCCTGACCGATTTCCCAGAAATTGTCCTCTTTCCCCATTCTTGAAATGTGGGAAATATCTACGCCAACTTCCTTCGTCCAGATTTCGATTGCTTCATCGTCATCCTCATAAACTGTAACATAAACTCTGTCTTCAGGAAGTCCGAGGTCCTTTGTAACAAATTCCCAAGCCCAAGCGGTTGCCTCGTGCTTGAAGTAATCACCGAAAGAGAAGTTACCAAGCATTTCAAAGAATGTGCCGTGGCGTGCAGTTATACCAACACGCTCAATATCAGGTGTACGGATACACTTCTGACAGGTGGTAACACGCTTTCTGGGCGGAATCTCCTTCCCTGTAAAATATGGCTTAAGGGGAGCCATGCCTGCATTTATAAGAAGCAGACTGTTGTCATTCTGCGGTACAAGCGGGAATGACGGCAGTCTCAGATGTCCTTTACTTTCAAAGAATTTTAAGTATCTTTCGCGTATTTCGTTGAGTCCAAGTTTTTCCATTATGAACACTCCTTTACAATTTATCATTATACCTTTTTTCAGTGCTATTGTCAACCGATTTAGCCCTCATTAAAATAAAAAAGCGTTTCAAAAAAGGGGTAGATTTTTTATACTATATATGGTATAATATATTTAATATTCTATGATGGAGGAACTATGTATGTCATTATTTAAGGCATTTATACTTGGTCTTATTCAGGGAATAAGCGAATTTTTACCGATTTCATCATCGGGGCATCTTGCTATAATGGGAAAACTTATGGGGATGAACCCCGAGGCTGACAGTCTTCTGTCTTTTAATATACTTCTCCATGTAGCAACACTTGTGGCTGTATTTATTGTTTACAAAAACGACATTTGGGAAATGATAAAAGCATTTTTTGCTATGATTGGTGATGTATGTAAAGGCAAGGGATTACGCCTTCGTGAATTTACATACCGCAGACTTATCGTAATGCTTATCGCAGCAACTCTTCCTGCTGTTGTGTCAGCGCTTCTTCTTGGCGATATTATTGAGAATCCTGCACTCTGGCAGATTGGTATATTCCTTATTGTAACTGCAATTCTACTTTTCCTCAGCGAGAAACTCGCCGGCGGTAATATCGACCTTGAAGATATGTCTGTAAAGCGTGCTTTTTGTGTAGGCTGTTTTCAAGGGCTCGGCACACTCCCCGGTATAAGTCGCAGCGGAAGCACAATCGTAGGCGGACTTTTCTGCAGGCTCGACAAAAAAACTGCAGTAAGATTTTCGTTTCTGATGTCAATCCCTGCAATTCTTGGTGCGCTTGTCCTTGATATAAAGGATATGCTCGGCACAACATCAGAGACACTGTCCTTCCTCCCCGTTGCTGTCGGTATGATTACCGCTGCAATAAGCGGATATTTCTCAATTAAGTTCCTTCTTAAAATCGTTGAAAAAAGTAAGCTTTCTTACTTTTCAATATACTGCACACTTGCAGGTATCGCAGCTATAATCTTAAATTTTACTATCTAAAGGGATGCAGATAAAATGACAAAGACTACTAAAAAGAAAACTACAAACTCTAAAAAGAATCTGTCTCCGTCAGGGAAGAAATTAACATCCAGAAAGAAGTCGCCATCGACTTCTTCGCGTTCTACAACAAAATCTTCTGCGGCAAAGTATCCCGCAAAAGAGCTTCGTCTTATTTTTCTTGTTGCCTCTGCGGTAGTACTGATTATTTCTTATTATTTTAACGCTTTTGGGCTCATAGGCAGAATCTTAAAAGGAATAGGTAAAATACTTCTTGGAAGTATGTTCTTTACCATACCGATAATTTTTTCTGCGGTAACAGTTCATGTTTTCATCAAAGGGAAGATTGCTCCGCATAAGCACCGCTATGTATTTGCATCTGTTTCAATTGCGGCAATAGCGGCACTTCATACGCTGAAATTCATTTCTGCTAATCCGGACTTTTTTTCAGGCACTATCCCGACAATTTTTGAAATAATCCTTGACAGCAGCATGTCTTATCTGTCAGGCGGTATAATGGGTGCAGTTATTGCACTTCCGTTGAAAGCACTTGTGGATACTGTCGGCACTTGTGTAATCCTTATTACATTGGCGCTGGCATCATTTGTAATTGCAACGGGTACTGAGCCATTTGTAAAACTGGCAAAGCTTATATCTTCCATGTTTGCTGATATGACGGCCAAAGAAGAAGATGAGGAAGGGGAAAAACCCGATAAAAACGAAATCAAGATTAACGGTGTGGAAGAGCCTAAGGAGAAAAAGCGCCTTCTTAAATCAGCTGAAAAGAAAAACAAAAAAGAGGCTGAGAAAGAGTCCTTAGAAGATGATTCCCCGTCAGAATTCAAAATTAATCTTTACAGCGATAAAAAAGACGACACTACTAAAACAAGTAAGGTTGAAATCCCCAATGATATAAAGAAAATGGCAATGGAAGAATCGGGCGGTGTGGAGGAAGAAAAGGTAGACACTACTCCTATTGAGGTTACCGAGGATGAGATTGAAACCGATTACATTGAGTACACTTTCCCTCCCATTGACCTTCTTTCCAAGGCAAAGGCTCCTTCCGGTCAGGACAGACCCGAAGACCTTCGCACACAGGCTAAGAAGCTTGTCGATACTCTTTCCAGTTTCGGCGTTGAGGCTAAGGTACTTGAAGTCAGCAAGGGACCAAGTGTAACGAGGTTTGAGCTTCAGCCGTCAGCAGGTGTCAAGGTAAGTAAAATCGTAAATCTCGCTGATGATATTGCGCTTAATCTTGCAGCTTTTGGTGTAAGAATCGAAGCTCCCATTCCGGGAAAAGCGGCGGTCGGAATTGAAATCCCCAACAAGAGCACATCGATGGTTCCTCTTCGTGATGTAATCGACAGTGATGAGTTTGGGAAGTTCGGCTCTAAAACTGCTTTTGCTATGGGCAAGGATATTTCAGGACAACCTATTATAAGCGACATTTCAAAGATGCCGCACATGCTTATCGCAGGTGCTACCGGCAGCGGTAAGAGTGTGTGCATAAATTCACTTATTACAAGCATTCTTTATAAGGCAGACCCCAACGAAGTTAAGCTTATCCTCATTGACCCCAAGGTTGTTGAGCTTGGCGTTTATAACGGTATTCCCCATCTGCTTATTCCCGTTGTAACAGACCCCAGGCGTGCCGCAGGTGCTCTTAACTGGGCTGTTCAGGAAATGGTTAAAAGGTACAGTATGTTTGCAACTGCAAATGTGCGTGATATCAAGGGTTATAATGAATATGCGGCAATGAGCGGTGACAGGCTGCTTGAACAGATTGTTATCGTGATTGACGAGCTTGCTGACCTTATGATGGTTTCTCCGCATGAGGTTGAAGATTCTATCTGCCGTCTCGCACAGATGGCGCGAGCTGCAGGTATGCACCTTGTAATTGCGACTCAGCGTCCGAGCGTTGATGTTATCACAGGTCTTATCAAGGCAAATGTTCCCAGCCGAATTGCATTCAGCGTTTCAAGTCAGATTGACAGCCGTACTATTCTGGATATGGGCGGTGCTGAAAAGCTTCTGGGTAAGGGTGATATGCTCTTCCTTCCCATGGGCGCCAGCAAGCCTAAGCGTATTCAGGGTGCGTTCGTTTCTGATAAGGAAATCGAAAAAATTGTTGAGTTTATCAAGTCCGATTCATCGGCTCATTATAATGAAGATATTATTGAACATATTGAAAACGGTGTTGAGGACCACGCAGGCGGAGATGATTCGGATGCAGATGACCTTCTTCCGCAGGCTATTGAAATTGTAGTTGAGCTTGGTCAGGCAAGCGCTTCTCTTCTTCAAAGGAAACTGAAAGTCGGCTACTCCCGTGCAGGCAGACTTATCGACCAGCTTGAAGAGCGCGGTATAATCGGACCTCATGAGGGTAGTAAACCCCGTAAGGTTTTAATGAGCAGAAATGAATTTCAGGAAATGATGCTTAACAGCATTGAGGACTAATCGTCAAATTCCCCTATTTTTTGGTAATATTCCACAAAAAAAGTGCAGTAAATTGTCTTCAGTTGTGCAATTTACTGCATTTTTGCCCTTGACAATACTAATTTACATTGATATAATCAATTATATGGTGAGGTGAGTTATATGGATAATGCATCAAACAAAAGCTTCTCCTCATTCTGCGATGAAGATTTAGTTATTCTTGCTCAGAAGGGCAACGACAGGGCACTTGATTATTTACTTGGTAAGTATTTCATTTATGTGCGTAACAAATCTCTTTCGTATTACATTGCAGGCGCTGATAGAGATGACATAATTCAGGAGGGTATGATTGGTCTGTTTAAGGCGGTCAGGGACTTCAGCAGTGAGCGCGGCGTGACTTTCAAAACATTTGCGGATGTTTGCGTTACGAGACAAATTCTCACAGCTGTTAAGAATGCCAGCAGACAGAAGCATGCACCTCTTAATTTTTATGTTTCGTTAAACAAATCTGTTACCGATAATGACGATGATTCTACATTGGTTGATATATTGGGACAAGCCAAAGGCTCAAACCCAGAAGAGATACTTCTTGAAAAAGAAAAGGCGGATACAATCGGGCTTGAGATGACGCGGCTTCTTTCTGACTATGAGCTTCGCGTTCTTTCCCTCTATCTTCAGGGAAAAAGTTATCTCGACATCGGAAATGAAATCGGCAAATCCCCAAAGTCAGTTGACAATGCGCTTCAGCGCATAAAGAAAAAGTTTGAGAAGATTGCTTCTGACAATTAAAATGCTATATGCCCCTATCGGCGTGGTAACCGAAAAGGGTAAAAATATTTTTATAGGTAAAGGTAAGGAGATTAGAAATGTACGAAGACAAGACTTTAGTCTGCAAGGATTGCGGACAGGAATTCGTGTTCACAGCTGGCGAACAGGAATTCTACGCAGAGAAAGGCTTCCAGAACGAACCTCAGAGATGTAAGGAATGCCGCGCTGCAAAGAAAGCATCACTCAGAGAAAACAGAGAAATGTATACTGCTGTTTGTGCTGAATGTGGTGGCGAAGCAAAGGTTCCCTTTGTTCCGAAGGATGACAGACCTGTTTACTGCAGCGAGTGCTTTGCAAAAAACAAATAATCTCCTTATTAACCAGAGAAGATTATAATTAAAAGGTGATAGCTTAGCTATCACCTTTTATTTTTGAAAAAAGGAATCCGCATAAGCGGATTCCCACACTAAATAATCAAAGGCACTTTGTTAAATGTTCTGATAAAAACACAATCATAAATCTTTATTCGCGTTTTTACGGTCTGTGCTGCTTTATCACAACCGTAATGTTCGCATAGCATTCAAAACAGCTAATACCATTACACCAACATCAGCAAATATCGCCGCATACATATTGTCAAAACCGAGCGTACTTAGTACCATTACACCAAACTTTATAACAAGCGATATTATTATATTCTGACGGACAATTCTCATTGTCTTTCTTGCTATCTTTATACTGTCATTCACCGCCATAAGCGAGTCGTTCATAATGACAACATCTGCTGCCTCTATTGCAGCGTCACTTCCAAGTGCACCCATAGCGATTCCTACATCCACGCAGGAAAGCACGGGGGCATCGTTTATACCGTCACCGGCAAAAGCAAGCTTTCCCTCTCCATCCTCTTTCAGAGAGAGCGCCTTTTCCACTTTATCAGATGGCATAAGAGATGCGTGTATTTCGTCTATCAGGAGTTTTTCGCCTATGCGCTGTGCCACAAGCATATTGTCGCCAGTAAGCATTACTGTGCGTCTGATGCCGTTTTCCTTGAGTGTTTCTATTGCCTCTTTGGAATCGGGTTTTATCTCATCTGCAAGGACTATTGCGCCGATGTATTCTTTGTCATAGGCAATATAAACGATACTTCCGGGCTCAGTTATCTGCGGTACATCTATTTTTTGTTCTTTAATAAGTTCGATGTTTCCCAAAAGAGCCTCTTTGGAGTCAATTGTTGCCTTGATTCCGAGTCCTGCCATATTTACGACATCGCTCACACGGGTTTTATCTATTGCTTTTCCATACGCATTTATTATAGAAAGCGCAATCGGATGAGTAGAGAAGCTTTCGCCCAGAGCAGCTATTTCCATAAGACGCTCCTCGCTGACACCCTGAGGCATTATTTTTGTAACGAAGAATCCTCCGCGTGTGAGTGTTCCTGTTTTGTCAAAAGCAATTTTATTAACTTTTGAAAGCATCTCAAGATGGCTTGAGCCTTTTATGAGAATACCTCTTTTTGACGCTGCACCGATACCTCCAAAAAATGAGAGCGGCACAGATATAACAAGCGCACAAGGACAAGAAACTACTAAAAACACAAGCGCACGCCTTATCCATACTGAAAAGGAAGCTCCAAATGCAAGCGGCGGCAAAAATGCCGTAATTACTGCCGCAAGCAAAACAAGGGGTGTATATCGGCGGGAAAACTTTGTAATAAATTTTTCTGACTGTGACTTGTGTACCGCTGAGTTTTCCACAAGATGCAGAATTTTTGCAATGGTGCTTTCTGCATAAACGCCGCTGACACGGATTTTTACAGGGCTGTCAAGGTTTATCATACCGCTTATGGCTTTGCCGTCTACGCCAAGATTTACGGGGATACTTTCGCCTGTAAGCGAGGATGAATCAAAGCTTGAAGTTCCCTCCTCAATAATTCCGTCAAGCGGAACTCTCTCGCCGGGAAGAACTATTATAAGTTCGCCCTTTTCCACCTTTTCGGGTGGAAGCTTTACTTCTTCCCCATCACGCAGAACGGTTGCAAATTCGGGTTTTATCTTCATAAGCTCTTTTATGGATTTACGGCTTTTCCCAACGGCAATACCCTGAAAAAGTTCACCTGTCTGGAAAAGCAGCATTACCATAGCGGCTTCCGAAAACTCCTGCATGATTATGGCACCTACGGTTGCAAGTGTCATAAGAAATTCCTCGTCAAAAATGTTTCCTCGGAAAATTTTTCTTACTGCGGAGAGCAGCACATCATAACCTACTGTTAAGTAAGCTATCATCTGCAAAGCTATTTTTATGGTTATATCTGGAATAATTGCCCCTGCTATAAAAATGACAAAGGCAGTTATAATCCTTTTTAAGTTTCGCTTCTGGCGTTTACTCATACTTATGCCTCACTGATTTCAAAATCTCTTTCTGTTTTTCTTCCTGCTTTTACGATTTCCTTTTCAAGACGGGCAAAATCGCCCTCTTCAGCCTCAACGGTAAGAGTCTGCATGATGAAATTAAGCTGAGCACTTTTTACTCCGTCAAGTTTTTTTATTGCATCTTCAATTTTTCCTGCACATACTGCGCAATCGATTTCTGATACTTCATACTTTTTAATCATAATAAATCTTCCTTTTCTTCAATCTGTATTAGAATAAATATAAAATAGTGCAAGTCCCGTAACAACTATTCCTATCAGAGTAAATATGACACTTCCACTTATAGCGAGGTTTTCAAGCATCAACGGTGAAGTAAAATTGAAAACTCCGTGACAGACTGCCGCTGCCAGGATGTTTTTCGTTCTGTGATAAATTATTCCAACAAATATTCCCATAAAAGCAGCAAAAACGCTTTGGAAAAGGAATCCATGCGACACACCGAATATTATAGCCTGAATCAAAATTGCTGCCCATGGGCGCATTATTTTTTTCAGTTCACCCATAATAAGTCCGCGAAACAAAAATTCCTCAAACAGTGGAGCTACAATCAAAACGCTGAAAAACGCGATAGCAAAATCCATTCTTGAATAAAGTCGGGGTTCAACCACCGCAGATTCTATTATGGATTTTTGAAACACTTCTATATTTTGAATCAAATTGTAGTAAACTGCTACTATAAGCCTTGTGCCAAGAGCGGCAACTGCCGACATTATAAAAATCATCAGCGGAACTTTCTTTGTATGTATATATTCTGAAATATCTTTTTTCCTGAGTTTACATATCATAAGATATATCCACATAGTAACTATCGCGATTATAATTGAAAGTGCAAATGAGTTATCATTTGCACTTTTCTCAATTTCAGTCGCCGAAAGTCTGCCACCAAGTTTAAGGTAAAGTATATACATAAAATAGGTGACAAATCTTATAATTGGATATAACACAGCATACATAAGCGCAAGAAATATTCCTTTAACTCTCTTTACTGCACTCTTCAACTGAGTTCTCCTCTTTCTTCAAGCCTGTTGGCTTAAACCTCTGCTATGATTTTCTTAGGACATTTTTCTGCGCAGACTCCGCAACCGGTACATTTTGAATAATCAATTACTGCGTGATTATTCAAAACTGTTATTGCACCTGCCTCGCAGTTCTTTTCGCATATTTTACAACCGATACATCCGACAGAGCACTTTTCTTTCATCTGAGCGCCCTTATCACATGACTGGCATTTTACAACATATTTTGTTGTCCTGGGTACTACTTCTATGAGGTGTTTGGGACAAACTGCGACACATTCGCCACAGCCACCACACTTTTCTGTGTCGATAACAGCAATACCGTCTACGATTGAAATCGCACCGCGGCAACAAACCTTAACACAGCTTCCAAAGCCAAGACAACCGTAGTCACACGCTTTCTGTCCTGCACCCTGAAGTGTAGAAATTGCACCACAATCCTCGATGCCTGTGTAAGAAAATTTATCGTTTGCTACATCCTTTGTACCATTACAACGGATAACGGCTACCTTTTCTTCTACGGCTGCACTCTGCACACCCATTATCTCTGCAATTGCGTCTGCAACTCTCTGTCCACCGGGGCTACAAGCATTTATTCTTGCGCCGTCCTTTGAAATAGCGCTTGCATATGCGCTACAACCTGCAAATCCACAACTACCGCAGTTTGCACCGGGAAGAACCTCCGTGATTGCTTCTGCCCTTTCGTCCTTTTCAACTGCAAATATTTTTGATGCAATTGCAAGCAGTGCTCCAAGGACAAGTCCTAATGCGCCCATCGAGAGCACAGGATAAATTATATCTTTCATAGTTTAATCCGTCCTTTCTTAAAAAGACATTCCCTGAAATCCCAAAAATGCCATGGCCAGAAGTGATGCACTGATAAGAGCAATAGGCATACCTTCTAATGCTTTCGGGATTTTTGAGCTTTCGAGTCTTTCACGAACACCTGCAAAAAGTACAATTGCAAGCATAAATCCGACACCTGCGGAAAATCCGTTTATGATAGTTTCAATAAGGGTATAGCTTGTAGAACTTGAAATAACAGACGCTGTTCTTACATTAAGAAGAGCTACACCAAGTACTGCACAGTTTGTAGTAATAAGAGGAAGATAAATTCCAAGTGCGCTATAAAGCGAGGGGATTGACTTCTGCAAAAACATTTCAACAAACTGTACAAGTGCCGCAATGATTACGATAAATGCTATTGTCTGCATATATTCGATGTTAAGAGGCACAAGAATAAATTTCTGGCAAAGCCATGTCATAATGGAGGCAAGTGTCATTACGAATGTAACTGCCATACCCATACCAAGTGCGGTATCAAGCTTCTTTGATACTCCAAGGAAGGGACATATACCGTAGAATTTTACAAGTACAAAATTCTGTACGAAAATCGATGTTAAAGCGATTCCTATAAGCGCTGGCATTTATCTCTCCCCTTTCTTATTCTTGATGACATTGATTATTCCAAGAAGCACTCCAAGTGTAAGGAATCCTCCCGGAGGAAGTAACATAATTGTCGCAGGAGAGGTGATTCCCACGCTGTGGCCGAGAATTGTTCCTGCACCGAGGATTTCTCTTATTGCAGAGATTATTGAAAGTGCGATCGTAAAACCAAGTCCCATACCGATACCGTCTGCTGCTGATTTCAGCACGCCATTCTTGGAAGCAAATGCTTCTGCACGGGCGAGAATGATACAGTTAACAACGATAAGCGGTATGAAAAGACCGAGTGATTTTGAAAGAGCGGGTATATATGCCTTCAAAACGAGGTCTACAATTGTAACGAATGTAGCAATAATTACAACATATGCTGCAATTCTGATTTTCTGGGGAATGATTTTACGAAGAAGTGAGATGAGCACATTTGAAAGTGTCAGTACGAATGTAACTGAAAGCCCCATTCCTATACCGTTAGAAAGCGCTGTTGTAACCGCAAGTGTGGGACACATACCCAAAAGCTGCATAAAGGTAGGATTTTCTGTGATGATACCGTTTTTTATTGTCTTAATCATTTAGAATTTGCCTCCTTTACTGCTTCTTCAACAAGGGCAACAGACATTTCTATACCCTTTGCAATACCGCGGCTGCTCACTGTCGCGCCTGTTATTGCGGTAATCTGATTTGGGTCATCTGTTTCGTTTTTAACTACCTGAAGAGCAAAGTTTTTTCCCTTGAATTGTGACTTAAAACCATCCTCAGTAATTTTTGCACCAAGACCTGCTGTTTCACTGTGGCTGAGTATTTCAATACCCTGTACCACTGCGTTTATATCAAGACCTACCATCATAGCTATATCTCCGCCGTAACCGGTTGTAGTTACTTTAGCACAGTAACCAATTACTTCGTCGCCTTTTTTAGCAGCCGATACATTTTCGTTTAATGTTACGAAAGAATCTGCATCGGGAATAATTTTCATCATCGCTTCTTTGGAAGCTTTCGCGTCTGCTTCTGCGATTCTGGGTTCTGTAATCTTATTGACGCCCGCAAGAAGAAGTGCCGCTACAAGCGTTATCATGCAAAGAACAGACGAAAGTTTAATAAATTCTTTTTTCATTACTTACCGCCCCTTTCTTTTACATAGCCAAACGGCTTGGGAGCTGTCCACTTCTCAATAAGAGGAGTAAGAATATTCATAAGAAGTATTGCAAAGCTTACACCCTCGGGGTATCCGCCCCAGAATCTGATAATGCAGGTAATAACACCGCAGCCTATACCAAATATTACCTGTCCCCATACTGTTGTGGGTGTAGTTACATAGTCAGTAGCCATAAATACTGCACCAAGGAGAATACCACCTGAAAGCACAGCTGCAAGAGGGTTCTGAACGCTTACAACTGCATTGTTCCCAAAGAGGAGTGTCATTACAAACACGCTTCCTACAAATGAAAGAGGTATTCTGATTGAAATTACTTTGCGAATAAGAAGATACGCAAGACCTATAAGAATTGCAAGCGCACAAGTTTCACCGATACAACCGGGAAGAGGCGCGCCACCTTCAAAAACGCCTAAGAACTGAGTTTTCAGGCTGGGAGCTGCATCCACCCATTCTTTTGAAAGGGGAGTTGCTCCTGTAAGAACTTCT
The DNA here is from genome assembly GCA_017411435.1 of Clostridia bacterium. Classification (GTDB taxonomy): domain Bacteria; phylum Bacillota; class Clostridia; order UMGS1883; family UMGS1883; genus UMGS1883. Next base: position 159,423 of record JAFQQD010000031.1, read on the forward strand.
GCCGTTTTGGGGAAGAGGTTAATCTTGTCCCACGGGAAGTTTGTGAGCGCAACCGGGAAGGATGCAAGCACAAACACACGGCCTACAAGCGCGGGGTTCATAAAGTTCTGTCCTATACCGCCAAAAAACTGTTTTGCCACGATAATAGCGACAAAAGCACCGATAACAACTATGTAATAGGGAACATTTGCCGGCAAGCAGAACGCAAAGAGCAGTCCTGTTACAACTGCGCTGAAATCCCCTATTGTGCGCTTCTGATGAGTGAGCGCTGTGTAAAGCCACTCAAAACCAACACACGAGATAACACTTACAAGCATTACCGCAAATGCACGCTGACCGAAGAGCAACACTGCAGCAAATGCCACCGGCATAAGAGCGATTATAACATCAAGCATAACATCCTGAATACTGTTTTTCTCTCTGATATGCGGAGTAGATGAAACTGAAAGTTTTAAGTTTTCCATATCTTATCCCTGCCTTCCCTTCTGTGCACGCTCACGCTGAATACCCATTACTTTTCTCTTTGCAATACGGATTGACTGTACAAGCTGTCTTTTTGAAGGACATCCGTAGCTACAGCAACCACATTCGATGCATGATGTAACATTGTATTTTTCGCATGCCTCCATATTGTCTGCGTTTGCATACTGCTGAAGATGAAGCGGCATAAGATTCATCGGGCAGTTTTTAACACATTTTCCGCATCTTATGCAGTTTTCTTCCGGAGGAATCTTGGCCTCTTCCGGTGTAAATGCAAGAAGCGCTGATGTACCCTTAATTACAGGAATATTAAGTCTGAACTGCGCAACACCCATCATGGGTCCGCCGATTATCACTTTTCCGGGCTCTTCCCTGAAGCCACCGTTTTTCTCAATTATGTAATCAATTCCTGTGCCGATACGCACATTGTAGTTAACTTCCTTTTCAAAAGGAGTTCCCACAACGGTTACGATTCTGCGCATAAGCGGAGTGCCGTACTTAAATTTTCTTGCAATAGCTGTACATGTGTCAACATTCACAACGATAACACCGACATCTGCAGGAAGTTTTCCACCTGCAACTTTTCTTTTTGTAACAGCGTATATAAGGTGCTTTTCGCTTCCCTGTGGATACTTTTTCTTAAGAGTATCAACACTGATTCCTGTTCCTGCACACTTTTCCTTCATAAGAGCTATCGCATCAGGCTTATTATCCTCAATTGCGATATGTCCGTTTGTAATACCGAATCTCTTTAAGATAATCTGAAGGCCTTCAATAACTTCTTCGGGAGTTTCAAGCATTACACGGTGGTCACTTGTTATGTAAGGTTCGCACTCTGCCGCATTGATGATAATTGTATCAATCTTGCTCTTATCCGGAGGATTGAGCTTTATATGTGTCGGGAATGTTGCACCGCCCATACCAACAACACCTGCATCACGGACAATACCGGGGATTTCATCAGGGTCTATTGACATATAATCAATGGGCTTGATAGAGTCATCAAGCGTATCTGTAAAGTCATTTTCAATAATTATTGATTCAACCATCGTTCCGTTCCATACGGGACATGGCTTTATATCAATGACTGTACCTGAAACAGAAGCATGTATAGGCGCACTTACAAATGCGTCGCTGTCTGCTATTTTTTGTCCCATTTTCACATAGTCTCCAACCTGTACACAAGGTGTACACGGAGCACCTAAATGCTGCTGTACAGGATAAGTAAGAATTTTTGGAACTTCCAGAATCTCTATCTTTTTTCCTGAAGTCTGCTTTTTGTTGTCATTAGGGTGCACACCACCCTTAAACGAAAGGTGTTTAAGCATTTTCCTTCTCCTTTTCATCAAAGTTTTCTCTTTTTATTTCAAATATTTATTCGAATAATAAGAAAGTTTGAGTTGTTTTTCATTTGCATAAGTTGCCCTGATGGTTCCTATAACCGAGGTGTCCTCTCCAATGCTTTTGAGGTCTTTTTCAAGCTTCTGCACAACTGTTTCAACTCTTGAATCACATTCACTCTCAATAGCTCTTACAGTCGGAGTAAAGTGAGATATGGTAGCAGAGCGCGCATCAGCATCCTGGGGATGCTTCTTTATGCTCTCATAGTAATTTGCTCCCTGTATAATGGTTGCTTCCGCCCTTGCATTGAATTCGTTCTGCAGCTTGTAAAGTTCAACCATCGCGGCACTTATAACTGTATCTTTTGTTGCTTTTGGTTTTTCTGCTTCTATCGTATCTGCTGGTTTGTGTGGCTTTTCTTCTTTGTCGGGTTTATCCTCTTTCTGAGGTTTGTCTTCCTTTTCGGGTTTTTTAGCGTTCCCTTTATCTGTTTCTTTGTTATCCGGTTTCGTTTCTTTTTCCTTTTCGGGTTTTTTAGCGGATTTCTCTTCTTCTTTTATCTTTTCTTCAAATATTTTCTGGTAAATTTCGCTTACAGTAGTCTCTCCGGATTTAATCTGCTCTTTTTCTTCCTTCGTCATTTCACGAAGAGGGACATCCATAATGCTATTTACATCTTCAACGAGTTTTTCCTGATTTTCATCTCTGAGTTTTTGAATTTCTCCGGAATCGGAACGGAGTCCAAGCATTATACTTTGAATATTCTTCCATTGCCAGATAGCAACAGAGCCTACGATAACTGCGAGAATTATAAATATGATAAGTAAAATCTTCAGTACTTTTTTAAGCATATATTTCTCCTCCCTGGCCGAATTATGTTTTTTACAGTTTCTTTTTGAGCGTTGCCGTGTTAAATGCCTTGCCCATACCTATAAGTTCAAGAGCCAGATATGCATTCTTTTTTGCTTTTTCACGGAGAGGAACAGAATCTTTTTGAAGCTCTTCACGAAGTTTCTCCCGGTTATTAAGAACGGTTTTAAGAATCTTTGCGAACTTCTCTCCTTCAAATTTTTCAAGTTCAATATAATTTTTTTGATTCATATACTCCATAAATCCCTTTATCTTAGGGTCGTACGCTATTCCTGCCATAGGGACATTCATAACAGATGCAAAAATCAGCATATGAAGCCTCATCCCGCAGGCTATGGAGCATCTTCCGATTATTGAAAGCATATCGCTTACTGAAAGTTCACAGTCAATTATTTTTGAGTTTTCTTTCATTTTTGCAGCAACTCGCAAAGATATGTCAAGGTCTGTTTTCATCTGCATAGGAATGAAAACGGGGAAATAACCCATCTGAGCGATGACATCAAGAGCATTTGCCAATTCTTCTTCGAAATTTTCACCTATTCCTGAGCATTCCCTTACGGACACTGCAACAATTTTTTCTTCTTCATTTATGCCGTATTCTTTAAGTATTTTATCGGCGCTCTGCATTGGTGACGGCACAAGATTAAATGCCGGATCCGCCGTAATAACAACTCTGGGGTTTGTTATGGAGCACCTTTTAATTTCATCAAGTGATGTATTTTCACGAAGGGTTATAAGCTCTACCTCATTTAGCACCTTGTGAACCCTTTTTATATTTTTATCTTTTATGGGGCCCATTCCGTTAGCATAGAGCATAACTTTCATACCCATTTTTTTTGCAAGGGATATCAAGCCCAGGTAATAGATAAGACTCTTTGTGCTTGTAGCATCCTGAATAAGAGTGCCTCCACCACTTAAGAGGAGTTTTGCCTTGCGGAATTCGCGAAGTATTAAAAAGGGGTTCGTTCTGCTGATTGTTTTTATCCCATAAAGCTTTTCTGTCAGTTTTGCATTTCCCGACAATGCAGTAATCGTGATATCGGGATTTATGCTTTTAATGTCACTTATAATGCTTTTCAGAAGTGCTTCGTCTCCGCTGTTGCCAAGACCGTAATATCCTGAAATTATAATATCTGACATATAATTACCTGCCCTTCCGTAGGATTTTAAGCCAAGGTTATGCAAGTTCAATTTTAAGGAAAGCCTTCTTACCCTTTTTTACGATAATTTTTCCATCCTTAAAGCTATCCTTTGTAATTACAAGGTCGATTTCTGTTACCTTTTCTCCGTCAACACTTAAACCGCCCTGCTGAATAAGTCTGCGACCTTCACCCTTGGAGGGAATGAATTTCACATTTGCAAGAAGGTCAAGAATTTTAATGCCTTCGCCTATTTCTGCTTCGCTTACCTGAGAAGAGGGCATGTTTTCTGCATCGCCTGCACCGGAGAAGATTGCTGAGGCAGTTGCCTGAGCTTTTTTAGCCTCTTCCTCGCCATGCACAAGTTTTGTCACTTCATATGCCAAAATTTCCTTAACCTTATTAAGCTGACTGCCCTCAAGTTTTTCATACTCACGGATTTCATCCATAGGAATAAATGTGAGAAGCTTAAGGCACTTGCATACATCCGCATCATCAACATTTCTCCAGTACTGATAGAATTCATAAGGCGTTGTCTTTTCAGGAGAAAGCCATACTGCACCGCTTGCAGTTTTACCCATTTTCTTACCTTCGCTGTTGGTAAGAAGAGTGAAGGTCATACCGTAAACCTGCTTCTGGTCTTTCTTTCTGCAAAGGTCAAGTCCGCCTAAGATATTGCTCCACTGGTCATCGCCACCAAGCTCAATCTTACAGTCATACTTTCTACTGAGCATAAGGAAGTCATAGCTCTGCATAAGCATATAGTTGAATTCAAGGAATGAAAGGCCCTTTTCAAGACGCTGCTTGAAGCACTCTGCCGAAAGCATCTGATTAACTGAGAAATGAGCACCGATATCACGGATAAACTCAACATAGTTAAGGTCTAAAAGCCAGTCTGCGTTATTAACCATTATTGCCTTATCATCGGAAAAGTCAATAACCTTTGAAAGCTGCTGCTTGAAACATTCACAGTTGTGGTCAATAGTTTCTTTTGTCATCATCTGACGCATATCGGTTCTGCCCGAGGGGTCGCCAATATGACCTGTACCGCCGCCTACAAGCGCAATGGGACGGTGTCCGTGCATCTGCATATGTCGCATAACAACCATCTGCAGAAAGTGTCCTACATGAAGGCTGTCTGCAGTGGGGTCAAAGCCAATATAGAAAGTTACCTTTTCCTTTCCTAAAAGTTCGCGGATTTCGTTTTCATGTGTGGTCTGTGCAAGAAGACCTCTTTCCTTCAAAACATCAAATACATTTTGCATTATATAATCATTCCTTTCGAGGCTTTAGTTTACATTACAACTCACTATATATTATAACATTTAAGGGCATACATTTGCAAGTGAAATAGATATATTTTTCATTAAAAAACGGCACTTTTTTACAAAAAGCACCGCCTTGTTACCGGAATTCGGGAATAAAGCTTTCCAGAGCACATTCTCCGTCCTGTATATAAGCATCCTCAAGCCCATACTCAAGGCAAAAATCTATTACCTCATCGTATTCTTCATCAGTTATTCTGCGGCAGAGATTTTCATATTCCCTGCACTCATCCATAGGAGTATACTGACGCATAATACTGTAAATTATTTTTGTATTATAAGTGTCAAAAAGGTATTTCAGAATCTTCCTTGAATCATCGGTGTGTGATGGAAGACACAAGTGACGGACCACGGTGCCTTTTTGAAGCATTCCATCTTCATCAAAAACGGGATCTCCTGTAAATTCAACCATTTTTGAAATGGCTTTGCAGGCGATTTGCGGATAATCAGGAGCAGAAGAATATTTCTTTGCAAGTGAGGAATCCATATACTTAAAATCAACAAGATATATATCTATTACATCTTTTAATATTTCCAGCGTCCTGAGAGAAACATAGCCTCCGCTGTTAAGTATTACAGGGATTACAAGCCCCTTTTTGCGTGCTTTTATTACAGCATCTTTTATATGCGGAGCGAAGTGTTCCGCCGTAACAAGATTTATATTGTGGGCACCCTGCTTCTGAAGATCTGTAAAAATGTCGCAAAGTTCTTTTCCGCAAAGCTCCTGCCCTGCATTACCCCTGCCTAGTTTGTAGTTCTGACAGTATATACAGCGGAGCGAGCACCCCGAAAAGAAAACCGTTCCTGAGCCTTTTTCACCTGAAATACACGGTTCTTCCCAATAATGAAGCGCACTTCTGCCTATTTTTACTGAGGAGGTTTGTGTGCAAACACCTTTCTCCCCGAGATTACGGTTAATGCCGCATTTTCTGGGACAAAGGGTGCAGTTTTCATACTCTTTATACATAAAATCACCTGACAAACAAAACTCCGTGGGTGTTTCCACGGAGTTTTATGCTCTTTTAATCGATTATAACTTTTTCTGCGCCACTTAAAATCCGTCTTTGTCTTTTTTGAAATCGCTCGTACCTGTGTGATGAAAGCTTTTTCCTCAAATACGCATCTGCAATGTCATATTTCGGAGCTCTTTCACCGATATTGTGACAATCTGTACCAAGAGCGGAAATATAGCCTTTTCTGATAAGCTTAGCGGCTTTCCCTCTGGTTAAAAAGCGGTTTAAGAATTCGCAATTTATCTGCAACAACGCTCCCATAGAAAGAAGTTTCTCAACTTTCTTTTTATTTCCCTGATAGCCAAGGTATCTTTCAAAATGCGCAATAATCGGGATATATCCCTTTGTAATGATTTTTTCAATACCGTCTATCATAGAATCTGCCCATGGGGAAAATGGCATTTCGATGAGTATGTGTCTGGTTCCTTCTATGCAGTAACTATCGAGATTTTCAAGTCTCCAGAGCTCTTCGAAATAAAGAACCTCACACCCCAGATAAAGGTCTATGTCAACACTTTCCTCTCCAAGTGCTTTGACGAGTTTTCCAAGAGACTCCTGCCGCATTTTGAGGAAAGACTCTGCCGATGATGAATACGCATAAAAATGTGGTGTTAAAACAACCTTACTGACTCCCTGCTGCCTGAGCATCTTAAGGAGTTCTACAGATTCTGTCACACTGCTGCTGCCGTCATCTATCTCAGGCAATATGTGAGTATGAAAATCAATCATACAAAAACCCTCTTATCTATTTACTTCTTATCCTTTGCCGGGGCAGTTCCAGCAGGCTCACTCTTTTTGGTGTAACCATAAGCCTTGCTTCCATAACCATAGCTTCTGCCATAGCCGTAACCGTAGCCTCTTCCATAGCCGTAGCCATAATAGCCTCTGCCGTAATATCTGCCCTTGCCATAGCGGTAATAGCCCTGTTTTCCGTAATGCTGACCCATCTTAACATCTGTAAGTCTGCCGTTTAAGACGAATCCGATGATGTTTGCATTAACAAATGAAAGTTTCTTTATAGCTTCTGCAACGCTTTCCTTGTCTGTTCTTCCCTGTCTTACAACCAGAACTATACCGTGTGCCATCTTAGAAAGAACGGCAGAGTCGGTTACAAGGTTAATGGGAGATGTATCAAGGAAAATATAATCATAAATTTCTGAAAGTCTGTCAAGCGTTTCCTGCATAGCAGCGCTTCCGAGAAGTTCTGCAGGATTCGGAGGCATATCACCGGAGGGAATGATGTCAAGGTTGGGATAGTCCGAATGTACTATAACAGAATCGATTGTATTAAGGTTTGCCAGAACATTTGAAAGGCCCGGTGTTGACTGGATATTAAGAAGATTTGCAACATTAGGCTTTCTAAGGTCGCAGTCCACCAAAAGAACCTTTGCACCTGTCTGTGCAAATGAAATTGCAAGATTAAGGCAGTTTGTACTCTTACCTTCGCCTGCAAGAGCGCTTGTAACAATTATTCTCTTTGCGCCGTCATGGGGAATCGCAAATACAATATTCGTACGAAGTGCCTTGTAAGCCTCTTTTACATGGAATGAACTTTTGTCGTTAAGAATTCTTGCTCTTTTTACAACAAGGGGAGAACTTGATCCCGCAGCTCCCTTTTTAATCAGTTTTGTAGGGAGTTTTCTCATATTTGAAACAAAATTAGCCATTTTTCTTCCTCCTTCCCATTACTTCCTTATTGGTACACATTTTCATTGTTTGCAGACTCATCGTAAGATACGCTGATTTCGGGGATTGTACCCAAAACAGGATATTTGAATCTTGCTACAAGATCGTCTGCCGACTTTACACGCACATCGAAAAGTTCCTTAAGGAGTATGAAGGATATACTGAGGATAAGTCCGAGAAGCGCACCAAGTATTGTGTTATTACGAACATTGGGAGAAACAGGGACTGTTGAAATCTTCGCCCTGTCAATAATTCTTACATCACTCAGCTCGATAAACTTCTGGATTTTTCCAGGTGCAACGCTTGCAATTGTGTTTGCGATTTCACGCGATGTAGAGCTGTCTTCTGTCCTTACTGATACACGGATGATTTCTGTATTTGTCACAGCCTCAACAGTAAGCATTTTTTTGAGTTTTCCGACAGTAATCTCTTCATCTACGCCTTTTTCTTTTATAACTTCGCAAACTTCCTGCAAAACATTATTACTTTTAATCATTTCAATATATGTAGGAACCAGCTGCTGAGAAGCAACAATATCACTTGAAAGAGTTTTTGTTTCCATAGACTCTTCTGTGCCGCCTCTTCTGTTGTTAACATACATTGTGATACTTGATTCGTATTTTGGTGTGATGAAAAATTCGCTGAGAGCAAATGTTATCATACCAAATATGATTGTTATTATAACGATTGATACGATTCGTTCAAGGACGATTTCTATCATTCGTTTTATGTCTACCTGTTCAATATCATTTGAAGTGTTCATTTGATTTCCCTCCACAAATAAATCTGCACTCTATATTATAATATAAAAAAATTGTTTTTGTCAATAGCAGGGATTTCTTTTTTATAGATTTTCATAATATTCATCTATGTTCTCAGCATGATTGTTATACGCATTCACTGCAAGCGAATCACAAATCTCGTTATAATTGTTTCCTGCATGTCCCTTTACCCAAATAAATGATACATTATGGATTTTTGTAAGGCGCAGAATTTCAGTCCACAAATCTGTGTTGAGAACACTTTTCTTATCCGATTTTTTCCAGCCATTCTTCTGCCAGGAATAAAGCCATTGCTGATTGATTGCATCCGTCAGATACTTAGAATCACTGTAAAGAGTCACATTACAAGGTTCTTTCAGCATTTTAAGAGCTTCAACAGCTGCCATAAGTTCCATTCTGTTATTTGTAGTTTTTCTGTACCCACGGCTGATTTGCTTTTCGTTCCCGTTATAAATAAGAACAGCTCCAAATCCACCCTTCCCGGGATTTCCGGTACAGGCACCGTCTGTATAAATTTCCACACTTTTCATATTGTCACTTCCTATGGCTTTACCATACTTCCGATACATCCAGGATTCAATCAGAAACACTTTATAACCGAAAGGTTGTTGCGGATTTCCACAACAACCTCGTTTTTACTTTTTAATCTTACTTTGTCTCTTTCAGCTGCTGAATTGTGGGAACAAGCACTGCCCTGTTGGGTGTAGCATAGAATGAGCCAAGTGTTCCGTCAGCATATGTCTTTACAAGTTCAAAGGGGTTCCTTGTGATTAAAACTCGTGTTCCAAGACCGATTGCATAAACTCTGCCGTACTGACCTGAGTTGAAAGAAGCATTCTTACCACGGATTACCACTCTTTCAAAAGTACAATTATCAAAGTTTACCATTGTTGTAACGCCGTCCCCTATGTAAATAGTGCCGTTATTTACTGCACCGTTCAGGTTTACATTGTTTGCCCTGATAAGAACATTACCCTCAGGAAGAGAAGTGTAGTCACCTTCCTTATCAATATACACAGTAACGATTTTATCCATAACCTGAGCAAACTCAAGACGGGTCATAGGCTCAAGAGGTCTGATGTACTGAACTTCGCCAAGGCAATATGTTGCAAGCGCACTTACTTCTTTCTTTGCCCAGTCTGCAACCTGGGCACCGTCTGAATAGGTGGTGAGTACACCTTCACGGGAATCGGGGATGTTGAAAATTCTGTAAAGAACGATAAATGCTTCCTGTCTTGTAATTGAATTATTTGGGTTAAGCTGTGACTTATCATCGCCCTTAAAAGCACCCATAGCAACTGCTTTCTGCATTGATTCGTAGTACCAGTCGCCTTCATTCACATCAACAAATTTTGTTATATCTTCCTTATCCTGCGCATTCATTACGCGTGCAAAAATTGTAGCCATCTGCGCACGGGTAATGGGAGTGTTGGGCTGTATTGTACCGTCTTCAAAGCCTTCAATAAGGCCATTGTCAACTGCTCTTTGCAAAACTGCACCATCGTCACCCTCGGGCATATCGGAAAATGCCGCAAAAGCGCCTACAGACAAGCAAAAAACCATTGCAAGGGTTAATGCCAACATTGTTAGTTTTTTCATCGTTATGTACTCCTTATATTTTAATTTTAATTGTAATTTATTATGTAGCCCCGCAGTGCCGTTTAATGAGGATTATTCTAAACCTGCATATGCAGGTGGGTGACTTGCTCGCCGCTTATGGGTTTCTCTCTTCAGACGGAGAGCCTACACGCCACGGCAAGACGGTCAGTCTCCCTTATTAGATGTGTTGGTTAAAATAAATCCTTGATTGCGCACACCGCAGGGGGCTTAACTATGTCTTTATTATATCACGGTTTGGTTCAAATATCAATCCAGAAACTCAAATTCGTCCTTGTTATTCTCCTTGAAAATATTGTAAACTTTGTCAAAAAGTGCGCCATCATCAACGCCTTCGAGCATTTCTTCGCCATTAACCTCAACAAGCTTCATGATGAAAACTTCGCCGTCAATTTCTTCGCTGTCTGTTGCTGGGATAAGCATAAAATATGTTTCTCCGTCAAGCTCGACTGTGTCTAAAAATTCGTATTCTTCCTCAACAGTTTCAAAAACTTCTTTTGTGTTGTCTGCCATTTTAATTACTCCTTTATTGAAATTATATTGAGTCAAGATAGCCCTGCAGTATGATTACCGCGGCAATCTTGTCAACCTTTGTCTTTCTTTTTTTACCGCTGACACCACCGCTTTCAAGAATTCTGTGTGCCTCACTACTTGAAAGGCGCTCATCCCACATTATGTAGGGAACATTAAGAATTTCTGAAAGGTCGCGTGCAAACTGCTCAGTATATTCCGCGCGGTGTCCAAGCGTTCCGTCCATGCGTTTGGGGTTTCCTACCACAATTTTTTCCACTTTATGCAATTTTGCAACTTCAGCGGTTTTTTCAAGTTGTTTTTCACGGTCTTTTTCACAAATGGTGTCAAGGGGGTTTGCCAGCATTCCCAATGCGTCACTGACTGCCACGCCAATCCTCGCCTCTCCATAATCAAGGCCCAAAATTTTCATAATAATTCACCATATCAATTATAACAGATAGTCTGTCATTTTGCAAGATATTTATGCAAAGTCGGTAAGGATGCGATAAAGTAGTGCAGAAGGTGTAAACTTCACCCTCAGGTGTATAAAGATACTCCGAGTGTGAAGTTTGTGTCTAACAAAACGCATAAAAACGGAATCCGCACTAGGTGCGGATTCCTCAGACTGTCGAAAAAGTTGGTCAAGCGCAAGCAAAATATAAAAATAAATATTTTTTCGCAGAGTTTAGAAATTTTCGATAAATTAATAAAAATAAAAAAACTCATATCATTACATAATAAAAGCCCTGAAAATTGCAATTTTCAGGGCTTTTGCTTGCTTTCGTCCAACACGCCCCTCTACCGTACCTTTGTACGCCGACGAGTTCGTGTTGAACAAATTCACCTTCCTTTTTCCTCGTCTTTCAGCGTGCCGATAGGTTTATCGACACGCTGCGGAATCCGCACTAGGTGCGGATTCCTACAATAAAAGTTTGAAGCATATTTGTCAAAATTCTTCCCCGAAGATGCTTTTTATCTTTTTGCGTTTTGTGGTCTGTGCTGCTTTTGCACATCCTACGCTAATTTTTCGATTTTGGTTATTGACAGTTCATATGCTGTCCGCTGCTCGGTTTCATCTTCTGAAATTCTTTTATTATAGTTTCTTGACTGCAGTCTTCCCCACAGCATAACATTACTTCCTACTTCAAGGTTTTCGCTGTACACGGCATTTCTTCCCCAGGCGATTGCAGGAATGTAATCAGAACGGTTGAAAGCACGGTTTACCGCTATGATAAGGTCCGTGATTTCCCGTCCGAACGGAGTTCGCCTGTAAATAGGCGCTTTGCAGATAAATCCGTTTATAAAAATTTCATTGGGGTTTTCCGTATCATCCTCATAGGCAGGTGCAATCCCCTTTGCAAAAACGGTAAGAATAAGACGCGTTTTAAGTGCGGTATATTTATTATAGCTGCGAAGCTGTCCCTTGACTTTTATTTTATTGCCCTCTCTGATGAGCATATCGTCAAACTGATGCTCGGCAATAGTTACGGGCAGAATGTCGTCATTTTGTGAGAGCCTCGGCACTCGAAGCATAAAGGTATAAAATTTTTCATCAAGGACGCTGTGGCTGTAGGCAGCCTCGGTTTCAACAGTTCCTGTCAATGTTATTATATTATTTTCCAAGTCGTACAACTCCTTTTATATGTATGTTTTTAATTATATTCACAAAGTTTCACATATATACCAAAAATAATATGAATATCTGGAAATTCGGCATATATACATATAAAAGGGGTGGTTCTAATGATTTTTATTCCTCGCAGAAAAATTGTCGTTTTTTCGTTTTTTATAGCAATGCTGGCCTTTATTACCCTTACACTTCATCATAACAGCACTGATGTCTATTCGGGAAAAGTTACCAAATGTATAATTATCGATGCCGGTCACGGAAATCCTGACGGTGGAGCTATTGGCATGACAGGAACAATTGAAAGCGTTATTAACCTTAAAATAGCCAAAAAAGCAGAAAAGATTCTAAAGAAAAAAGGCTATACCGTTATTATGACGCGCGAGGATGAAAATTCAATATATGAAGATGGAAAAAATATTTCATCAAAAAAGAAAGATGATATGTATCGAAGACTTGAAATAATGAATTCTTCGGGTGCGGATATGTTTGTAAGTATACATATGAATAAATTCACTTCATCAAAATACTGCGGTGCGCAGGTCATTTATTCGGGTAATTTCAAGGAATCGGAAGTATTGGCGCAGCTTATACAAAAAAGACTTCATTCCCTACATGAAAACAAATCAAAAAGAGAGCATCTCAAGGCGCCCGGCGGCATTTTTCTGCTCAAAAAGTCGCCTGTTCCCGCAGTGATAGTTGAGTGCGGTTTTCTTTCTAATTTCGAAGAAGAGAAGCTCCTTAATACGGATAAGTACCAGCAAAATCTGGCAAAAGCGATTGTAAAAGGTATAGAAGATTATTATGAAAGCCGAGGTAATGATAAAGATGAAAATATTCGTAACTGACAAATACAGGGTACTGACATTTATGCTTATATGCACAGTAATAGGAATAGGTGCAATATTAAGCAGAGGAGGGTCTCAGACGGTTTCCAATACTCCGAGAATTATTCCCATATACAGCGTGGAAAGAGATGATAATAAGTTGGCGGTTACTTTTGATTGTGCCTGGGGCAGCGATGATATTGACTCTATTCTTTCTACACTTAAAAAGCACGATTGCAAGGCAACATTTTTTGTTCTTGGTACATGGGCAGAAAAAAACAGTGATGCTATGAAAAAAATAGTATCTGAAGGGCATGAAATAGGAAATCACAGTTATAATCACACACATTATACGACTCTTACGAGTGATAAAATGCTTGAAGATATAAAAAAAGCAAATGAGTCAATTAAAAAGTCGTGCGGAATATCACCTGTACTTTTCCGCGCACCGTCAGGCGATTATAACAACACAGTAATTGAGGTGTGTCACAGTGCACAGATGGAATACATACAGTGGTCGCTCGACAGTCTTGACTGGCGTAATTTAAGTTGCGAGCAGATGATGGAAAGAATAGTTCCCAAGGCAAAAAGCGGAGATATTCTGCTTTTCCACAACGGAACAAAGTATACCGCAAAGAGTCTTGACAGTATTTTAACTGCACTTGAGGGAAAAGGATTTTCCTTTGCGAGAGTTTCTGACATTATTTATAAAGAAAACTATATTACCGACCACACGGGCAGACAAATCCCTAAATAACGAGTTAAAAAAGAAGCGTGCCGCTTCACCCATTTCGCGTCCCAACCAAACTTAAAACCAACAAATGTTGCTCGCGATAAAAACGCGCAATTTCCTATACGGTAAAAAAACATTGATTATCCCCACTGTTTCTGTTACAATAAGGAAAGGTGATAATCAATGAAAAAGATAAACTTCTTTTCAGACAAAATAGATATTGTGCTTCTTATAAGCAGTATCCTTGCGGCACTTATCGGTATTTTTGTTATAAACAGCGCGGCGTGGACTCTTGAAGGACATATAAGACATGTGCTTGTGCAGAGTTTTGCACTTGTGCTCGGTGTCGGTGCGATGAGTGGCGTAATATTCTTCAGTTATAAATATTTTGAGAAGCTGAGATTTCTTATCTTTGCAGTCGGAATTGGGCTTCTGATACTTGTACTTGCAATCGGCAAGCTTTCTCACGGAACGCAGGGCTGGATTGTGTTGGGTCCCATTACGCTTCAGCCGTCAGAAATCGCAAAAATATGCTTCATAATTACGCTTTCGCTTCATATTTCAAAAAAATACGAAAGCATCAACGAAATAAAGACATTAATAGGGCTTATATTCCATCTTGTCTGCTATGTGGTACCTGTTTTACTGCAACCCGACTTTGGTACTGCAATGGTTTTCGTTATGATATTTGCATTCGAGCTCTTTTTCGCAGGACTTTACAAAAAATATATTTTGTGGGTAATCGGTGCAGGTGCCGTTGTTTCCCCTATAATATGGTTTTTGCTTGAAGAATATCAGAAGAACAGAATTATCTCTCTCTTCTTCCCCGAAAAAGACCCCACTGGAAGCGGTTACCATGTGCTCCAGTCAAAGCTTGCAATCGGAAGCGGTATGTTCTGGGGGCGCGGATATCTGAAAGGACCGCAGACGCAGTATGGGTATCTGCCTGAAAAACAAACTGACTTCGTTTTCTCGGTAATAGGAGAAGAGCTTGGCCTTGTAGGTGCAATTTTTGTTGCAATACTTCTTCTTGTGATTGTGTACCGCTGTTTTGACAATGCAAGAAGCTGCGCGCACGATGCCTTTGGCGAAATGATTTGTATAGGCGTAGGCTCTATGATGTTTTTCCATGTATTTGAAAATATCGGGATGTGCCTGGGTCTTATGCCCATTACGGGAATCCCGCTTCCTTTCATAAGCTACGGCGGAAGTAACCTAGTAACTTGCTTTATTGCAATAGGATTGGTGCAGAATGTAAGGATGAGAAGGCGTGCAACTAAGTTTGACTTTGATATTGAAGCTACTGAATAATAAAGAAGCGTGCCGCTTCACCCATTTCGCGTCCCAACTGAGCTTAAAGCCAACATATGTTGCTCGCGATAAAAACACGCAAATTCCTATACGGTAATAAAAGACGCATTTGAAAAAATTTTCAAATGCGTCTTTTGTTTTATATTGTGGGTTCAAACATCGGCATCATCTTAAGCTTGAAAAGATTCATTTTGTGAAGGCGGTCAATTCTCGCCTTTTTTTCTTCGTCTTCGATTTTACCTGTACGGATATATTTATCAAGCATTTCGTAAGTAAAGCCGAGGTTTTCTTCGTCAGTTTTGCCGCAAAGTCCGTCAATGGGTGTTTTATCAACAAGGTCAATCGGAAGCCCTAAAAGTCTTCCGATTTCCTTAAGCTCGGTTACGGTAATCTTCGCAAGGGGTGAAAAATCGCCTGCAGCATCGCCGTAACGGGTGGAGTAGCCTACATAGTCCTCGGAGAGGTTACAGGTGTTTGCAACGCGTCCGTTAAAGCACTGCGAAACGGCGTAAAGTGTTGCCATACGGATTCTGGGAGGAAGATTTGTATTTGCCTGCGGTGTAAGCTCAATTTCATCAGGGAATGCACCCTTCAGCCCCTCGATTGCATCCTTCACATTTACAACGAAATGCTTTATTCCAAGATGCTCGACAAGTTTATAGGAACAGGAAATATCAGCCTGTTCTCCGCAGGGCATAAGAACACCGATAACTCTGTCACGACCGAGTGCCTCCACACAAAGTGCCGCTACAATAGAGCTGTCCTTTCCGCCTGAAACACCAACAATGGCGTTACATCCCGGGCCATTTTCTTCAAAGAATTTTTTTATCCATTCCACACATTCGTTTTTAACTTTCAATGCATCGAACATAGTTTTTCCTCCTAAAAATCGAATGTCACTTTATCTCCGTCAAGCTTAAGCACTGCTGAAAACGGTTTTCCCGTCTTTTTGGAAATAAAGCCTTCTATCTTGCTTGTTTTTCCGCTTTCAAGAAGCATTTTTATGTTGGAAAGGGATATAACCCTTCCTAAAATCACATTATTAACGCTGAATTTACAACCGTCTTTATACCCCTCACAGCCATAGCCGAATTTCGTGCGCACCACATTTTTACCGCAAAGAGGGCACCTTCCTGCTATATCGCCGATGAATCCGTCATCGGTATCGCGCTGTATGCTTTGCTCTTCCCTTACGAAAACCTTTTCAATTTCTCTTTCGGTAAGAAGAATACTGTCCTTAACGGTTATTTCGCCTTTATACACTTTTTTGAGCGCCTGTCCGAGATAAGAGGTTTTGTATTTATCCATACTTATCCCCATACGGCTAAGCGATTCTATCAGGTTTTCTCCGTCAGGAAGTATTGTATATACATCCTTTTTAAGAGATATATAATTACTCTTTATCGCGTTTTCGATGATACCTGTTCTTGTCGCCTCGGTACCAAGCTCAAGTCCCTCGAAAATAGCACGGTATTCTTCCTCATCATCCTCGGTTTTTGCGTTTGCCTTATCCTCACGGAACGGGTTTTTGAGGTAATTATTAAGGGTTTCTATTGTATAGTGCTTGAGCGGAGATGTTTCCTTTTCCTTTGGAGTAAAATTAACATCTATAATATCGCCTTTTTCAAGATTTGGCAGAATTTTGTCCTTCTTTGTGTACTCGTCATATTTTGTCCATCCCGCCTGAAGAATAATCGTTCCCTTAAGGGTGAATTCTTCCTTTCCTGCGACATCTATTTTGATTTCGCTCTTCTGCGCGATACATTCTTCACTGCAGAAAACTGCGACAAAACGGCGCATTATGGTCCCATAAACCTTTGCCTCCTCCTCGGAAAGTGCCGTTTTGGAGGGGATTTTATGTGTCGGTGTAAGTGCGCTGTGAGATTCGATTTTACTGTCGTCAAAGATGGTTTTCCCATCCTTGAATTTTACGGGGTAGCCGAGTTTTTCTACTGCGGAAAGGATTTGCTTAACCTTACCCTTCTCCGCGGTTGCCATATATTCCGAGTTTGTTCGGGGGTATGTAACATAGCCTTTTTCGTAAAGCCCCTGAACAATGCGCAAAGACTCATCCATGGGCATCTTATACTTTTTGCCGAGAACATTCTGCAGTTTTGTAAGGGAGAAAAGTTTTCCTGCCGAAAGGGTATCCTTCTTTGTTTTTTTATCCGTTACAACACCTTTTTTTTCGTTATATAAGTTACAAAGTTCCTGAGCTTTTGAAAGCTCTTTCTTTTCGAATTTCTGCTTGCTAGTAAGTTCTATCTCCCCACCGCTTTGCTCTGTCAGGCTGTAGGGGGCGTAGTATGTATCCGGAACGAAATTTCTTATCTGCATATCGCGGTCATAAATTGCCTTTACAATAGGGACAATTACGCGCCCTACACGCATAAGAGTTCCCGTTTTAAGTGTTGCGTAGCGCGTAAGATTCACTCCGTAAAGCCAGTCTATAAATGTGCGTGCATAACCCTCTTTTGCGAGATTGTCGTAATGTGTTTCATCCTTCATTTCCAAAAGCCCCTGAAGAATGGTTTCATTTGTCTGGTCGGGAAGCCACAACCTTTTGAAAGGCTTGTCCGTTTCGCTTTTCATAACGCAGGTTCTGACAATAATTTCGCCTTCGCGGTCAGCATCGCCTGCGTTGATTATTTCGGTAACATCAGCGCGGTTACAAAGGTCACGGATGGTGTTAAACTGCTCTAAAACACCGCTGTCAACCTTTTTGTCCTGATTCTTTTTGAGTTCAAACTCGAACTTTTTGGGGAAGCACGGAAGATTCTTCATGCTCCAGCGATTCTCCCCGTCAGGAAGCGGAGAGTAGTGCTCTATATCTGCAAGCGAAAACAGATGCCCAAAAGCCCATGTCACAATATAACCCTCGCCCTCAAAGTAGCGGGGGGCTTTTTTCATATTCCCTATTGCGCCTGCAATATTTCGTGCAAGGCTGGGTTTTTCGGCAATAATGAGCTTCATAGCCTTCCTCACAGTCTGAATGCATCTTTTATGATTTCCAAACGAATATTTTTCAAGGTGTCTTCCTCTGCTACTGCATTTATCAGTACAACATCAAACCGCATGGGGGTGTCGCATATACCTTTCTGTACGGCATACAGTTGAGCTGTTTTAATAATTCTGTTTCGCTTCCCCTCATTGATACTGTCTGCAGGAGTGCCGAAGCAGTCGGTTTTCCTGAGTCTTACCTCGACAAAGCAGGTATATTCTCCGTCTTTTGCGATTATATCAATCTCGCCCATTTTTGAGCGATAGTTTCTTTCGATTATTTTATAGCCTCTTTTTTTAAGTGCTAAAGCGGCAGCTTCCTCACCTAGTGCGCCTATGGAAACTGCCGTCTTTGTGTCATTATTATACGAATTTTTTGATAAAAGTTTTTCGATGAATTTCACACGGACCAAACTCCTTTAACGCTTCTATATGAGCTTTCGTCCCGTAGCCTTTGTGTTTTTCAAAGCCGTACTGCGGATATTTTTCCGCCATTTCCATCATATGACGGTCACGCGAAACCTTGGCAAGAATTGATGCCGCTGCGATGCTCATACTCTTCGCATCGCCTTTCACAACGCACTCGTGAGGATGGTTACACTCCTTGATACAATCTCCATCCACGATTACATAGTCAGGTTTTACACCGAGCGCTTCAATTGCTCTGTTCATTGCAATATAGGTTGCGTTACGGATATTGAACTTGTCAATTTCCTCAACGCTTGCAGTTGCAACTGCATAAGCAAGCGCAACACTCTTAATCTGGTCAAATAGCTTTTCGCGTTTCTTTTCCGAGAGCTTCTTGGAATCGTTAAGTCCCTCAATACAAATCCCCGCGGGCAGAATTACTGCCGCTGCATATACCTCATCGGCAAGCGGTCCGCGACCTGCCTCATCAACACCTGCGATAGTTTTATATCCTTTTCCGGCAAGGGACTTTTCAATTGACCACATTGCCTCAATTCTTAAAAGTTCAGATTCTTTCATGAAATTACTCCAGTGTTATTCTGCCGAGCTTTGCGCCGCGGAACTCGTCAAGCACTACATTGGCTCCGCGCAGAGTATCAACCTCGTTGCCCTTTAATATAAATCCGCGTTTTCTTGAAATAAGAGTTAAAATATCGTATCCCGAAAGCCCCTCGGTAAGTTCTGTTTTATAACGCTCCTTAAGTCTTTCAGGGTAGTTTTTAGCCATATATGAGCAAAGATGCGCGCAGAGTTCTTCAACATCTAAAACATCGTCTTTTATTGCACCTGTAAACGCAAGGCGAAGCGCAACATCCTTATCCTCAAACTTGGGCCACAAAATACCGGGTGTGTCAAGAAGCTCCATCCCGTTTTTAAGGGTTATCCACTGCTTACCCCTTGTAACACCGGGCTTATCGCCTGCCTTGGCCGCAGCTTTTCCGTAAAGCTTATTTATGAAAGAGCTTTTGCCCACATTGGGTATTCCGCAAACCATAACACGGGCAGGTTTGTTGACATATCCGCGTGCTTTGTCACGCTCGGTCTTTTCTTTCAGGAGCTCTTTTACCGCGTCAAAAACCTTACCGATTCCCTTTGAATCGTTGCAGCTGAGCGCAATTGCCATAATACCCTCTTTTTTGAAACGCTCAATCCACTTTTGCGTCTGGACAGGGTCTGCAATATCACTTTTGTTTATAACAAGAAGCAGTTTTTTATTTCCGATAAGCGAAGGAAGCAGAGGATTTCGGCTGCTCTGGGGGCATCTTGCATCGCAAAGCTCAATAACGCAGTCGCAAAGACGGATATGCTCTGCAATCATACGCTTGGTTTTGGTCATATGCCCGGGAAACCACTGTATATTCATGCTGCATCCTCCTTTTCTTTTGAGTAATTCTTAATATGTTTTTATCTTGTTAAGAGGCCAGAAACGAAGAACTGCCTTTCCTATAACATGCTCCTTATTTACAGGACCTATTACTCTGCCGTCTGTAGAGTTATTTCTGTTATCTCCCAGGACAAACACGCAATCCTCCGGCACATCAAGTTCCTTTATGGGAAGATATGCCTTGTCATACATCGGCTCTCCAAGATACGGCTCGTCAAGTTTTTCATCGTCAACATAAACAGCGTTTGTATCATAGTCAATTTCAACATGCTGTCCCTCAGTTGCGATAATTCTCTTAATCCAATAAACATTTTCGCCTTTTCCCGGAGGATTGAATACAACTATATCTCCGTTTTCAGGCTCGTACCCGAGGCGCCATACGATGAGGCGGTCGCTGTGCTGATAGGTCGGCTCCATAGACTGACCGTCCACGCGCACAACAGTAAATACGAAATTACGGATTACAAGAGCAAGTACAACGGCAATTACTATTGCCTGTACCCACTCGATAAATTCATTCTTCGCACTTTTTTCAGGTTTTTTATCTTCATTAACTGTTTCCTGAGTTAAATTCATATCCTTTTCTTCCATTTTTGAAAGCCTCCTAAAAAACACGGGGCTGCTCCCCCTGTCTTAAAATGAAAAGGGAATCTGCCATGTGACAGACTCCCTCTCTTGACTATTAAAGTCTTTCCTTAACTTTAGCTGCCTTACCAACTCTGTCACGCAGATAGTACAGTTTAGCACGCTTAACTTTACCGTGTCTTACAACCTCAATATGATCAAGGCTGGGTGAATTAACAGGGAATGTTCTTTCAACACCGACACCGTATGAAAGACGCCTTACAGTAAATGTTTCCTGGATGCCGCCATGCTTCTTAGAGATAACGGTACCTTCAAACATCTGAAGTCTTTCCTTTGCACCTTCCTTAACCTTTACATACAGCTTTACATAATCACCGATTTCAAGTTTGGGAAGGTCAGTTCTGATCTGTTCCTGAGTAATCGCCTTCAAAACGTCCACTCAAATCTCTCCTTTCATAACCCACCATACTGGCGGTAAAAATAAAGCGTTCGTACGAAAGAAATGCAGAGGACCGCTTTTTACCCGACTACTATATCACACTCTTTTTGCAAATGCAAGTGTTTTTTTCTATTTTTTGAAAGTTTTTGTCTTCTATAATATCAACAAGGGTTGTCGGTGTTACGCACCCCTTTGAAATCATATTTATAAAAAGCTGTGCCTCGCTTTTTGTGGTAAAAATATTATCCACATATTTTCCTTCCTTCGCAGTTCTTCGGTTTGCCATCTGCGTATACATGTCAATGCCCACGCCAAAAAGGCCGTCTTTGCCCTCTGTTATAAAATAACACAAATAAATTTTGTCACCTTTTTCGTTTTGAGTTTCTTTTTGCACAATGTACTTTTTCTCTTTCATATCTGCCACTCCCCTCTGCCTGAATTTTATATCGCTGAAACTCCAAATTCAATAGTCAGTTTTTTATACCCCTTCGCTCTATTTATTTTACATATTTTTCCATATGGTTTCAAAGGGTTTCTTTGTCTTTTTTTACATAAGAATTAATTAATATGTAACAATTTGACGCAGTAAAGCCATTTATAAAAATTTTTTACAATCAATTCAGCATAAGAACTTTCACATTTTTCTTGAAAAAATACCCATATTATATTATAATATAATATTGAGGGATTAGAACTATGAGTAATGATTTTTTACCGATTTCAAAATCGGATATGGATAATTCAGGTTGGGATTATTACGACTTCCTTTTCGTATCAGGAGACGCGTATGTAGACCACCCTTCGTTCGGCACAAGCCTTCTTGCAAGGCTTCTTGAGTCAAACGGATACCGTGTCTGCATCTGTCCACAGCCCGACAGAAATGACCCTGCGGCACTTTCCCGTTACGGTAAGCCAAGGCTTGGCGTTTTAATTTCGGGCGGTGTAATAGATTCAATGGTAAATCACTATACTGCATCAAAGAAAAGACGCAGCAGCGATGTCTACTCCCCCGGTGGAAAGGCCGGGCTTCGTCCCGACAGATGCGTTATTGTATATTCAAATATGGCGCGCGCGGCATTTTGCGATATCCCCGTAATTATTGGAGGGACAGAGGCAAGTTTACGCCGCTTTGCGCATTATGATTACTGGCAGGATAAGGTGCGCAGGAGTATTCTTATCGACAGTGGTGCTGATATGCTTGTATTCGGTATGGGTGAGCGTACACTACTTGCTATTGCTGAAAAACTTTCAGACGGCATACCGATAAGCCGTATAACAAATCTTCACGGTACCTGCTATATTTCCGATAAGGTACCAAAGAATTCAATCACTCTCCCCTCGTTTGAAAAAGTGTGCGAGGATAAGGAAAGCTATGCAAGAGCCGCGGCGATGCAGTATTATGAGCAGGATGCGGTGCGCGGCAAAATCCTTGTGCAGCAGCACGGGGACCGTTATCTTGTGCAATTGCCACAGGCTATGCCTCTTACTCAAAAAGAGATGGACAAGGTTTATGCCCTTAATTATATGCGTGCGTGGCACCCCGTCTACGACAAAGACGGCGGTATTCCCGCCCTTGAGGAAGTTAAGTTTTCAATTACTTCTTCACGCGGATGCTTTGGCAGCTGTTCGTTCTGTGCGCTGACTTTTCATCAGGGCAGAGTCGTTCAGGCAAGAAGTCAGGCATCTATTCTGGCAGAGGCGCAGAAGCTGATATGGGACAAGGATTTTAAGGGATATATCCACGATGTCGGAGGCCCTACGGCGAATTTCCGCGCACCTGCGTGTCAAAAGCAGCTTAAAAGCGGAACCTGCCGTGATAAGCAGTGTCTTTATCCGTCAGTTTGCCCCAATGCAGAGGTAAGTCATAAGGATTATCTTGAATTGCTTCGTAAACTGCGCGCACTGCCGAAAGTAAAAAAAGTTTTCATCCGCAGCGGTATCCGTTACGATTATCTTATTGCAGATAAGGACGACAGTTTCTTCTATGAACTTTGCCAGCACCATGTGAGTGGACAGCTTAAGGTGGCGCCTGAGCATATCAGCAGTAATGTACTTCACTACATGGGTAAACTCGGTGTGAAGGTTTACGAAAAATTCTGCCGTAAATTCTACGACATAAATAAAGAAATCGGCAAGGAGCAGTATCTTGTTCCCTACCTGATGTCAAGTCATCCGGGAAGCACGCTTCGTGATGCGATTGAGCTTGCGGTATATTTAAGAAAAAATAATATCCGTCCCGAGCAGGTGCAGGATTTTTACCCTACGCCCGGAACACTGTCAACGGCAATGTTCTATACGGGGCTTGACCCAAGGACGATGAAAAAGGTGTATGTGCCCCGTGACCCACACGAAAAGGCACTGCAAAGGGCACTTTTGCAGTCGTCAAGAAAGGAAAATTATAAATTGGTGCAGGAAGCACTTGTGAAGGCAGGACGAAGCGACCTTATCGGATTTGGTCCCGAGTGCCTTATAAAACCTGAAAGGAGAAAAGAAAATGGCAGCACAGATATTAAACGGAAAGCAGCTCTCAATAAAAATCAAAGAGGACCTTCGAAAAAAAACAGAGGAGTTAAAGGAAAAAGGCATTAATCCCGGACTTGCGGTAATCATCGTAGGCGATGATAGTGCCAGCCGTGTTTATGTAAATAATAAAAAGAAGGCGTGCGAGGAGTGCGGATTCTATTCTGAGGAGTATGCTCTTCCCAAAGAAACAACCGAGGAAGAACTTCTCGCTCTTATCGATACATTAAATAACAAAAAGGAAATTAACGGCATTTTAGTTCAGCTTCCTCTTCCCAATGGAATTGACAGCGAGAAGGTCCTTCTTGCTATCCGCCCCGAAAAGGATGTTGACGCATTCCATCCCGTAAATGTGGGTAAGATTATGATTGGTAATTTCGATTTTCTGCCCTGCACACCTGCAGGTGTTATGGAACTTATCCGCCTGACAAACATTGATGTATGCGGTAAAGAATGTGTCGTTGTAGGCAGAAGCAATATTGTCGGAAAACCTCAGGCGATGCTTCTTCTTCACGAGAACGGAACTGTTACAATCTGTCACAGTCGCACAAAGAATCTTAAGGAAGTCTGCCGCCGCGCAGATATCTTAGTTGCGGCAGTCGGCAAGGCAAAATTCATTACTGCCGATATGGTTAAGGAAGGCGCGATTGTAATTGATGTCGGTATGAACCGCGATGAAAACGGAAAACTTTGCGGAGATGTTGATTACGACAGTGTATGCGAGATTGCAAGTGCAATCACTCCCGTTCCCGGCGGTGTTGGTCCCATGACAATAGCAATGCTTATGAAGAATACATTAAAGGCTGCTGAGATACAAAACAAATAAGGGGGCACCCCTTAACAACCCTATACTAAAAACAGAAGTAAGTTTGAAAACTTGCTCAAGGAGGATACCCAGATGGCGAAGAAAACCTACGGTAATGAAAGTATTACCGCGCTTAAGGGTGCTGACCGAGTTCGTAAAAGACCGGGTGTTATTTTCGGTTCTGACGGACTTGAAGGCTGTCAGCACAGCGTATTTGAAATAGTGTCAAACTCCATTGACGAAGCCAAGGAAGGCTACGGCAAGGTTATTGAGGTAACGCGTTTTAACGATATGTCCATAGAGATTAAGGACTATGGCCGCGGAATACCGCTTGACTGGAATCCCAAGGAAGAAAAGTACAACTGGGAGCTTGTTTTCTGCGAGCTTTACGCAGGCGGTAAGTACGACAAGGAAGCAGACGGCAACTACGGCTACGCAATCGGTCTTAACGGTCTTGGTCTGTGTGCTACGCAGTACAGTGCCGAATATATGAATGTTACCGTTAACCGCGATGGTTATGAACATACGCTTTACTTTGAAAAGGGCGAAAATGTAGGCGGTTTGTTCAAGGAAGAAAAGAAGTATCGCTCAACGGGTACCACTATAAAGTGGCGTCCCGACCTTGAGGTATTTACTGACATAAATATCCCGATTGATTTCTTCATTGAATCACTTAAAAGACAGGCGGTTGTAAATGCAGGTCTTACCTTTAAGCTTAACTACCATAACGGAAGTGAAGTAATAAAGCACGAATTCCGCTACGATAACGGCATAGTTGACTATATAAACGAGCTTTGCCCCGAAAACGAAAAGCGCATATCAAATACCTCTTTCTGCGAGGGTGAAAGCACGGGCCGTGACCGTGATGATATGAAAGATTACAAGGTTAAGATGAGTGCGGCATTTGCATTTTCAAATGATGTTCAGCTTATTGAATACTACCACAACTCAAGCTTTCTTGAGCACGGCGGTGCGCCCGACAAGGCGACAAGAAGTGCGCTTGTAAGTGCAGTTGATTCATACCTCAAGCAGAATAACAAATATAATAAGAACGAATCGAAGATTACATTTAATGATATTTCCGACAGCTTGATTCTTGTAACCAACTGCTTCTCAACGGTTGTAAGTTATGAAAATCAGACGAAAAAGAGCATTACAAACAAGTTTATTCAGGAAGCGATGACGGATTTTCTTCGCAAAAATCTTGAGATATACTTCATCGAAAACCGTCCTGAAGCTGAAAAAATCACAAATCAGGTTCTTCTTAATAAGAGAAGCCGTGAAACTGCTGAAAAAACCCGCGCAAACATTAAAAAGAAGCTGACGGGCACGATGGATGTAACAAACCGCGTGCAAAAGTTTGTTGATTGCAGAACAAAGGAAGTGTCACGGCGCGAACTTTATATAGTTGAGGGCGACAGTGCACTGGGTGCTTGTAAGCTCGGCAGAGATGCGGAATTTCAGGCAATCATCCCCGTAAGAGGAAAGATTCTTAACTGTCTTAAAGCGGATTTTGAAAAGATTTTCAAAAGTGAAATTATAACTGACCTTCTCAAGGTGCTCGGTTGCGGTGTTGAAATTCACACAAAGCATAATAAGGATATGAATGCGTTCGACATCAACAATCTTCGCTGGGATAAGGTTATTATCTGTACCGATGCCGATGTTGACGGTTTCCAGATTCGAACACTTATTCTTACGATGCTTTACCGTCTTGTTCCCACGCTAATTGACGAGGGCAAAGTATATATCGCTGAATCTCCTCTGTTTGAAATCACGCACAAAGATAATTCCTATTTTGCATATAATGAGCGCGAAAAGGCGGAAATTCTCTCAAATCTTCCTGAAAAGGGTGTCAACATTCAGCGCAGCAAGGGTCTTGGCGAAAATCAGCCCGATATGATGTGGCAGACCACCATGAATCCCGAGACGCGCAGACTGATAAAGGTTAAAAGCGAGGACCCTGAAAAAATGGCGGCAACATTTGATTTACTCCTTGGCGATAATCTTCAGGGCAGAAAAGAATTTATTGCAGAAAACGGAAAGCTCTATATTGATATGACTGATGTATCATAAAACAGTATAAACATAAAAAAGAAATTCTCAAATTGGGAATTTCTTTTTTTGTTTTTGAGATACTACTCTGTAAAGGAGTGTATTTGATTGACTC
Organism: Clostridia bacterium; assembly: GCA_017411435.1. Taxonomy (GTDB): domain Bacteria; phylum Bacillota; class Clostridia; order UMGS1883; family UMGS1883; genus UMGS1883. The sequence continues at coordinate 186,058 of JAFQQD010000031.1, forward strand.
TGTTTTTTCGTACGATAATACTATACTTATGTGTTGTTGCGGCAATGCGCATTATGGGTAAAAGACAGCTTGGCGAACTTCAGCCGTCAGAATTTGTTGTTGCGCTGATGATATCAGACCTTGCTTCAATCCCGTTGGGGGAAAAAGGTGTGGGGGTTTTCCGCGGTATAATTCCCATTTTCGCATTGGTATTAATGGAACTTCTCTTTTCAGTTTTAGTAATCAAAAGCGAGACTATGCGCAAAATCATTACCGGCTCGCCTGTGCAGATAATAAAAAACGGCAAAATAATAATGCGCGAGCTTAAAAGGCTACGCATCTGCGTAGATGATGTTATGGAGCAACTCAGACTTGCAGGATACAGCTCAGTTTCACAGATTGACAGCGCTATTATAGAAACCAACGGTCAGCTCTCCATAATCCCTGTTGAATCAGAGCGACCCGTTGTATGTAGTGATTTAGGCCTTTCTCCTCCGCAGACACATGTGCCTCACACAATTATTTCGGACGGAGTTCTGCGTGAGAAAAATTTAAGAGGTGCGGGACTGAGCGAAAAATGGCTTCAGAAGAAGCTTTCTGAGTATAACATAAAAAGTTATAAAAGTGTCAGTTTTTTAAGCGTAACTGACGACAATGAAATTGTTTTGCAAATTTCTGAAAAATAAGGAGTGTTTATATTGAAAGCAGTGATAATTTCCTCGGGCGAGGGAAACAGACTTCGCCCTGTTACATGCTCTCTTCCTGTTTCTATGCTACCTATAATGGGGCACCCCGTAGCAGAGCATACTATAAGACTTCTGCACCGTCACGGGATAAATAATGTGACATTTTGCACAGACTTTCTGGCAGGCGAAGTAGAGAAGCATTTTTCATCGGTAAAAATAGCAGATATGAGAATTTCATTTGAGCCTGTAAAGAGTCTTGATGAATTCTTCGCTGCAGACGATACTCTGCTGATAAGCGACTCCATTCTGACAGATATTGATATAACATCGCTTGTAAATTCCTTCGATTCTTCTGCGCTGATTGTTACAAAGCCTCTTGAAGGAGAAAATGGGTTCGGTTATGTCGCTTCCGACAGTGATTTCCGCGTTACAGGCTATAAAAGATTTATTGATTTTGCTCATCCGTCAGGCAGTTCATTTATGGGCATTATGATTGTACCCAAGGGGACTTCGGCACCTGACTGTACTGATATTTTAACGCTCGTTGAAAGGCTTTGCTCGTCTTCAAAGGTTCTTTCTTACTCTGCCTCCTGTTATATCAAAAGCATATCTGACTTTGAAAGCTATCACAAATGCAGCCGCGATTTTATGGATAAGAAGATTTCTCTTCCTTTTCCGTGTGATGAGAAGGCACCTTCCGTGTGGATTGACGAAAACGCTACTGTAATGCAGGGAAGCGTGATTGTCCCGCCTGTGTATATCGGAAAAAACAGCTTTATATCAAAAGGCGCACGCATCGAGGCGTATACACAGATTGGCGAGGGCGTCAGTGTGGACTGCTTTGCAGGGATTAAAAGAAGCATTATAATGGACAACTCATCAGTCAGCGAGGGTAGCTCTCTCAGAGGCGCTATTTTGGGAAAAAATGTGAATATAGGGTTTGAAAGTGCCGCATACGAGGGAAGCGTGATTGGATTCGGCACAAAAATAGGTAAGCATTGCACCATAAAAAGCGGTGTTCATATCTGGCCTGAAAAATATATCGAGGACGAGAGCACCCTCTGTGAAAATGTAATATGGGAAAAAACCTCAATGCGTTCAATGTTTGAAGACGGCAGTGCAAGCGGAATTGTAAACTGCGAAATAACGCCTGAATTTGCCGCAACACTCGGCAGAAGCGCAGTATCTGTTCTGGGTAAAAAAATAGCAGTTTCAGACGGAGGATTCTGCGGAAGCGTGATGATAAAAAATGCACTCATTTCAGGAATTTTATCAGGCGGTGGCAAGGCCTATGATTTGGGAGAAGAACCGCTTCCTATCACGCGAAGTGCAGTTCGTTTCTACAATCTTGACGGCGGTATTGCACTGAGTGGTTACAGTAATGACGGTAATTTCTATTCAAGCATTGATATTATGAATTCGTTTGGTGCCGATATTGAAAATGAGGAGCTTCAAAAACTTTCCCGTCTTGTAGAAAGCAAGGAAGCAAAGCGCGAAAGTGCACAGAATATTTCAGAGGTTGATTATCTCTTTGAATATAAGCTCTACTACCTTAAGCATCTTATAAATTCCACATCCGGGAAACCGCTTGGGGCAAAGCTTCTTATCAACTGCCCCAATTTATGGGCACAGGACCTCTTAAAAAGCGCTGCAAATGACCTTAAGTGCGAATTTACCTTTACCGATAAAGAGGATGAGGATTTTTTACACATCTTAAAATCAGGAAATTACGATTTTGGTGCTGTCTGCGACTACAAATGCGAGAAGCTTTCAATCGTCAAAAACTCGGGCGAAATTCTCTCAACTTTTGATTACTGCGCACTTGTATCACTCATCATTATGAAATCTTTTCCCCATGCGAGAGTTTTCGTTCCCGTTTCAGCCCCCGACAGTATTGAGATAATGGCGGAAAAATTTGAAAGTGAAATCTGCCGCACGAATATAAGTCCGCCATGTCTTATGAATGAGCTTTCAAAAAGCACTCATGCTTCTTATCTTCAGCAGTTTATATATCAGTTTGACGCTGTAGGCGCGATTATTCTTCTTCTTGATTTTCTTCACACTCAAAACACCACTATTGAGGCACTTCAGAGCGAAATCCCCATAACTCACACAGTTTCGATGGAAGTGGGATGCGCGGTATCAAATCAGGAAAAAGTAATAAGGGAGCTTTGCAAAAATCATAATGTAGAAGAATGTGAAACTCATGACTCAATAAAGGTTTCGTTTGATAATGGCTGGGCAATTGTAATACCGAAGCGTTCACAAGCCGTTATAAATGTAATAGGACATTCTTTCGCGCGCGAATACGCACAGGAAATTGCAGATATATTCACAGACGAAATTTCAAAAGGCTAAGAAAGAAGCGTGTCGCTTCACCCATTTCGCGTCCCAACCAAACTTAAAACCAACAAATGTTGCTCGCGATAAAAACACGCAATTTCCTATACGGTAAGAAAGAAGCGTGCCGCTTCACCCATTTCGCGTCCCAACCAAACTTAAAACCAACAAATGTTGCTCGCGATAAAAACATGCAATTTCCTATACGGTAAGAAAGAAGCGTGCCGCTTCACCCATTTCGCGCCCCAACCAAACTTAAAACCAACAAATGTTGCTCGCGATAAAAACACGCAATTTCCTATACGGCAAGAAAAGGCAAGAGGCTGTTATCCCCCTTGCCTTTTTGATTTATATATGGTAAAATAGCATACTGCAGAGGAGATATATTATGAATATTCAGCTTTCAGACAGTTTTACATATAAAAAACTTATCCGTTTCACTATACCATCTGTAATAATGCTGATTTTTACATCCATATACGGTGTGGTGGACGGAATATTCGTTTCAAACTTTGCGGGGAAAACGCCCTTCGCAGCGATAAATCTGATTATGCCCGTATTCTTAATAATCGGTGGTATCGGATTTATGATCGGCACTGGCGGAAGCGCGCTTGTTGCAAGATATTTAGGCGAAGGAAAGAAAGAAAAAGCAAATGAGACTTTCTCAATGCTTGTTTATGTTTCACTTGTTTTCAGTCTGATTGTTTCAGTCTTGGGAGCCTTCTTTATAAGACCAATCGCTTATTCACTCGGTGCAAGAGGGTCAATGCTTTCCGACTGTACACTTTACGCAAGTATATTGCTTCCCTCTATGTTTGCATTTATTCTGCAAAATGAATTTCAGTCTTTTTTCATTGTTGCTGAAAAACCGCAGTTTGCAATGTGGGTTACGGTTGGTGCAGGGGTAACTAACATTGTACTTGATGCTCTTTTTGTAGCTGTTTTCAGTTGGGGACTTATGGGCGCAGCAATAGCAACTGCCATAAGCCAGCTTGTCGGAGGTCTTGTTCCCCTTTTATACTTTGTTTTTTCAAAAAAATCCCCTCTTAAGCTTACAAAGGCAAGAATAAATGTCCGCGACCTTATTAAATCCTGTACAAACGGCAGCAGCGAAATGATGACAAATATCTCAATGTCGATTGTCACAATACTTTATAACTTCCAGTTGATGAAGTTTTCCGGTGAAGACGGTGTTGCGGCATATGGTGTTATAATGTATGTCGGGTTTGTCTTTATTTCGGCATTTATCGGTTTCTGCGTAGGAAGTGCACCGATTATAAGCTTCCATTACGGGGCAAATAATCACAACGAGCTTAAAAGGCTGCGTAGGATGAGCACTGTGATAATTCTTGTTGTTTCAGTTTTTATGACGGTAGTGTCACTCCTTCTGGCAAGGCCCCTTTCAAGGATTTTTGTGGGATATGACAGAGAGCTTCTTGATATGACTGTACGGGGATTTGTAATCTACTGCTTCTCTTTCCTTATTGTCGGATTCAATATTTTCGGTTCGTCATTTTTTACAGCGCTTAATGACGGTCTTGTTTCGGCAATAATTTCATTCTTAAGAACACTGCTTTTTCAGGTTGTGTCAATTCTCGTTCTGCCGCTGTTATTCGGTCTTGACGGAATATGGTTTGCTGTTATTATGGCTGAGGGACTGTCACTTTTTGCGGTTATAATATTCTTAAAGAAGATGCAACCCAAATATAAATATTAAGGAGGACTACTATGGAATATTTTGAGCTTATAAAAAAACGCTATTCGGTGCGCTCTTTTACCGATGAACCTGTGAAAAAAGAAACAATTGATAAAATCCTGGAGGCTGCACACCTTGCCCCTACCGCGTGTAATTTTCAAGCGTACAGAGTACTTGTTATAAATACGCCTGAGGCAATAGAAAAGCTACAGAATTGTAGTCGTGCACATTTTGGAACAAAGTGCGCGATGCTTGTTTGTTATAATGACGATGAGTGCTGGACCCGTAAGTATGACGGCGAAAAAAGCGGAGTTGTTGATGCAAGTATTGTTGCAACACATATGATGCTTGCTGCAGAAAACGAAGGTGTGGGAAGCACATGGGTAATGCATTTTAACCCTGCAAAAATGAGAGAGGAGTTTAATCTCCCCGAAAACATTGTGCCCGTTGCACTTCTTGTTATGGGGTATCCTTCGCCTGACGCCACTCCCCATGAGTATCACAGCCAGTTCAGGCCAATGGAAGAAACAGTTTTTTATAATTCTTTTGACGAAAAGGAAGTTCATTAACTTCCTTTTTTCTGTTTAACTGATATTTAACTTTGGAATGTTACCATTTACACCGTAACGGAGGTGATTGGGTTGGCAACAGAGGTTTTTAACCGATACGAGCACAAGTATCTCATAGACGGTGTAACATTTGAAAAGACAATAAAAATCCTTGATGAACATATGGATATGGACTCACATAATAAAGACCATATCCCCTACACTATTTCAAACATTTATTTTGATACTCCTGATGATTACCTTATAAGAACATCGTTATCAAAACCGGATTACAAGGAAAAATTAAGGCTTCGCTCATACGGTGTGCCGGATGCCGATTCCAAGGTGTTTCTTGAAATAAAAAAGAAATACAAAGGCATTGTAAACAAACGCAGAACAACATTAAGACTTTCTGAAGCCTATGATTTTGTTACCACAGGCAAAGCTCCTGAGCCAAAGGAATATATGAATACACAAGTGCTTCACGAAATTGAATACTTCTTGAAGGTGTATGACTTATATCCCAAGCTATACTTGGCTTATGACAGAATTGCATATTTTGAAAGAGATAACAAAGACCTTAGAATATCCTTTGATATGAATATCCGTTCAAGACGATATGATTTAGCTTTGGATAAGGGCGATTATGGAGAAAAACTTCTCCCCGATGATATGTACCTTATGGAAATTAAAACATCCCTTGCAAAACCTTTGTGGCTTACGCATATGCTGGATGAATTAAACATAAAAAGAAGAAGCTTTTCCAAGTATGGTACAGAATATAAAAATATGATAAATCGTACCGACATATACGAAACAGAACAGAAACACAAAGAGGTGGTTTAAGATGGATAATTTATTTAATGTAATTTTATCTAATGTATCAGCCGATATTACAGTTAGCGGTGCAGTTATAACAATGCTTGTGGCTATAGTGTTCGGTGCTGTCATCGGGCTTACCTACTATAAAACCCAAGAAGAAAACTATCAGAGAAGTATGGCAGTAACACTTTTGATGCTCCCGATTATCTTATCTGTTATAATTATGTTTGTGGGTAGCAACATAGCAAGAGCATTTAGTTTAGCGGGAACACTTTCTATTATCCGTTTCAGGAGTGCTCCCGGAGATCCAAAGGACATAGGTTTTATTTTCTTTGATATTGCAGCTGGCCTTGCTTGCGGTGTTGGACTTTATGGATATGGTGCAATTTTTGTAGTCCTTCTCTGTGTTGTTATGATTCTTATTGAAAAATTTGGATTATTTGAAAAGAAATCAGCAGAAAAAACACTCAGGATAACAATTCCCGAAAGTCTTAACTATCAGGGTGCTTTTGATGAAATACTTAAAAAATACACAAAAAAATATACACTTACAAGAATTAAGACCACAGACTTAGGCTCGCTTTTTGAACTTAATTATAATGTTATAATGCTTCACGATGAGGATGAGCAGGAATTTATAAACGAGCTACGGTGCAGAAACGGCAATCTGAACATCATTCTTGCAGTTGGCGCACCCTTAAAAATGAAATGATGAGGTGAAAGTAAATGAAAAAATTATTGTCAGTTATTTTGTGTTTGAGTCTTGCGGTTAGCCTGCTCATAGGTGTATCAAGTGTATCTGCTGATGAAATCATCGTGGAACTTGACGGAAAGAAAGTAGAATTTGATGTAAAACCCAAAATCATTGACGGAAGAACAATGGTTCCTCTCCGTAAAATATTCGAAGAAATCGGTGCTCTCGTAAAATGGGATAACGATACGCAGACTGTTTCAGCAAGAAAGAACAAAAAAACTATTACACTTTCTATTGATTCAGCCGACTTACAGATTGATAAAGGAGATACTGATGAAGAAGGTAATCCAATATATGAAACAGTTACATTGGAAGTCCCTGCACAAATTGTTTCAGGCAGAACATTAGTACCTGCCCGTGCAATTTCCGAAAGCTTTGGTCTTGATGTGGATTGGGATGAGGATAATAAAAAAGTAATTATTACCTCTGATGATGACGAAGATGATTCTTGGAAAGAAAATATAGGCTCAATTAATCTTGACAGTATGACCTACGAGGGCGAAGGTATTGAAATTACCAATAATCAGATTAAAATCACGCAAGGCGGAGATTTTGCCGTAAGCGGAACACTTTCTGACGGAAATATCACAATTTCTACAAAAGAAAAGGTTAAAATCAGATTAAGTGGAGCTAAGATTACATCAAGCGAAAATCCTTGTATTTTTGTAGAAGATGCAGACAAAGTATATATTACTTTAACAGACGGAACTGAAAATTACCTTATTGCAAAAAACAGCGAAGATGGTGCAATCTATTCAAAAGAAAATCTTGAAATCAAAGGTAACGGAAGTCTTAATATAGAATCTTCGGCAGGTCACGGAATTAAGGCATCGGATAACCTAAATATTGAAAATGGAAACATAACTATAAATGCAACATCCGATGGTATTCATATTAACGATACCTTTAATATGACAGGCGGAACAGTTAATATAGCTTCTGTAAACGATGGAATTGACTGTGAATCCATTGTTAATATTTCAGCAGGAACAATAAATATCGAAACCAATGGCACTCCAATTGGGAACACGCAAACTACAACAGAGACTACAGAAGAAGTTCCTCGCAGAGGTATTTGGGAAATGGATGAGGCAGATGTGGAATTTGAAAAATCAACTAAGGGTATCAATGCTGAATGGATGATGGTTATATCCGGCGGTGAAACAAATATAAATTCTGCATCGCACGCTATTCATTGTCAGGATGAAATTGAAATAACCGGTGGTAAATTCTCATTAAGTTCAAAATATGACAAAGGTATATCTGCTCATGGCAACCTTACCATAAGTGGGGCTGATACAGTTATTGA